>CAYGRE010000043.1:0-54286 GCA_964352215.1 uncultured Bacteroidia bacterium
GATGCTCCGAATGTGAGCAATGCTGGTGAAGCTGGCAAAGTTGATACACCGAATGTGAGCAATGCGGGTGACGCTGGGAAAGTTGATACTCCGAATCGGACTCCTGACAATAACAACGCCGGAAAGTTGGACGAGGCAAACAATGGAAATACACCGGATACCATGAAGCCCGTCGCGGGTCGTGGTCGTCGCGGTGGTCAGCGCCTCAAAAAGAAGGATATTGCCAGGGTCAAGTCTAATCTGGAAGCACAAGGAGTCGAGGTCAAGATCGTTGCTGAAAAAGGCGATGTAGATGTCACCTTCGCCAACGGAGAATCGATCAAATTCCCCGAAGGTGCTCAGGCCGGATTCCAGCCCTATCCAGATCATAAAGTGATTATTCTCCGTGAGAACGCTACCCAGTACGAGTTGTTCCATGAGATGATGCACCTCAAGCATGCCCAGGACATCGGCATCGAGGACTATATGAAGCTGTCGCTTTCGCCGGATGGCCGGATGGTCAAGGAGACCCGTGTCTTCGACATGATCATGGAGAACAAGCACCTCTTCACCGAAGCGGAGCTTAAGCATGCAGTCGATTATATCAATGACATCAGGTGGAAGAATGGTCAGAATCCATTGAATGTGGATTTGAGCGGTGCTTCACCGATTCTGAAGGAGCAGCCCGTCAACGACCTCTTCCAGGTTGGCAAGCAAGGCCCTGCCAACAGCACCTTGAATGATCCCGGCGATGCCAATCTCCGGTTCAACCGGGATACCGGTACTTCCGAACCGGTCGGTGGCCTGGACTCGATGGGCACCAATCCCAAACCAACCAATCTGGATGGACCAAGCTCATCGGCTTATGACAACCTGACCAATGCAGGGATGACCCCTGAGGTCGATGGAGATGTGGTGCGGTTCCTGCGCCCAGATGGCAAAGAGGCGGCGGTTCTGCAGAATGGTCAATTGACCTTCCGCTACAGCGGATACGGTGGAGACCTGGTCATGGACCCCAATAAGACGACAACCTTCCTCGGAAAATACAATGACGGTGGTGATCTGGATGCTGGCACAAGGTTCTTCCTCGGTGGCGAGGATCCTTATGTCGCCGGATTGCCAGAGGGATCATTTGCCCGTGGCGTTGGTGGAACGCCAGCACCCAATGGCATGAATTCCCTTGACCTGCCGAACGATGAGTATATGGCGATCATCAACCGCCACATGGAGATTCAGAAGAACCTTCCTGAGAATGCACACCTTGGACCTGATGAACTCAACGCCAAAGGTTGGGAAGCAGGCAACGAAGAGTTCTGGCAGCGTTACAACGAACCTTTCCTTGAGGAAGCCTTCGCCCGCGGTGACAATGTCCGCCTCCTTTCCGATCCGAATACCAAAGCGACCGGCATGTACGGCCGTGAATTGGATATGATCAACGGCCCGGATGGATTGGCTGCGAAGTATGGCTACTACTACGACGAGGCCACTGCTACCTTTAAGCAAGGCACTCCCAAGCCCACCGATCCACCCAAGCTGGATATGATGGAGACCCCCAAGACGGGCCAACTTGATGAAAGTGGTCGGATTGTTGATGGGCCTTCAGGGGGGTATGGGAAGAATGATTATGTGGATGATATCCATGCAGATGAATATTATTCTTCTGGCGAAGGTAAGAAGACGGCGGACTTCTATGACCACTTGACCAATAATGTTACAGACGGAAGTGATGTTTCGTCCATCGCTGCAAATACAGGCTTACCTGAGAATATTGTACAGCGGGTCCGCACTCACCTCTTCGATGATAAACACATGGTCGTCTATTCCGATCAGAATGATGTTGTTCATCAAGTATTGGGTCGCTTTACTCCGCATCCTGACATCGCTCGCCTTTGGAAGAATGCAATGGATGGAAAGCTTGAGCCCGGTGAAATGGATGAGTTGGTAGACCTTTTGGCCCACGAATACATAGAATCCCGGTTGATGCAGGAAGGACTTCCTTTCCGCGCTCCGGAATCCGCTGGCACAATGACTGGACAGCCAGTTCCCGGACACCCCATGGGTGCTCACGATATGTCTTATAATACGAGTTATTCTAACAGAATGGCTTCTGCTGCTGAGAATGGAGGATCAACCGAAAATATCAACGAATTCCAATGGGAGAAGTACTATGGGGTTTCATACGAAGGTCCTGAATTATCCAGAGATCTTTCTAACTTAGAGGAGGTAGCAGCATATATAATTGGTGTTACTAAGAATTATAAGACAAGTAATTGATGGATAGTTTGGTGAAAAGTTTATTCAGTAACTCCGCATTGTATGGAGAAACTGATGCTCTGTTGATGCGGGAGTATAAAAGGCGTTCGGCCTTATGGGCAGAATTCCTTGGATTGAATTCCAAATGGCCTTATCTGGATATTGCCCAAGCATTAGTGGATCGTGGGGAAGCACGGTATGACCAAGCACTACTTGAAAAAAGATTGACCGATCTTGAGGAGGTATCCCGGAAGGCTTGGCCCAAAAGACTTGGCAAATTGATCGTGAGCTGGGAAAGTCTTTCCGAAAGAGAGCCAGTAAATTTACCAGACCCCTTCCTTCCTCTTAAACTTGTTTACCAGCGTGGCTGTAATTTTTTTGGACCCCAAGGGAGTACGGTTGAGTTTGCTGGTGGAGGTACAATTCATCTAGGCCCTGCTCCTAATGGTGATCTTTCCAAGGTTATTGACCACGGGCCTTGGATTTCCGACGAGGAAATTGCTGATCTGCAAAAAGAGGTTACGGTTTGATATCAACCGATTGATCTACTTGCAAAATGGACCCTTTTGTTGAGAGTCTTTTTAAGGAGATGAAGGATTACCAGGCGGATGACGCAAGGTTGATGAAGGAGTTTAAAAGACGAGCTGCAATGTGGGCGGAATTTTTGGGACATCCTTCTAAGTGGCCTTTCGTTGATATAGCAACAGCATTGGTTGAGCGAGGAGAGGCGGTATATGATAAAGATCTACTCGAAAAGCGATTGCACGATCTCGAATCTGTAGATACGAATTTCATGTCCAGGAAGTTTGCTGAGTTGATCATACGATGGGAGAGCCTTTCAAAAAAGGATCAAGTCATATTGCCAGATCCATTTCTGCCGCTTCAACTCATGTATCAAAGGGGATGCAACGACTTTGGTCCCCATGGTGGAATGATTATGTTCAGAGGTGGTGGGTCAATTAGTTTAACCGCAAGGCCCAATGGAGACCTATCCAATATGTTGTCCCAGGATTCCTGGATTTCTGAAGTGGAAATTACAGCACTACAAGCCGATCTTGTGAGATAATTTCTGATGTCGGAGTTGTTCACCCAATGCTGATGAGGTTCTATTCACAGTATGGTTAGAAGAAATAAAAGCATCAATTGATGGACAGTTTTGTAAGGAGCCTTTTCAAGAATTCAGGCAGTTTTGATAGTCTGGAAGTGAAGTTGGTAAAGGAGTATAAAAGACGCTCTGCATTGTGGGCTGAATACCTTGGAAAAAATACTAGTTGGCCTTTTTTTGATATCGCAGATACTTTGGTCGGAAGAGGAGAGGCATCCTATGATGCTGAATTGCTGGAAAAACGGTTGAGTGACCTTAACGACATCGATCCATTGCTATATCCCAAAAGGCTAGCTGAATCGGTTATTCGATGGAACAGTCTTAAGCAAAAAGAGATGGTTAATTTGCCAGATCCCTATTTGCCTCTTCAACTCCTTTTTCAACGGGGTTGTAATAGTTTCTATCCAGAGATGAGTATGATTTTCTTTGAAGGAGGAGGATCTATCAACCTAAGCAGGACTGAAGACGGGAACCTTAACTATTTACTCTCCCAGGAACCCTGGATTTCAGAAGAAGAAATCGCAGCACTACAAGCCCATTATCCATAAGAGAAGCTCAACATCCTGTCGAATTCTTCCTGCAAGAGTGCTATATTTATAGTGCATTAATTCATATCCCATGATCAGTAAAGTAGAGGCAAGGAAAAACGTGATAGAATACCTGCAAGAGCGCAACCGCGATTTTCAGGATTTGGACCCTGTAACCAAGATGGGGTTGCAGCGCCAGGCCGAGATCAGCTGGGGGAAACATGCAGGAAAAGTAGACGACTTGTATGTCCTGAGCTATGAGATGAACTGGGGGGTAGAAACCCGTTCCATTTTCGTCACGGTCTCGGCTACTACGGGTGAAGTCTTGTATTCCAGAGGGCCACATGGGATGTTGGAGGAACTCGAATTGCCTGAAAACCCGATGATCGAAAAGGCGAGGAGCCTGGTCGAGGATATCTTTAAGGACATCTTTCTTGCCGGGGATTTCTCCTTTGGGGAAGCTTCAGATACCATGCTTTTGTACGAGAGCTATGACTACAACCTGGAGTTTCAGTACGACAGCCGCTATGGAGCTATGGTGTATGGGGGAATGTATATTCGCTTACTGGAAAACGACCATGCTTACCGTCTCAATGACTTGTTAGAGTTTTTTGACCCGGAGAAAAGACCTTATAAAGAAATCATCAAGCCATTCAAGGACGACGGTGACATCGATTTGCGTGCCCATGCCACCTTGATCCAGTCCCACCTGATGTCCGTTCTGACCAGCAAAGACATTTCATGGGAAGGGGACTTCAAGCAGTTTTTGTCCAACAAACAACCTTATTGATCAGGCTGGTTTTTGCTGGGTATTCAAACCGCCCCATCAATCTTATTGAAAAACAGCAGGGGATGCGCCCAGGAAAGGGAGGTGTCTTGCTCACCATCGAAAGTAAATACCTTGGGGCTTATGGAAAGCAGGTGAGGTGGATCAGTCAATTCCGCCACCCGCATTCTATCATCGGCAGGCATATAGAAGAACAATTGAATAAACGGACCTATTTCCGGCTCGCCAACTGTCACCTCCAGGCAATAGCAATTTTCCATACCGAGGAAGAAACGTGCGGGAAGATCTTCTGTCGCTGAACCAGGCTGGTTGGGCAGGGGAAAGGGTGGATGGTGGAGTCCCCTGCGAAAAGTGACCATTTGCATTTTCCCCAGACAGGCAATCTCTAATATTTTCCCGTCTCTGTCTTGCCAGGTGCCCTCCCACTCATTGGGGAATCGAATATGATTTTGAGAAGCAGGACCTGGTTGCATAGTGGGCTTTAGGGGAAAATATGAAAATAATAGGGAAAAAGTGAATTCCAATTGTGGAATCCGGGAAACACCTGCACCTGAAAGGTATAAGAACGCAATAATTCTCTGATCCATGCCCACAGCAATTTACATCCCCGGCCTCAAGGACTACCTCAGCGCCCCCTTCCGTTTCCTCAAAGCTGACGCCCGGCACTTTCAGATTCTTTATTTGTCTCTCTTTCTGGTCTATGGGATTTTCGAATTGGGATGGGATTCAGATATGATCAAGATCGGGACGACTTTCTTTGTATGTCTCTTTGGGCAGGCGCTCTTTGCCACTATTTATGGGAAGGGCCTCCATTCTCTTAAAAGTGCACTGATCTCCACCCTGGGCCTCTGTCTCTTACTCAAGGCCAACGGTCCCGAAACGATTGCCCTGGCGGCTGGCCTCACCATTGCCTCAAAATTCCTGATTCGTTCTCAAGGCAAACACATCTTTAACCCGGTCAATTTTGGGATCATCGCCGCCATTTCGATTACGGGAGATGCCTGGGTATCCCCCGGGCAATGGGGCAGCAATGCCATCATGCTCTACTTTATGGGGGCAGCAGCTTTGATCGTATTGCTCAAAGTCGGCCGCATCGACACCAGTCTGGCTTTTCTATTGTCGTACAGTGGTTTGGAATTTGTCCGCACCGTCTTCTACCTCGGGTGGCCAGTGGACCATTTTCTCCATCATATCACCAATGGAACCGTCCTGTTATTTACCTTCTTTATGATTACCGATCCGATGACGACGCCCAACCATCCCAGGGCGCGTATCATCTGGGCAGTGATGGTCGGTCTACTCGCCTTCACCCTTGCGCATGTCTTTTACCTGCAATCATCCGCCCCGCTCTGGGCCCTCTTTATCATATCTCCCCTCACCATAGCTTTTGACAAAATTCTCAAGCACAAAAAGTATGTCTGGGGAACGGATAACCGAAGACTAATAGATCCTTCCTCTTTTTCAAAATAAAACACCAATCAGAAAACTGAATATACCATGAGATACATCATTCTATTTGCAGCAGTGTTAACCCTCTTTTCGGATCTGAATGCTTTCTGTGGCTTTTATGTCGCCAAAGCAGATGCGAAGCTCTTCAACGAATCCTCCCAGGTCATAATGGTCCGGGATGGTAACCATACCGTAATCACGATGTCCAACGACTTCCAGGGAAGTGTCGCTGATTTCGCAATGGTTATTCCTGTACCGGTAGTGCTCCAGGAAAGCGACATCCGGGTGACCCAACAACATATCTTTGACAAGTTCGACGCTTATACGGCCCCACGAATGGTCGAATATTATGACCAGAATCCCTGCTATGTTCAGAGAGAGTATATGAGTATGAAATCTTCAACTGCGGTTACTGAGATCATGGATTCAGCGGCTGACATGAAAGATGAAGATGGATTTGGGGTGACGGTGGAGGCGACTTACACCGTAGGGGAATACGATATTCTGATTCTTTCCGCCAAAGAATCAGGCGGTCTCAAAACCTGGTTGACTACGAATGGCTATAAGATTCCAGCAGATGCGGAAGAAGTACTTGATCCTTATATCAAGGATGGACTGAAGTTTTTCGTTGTCAAGGTCAATCTGGAAGAGCAGCAGAAGACCGGGTACTCGAGCCTGCGCCCTATCCAGATCCAGTTCAATTCAGACCGTTTCATGCTGCCGATTCGCCTCGGTATGGCCAATGCCAAATCTACCCAGGATATGATCGTCTATGCTTTTACCCGGAATGGTCGGGTTGAAACCGCCAACTACCGGACGACCAAACTCCCCACGGACCGCGAAATCCCCCTCTTTGTCAAGGAGAAGAACCTCTTTGGAGAATTCTACAAGTCTGTCTATGACAAGGCTTGGGAGCGTGAAGGTGGCAACAGCGTCATGCTCGAATATGCCTGGAATGTATCCGGTTCCAATCCTGTCAAATGTGATCCTTGCAACACCCCTCCCGTGACTTTTGCAGAATTGCGGGAAGCTGGCGTCTGGTGGCTGGAAGGCAACCAATGGGGTGGTTATACCGGTCCCCTCCACGTAACCCGCCTTCATGTACGTTATGGTCGGAAGACTTTTCCCCAGGATTTGGTCTTCCTCAATACCCCCAATTCCGAGAACTTCCAGGGGCGGTATATTGTCCGCCATCCTGCAACGGGTGACTTGTCCTGCGACGCAGGAAAGCAGTACCTGAAAGAACTCCGGATGCGGAAAAAGAGGGAATTGGATGAGTTGGCTGCATTGACGGGCTGGAGCTGGTCGCGTTACTCCTGGTACCTGGGTGATGTGGATGAGCCAGTGAAATCAGGCAATCAGGTTGATCCGATCGATCCGAACAAGTCTGATGGAACGACGCCATTGATCGGCACTACCGGGAACAATGCCAAAGTGAATGGGACAGGAAGCCCGACCGGGGGCAGTGATGCTGGTGATGGGAATTCTGTGGCTGAAGGAACTGAGGGGATAGAAGGTGCTGGCAGTCCCGGTTTATCAGAGGGATCTGCGCTTTCAGACAATGAGAATTTCACTGGTGGGGTTAACTCCGCGGGCATGCAATCCAGCACCGATGAATTTCTGTACCGTGCCCAGCAACAAGCTTCCACTACCGTCACCAACAACTGGATGTTGATTGGGATAGCAGGAATGATGTTCGGTATAGGACTCATCATCAGAGGCCGTCGACGCAAAAAGAATACTTAGCAGATTGATTTTTTTGTAACCACTTTTTCAGGAGGCTGTCCCACAAGGGCGGCCTCTGTGGTTTTTTATTTCATCAAGTAAACCTTGCCAAAGCCAGCCTTGTTGAAATATTGATCGATGCCTTCATCACGTTCACTTACCCCGTAACGGTCTCTGAATTTGATGTGTGCTTTGTAGATATAGACCCCGTTGGCAAGGGGATCGCCGAATTCATCGGTGCCATCCCAAAATGTTTCGGTCAGATTACGGCCCATATAGACATCCTCGCTTTCCAGCAAATCCAGGGTCCTGACCAGACGTCCGGTGATGGTATAGATTCTGATCTCAAAGACATAAGGTAACTCACCCCCGGTCAATGTATAGGCAAAGCGGGTGGAGGTAGAGAATGGATTCGGATAAGGGAGGACCTTGGAAACGGCCTTTTCATTGACCACATTGAAGTGGATGATGTATTCATCGGTGGCACTTGCATTGCCTTTGAAGTCGTAACCCTGCACTGCAAGGGTATATTCACCATCACCCAACAAACCGGGCTGGAAAATCAACCGGGCTTTGTTCTCAGGAAGCAAGCCCACATTGGACTCAATCTTAGCATTCCCCTCGATGAAAATTTGCTCGTTGAGCTGAAAGGTTCGCTCGGTACCAAACCATATCTTATAGGTGGAGTCGCTGATGGCCACCGGCAAATACTGGTTGTCATCATTCAACTCAATGACAATTTCTGGATTCGGGGCCACGATGTCCCCATTCATCAGCCGCTTCCCATCTACGGTGACGTCGAGGATAGGGCCGACCTTGTCCGTATGGACGTACATGCGGTGGAAATAGAAATTGTTGAATTCATTGTGCTCCACCTGATCGAGATCAGGATTCAACTCAATGATCAGCGTCACCTGACCCTCCAGGTCACGTCCGGCCGTATGAAATTTATAGTCCAATTCCATGGCCTCTTCAGCTGCCAGGGGAGCATAGCGCTCCTCGCCAATCACCTGATTGCTGCGGTCACCTCTTAACAAAGAGTACCTGACCAGCAGACTGTCCATGCCAAATTCGGTCACGTTCCGGGCGCCCATTTTGAGGCTGATAATCTGTCCTTCATCAATGGTGTCAGGAATAGAGAAGGCATAGCTGGGATCGACAGACACGTCCGGAGCAGGTTCGAAATACACTTCCCAGAAGTCCAGTTGTGGTGCGGTTCTGAAGGAACGGTCTTCGACCCGTCCTTCCAGCCGCAGGAATGGGAATTCATCCGAATTGATGGAGCCAATTACTTCGGGCCCGATATCCAGATTGCTGAACAAAAGGGATTCTGTTTTATCCCGCCGGACACCATAAATCGCACTGACGATCTCCTCCTGATTGAAAGCATCTATGGTTGACCAATCCATATTGAATTCTTGCCAATTGTCCGAAGGACCAATTTTGGTAGACGAAATCGTCGCAGAATCATAACTGGCACTGAGGTCAATCAACAGATCGTGACGGGGAGGCTGGCTCCCGATAGGAAGATTGGGTTCTCTGATCACGGTGGCGGTACCCGGTGACCCACCCTTACGGCCCAGGATGATAATTTTGTCCCCGTTCACCAGGCCTTCAACCTGAGCACCCGACACACCAATCATTTCAAGGGCCTGAAACCATTCGGGCTTCCAATTCCCAAACCTGGGATTCTGAGCACTTACCATCAGGAAATAATCTCCATCCGGAGTGTTGATGATATGGTCGAAAAGGGGTTGCAGGGGGTCTTCTATGAAACCACTTGGATTGGGAGCAGATACAAAAGCCCAGTCACCATAAAATGTATTCAGAAAGGATGGTTCCAGTGTCTTTTGACTGATCGCGGTATAGCAAATACCATTTCCGGGAAAATTATCGGATTTAAAAGGTCCAAGGAAAAACTCCGGGTTGTTGGTGAAGTCTCCAAAGGAGCGGATGTACGTATGCAGGTTGTAAATAAAATGATCAAAGGTCCAGATGCGGTTGGTCTGGTCCATGGTGATTTGCGAAGTCGGGTCGCGGAAGAACTGAGGTTCATCGCCCTGAGACCAACCGGTTTTCCCGGGAATGTACTTGAATGAACTTTCGTTCCATTGCACCGGATAGATATCTGCCAGCCGTACCCGCCAATAATAGACCTGACCAGGTTGCAGATCCAAGGGTGGGGTCCACTTCCCATTGGAAGAGCTTCCCTCAATGCGACCCGAACCAATCCGGAACCCCGAGGTAAAGGTATGGGAAGTATCGAGTTCAAATTCGTAGGTCAGATTGTTTTCCCGGGTGATGATGAAGGTCGAAGCGACCAGAGAAACCCGGGAGCTATCGACGATCGCATATTCATAGGGTGAAACAATAGCAGGGACATTTCCCTGAATGATCACTTCATAATTAAGCCTGTTATTCGTCTCAAGGTATTCGTCGAGGGTGTCGAGCGCATCGACAAAGACCTGGTAGTCGTTGAGGCCTGCCAATTCCGGACCGATGGTGTTGGGGATAGAATAAGAAATGGTATCGATGTAATTAACCGGGCCAAATTTCCGCTCCGGATAAGTGATTACATTGCCATCGGGGGTCCGGTGATCGATTCTGAGCTGGAAGCTGTCGGCAAATGTCTGCCCGTCGTTGTGTACAATGAGGTTGAGGGTATAGTCATTGTCCAGTGCGGAAATATTTTCAGGCTCAAAGAAGAGGTCTGAATCTGCAATTCTGAGGTCCGGCTTTTTAGGGAAACGAAGGATGACCGAAGGGTCCCCTTGTAGATTCATCTGCTTGGCATGGTTGACAGTCAGGATATTGCTGGTAAAATTCCCTGAGGTGGCAAACTGATCGATCGTCTTTTGCAGGACCACACCAATCGGAGCTCCATAAGTTGAATCTCCAAACATCACCTGGTACATATCTTCGCCGAAAATGCGTAACTGTTGCAGGAACCCAGCTGTGGTATTGGCGAGGTAGCCAATGCTACCCCGGTCTGGCTCCAGGATAAATCGCTCTCCAAAGCTGGGAATCAGGTTGTTGAAATCACCGCCATAACAGCCAAAGGCAATCATAAAGGGATACCGATTGAAGTTCTGATAGAGTTTGGCTTCAAGGATATCGACATCGAAGATATTGGTGCCAGAATGCCCAAAGAAGTGAATCAGGCCTACGCCCTGGTTGATGACCTCCTCTGATGTCTTGTTGGTATTGGAAATATTCCCTGAGTTGGAGGCCTGGAAAGTAAAGACTTTTCCACCCATGGGAGCATTTTCCAGGTAAGGTTTAAAAACATCCCCCATAGCAATGGAAATCGCATCCTGTTCAGCCTGGGTTTTGCCCCCTCCCAGATATACAGCCTCCTTCATCCAGCCGGCATATTCCATGTGTTCATACTCATCTACCTTGGCGAGGTAGATCAACCCTTCGCTGTCTTCAAACAGGGAGACCCGGCCGATCGCGGCTTCAGGGGTGACCGAAGGTGAATTACGGTCAAAGTTGGAGACGTATTCGTAATCGTTGGCAGGTTCACCAAAGGTGGGAATGAAGTTGAACCGGTTGTCCAACTTGGGAGCGGGTCGACCTTTCCCCCACAACATGAAAAACTTGGGGGGAGTACTCCAATTGTCCATGGCGTATTTGCAGAAATTCTTGATGGCCCAGGGGGTCAGGCTGCCGTAGCCAAACTCATCGTAAATTTCATCTACATAGACGACCTTGGAACTCAATTGATTGACCGTACAGGTATCTCTGTATTGTGCATACAGATTGGCTGAATTGCTGAATTTCCGATGGGTAATAATGACAAACTCAGCTCCGTTGCCAGGATCACTCAGGTTAGCGAGACTGGTTTGGTTCTGAATCCCCGGACTCAATAGCGAATTGTCGGTATAGACAAACAGGTCACGTGGGCCCGGATAGCCAGGTACCAGGAATTTAAGGGTGTCTCCGACTACGGTAGCGGCAATGGACTGCTTCAGGACAGGGTCATACAACCAAGCCTCACTGCTTACATCGGCCTTAAAGAACCGCAGATAAGTAGTGTCGGTTCTGGTCCACTCACGAACTGTGGTAGTGGATGAGTCACCCATATCGAAAGTCCGGTCGTATTCGATATAGTTCCAGCATGGTGATCCTGCATCTGGTTTTGCGCCACTTCCCAGTGCGACATAGCGGATGCTGGTCGTATTTCCGAGTGACTGCGTTGTATTGAACTCGCGGGTCCGGATATTGATATTCGACGTGGTGTCCCGGAAGTGCTCGGTTCCATCCACCTGAATGGCGAGGATGTGACTGCTGGAGGTGGTGGTATGGACAACCCGGCAGGCTACCTTGCTGGGGCTGCCTGAATTGGCAAATCCAGGGGTTGATACCTGAGAGATACCCGAATTGGGAGGCCCCCCAAATTCGAAGCGAGGACCGATAAAACCTTCTCCCGTAATATAGTCGGGATTTAAAACATGGTAGGGATTGTTATTGCTCCCTCCTCCCGGAAAATAAATGTCTGCATGTTCATGCAGGGCCCGGTACCGATACCAGGGCTCCGGGTTGAATGCGTTGTAATTGGTGGGGTTGATCACATCGTACCGCTGGGTTCCGACTGAATCCCATGTGATGAAATAGGCAGAAGTATCTGAAAAAAAGCTGCTGTACCGGGTAGGTTGCTGCTCTGGATCATAACCATAAGGGGGAGAAACAGAGCGGTACATCAGAGAATCGAGGTGGCCATCATTTCGTTTGCCATAGAATTCAAAGAAATCAAGTTGACCACCGTTGCTTACAGTTCGGATCGGGATTTCCTGACCACGGTAAATGACCTGAATATTTGCCGGGTTCAAACCGGAAATATTGACCCCGGCGGCGGTCAGGTCACCTTCGCTCACACGGTAAAATCCATCCTTGTCCACCAGGAGCTTGATGTAATTCTGATTGAACCTGTACCATTGATTGAAATAATCATATCCCCCGCCAGTCTGCGCAGCAATGCCATTCATCTGCCCGGAGACGAATATCAGCAGCAAGGGTAAAATGATTCTCTTCAGATGTTTCACGTGCAAAGGTCTTCTTACCTCATAATATACAGCTTCCCGAAACCATTCTTCATGGTGGCAGGTCCGCCTTCATCGCGGTATTCGATGGCCTCGCCATTCAATTTCGCAACAACTTTGTAAATATAAACTCCGTTGGCAAGTACGTCGCCAAACTCATCCTTTCCATCCCACGCATAATCTGTAATATTCCGGCCGATTCTCACATCGTTCATTTCCACCAGGTCAATCACTTTTACAAGTTTCCCGGAGATGGTATAGACATGCAACTCGAACCGTTCCGGGATCTGAACCCCGGTAAGGGTATAGACAAACCGGGTTGATGTAGAGAATGGGTTGGGGTAATTCAGGACATCAGACAGACTGGAACGATTGATGACGGTAAAGTCAATCTCGTAGGCCACTTTGCCAGATGGATTGCCGGATTGGTCATAACCCTGTACCCTGATGGTATATTCTCCGTCACTCAAGGTCCCGGGCCGGAAGTACAGACGGGCTTTGTTGTCTGGCAATTGAGCCGGGATGACCTCCATTTGTGGATTTCCGTCGATGAAAATACGGGGAAGGTTCGCAGAATTTGGGGTCTTGTAGCCAAATGACACCTCAAATGCTGTGTCATTGACCAGCAGGAAAGGATTGTCATCGTTGATCTCGATCAGAATCTCCGGATCGGGAGAAACAATATCCCCCGCCATCAGGTGCTTGCCATCTACCGTGACATCAAGGATGGGATTGATGAGGTCGCGGTCTACGAAGAAATCGTATTCGTAGTAATTGTTGAACTGATATTGTTCCGGTTGATCGCTATCGGGATTGATCTCAATATTGAGGGTCATGTCCCCGGTGGAAGGAAAGTTGCCGGTATTGATAGAATGTCCGAGGACGGCATTTGTGAGTCCCGGTAAGGGTGCATACCGCTGCGTACCTGAATAGACCAGGCTCCGGTTGTTATCCCTGACAGTGAACCGCACCAGCAGGCTGTCCATGTTATATTCTGTGATGTTCCGGGTGGTGAACCCGATGGAAACAAATTCGCCTTTCTGAACCGTGTCGCGGTCAAATGTCCATTCTATGGTGGGGTCGATCAGCGCATCGGGAGCAGGATTGTAGACCACATGCCAGTGCTCCAGTTGGGGAGCCGTCAGGTGAATACTGTCCTGGGCCTGCGCCTCCAACCGGAGGTAAGGGAAACTGGTCGCGTCAATGGTTGAGAGCGGGTAATTGCCAAGTGGAAGCCCGTTGTAGACGAGGGAGTCGGTATTGTTGGCGCGTACCGCATAAACCGAAACTGCCATCGACTCCTGTGAGAACAGGTCCAGCGAGTTCCAGTCCCAGGTCATGTCAAACCATTCCGTGGCAGGACCGACCGCGGTGGAAATGATGCGGCCACTGGAGTAATTGGTCTGGAGAGCCTTCCGAAGATCAAACTTGTAGATACCAGCGATGGCATCGTAAATATTGGGTTCCGTGATGGTGATTCCCTGGTTGGGTTCACCTTTTTTGCCAAAAATGATATAGGAATTGCCGGAGGACATGTTCCTGATCTTATTGGTATCCGCCCCGATCAGGGCAAATGCATTGATCAATTGATCACTCCAAAGGTGGGCTTCAGGATTTCCTTCACTGACAGAGAGGAAGTAGTCACCATCAGCCACATTGAGCAGGGCATTGATCACATCGCCTTCGGTATCGGGCATTTCGGAATAAGCCCAATCGCCAAATGAAGTACGTTGCACCGTAGGAACCAGGTCTTTAGCCCGGATGGAAGTATGAAGAATGCCTGAATAGTTCTGAGAAGGTACAATGCTGGCAAATGCACCATTGGCAAGGCGGTAAGCCCCGTGGTTGCCCTGGTTGACAAATGCATGTAGTTCTACCGCATACTGCTCGAAGTTCCAGATCCGGTTGACCTCATCCATCGCGATGGTCTCGGTAGGATCACGGAAAAACTGCGGCGGACGGGATTGGGCCCAACCCTTTTTGGTATTGATGTACTTGAAGGAGGCCTTGGCCCAGGTAGCCGGTAAGATATCACGCAACCTAACCCGCCAATAATACACCATGCTGTCCGTAAGCGTAAAGGGAACATCCCATTCAACGAAATTGGCAGAGCCTCTCACGGTTGGGGAGGCGACATAAGCCGGTGAGTTGAAGGTCGGAGTAGTGTCGATTTCGAACAGATAGGGGATGTCGAGGCGGGTACCAATGACAAAGGCGGAAGCCGAAAGACTCACCTGATTGTCTTCCACGACTGCATAGTCGTAGGGGAAAAGGATGGCAGGGACATTACCGGGTATCACATGGTCATATAGGATCCGATTGTTGTTTTCCTGGTACTCGTCCAGTACATCGGTAGAGTCTATGAAAATGTCAAAGGTATTCAGGCCAGCCATTTCAGCACCGAGCGTATTGTTGATCGTCACCGAAATGGTGTCGGTATTGGTGATCGGTCCATGGTGGATGGAGGGGTAAGTGATCCAGGTTCCGGTAGCAGGGACCCGCTGGCGAAGACTGAAGTAGAAAGAGTCTTGGGTAACCCGGCCCAGATTGTGCGCAATTACATTGATCTCAAAGACCGAATCAGCCGCCGAGAAATTGGAAGGATTGAAGTAGACATCACCCTCAGTAACCTCAAGGTCGGGTTTCGCTGCCGAATAGAGATGAACAGATGGATCACCTTGTAAATTGATCTGCTTGGCGTGGTTGATAATGGTCTGGCCGCTGGCTGCATTCCAATACCCTTGCAGTGCATTTTGAATGGAAGTTCCAATGGCATCCCCATAGTTGGAGTCAAACATGGTTGGGTAGAGGTTGGTACCCAGGTTACCAAGTGGGCTTAAGAGGCCGGCCGTAGAGTTGGCCAGGTAGCCGATGCTCCCACGTTCGGGCTCGAGAACAAAGCGTTCCCCAAAGCTCTTGCCATCACCGACAAAGTCGCCCCCATAACAGCCAAACGCGATCATCAGCGGATACTTGCCATAGTTTTGGTAGAGAACCGGCTCCTTGATATCTACATCGTAGATATTGCTGGAGGAGTGGCCAAAGAAGTGGATGACGCTCACCCCGGCATTGATCCGGTCAGTGGAAGGCATCGAAGAATTGGTAACCTGGCCCGTATTGTATTTCTGGTAGTAACTGTAATTACCGCCGGCTGGCGGACCAGCCACCACCGGACCGTACTGGTCCCTGAAGTAACTCAGGATAGGTTCTTGTTCTCCGACATTGTCGCCGCCGCCAAGGTAAACAACCTCCTTCATCCAGGGTGCCCAGGGCGTATGCTCGTACTCATTGACCTTGTTGAGATAATTGAATCCTTCAGCTTCATTTTCACAGTTGACCCTACCGATCGGTACCTCTGGCACAACATTGTTGGCACTAGGGTCAAAGTCGGAGACGTATTCGTAATCCGAAGCAGGGTAGCAGGGGGTTGGGACCAGATTCTTCGGAGCATTTCGGGTTTTGTATTGACCTTTACCCCAGAGGAGGAAGAATTCCGGGGTAGTGGTCCAGTTGTCAATCGCATACTTGCAGAATCGCTTGATTCCCCAGGGGTGAATGGTTCCATAGCTGAATTCATCGTAGATCTCATCTACAAATACCACCCTGGCAGAGAGCTGATTGACCGTATTGGTATCGCGGTAGGTTTTGTAAGCATTGGCGGAATTGGTCAGCGACCGGTGGGAAATGATCACAAATTGTGCGCCACCGGCAGGATCTTTGAGATTGGCCAGGCTGGGCTGAGCGATCAATGGAGTCTTGACCCCGCGGTCAGTAACCACCTGCATATTGCGGGGAATGGGGCTGCCTGGTACGATTGCATGGAGGGTATCTCCAAACATGGTGGCACCAATCCGGGTATGCTCATCCAGGTCGAAAATCCAGGCATCGTTGTCACCGACCACATTCTCGAACCGACAGTAGCTTAAATTGGAATTGTTCCAGGAAACCATTTTGATGGCACTGTCACCTCCCATATTGAAGAGACGGTCGTACTCGATCGAAGCCCAGCAGAAATTGTTGTTGTCCGTATTGTTTTCATTTCCCGTGGCCAGGAAGCCGAGTTGGGTCGTTCCGGTCAGGGAATTGTTGTACTGCAATTGACGGGTTTTAATATATACCCGCGGAGAGGTATCGGTCTGGATGACATTGTTGTCGACATCAATCGTCAGGATATGTTCCCAACTGGATTTTCCAAAGATCCGACTCTGGACCAGGCTTGGATTGCCAAGGTTGGCAGGGTAGGGAGTGGGAATATTGATGCCCAGGCGATTGCCCCTGGCAAAGCCCGGACCTACATACCCTTCACCTGTCACCCAATAAGAATTCAGGATATGGAAAGGGTCATATTGAGCACCACCAGCTTTGTTCCAGGCGGCGTTGTTGCCACTGGTGAAGGGATGAAATTCTTTGTAGGCTTGGTAGCGGAAAAAGGACTCGGGGGAATAGCTTGAGTAGTTAGAAGCCAGAAATGGCTGGTAACGAAGACCAGCTGAATTGTCGTAGGTGAGGAAGTAAGCTGCGGTATCTGAAAATGCGCTCAGATGGATATTGGGTATCTGATCGTTGCCATGAAGGCCGGAAACGGGGTTGCGGTACATGATGGAGTCGACCTTGCCATCGTTGCGTTTTCCGTAAAACTCCACGAAGTCGATGACACCCCCCGTTTCTTCAACATAGATGTATTGTTCTTCGCCTCTGAATACCAAGTGCAGGTTTTCAGGGTCAATGCCATTGAGGGAAAAGCCATTCAGAGCGAGGTCGGAAGCAGTGACACGGTAGATGCCATCTTCCCAGACTTTCAGCTTAACATAGTTGTTGTTGGGATTGTACCAATCATTACCATATTCAAACCCACCAGCCGCAGATGGAGGAGGGGCAGGCAGCGGGGTATCCGAGCGAAATCCGCTTCCGAATGCCGCGAACAGGAGCACGGACAAAAGGAACAATGTTGCCGCTTTCTTCCACATAGATCTCAACGTTTTCTAAAGAGTCTTTGAATATTAAAGCTACTCAAAGAACGCCCAATAATCAAACGGGAAGACTCGTATTGACGGGCTTGTCATCCTCCTTACCTTCTGATCGGTCCGAAGGTGTAGCGAAGGGAAAAAACATGCGAATAAAGCGTCTGAGAGAAGTTGCCGACATTCGAGAGGGCATAATCCACGGTGAAGTTTTTCAGGCGGAATCCGGCACCCATGGTTGGGAAAACACTGAAGGTATCTTCTCCCTTGTCATTGGGGGTACGCTGCAGGTTCTTGAACCCTCCACGCAAGAATGCCAGTTTATTGTAAGAAATCTCCAAACCGGCATGTGGGTCAATAGATACGGAGCCAAGATTGGCAATTACATTGCGCTGACCATCAAAATGAACATCCGTATCTACGGCCACCAGGACATTGACTTTCTTATCGCTCAGGAAAGTATAGCCTCCACCCAGCTTGACCGATGGAAGGGTAACTTCAAGAGAGTTCTCAGGGATAACGTTTCCGGTCTGAATGAATGCATCTTCGAACGTCTCTGTATTGAATGACCAGGCGTTGAAGGTGCTGGTGACATCACTCAGCATGACACCGATCTGCAGGTCATCCAGGTCCCAGCGGGCACCCAGGTCAAGACCAAAACCCCAGGCATTGGCAAATTTGCCAACAGACCGGTTGACCACTTTAAAGTTGGCACCGACATTCACCCCTCCCAGAAACTCAAATTTTTGAGCCAGAGAGAGCATGATGCCCAGGTCTGCAACCGAAAAGGTCTCGACCGCATCGAAATCAATATTGCCATTGGCATCGACGAGGTTGAGGGTATTGGCGATGTCATCCACACCCAGGCGGATGATGGAAGCACCGAAACGGCGACCCCCGCCAATTGGCATCGTGAAGCCCACATAATCGTATTTGGCAATGCCCGCAAAATATTCGGAGTGCATCAAAGCGACCTCAGGAGCATCAGGAGCCAGATTCAGGCCCGCCGGGTTCCAATAGCCAGAGGTGACATCATCCACAATCCCTACCTGGGCGTTGCCCATAGAGGAAGCGCGGGCACCGACTCCGATTTTCAGGAATTCATTGGAATATTTTCGCACGCTTTGTCCATGGAGCCAGAGACCCCCTCCTACAAAGAGCAATGTCAAAGCTATGATCTTGATTCGCATATAACTCAATACTTCTGAGGTAAGAGATCAAAAATACAGGAGGCTGTACTAGAAGACAAGGTAAATTAATTTACCCATGCTTACAATCTTGTCCAAAAACCGATAAAGGGCCGGAGGGAGACGTTTCAAAGGGCTGAGGGGAGACGTTTCACCATTCTTAGGCAGCTTCAACCTTCTTCAGCAGCTCTGATCTCGTCGAAGAAGGCTTCCTTCATGGGGATTAGTTCCTGCTCGTAATCAACCATCAATTGGCGGAAAGAGCTCGATTGCAGGTATTCGTTGTTGCGGATACCGACCCGGCGGAGAATTCTGCGCAGTACCCAGGCGATATGCTCGAATTGGGCGTACTCATAGAGGTACTTACGGCGCAGGAATTTTTTCATATAAAACTCGTAGTTGGGCAATTCATTTCCCAGTGCGAGTTCAGAGGTCTTTCTCAGGTCCCGGAAAGGTTGTAATGCTTCAAAGTGACCATAATAAGATTCCAGAATCCCGGGGTTTTCATCGATCAAGACCTTGTCGATCAACAACTCCAGCATGATGTGAGCGATAAAAAACTTTCGCTGTATGTTCAGGTCGGGGAAGTAGGACTCCAGCATATTGGAAATCCGCTTGGTCTGTTCTTTGAAGTTGGGGGAAAGGTGGAATACCCCATCTGCAAAGAAGTGTCGGTACAATCCTGCGAGAAAGGGGGGAGTAATCCGGCCCGCCTGGTCTTCACTCATTTTCTTCAGGTGCCGGGCTTTGATCCTGAGACTTGAATTGTAAATGGACAACAGGTCGGGTGTGGCAGCTCCGACAACAAAATAACTGTTGACGCGGTCCCGGTCCAGATAATAATGAGCTACCAGATTCATAGGGGCGTTTATCTCCTGCAAAGCTGCGAAGTTATCATTTCTTTTCCGCATTTTCTGACAGACTACCCAGGGAGCAGCACGATAACCAAGAAAATTTTTGAATGCGTTGAGAAAAATTTAGATTTGTTGGGCTAAAGAATAATTCTCTAGACACATTCTTTTTCAATCTACACATCCTCCAAATAAAATTGAATAGAGCTTATGGGACCGTATGAATTAATGGGACTAGCCTGGGGAGCCATCATAGTTTGGGTGGGAATAGTAATCTTCCTGAACAAAAATGTCCATCCAGGGGCATTGTTCCTCCTCTTCTTCGCCGAAATGTGGGAGCGTTTTTCCTATTACGGAATGCGTGCACTTTTGGTGCTCTACATGATCGATAAGCTCGTGCTCACCGGTGATGGTGACATTATGACGGGGATGGGGTACTCAGAGGAAATGGCCTATTCCATTTATGCGGCCTATGGGGCCATGGTATATGCGACGCCAGTGTTGGGAGGACTGATTGCAGAACGGATACTGGGTTATCGTAAGTCTATCCTTTGGGGAGGTATATTGATGGCAGCGGGTCACTTTGCGATGGCATTCGAAGATGAAACCATCTTCTTCATAGCACTGGCCCTCCTGATCCTTGGAAACGGATTCTTCAAACCGAATATTTCCAGCTTTGTCGGCAAGTTCTATGCAGATGGTGACCCACGGAGGGATGGTGGTTTCACCATTTTCTACATGGGTATCAATATTGGAGCCTTCCTGACACCACTTACCTGTGGTGTGATCGGAGAAATCGAAGGTTGGCACTATGGATTTGGACTTGCGGGAATAGGCATGGTCCTGGGACTGATCGTATTCCTGATCGGCCTCTCGACCGGAGTATTCCAGGATAAAGGTTACGAACCCGTAAAAGGTGCGGTGGAAACAGCCGTTAAGACCGGCACCGCCAAAGTCAAGGGCTGGTTTGGTCCCATCACCCTCAACGAAATTCTCGTATATGTTGGTTCTTTCGTAGCCATTCCGGTCGTCTACCTCCTGCTTAACCACAACGATGTGCTGGACTATATCCTGGGAGGGGTGTCGATAGGTGGCCTGGTCACCTTACTCGTCATGTCCTTTGTCCAGGATTCAAAGGAACAGCGGGACAAACTGCTTGTCATAACTGTCCTGTTCCTGTTCACGGCCTTGTTCTGGACCTTCTTTGAATTGGCCGGATCTGCCATCAATGTCTTTACCGCAAAGAATGTTGACAAGATGATCATGGGCAATGAAATGCCTACAACCTTCTTCCAATCCGTCAATCCACTTTTCATCATACTCTTTGCACCGCTGTTTTCATTCATGTGGCAATTCCTGGCCAAAGCCAAAATAGAGCCACCAGCACCGCTCAAGTTTGCGATTGGAGTTTTACTCTTAGGATTGGGATTTGTAATCCTGGGAATCAGTGATGGTGCTGCTACGGATGGTATGGTGCCAGTGATCTATCTGATCCTTGGATACCTCTTACACACCTGGGGTGAATTGTGCTTGTCTCCGGTAGGGCTATCGCTGGTGACGAAATTGTCTCCAGCCAAGTTGGTCGGTTTTGTAATGGGAATCTGGTTCCTGTCCTCCTCCATCGCGCACCAGGCAGGTAAATTCATCGCTACGGAAACAGCCTCTGAAAACCTTTTGCCAACTGAATCCTTAACGATTTACACCGGTGTCTTCATGAACGTAGGCTATATCGCCTTGGGCGCAGCCGCTGTTCTCTTCGTATTGTCTCCATTCCTGAAAAAGGGAATGCACGGAGTACGCTAAGGACAAAAGATTTCGATACCTTTGTCGAAAACCAGAGTATGAAATTTACAGGGACGAGAAAGAGCATTGCATTATTAGGCCTCCTTCTCGCCCCTGTTTTCTTTTGGGCTCAGTCCAATCCCCTGACGCCTTATAAGATCACTGTTTTCCAGGATGCCGTTCAGATAAGCCAAAAAGGAATTGTCCGTTTTCACCAGCAGAAAGCCGAAATCCCCCTCACCTATGAGATGGACCCCGAAAGGGTCAACCTGGTCGCCAATGGCGAATTCAATGTTTCATGGGTTCGCTTCCGCAAGGATTCTGTTCTGAAAATGATGCCGGTCGAGAACTGGGCCGACGTGCTCAAAGCCAATATCAGCCGCACTCTCTCGGTGGTCTATGAGATCGGCGGTGAATACGACGAGGTGGATGGAAATGTACGTTGGGTAGATGAGGAGAAGGGGCTGTTGCTCCTGCATGGTTCGGACGGGGCCGAGTACTTCCTGACCCTTGATCAAATCCGCCAGGTCATTGTAGACTCCTTTTCCGACTACCAAACCAAGAAACGGTCCGGGGACCGGGTATTGGAAATCAAGCTAGACAGAGATGCACCTTTTGTGCCCATTGAATTGTTCAGCCTCCACAAAGGGATATCCTGGGATCCGGTTTGCCGTATCCGGGTAATCAGCAGTGACAAGGCATATTTGGAGCAGGAGGCACTGTTGTACAATCAATTGTTTGACCTTCCACCGGTTGCAGTAGAAGTCTCTACCGGGAGCATTTTGGCCGAAGGTCAGTTGACCGGTGATATCATGGAATTGGGAGAACTCTCACTGGAAAAGGGGGATGAAATCCTGGTCAACTTTCGCAAGACGGAGTTGAGTTACGAATTGACCTATGAGTCCCGCATCCCCTGGGAAAGTACTTCTCTCGGTACCCGGAATGATTTCTCGGCAAGAAGCCTGATGCGCTTCGATCTCCCGGCCAGCAGTTCCTTTCCCTGCGACCAATATGCTGTCATAGATGAGAACAACCGGAACATCGCGAATATATCAACTGCTGACGTTCAGGGAAATGGGCCCATTGAATTGAATCTTGGGACCGAGAAGGGAGTGAAGGTCAGCTGCGTGGATATCGAAAATAAGCGGGGGAAGAAGCCTGTTAAGATCGGTGAACAGCAATTCATTGAGCTGGAAGCCGACGGAAAAGTAATCGTCCTGAACCTGTCCAGTAAATATGTTGAGATTGAGGTTACCCGTGAAATCATGGGGAAAATCACCGCTTCCGGTGGTGGCCAGATCACAACCCCGGAAGATGGGAACGGTCTCAATGAAGTCACTTGGAAGGTATCCGTAGATCCCGGCCAAAAGAAAGAAGTCAAATACAGGTTCGAGTTTTTGGAACCTGCTCAATAAGGGGAACCTGCCCAGTAAGGGGAATCTGCTCAATAATAAACCACCTATCGGCCTACACCACCTCCACCTCCACCACCGCCCGCGCGGCCCTTCTCATCATCCAGACCCGTATCGCGTTTCCGGGCTTTCTTGACCTTGTCGTTTCCGAACAGGTAGGTCAGGTTGACCTTGAACTGACGACTTTCCCAGCCACCGCTGGCGTCGAAGTACAATCCCCCATATTCTTGAATCCCGCGCCATTGCATGGTGTACAGAAAGTCACTCACTGAGACTTTCAGGCTACCCCGGCCATCCAGAAAACGCTTTCTGGCTCCCACGTCCATGCCGCCAAAAGAGCGGTTACGGAAGTTGGCTCCCCAGATGGAGGGAGAATTGAAAAAGCCAGACAGCTCGAAAGAGAAGTCTTTGGGGAGTTGGAAGGTGCTCTGGTGGTAAATGCTCCAGGTAATCCGGGAGAAGTCAATTGCTTTCCCAACTTCGCCAGCTTCACTGAAATCCCCCACATTGCGGGTCCGGTAGACACCGGTATTGGTAAAGGTGCTCCACCATTTGGTGATGCTCTGTGGCAAGCTGAAGTAGAGGCTGATCACCTCTTGCGATGCCAGGTTCAGGGTCGTCATATAGGTACGACTTCCCTCGATCGTATCCGTGATCTGGGTCATCAGATCAGTGGTATAACTGTACTTCAGAGAAGTACTGATCCGGTAATTGAGCACATGGGTCAACTCCAGAATATTGGAATACTGTGGTTGCAAAAACGGATTGCCCTGACGGTAGGAGAGCTCATTCAATCGGTTCAGGAATGGATTGAGGTTTTCATAACGTGGCCGGTCAATCCGGCGGCTGTAGTTAAGCCGGAGCAGGTTCTTGCGGTTTGCCTGGTAGGTCAGACCACCCGAAGGAAACAGATTCAGGTACTGACGGTCAACGGTATCGTTTCCGGTAACCTGGGTACTGGTCAGCACACCAAGGGAATTGGTTTGTTCAGCGCGAAGGCCACCACTTACGCCCCATTTGCCATACTGGCGCTGCCAGGTGGCGTAAACGGCATTGACATTTTCTGTATAGTCAAACTGATTGCTCAGGTCCAGATTCAACGTGTCCATGCCACCGAAGCGGTCAAAGAATTGAAAGTCATTGGAAGTCTTGACATAAGATACTTTGGCACCCATCCCCAATTTGCCTTTCAGTAGATTTCGTTCGTAGTCGACCTTAAAGGTCGCGAGGTCGATTTTGGTCGGGGCAATGGTGGTGAAAATAGCTTCTCCAGTGACAACAGAAAGATCTTCATTGAAGTAGGTGTTGGGCTGGAAAGCAGTGTTTTCCAGATTAAAGAAGCCATAGTCGGCATCAATATTCAAACTGGTGCCCTTCTCCTTGTCATCGAACCCGTAGTTGAGATTGAAATTGCTGTTGAGGCGACTTTGTTCGCTGTCGCTCAAGGCCGAAAGAACGCCTTGTAGCGTATCGGTACCCTGGTCACGGATTTGGGTAGTAGAGACACTGCTCCAGGTTCCGTCAGCCAGGAAGCCATTGGCCATAAAACCAACCGTGCTCTTGTCAGATACGAAGAAGTCAGCACCAAATTTCCCATTGTAATTGGTGGCATCGTTGATCATATCGGTTCTTTGATCATAGACCGTACTGTCCTGGATACGGTAAAAGTCCAGGAAGTTGTAGCGCAAACCAGTGTTGCCACCAATGGTACCGAAGACGTTAACTTTGCGGCTCCGGTAGTTGGCCGAAAGAGAACCATTGTACTTAGAGTAGCGCTGGACTCCATAGCCCAGGTCAAGGTTGGCATTGGCGCCAAGGCTCTTGTCCTTTTTCATGACAATGTTGATGATACCAGCATTGCCTTCCGCATCATATTTGGCAGAAGGGTTGGTGATGATCTCGATCGACTCGATCTGGCTGGACTGCATCCCCCTCAGCATAGCAGCGAGGTCAGAAGCAGAAAGGGGAGAGGGCTTGCCATCCAGATAGATGCGTACGCCATTCTTTCCCTGCAGGATGATATTGTCATTGTTGTCGACGATGACCCCCGGTGCCTTGCGAAGCAGTTCCAATGCATCGGAACCGATGGCATTGACACTGGAACTCACATTGAAGACCGTCATGTCAGGTTTGATGGTGATCAAGGGCTTTTGAGCCTGGATATTCACCGTTTCCAATTCTGAACCTGAAGCCGCCAGTATGACGGGGGGAATTTCCTTTTCCTCGCCCTCCTTCAATGCAAAAACCTCCGATGAATACGGGGCCATGCTGGTATAAGTGACTTTGAGGAAATATTCTCCACCAGGGACCGGATACAGGTTAAATACCCCTTTCTCGTTGGTGTACCCCGCCTTGGCGATACTGGAATCGGCCTTATTGAGCAGGAGGGCGGTGGCAAAAGGGAGTGCTTCACCGTCCATGTCCTTCACGATTCCTTTCACCAGACCGGCATCGGTTTGGGCCTGGGAATGAAAGGGAAGTACAAAAAGAGAAAGAAGTAATAGGGTAAGGAATTTATTCATGGAGGCGATAATTCAATTCATCAGACCAATGGAGTAGACCAATTCAGCAGACCGATTCAAGGGCCCAGACCAAAAGACCGCAAAAGGCCGATAGCGACTTGGTGGTAAAGGTATACAGAAAAGCAGAGTATCCCGTAATACCTGTTCAGGCACCGGTTGATTTAGCAATATTCTACCCTGAAGGATCAATCTGAATCAGGAAAGTCCTCGGTCAGGGTATTTTTGGTAGAGATGTCCGAATCCTCAGTCAGGTCAGTCAAGTCAATGGTCGTCCCGGCAGAATATGCGGATTTCATTTCCTTGATCTGGGCCAATTCGCGAGCGACTTTGGCGGCGCGGCTGGCACGGTCAACGTCAGCCATGTCCACCGGTTCAGTCTTTTCGGTATCAGCTGGTTCCTCCTCAGGAACGTCTTCTACAGAGGCTTCTTCATCTTCCGGAGTTTTGGACAAGGCCTCGTGCTCAGGTTGAATGCTGTCTTGGGGAGTGGATTTGTCTTCCTCAGAAGTTGTCATAATAATTTAAACGAACCCTCGTCTTTGGAGGTTTCATATTTATTAAGTGAATTTACGCCTGAAAACCCAGGCCTCGATACAAAGATACAATGCAAAGAGTATATTTGATAAGACACACTTCTGTTGATCTGAACGGTCGGTATTTTTATGGCCGAACCGATGTCCCACTGGCATCTTCTTTCCCCGAAGAAGCAGCTCGAATCCGCACCCTGCTACCAGAAGCCCTTGATTTTCCATTTTGGTCCAGCCCTCTATCCCGTTGTCGGTTCCTGGCTGAGCGACTGGAAGTCCCCTTCGAAACCGACGAAAGATTGCTGGAGCTCAATTTTGGTCACTGGGAAATGAAGCCCTTTGAAGAGATTCCGAAAGATGAACGGGATCATTACCTCGCCAATTTTACCCGGCAATCGCCACCCAATGGAGAAGGTTTTACAGCCTTGCAAAAGCGTGCGGTGGAGTTCCTGGAAGAGATCGTGGACCTGGAGCATGAAACGGTGGGAATTGTGGCCCATTCAGGGGTAATCCGGTCTATGCTCTGCCATGTAATGGGCCTCCCCCTGGAGAATACCTATCGGTTTGGCCTGGACTATGGCTCCGTAAGCACCCTCGTAAAGGATTGGAGAGGACTGCGGGTTGACCAGATCAATTTGTAGTCAAAGTCCTCTGAAACTCGAAACCTGAACTCGAAACCTGAAACCTGAAACCTGAACCCGAAACCCGGACCAGAACTTCGAACTGTTTTAGTCGGCAACCGCACGGTACTCCACCCGGAGTTTGTCTTCTTTATAGTCTGCTTTTCTACCTGGCTCAATCGTAACGGACCAGCCCCCACCTTCGCGTTCTACAAAATACTCGATCTTCACGATCTCCCCATTCTTTCGTTCGATCACCATCTGCTCTCCCCAGGCATTGGCTGCCCTGTCCGGGTTTTCAAAGACTTCTCTTTCCTCCCGGGAATCAGGGGCAGGCAGCTTGAAGTTGGATGAAATTTTATACAATCTCTGAGCCACCAACCAGGCACCGCAGAAATCACCCTTGTTCAGGTAGAATACTTCAGAAAAGGAGACATGCCCATAGTTATCGATTCGGTGGGTTTCAAAGGTATAGCTCACCTCGGCATTCCTCAATTTGTCGACATAGGCTTCAGTCTCCATGCCAGGGGTCGGGGTCGGATAGGGCAGGAGGTAGCCTGAGAACATATAGCCAACCTTTCCATTTGCCTTGACCTTGGCCATTCCACCGGGCAGGTTGTCGATCACCATATCCTCAGAAGCAGGTGCCGCAAGCAATTCAGCCGAGGAGCCTAAGGGAATCGTTCCCAATTTAGCAGAGGAGGGATCGGAACTGGCCCGAAGGTTGAGCCCACTGGGTGCATGAATGTACAGCGCACTTTGTCCGGACAGCATACCAAAGGTAAAGACGGAAAAAACAAGGGCTGTAAATGCGCGGGAAAGGAAGAATCTGTTCATAAACAATTAGGGATAAGGTGAAGAACACAAGGAGAGATGCAGTCCCCCAAAGAAATCCATATTATCGTCGGGGTAAAAATTAATGCCTTTCGTGACCCCGACCAAGTTCTTAAATTGCATCATAATATATAAAAACTCTTGCGCCCATAAGGTCAAACCACTTATATTTACAACGAACAAGAAACTCATCAGCTTATAGATTACATTCTACCTTTAAAATCCTTTACCTAAAATCGATCATGTCCCCAGCATTCGGGTGGCATTAAAGTAGAATTGTGATGAAAGTCAAGAACATTATTCGAGTCCTCGCTTGCGGCATTTTGTTGACTACTGCCAGCAAAATCAATGGATTTTCTCAGTCCACGACTGCAGGAACAGACATACAGGCCATAACCACCGCGGTTCCATTTCTGATGATTGCACCTGACTCTCGTGCCGGGGCAATCGGTGAAGCAGGAGTTGCCATGGACAATGGAGCCAACGCCACCCACTGGAATCTTGCCGGTTTGGCATTTACTGATAACAAGTATGGAGTTGGCCTTTCCTATACCCCCTGGTTGCGGGCACTCGTTCCCGATATCAACCTTTCCTATCTCTCAGGATACTATAATATGGGCGAACGTGCCGGTGTGATCGCTGCATCCATCCGCTACTTCACCTTGGGTACCATTGAGTTTACCGATGACAATGCGATCAAGTACGGTGAGTTCAATGCCAATGAATTTGCGATCGACGCAGGTTATACCCGTAAGGTCACCGAAAACTTCTCCGCTGGTGTCTCGCTACGCTTCATCTACAGTAATCTCGCCGCCAATGCCATGGTGGGCTCATTTGAGACCCGTCCGGGTGTATCTGTCGCAGGTGATGCGAGTATGCTTTACACCAAAGACTTTGAGGCCGGAGCTACTCCCCTCACCTTCCGCTGGGGACTGAACCTTTCCAATATTGGTGCCAAAATCTCTTACACCAATTCCAGCAACCGGGATTTCATCCCTACCAATCTCCGGACCGGGGTTGCGGTCACTGGTGCACTCGACGAGTACAATAAGATTACCGTTACTGCGGATGTCAATAAATTAATGGTCCCAACTGAAGGTGGCCAGAGTGAGCAAACCCTGATCAGTGGTATCTTTTCCAGCTTTGGTGATGCACCGGGCGGATTCAGCGAAGAACTTCAGGAGTTGAATCTCTCAACCGGTTTGGAATACTGGTACAACGATCTGTTTGCTGCCCGTGCAGGACTCTTCATGGAGCACTCAGAAAAAGGCAACCGTAAATTTGTCACCCTTGGAGCCGGTGTCAAATACAATGTGTTCGGGCTCGATTTTGCCTACCTGGCATCTCTGACCCAGAACCACCCGCTCCAAAACACCCTCCGTTTCTCACTCTCATTTGAGTTTGACCCAGAAGGGAATCGCTAAGTAAGTTGATTGATTTTTTTATAAGGGTACCCTCCCGCCGAAATGCGCGGGAGGGTTTTTCTATTTCTGTTAGCCACCACTCTGATTAGCCGCCGCTTTGACTGCTGAGCAGCCAGACCAGGCCACCGATGACACCGGCCGCGATCAGAATGGCAATGATCACCTTGCCCCATGAAGTCGGCTTTTTCCCGGAAACCTTTCCGGTCTGCCCATTGACGATGAACCGGAAGGTCTTTCCCTTGAATTGGTAAGCTGCAATCCAGACCGGCAACAGCAAATGCTTAAAGGTCACCTTGCTCTTCCGGGTATTGATCCGAAGATTTCGCTGGGTATCTCCCGGCACCCTCCGGCTACACTGGCTGCGGATCTCATCGTCCATGATATCATCCGCCACCTTGTATCCTTCATGCACATCCTTTTGGTAGACTTCGCTTTCGTGGCCCAGGATAAAGCGGCTGTCGTAGTTGACCACATCATTCAGTTCAAAGGGGGATATTTTTTCGACTTCGTTCTGCTTGAGTCCATGGGAACCTACTACCAACACATCGTTGAAGTATTGTTCGTAGTAGCCACTGACCGGCACCCAACGGGTTTTCTGTACCTGGCGGGTCTGGGTATTCCCATCGCTATCCGTATAGGTCTGACTTTCGTAGTAATGGTATCCCGCCTCTGCATGCCAGTTAGAAGCGGTCTGGGCATCGTAGGTCCAGAAAGGGAGGTAAACGCTGTTAATGCCATCCATCCGGGCCAACTTGTCCAGCTTGGAAGGGCGGAACAATTTCCCCTTACCGATCCAGGTCTTGAACAGGTCGACTGCAGTATTTTTGGTGACCTTGAAGGGAAGCACCCCGGCCGGCCGGATCATCCGGCGGTCAAAAGCACTTTCATTGACATTTGTAGAGCTACAGAACGGGCAGGTAAAGCTGACCATGTCCGGGTCGACCGCCGTATTGGACCCACAGTTGTTGCAGTGAAAGAGTTTGGCTTCGACATCAAGACCCGTGGGCTGGTTGCTCAGGGAAAAGGTGTCGGAAAATGAGCGCTCAATGATGCGGTCCGAGGAACTCGGAAGTTCCTTGCGGTTGCCGCAATGGTTGCAGTGCAAGCCCTGGGTGCCGGGATCAAAGGTCATTTCAGAACCGCAGGCATCGCAGGGTACACTGATGAATTGCTCTTTAGAGTCAGGACTTTGTTCGTTCATTTCGGGGATCAGAATTGATTCAGGAGCCCCAAATGAATTCTGCCTCGTGAGGGTTGGAAGGGAAATTCCGCCACCTGGCCAACGGCATAGGTGACTGAAACCATACCTGCCCTCGTTTCATAGGTCAGGCCCAAACCAATCCCCCAAGGGCGGAGAATGTCATTCCTTTCGGCTCGATTTTCAAGATAAGCATAATCTGAAAAAACGAAAAGATAGGAGTTCTGCTCCAGCAAAAAGCGGCTCTCAACCGTGACCTGCGAAAAGAAGTTGGTGAAGAATTGGTTTTCGTCAAATCCTCTGATGGTGCGGCTACCCCCAATTTGCAGGAGATCATTCTCAAAGTATTGTTCCTGGTCCAGCCAATAGGTTCGGTTACCCAGCCGCAGGACCAATCGTTTGCTCAGGCTCCGGTACCAGTCAATGCTAAATTCAAATTCCCGCTTGGGGAGCCGCAGAATAAGCCCGTCGTAGATGCGGTCATCCAGGGTGGGATTGTCGATCACCCTTTTGCGACCGATGCCAAAGTCGGCGTGTATGTCCCACCCTTTTCTGGGATTGAAACGGTAATCCAGGTTGTTAAAGGCAAATCCGATCCCATAAGTCTGGTCCTTGGCATCCAGAACCGGGGGAGGACTCAGGGTGTCGTAATGATTGGTGGAGATGAGGCTGGAAGTTTTACTTTTCAGATAGACCCTGACCGCGAGCTGTGGGGAAAAGGCATAAGCAGAGGCCAGACGGAAATAGCGGGTCAGGAAGGTGGTGTCCTGCTTGAGCAGGTCAAATTCAGCCTCGATATTCAGAGGACTACTGAACAGGTAGGGCTGGGCGTATTTCAGGTGAAGCTTTTGGGAACTTCCAATCAACTTGTCATAGCGGAATTCGATGGTTTCGCCGGCCCGGAACAGGGGGCTGACCAATTGGAAATCGGCCAGGGCGGTGAATTCGATCCTGGCGGTTTCGTCGCGGGGAGGAAGGATACCCAACAGGAAATCAAACTTACCAGATTTGCGGGGCTCCACCTCGATTTTCAGGGTGGCGGTTTCCTCATCGAGGAATTTGATCTCGACCGGTTTTACATTCTTGAAGTAAATGGAATTGTTGAGGATGCGCGGGGTAGCATCAATAGCCGATTGGTCAAATGCCATCCCCGTATACAGGCCTACGATTCCTTTGACGAAGCTCTCCTTTTCGCGGATATCTCCTTCCACCAGGACACTATCGATCAGCACCAGCTTCCCGGCATCGAATTGGTAACGGATTTGGCTCAGAACGGTATCGTTTCTTTCCAGGTAGCCGATTTGCAGGCTGTCAAAGCGGGCAAATGGATACCCCCGGTTCTGAAAGGCCCTCAAATTGCCCTCCATGCGCAGCTTTATATCTTCCAGGTCGAGCAGCGGATGCTTTTTGTTCAACTTCGCGTACCCCGCTTTTTGTACTTCAGATTCACCCAGGCCATCGAAAACAACCGAGTCCAATTGGTAAACGGCCCCTTGGTGGAAGTCAGCTACGATGGTTTTGCCCTTGGTTTTGAATCCCTTGAATGTGGCTTCCAAATAGCCATTGGAGGCGAGTACGATCTCAGCATCACGACCGATTTCAACGACACGAAGACTGTCCCTGGCCTTGAGAAATGACTTTTCTATCTTCCGTTGCAAGCGTTCGGGAATATTCAGATTGGATTGGACCTTTTTGAACTTGTAGATGAGCTTGGCTTTGACCTTGGCTGTGGCTGTGGAGGCTTGCTTTGTGGTGTCTCCGCCGGTGCTGTCTTGCGCTGCAATTGGATTGCCGGTGCTGTCTTGTGCTGCGATTGGATTGCCGGTGCTGTCCAGCTCGGTAATTGGCTTGCTTGTGCTGTCCGGTTCTGCGATTGCTTTACCGGTGCTGTCCAACTCAGTAATTGCTTTTGTCAGGCTATCCGCTTTTTCAGAATCCAAAAGCTGGCCTCCAACTTCACCACTGTCCACCCTTGTTGAGTCTCCACCACCATTAGCAGGCAATTCAGATTGGGTGCCATTCTGACCCCATACAGGGGAACAGGACAGCAGCACCACAACGATGATATATAGGATTCGCGCGATCTTTGAAAATTACCAAAGAATCACCACTTCCCGTATACCATTTAAATTCTCTGCTTTTCAGGAGACCAATGGATGCCCAAAGGATGTCCATAGGATTGGTCCCGCGGGACAATTCAGGGAGTCCCAATCACCGGACCAGACTGAGGTCCCCGGCAAATTCCCGGTCCCCAATCCGCAAGCGGTAATAATAAACCCCTTCAGGAACAGATTTGCCTTTGAGGTCCGTGCCCTGCCAACCCGTCATCTTGTTTTTGGACTGGTAATGAAGCCTTCCCCAGCGGTCATAAATCTCAAGGAAGAAGGGTTGGGAACCATTGTACTCAACCAGGTAGCGGTCATTTTGCATATCTCCGTTCGGGCTGAAGACATTGGGGATGAAGAGTTCGGGGATGCTGATCAAGATGGGACCGTGAACGGCTTCGCTCATACAACCAAGTTCATTCCAAACCTGTAAACTGACCATGTATTGACCGGGTTTGCGGTATTCGTAAAGCGGGCTTTGCGCAGTGGAAAGGCTGCCATCTCCGAAATCCCACTGCCAACGAACAGGCGTTCCTTCGCTTTCATCCGTGAATTGGACTTCAGCGCCGGGGACAAACAGCTCAATGGGGGCGCGGTTCATCTGGGGGTGATCGATGGATTGCAGGGCAAATTCGGCATCGGTAGGGGCAATGACCTCGATAAGGGCATTGGAGGCTTCTGCCGCACAGCCCCCGGTATTGATACCGGTGAGGGTCACCATATACTGGCCGGGAACGGCAAATTCATGGACGGGTGAAGCCTCGTTGCTGACCGGGCTTCCGTCGCCAAAGTCCCAGACATATTGGATAACATCGGATGAATTGTCCATGAAGCTCACCGCAAATGGTGCACAACCGGCCTGCAATGAGTTGAGGTAGGAAACATCCGGCAGGGGAATGATTTCCAGGGTCACTCCATCCCCGGAGATACAGCCCCCCTCCTCCGCCTCCAGCGCATAAACAGTAGTCTGACCGGGGGCCGCCATCGGCGCCGCCGCATAAGGATCGCTCAGGCCAGCGGCCGGCGTCCAGTGCCAGGATACATTGCCCAGCCCACCACTGGCATGCAGCTGAACCGAATCCCCTTCGCAGGAGACCGTAGTGTCAGCATAGACCAGCGGGTTGACCTCAGGATTGACAGTCACCAGGACCGAATCCTGGGTCGAGCAATTGCCGTGGTCGACCTGCAGGTAATAGACGGTGGAACTACCGGGCCAAATCCAGGGCTGTGCTTCGTCGGTGTCACTGATGGTGCTGACCGGGGACCAGTTATAGTAAATGGTGGAAGGATCCTGAACCGGGCCGGTGGTCGAATAATAATAGCTGCCTTGGAGTTGGATGGAATCGCCCTCACAGATTTGCAGGGTGGGGCCTGCTTCTGCGAGGGGGGTAGGCACAACCGTGACCTGCACAGAATCGAGGGCACTTTCGCAACCCCAGGAAGAAGTGGCAACCAGGTAATAGATCGTGGTGGAATCCGGGCTGGCATCGGGATTTTCCAGGGTGGGATCATTGAGTCCGGTTTGGGGCCACCAGTCGTAGGTGTACAAAGCGGAGCTGTCCCCGTCGGCAAAGGCATCCAGTTGGGCTGTTTCACCAAGGCAGATTTCCCTGATATTGCCCGCGCTGGGGGTGGGTAGGGTATGTACCCAAACCGTGACCGGATCGCCGATGCTGGGGCAACCATTGGACCAGACCATCAGGGTGTATTCGGTGGTCAGGGTGGGGGAAACGATGGGGTTGGCGGTGGAAGAATCACTGAGGCCGTTGACGGGACTCCACTCAAAATCATAATTGGGGCCGGCCGCAGCGCCGATGCCCTGGAGCTGGAGGCTGTCGCCGTAACAGAGGTGGAGGTCCGGGCCTGCGTCAGCGACCGGCAATGGATTGACGGTCACGGTGACGGTGGCGGTGGTGTCAATGGTGGTGGCCTCAGAAGTGCAGCCGTTGGCGGAGCTGACCACACAGGTATAAATGGTGGTGGTGTCCGGTCGGGCGTAGGGCGTAAATATGGTGGGATCGTTGAGCCCTGCGGTGGGAAACCAATTGACGGTGTAGGGGCCGGGAGCTTCATTCGAGTTGAGGACGGAGGCATTGAGAATGGAGCCGGGAGAGGGAACGGGGCAAATGTCAACATCTCCGCCCGCATCTACGATAGGTTTGGGCAATACCGTGATCTGGGTCGAGTCGATGGTGCCGACGCATCCGCTGCCGTCTATTATCTGGAGGTAATACCAGGTGGTGGTATCCGGGTTGGCGACGGGGTCGTCGTCAAAGGTGGAGTCGAGGCCACAGAAGGTATTCGTGGAGTCACACCACCAGGTATAATAGTAGGGAAGGGTGCCGCCGGAGAGGGGGCCGGCCTGGAGCTGGGTGCCACCTTCGCCTTCGCAGAAGGAGACGGGCGGGCCGGCATCGGTTTGCAACTGAAAAATGTTGACCGTGATTTCGGCGGTGTCGGAGCAACCGTCCGCGTCGGTGACGATCAGGGTATAGGTGGTGGTGCCCGGAGGATTGGCGATCGGGTTGGATACGGTGCTGTCGTTCAGGGTGGCGCCGGGACTCCAGTCATAAGTGACACCGGGTACATTGATGGTTTCGAGCTCCACCCCGCTGCCAAAGCAAGTCGTGGTGTCGAGGGTGACCGAGATGGGGGGAGGTGAACCAATCACCACCTGGGAATAGGCCGTGTCAATCCCATTGCAGGTACCACCATCGTTGACGATCAGCATGATATTATAGGTTCCTCCGCTCGTATAGGTATGGGAAGGATTGAAAGAAGTGCTGGTATTGCCGTCGCCGAAGTCCCAGAAATAGGTAGTAGAGACATTTTGGGTACTGTTGTTGTTGACCACCAATGGGAAAGGAGCGCAACCCGTGGGCGGCGAAGACGAGGCAAATGCAGCCTGGACACCGGTGAGTTCAAAGGCAAATTTGAAACAGGTCACATCAAAGCCGGAGTTGGCATCCACCGAGAAGACCGCACCGGGGGTGACCGGCCAGTTGGAGGACGCAGTACAGACCGATTCATAGACGATGCCCCGCTTGTCAAAGCGGCAGGTGCCTCCATCGACATGGTCCCCACTGTCGGCCCCAAAGGAAGTTCCGTAGAGGAGGGCGGCCGCATTGGGGGTCAAGGCGCAGAGGTAAAATTCTCCACCGCCCACATTGTCATAGGCGTTGGGGGTAAAGGGAAGGCCAACCGTATTTCCCCAGGAGGAAGAATAAATATTGCCGCAATTGTCGACCAGGAAGGCGGTCGGGCTGAGGTTACCGGGGCCGCCAATCACGGTGGACCAGAGAGAGGCAGACAGGTCGGGTTGAAATTTTTCAATGAACATTTCCCCGTTGGGCATGGAATACACCCCTGAAGTGACGGGGTAGTTGGGGGCTTGTCCGAGAATATAGGGGAAGTCCTGGTTGTCAACTTCTACAAAGAATCCGGCATCGTCCAGGAGGGTTCCGAGATAGGTTGCGGAAGTGAGGGATTGTCCATTTCCGGTCAGAAAAGCAATATAGGCATCGGTAGTCCCACCCTGGAAAGTCGTTTGATAGGCTCCGGTGGTAACTGGAAATCCCGTTCCTGCTATCCCCGCAATGTAGATGTCCCCATTGCTGTTCAGCTTGATGGAATTGGCGTTGTCGTCGTTGGGCCCGCCGATGAAGGTGCCCCAGACCATGCTGGACAGGGCAGGGTTCATCCGCACCACCACCCCATCGTAGGAGCCGCCAAAGGTGGTCTGCATGGAGCCGTTGGTCACGGGGAAATTGGAGGACTGGGTGACGGAAGAGACGAGGATGTCCCCATTGGGGGCGTAGATCACTTCTCCGCGGTAGGTATCGCCGTAATTAAATGACAGGTTGCCGAGGTTGCGGCCATCGGACTGGTTTCCTCCGAGATAGGTGGAGCCAATCAGGCTGGTGGCGGCAGCATTCAGGTGGGTCAAGACAATGTCAGTGGTGCCGCCTAGGTTAGGATCAAAGGCACCAGTACTGGTCGGGAAGTTGCCGGACCCGGTAGTCCCCAGAATGGTCAATTCTTCCTGGGCATTGACAACCAGGCTATGAGGATAATCGCTGCTTGAGCCTCCCACATAAGTAGACCAGATCAGGGCGGTGGCATCGGGATTGTACTTGTTGACTGCCTGGTCAATATTGCCGCCAAAGGTGGTTTGGAAAGCGCCGGTGGTGACGGGAAATCCTTGCCCGAAGCAGATTCCACCAGAATAGATGTTCTCATTGTCATCGTAGGTGGCGGTATGTCCATAGCAACTTGCAGTAGAACCGGAATAGCTGGCTGCAACCAGGGTGGGATCGATAACGAGGTCGTGGTTGTTGTCGTATCCGTTTGGGAATTGGAAGCTGAGGACATGGTTCTGGAGGATGAAACCGCAAGCGACTGCGACTTCCTGCCCGTTGATCATTTGGTAGGCATAAGGCTTCAGTTCTTTAAGCTCCCCGATAGAAGTTTGAATCACGAGGTCCCCATTGTTGAGAAAGAGGGCGTCCATGCCTTCGTATTCGAGGCGAATCTCAGCCGGGTCACCTGCGGGATGCACGATGAAGTCGTATTTCAACTGGAAGTTGCTGCTGTAGACTTCCATGTCGATCTGCTGGTAAAGTTCCGTGTAGCGCACCTTGTCGTAGGCCCGCATATTGGTAGCCCATTTGCCGGGGTCATTTCCGAGGAAGAAGTTGTAATAGCTCTCTGAAGGGGTAAATGTTTCGAATCCGGGATTGGGAAGGGAGCCGAGGAAGTTGACTTTGAAGGCATGGCAGTCGATGATCTCATTTTCGACCAATTCGCCGGGCTGTGGATCTCCGTGGTAGTAGTAGTCGTGGATGCGGTTCATCTCGTTGACATCCTGGAGAGAATAGGTAAAGCCCTGGTTGCTGAGCCACATTCTGCCGCCGGTGATATCGGTTTGGTAGCGGAAGTCGCCATCCCATTGGCCAACGTTCTCGATGAACTTGAGTTGGGGAGTTCCCTGGACGGCTGCTCCGACCCTGGTTCCTTCGCTGGCGTGATTGTGTGGGTGATCCGACTGCTCTGGTTGCTCTGGTTGCTCAATTGGATTTCCATTGTGGCCATTGTCAAAAGGAACCGGTGGCCCATTGGCGGCCAACAGGAAAGAGAGGGGGAGTGTACAGAGCAGGAACAGTATAGATGCAGAGATCGAACGGTTTTTCATGGGCTTCTTCTTCACCGGGGTAGTGCCGGAATAGATTTGTCAACGGGCAAGGGGGGACATTAATGGAAATATAAGATGGCAATATTCTCCCTTTTCCCGGAGGTAACCGATCTCAATGGTTCATTTTGCAGGGTCTTTGGTTTATTCGGGTAGATGATTGGGGGAAACCGGGTTGCTTTCCATTCTCTCCAATAAAAAAGGCCACCCGCAGGCGACCTTTTAAACAATAAAACTATTTGGTTCCTAATACTACTATTTCTTTTTTCTGGGGAAGCTGTTCAAGCCGTCCCGGAGTTGCGGGTTGTTGGAAGTGTACTCCATTTTTGTAGGTGCAGTTGAACTTTTTGCTTTTCGGTAGCACGTTGTTGGACTGCATTTACGCTTGTCGGGTGTTGCTGGAGAATATGTCCCTGAATTGCGTGGTACTTTGTTTCAAATTCCCGGGCTGCATGTCGCTGGACAGCATGTCCCCGTAATGTCTGTTGATAATGCATGTCCATTCTTTTATTGTGCATAGGTATAGTCAGGGTAGCTGTCTTCTTCCTTGGCGCGTTTGCGGAGGCGGAAGAATATGAAGAGGTTGCCAAAGTGCATGGCTCCCAATACCAGGACGATGATGCCAACTTTGGAACTGAGAAATTCGACCAGTTGGGCGTTGCCGTTGATCAGGGCGCTGGATTTCAGGGTCAGGGCGATGTAGCCGAAGTTGATCAGGTAAAATCCGACCAGAAGCAGCTTGTTCACGGCATCGGTAAGGGTATTGTTGCCTTTGAAAACATCGATCAGAAATACGCGGCCATTCTTAAAGAGAACTTTTGCGACCCAAATTGTAAGGCCGATGCTGATGAGCAGGTAGGCGAGGTAAGCGATAGTTTTTAAATCCATGAGTGTAGTCTTTTATACCATCAATGGTTGATTATATACTAAGTAAACGAGATGCCTTTGGAAAGGTTTCGATTCTTTCAAAAATAATTGAAAGTTATGGAAGGGGTGTTTGTGGGCAGGAGGCGGTGGTTTTGTGTTCTGAGTTTAGTGAACTCACTAAACAGACTCAGTTAGCCACTGAACTGGGGCCTGTCCTTCACAAAACGCGTTTAGTGGCTTCACTAACCCGGTTCAGTCTTCGTCTTTAGCTGGGTCAGTGAGCCACCAGGTTGGGTTCAGAAACTGCCTAACCTGACTCAGTGGGCCAGGGAGTTGGCTCAGTCCCAGTCCTTAGCTGGCTCAGTGAGCCACCAGGTTGAGTTCAGAAAGCACCCAAACTGACTCAGAGGGCCACAAGGTTGGGTTCAGAAAGTGCCTACCCTGGCTCAGTGGGCCACTTAGCTGAGTTCCCTTGAGCAGGGAGCTGGCTCTGTAGCCGACTGACTTGAGTCACCAGCGTCCCAGGCTGGCTCCCCATCCGACTGACTGTAGGTCTGTCCATTCGGGACCGCGCCGGGTACGTTTGGTACCCGACTCAGGGTCGGTCCTGCTCCCACCCTGTAGCGCAGGTGGATGAGTCAGTACAGGACTGACCCCAGGCAAGGTACATTTGGACCATGACTTAGCGCGTTTGGGACTGGTCTCAGGGAGCTTCCTGCTTCAACTCCCGTTCCTTCCCGGGATAAGTCAGGTCCGATTGGTGTTTCGCTCAGGTCGGTTTGGTGTTTGCGTCTGGTCGGTCTGGGGCCGGAGTCAGTCGGCTGGGAGGATGAGTGAGTAATCGCTGTTTGGAGGCTTGTAAGGTGATTACTTTCTGAGGTATTAACCGGGAAGGTGACAACTGAGATAAATCATTAATGGAAATAGTGGGGATCATGGCACTTCGTGGGTGCTTGGGCTAACTATGCGTTGAATGGCAGGGGAGGTTCCTTGCCTCTTTTTTAATTTACCCACCCTATTATGTACAAGCATTTTGCACTATTTATACTGTTGGTCGCTTTGGCCGGGAGTTGTCTCGCCCAAAAAACCCGTTCAGCCATTGACGATGCCACGGTATTGGTTTCTATGAAGCAACGTGACTACAGTGACATCACAAATATTACGGACCGCAATGACGCAATTGAAAAAGATCGTCGGACCGTGATTGCAATATTGAACAGGTATGTAGTGGAGACTAAAGATGTAGAATCCGGTGACAAGGCTGCAGAAGATTCCAAGGTCGAGACAGCAGATGGTTCCATGGACGAGCCAGCAGAAGTTTCCAAGGATAGTAGTAATAAATCGACCCAAGATACCCAGATTGAGATTTTCGAAGATCGAATCCAAAATAAAAGAGACTACCTGTTGGCGTTGCCTACCAGACTCGGTCCGGTGGCTTTGGCCTTGGAGGTAAAGGTGCAGAATCAGTGGATGGATAATAAAGATAAAAAGGGTGGTGCTACAATCACAAAGGATAGTGCTACAATATCTTTATCATCAGAGTCTGATTCCATATCATTGGATACCGTCCTACAACAAAGCTTTGGCAAAAAACGTGACTTATTAAAAATCGAGGACTTCTATGCGGGTGCGGCCTGGAAACTTCTAAAAGATTCTGCTGGCCTGGATTTTAATAGTTGTACACCGCCAGATACATTGGGCAATCTTCCTATGGTTAGAACATTGTTGCTCAAGGTTCAAAATGAAATCGCCTATATCAAACAAGAGAAAGCCAACCAACAGCGGATTCAGGGTGCATTTATAAAAACAACCTCCGCAAATGACCTGGCAGATCAAAAAGCCAACCTGATCCTTGCCATGGACAAACATGTGTACCGCCTGCAAAGGATCAAAGCCGAACTCGAGATCATGAAGGGTCATTATGAATTGTGTCTCCTTAAAAGAACCTTTTCAAATAATCCCACTATGCAAACTCTGTGCGATGATTTCGATAAAAAATACAATGCCTATCTGAAGTCAAACAATATCTCCAAGGACATCTATGCCCAGTCAGGACAAAGTATTTCCTCAGGGAATAAATCTCTGGCTACCCTGGCTGGAAGTGCAGGGTTTAGCATGGTGGTGGAAGGGTTAAGTGAGTATATCGCTGAACGGATCCGGGAAGAAGTCCTTGTCTCTGCCATGAACATGGTGAAGAAAGATTTGACAGGCGCACTCACCATCAACGACGAATTGATTGAGGTGATCGAGGGATGTGTGGTCGATTGCAATATTGACCAGGAACAAAAAGAAAAATGCAATGCACTGTTAAAAGAATCCCTGCTCTCAGGCAAAATAAAAATCAAGGGTGGATTCCTGGGATTGGGGCTAAAGGTTAGTATTGAGGACGATAGTATTGCTAATTCGTTTAAAAATGCATGTGGGGGAGATATTGAGGTTTTTCGAAATAAAGTGAACCAAAAATTAAGGGACAGTGAGAATAAAGAACTCAAACGTGCCCTGAAAACGAGAGCTCAATACCTGATCATTGTCACCAAACTGTTTCCTCAATCCGCTGAATTCATCCGAAACTACCAGCCTGACCGGGCACAAGCCTCCCTCAATGCTTTGAAGGAAAAAGCCACTGCGGATTTGGAGAATATCCTGGAAACTATCGTTTCTCTTGAAAGTGATTCCCTGGTGCAAAGTCTCTTCCAGGTAGGATCTGAGAACCAGGAAAAATGGAAGCAGTCCTTTGCCGGAATCAGGCTGCTGGACAAGCTCTCCAAGGTCGAACATCCCTATGAGGCGATTAACAGCTTGGCGGATTCTGATTTCCTGGGAAGTTCAAAAAATGACAATTTAAAGGACGTGGTAACCTTGGCTACATTTATCAGTAACTCTCTCCTGGTCAAGCAGAACAACAGTCTGGTATGGGTCAAACACGAATATCTGAGCACCTCTCTTGCTTCGGATGAATTCAAGACCATGTACAAGGGCTTGCTCAAACAGCAATTGCTGCACTACAATTTCTCCGAAAAGAATACCGATCTATTTGCTTCTCAAAAGCAGAAAATTGACAGTGTCCTCTTAAGCTTGTCCAGTAGTATGGAGAATATTCAGAATACCGTCACCGGAATGGTAAAGATCAAGCGGGAGGATGGAAAGGTGGATTTTCAATCCGTGGCCAGCTACTATATGGGAGTCCTTGATTTGTTAAAGGAGGTGACTTCCTCCGCTGCTTCCCTGTCAGGAAAAGCGGATGAAATGGAACATGTCAATTCTGTTCTGTCAGGAGCCTATAAAATGGGTGAGTTGTACAAGAACCTGCAAAGCAAAAAGTTTGGTGCAGCCGCATTTACGGCCATTGATCTCATCTTGTTGCTTGATCCCGGCCATAGGCTTGACCCTAAAGTGATTGATAATTTGTCCAAATATGGTGCTTTCTATTCTGCACTAACTGAGGCTGAAACGCGAACTGATGTTAAGCAGGCGATCAGGGCAGTAGCAGAGCCGGTAGGAAGTGCAAAATTTAAAAAGATGTCTACCATGTATATAGGCTTGAGCACCTATGCAGGTGGTAGTGGCGAATGGACTTACAATAGGATTCCGGGGGATAAACGGTTGTTCAATGTCTCCCGGCAAATGAGTTTCAGCGTTCCTGTTGGTCTGTCTTTTAGCCTGTCACCTTCCAACAACAGGTATGGGTTTTTCAGGAATTCATCTTTTACCCTCCTGCTCTCCGGCTTGGAGCTGGGCGAGCCTGTTGCCTATTTTCTTACCCAACAACCCAGTGACTCCCTGAACTCTACCGGGAATACCACAACCTCAGAAAACGATGCGCCAACCTTTGATACAGGCCGCATGATCAGCCCCGGGGTCCGGTTGGCCTGGGATCTCCCCCAATTGCCCGTATCTGTTATCGGAGGATGGAGTCGGCACTGGGTCAACCTGAAGGGCTTGCCCATAGACCACTGGAGCATAGGTCTGGCCATTGATATGCCCATCATCAAGATTTATCAGCACTAAAGGGTCAGCATGGAACTTTTATCCGAACTGCTATGAAAAAGCACACTTTAATTTTGGTCCTAAGTTTGGTATTCAACGGTATCGGTTTGGGCCTGGTGTCCCAGGTCCCCGACACCTGGGAATACGAAGATATCTTTGGGGTGGATGACCCGGATGCTCCGGTTTCGAATTCGGATTGGAATTCGGATTTCGACGATCCCTGGCCTGAAGGGTATGACGACTTGGAGGGAACATCTGGTGATGACCCCTTTGCTTACCCCTTTGCTGAACCCGGTGATGAAGACCTTTTTGATGATGCTGACCTGGAAGATCCGTATGCCGGGGTCGAACGGGAGTGGGGATTTGAATACCTGGATGGTGAAAGCGAGGCCAAACTGGATGAGATTGATTTGTTCTATGCGGAGTTGGAACTTTATGAGGAAGTGATCCAAGAAGAGTTGGACGCTGAGAAAGACCGCATCACCCAATACTATTCTGACCGCTTCTTTGACGAAGAGGGATTTTATCTCTCAGATGAGGAGATCTTCATACAGTACAAAAACTATGTGGCAACCACGGTTCAGCCGGGAGGGGGCAGTCGAATTTTCCTGGTAGAAGGGGAAGTGTCGGCGGAAGAGGTTGTGATGTTAGATTCGGTTCTGATAGACACTGCTTTTACTGTCTCAAAAATGGTGGGCCGGTATTTTAACCAGGTTACAATTCAGAATGGATTGTCAAGTCCTTTGGTAGACCTGAGGCAATTAAACCCCAGGTATGCCGCAGACCGGACCAAACTGGAAAGCTCCCGTAGTGTGCTTGGCCTTATCCACGAGGAAAACCTGGATATTGAATCGGAAAGTACTTTTCGTATCAATGGTAATTTTAAGCACGGTGAAGTCAATGGGCTTTGCCGGGACGAACGGTTCTGGAACCAGCCCACTGCTACCTTTTGTACCGGTTTCCTGATTGATCCCCAGACACTATTGACTGCGGGACATTGCCTGGAAGGGGTTGCCCTGGAAGATATCCGGTTTATTCATGGATTTGAAGCCACCAATGACCGGGGAGATGCGCAACTGACTATTCCTGAACGCAATGTTTACCGTGCGGAGCAGGTTTTGCAGTCCGGTACCTTAGCTGATTTCGATATTGCATTGATACAACTCGACCGACCGGCATCTACCCGAAAACCAGTGACCATTTCTGAAAATACTGCGGTTGGAAACCAAATTCCTGTCTACTCCATTGGCTATCCCAGCGGTCTGCCCGTCAAGCTGTCGCGCTATGGTAGGACTCTGGATGAAGGGAACCCCTATTACTTTTTTGCCACCCTGGAAGCCTACCGCGCCAGTTCCGGTTCTCCTGTTTTTAACAGTCTGACACACGAAGTGGAGGGGATTCTGTTGGGGGGCATTTCGGATTTTTGGTCGACCGGAGGATGTAACAGGACCACGACTTGCAAAGGGGGCGACTGTAAGGGGGAGCGGATCCTGCGGTTGTCAATCCTGAAAGACCAATTGGTTCAGTAAAGAGCCTTTTAACCGGGTAAATCAGAGCTGCCACGGCAGTCGCACCGATATACACAATCAATGCTTGCACTCCGGATTCACTCCGGAAACATAATGCGCAATCACATTGATGTCCCCGGCAACTTCGCTTCCTTGAAAGCCATTGATGTCCGAATGCTTGATCTGGGCTTCGTAATCTTTGAGGAACTGGCTGGAAAGTGGGGTGTAGGACCAGTGCCAACGCTCTTCCAGGTAGCCGTGGGGACGCTCTTCGCCGATCACGGTGTAGGTTTGACAAAATCCGTAGTCGCCCGCGTTCAGGGTCAGCCAGTTGTAGATCTTTTGCCCGGTGCCGCTCTCAAACCACTCGTTGTTCAGGTTGTTCAGGTCGATGTCGGTTCCCCAATGGTGGCGCGAAGTGCCGGGCATGGAAGAATAGGTGAGGATGGCTTTGGCCCGTGCTACAGGATCGGGGGTGCTGGTAGCCAGGTTTTTACCGCCAACTTTGGTGACGCCGCTCCATTTGCGTTCCCAGATTCCTTTTTGCGCGCCAAATGTACGGGTGGCGGAAACGATGGTGAGGTTGATGCCATCTGCCTGGGCGGCAGCATGCATCTCTTTGAAGGCTTCGTAAGCCTCTTTGCGCATGTAAATCCCTGACTTAGTGGTATATTTTGCTTCGATCCGTACGAAATTAGCATCCGAGGCCGGGTCGATTCTTCCAAGTAAGGCTTTGATGGACATAGGGCCGCTGCCGGAACCTGCCTTGTTGCTGTGGTCATTTTCCGTATCCCCTGCTTTGCCATTTTCTGAATCCCCTGCATGGCCATTTTCCGAATCTCCCGCGTGACCATTTTCCGAATCTCCCGCGTGACCATTTTCCGAATCTGTAGCCCCCGTGGTAGAATTCTCGCCATCTATTTGCCCCTTTGCCGAAGCCGAATCACCCCCTGTATCATTCATGCCAGCCATTCGGAGCCCCTCCTGCCCTTCGACATCCGGGGTCAAGCCCGTCGTAGAATCCGGCTCTCCAATATGGGAGGTGAGCGCATTTTTGTCAGAATTTCCCTGCTGCTTGGAACCCGGAGAACAGGCAAACAGCACGACAGAAAGAAACAGGCTGGTCAGAATACGATTCATGCCGCAAAGATACCTGTTTTTTGGAGATCAAAACCCATGCAGAAACAGGTGGGCGGCACTTTTGGTAGGCATTACAATAACCATCCTGACAAAGATGGAAAAAGGACCCGCCGGAAATTGAGGAATTGAAAATCAAGACCTAACTTCGGGATTCATTTAGAGTACAGAACTTTAGCACAATATATTATGGCAGGCGTATTTACCGGATCCGAGGCAATGAAAGTTTTCGAGGTCGCTAAACGTGAAAAATTTGCGTTCCCAGCGGTCAATGTAGTTGGCACCAACACCGCCAACGCTGCTATGGAAACCGCCAAATCGGTCAATTCCCCCGTTATCATCCAGTATTCCAACGGCGGCGCGTATTTCTTTGCGGGCAAAAGCCTGTCCAACGAAGGTGAAAAAGCTGCCATTGCTGGTGGTATTTCGGGTGCCCACCATGTGCATCAGATGGCTGAAGTTTATGGGGTGGATGTCCACCTGCATACCGACCACGCGGCCAAGAAGTTGCTCCCCTGGATCGACGGTTTGCTGGATGCGGGTGAAGCCTTTTACAAAGTTCACGGTCGCCCGCTCTACACTTCTCACATGCTCGATCTGAGTGAAGAACCGGTCGAGGAGAATATCGAAATCTGCAAACGCTACCTGGAACGGATGGCCAAGCTCGACATGATCCTTGAGATCGAACTGGGTGTGACTGGCGGTGAAGAAGACGGGGTGGACAATTCAGACGTGGATGTTTCCAAACTGTATACCCAGCCGGAAGAGGTTGCTTATGCTTACGAAGAGCTGAGTAAGATCTCTCCCAACTTCATGGTTGCAGCTGCCTTCGGCAATGTCCACGGCGTTTACCGCCCCGGCAATGTCAAGCTGACCCCCAAGATTCTGCTGAATTCTCAGAAGCATATCATCGAGAAGTACGGTACCGGCCCCAATCCGGTTAATTTCGTATTCCACGGTGGTTCCGGCTCTTCTGAAGCGCACATCCGCGAGACCCTCGACTATGGGGTGATCAAGATGAACATTGATACCGATACGCAATGGGCATTTTGGGATGGCATCCGTGGGTACGAGGCCAAGAACCACGACTACCTGCAGACTCAGTTGGGCAATCCTGATGGGGATGACCAGCCGAACAAGAAGTATTACGATCCCCGGAAGTGGTTGCGCGAGGCTGAGAAAGCTTTCGTTACCCGCCTGGCGGATGCGTTTGAAGATTTGAATTCTGTGAATTCAAATGAGCATCTGGTGGGGTTGTTGGTTTAAGGCCATCATTGCCGCACCAAGCTCACCACACAATTTTCCGTATCCTGACTCTGACCATACACCCTAGTGTACTCCAGGGAGATGGTCGAATCATTGACCAACTCCCCACTCCCATTGAAAAGGCCCCAAGTTTGCTGCTGTAGGGGAATGGTAAAATCATTTGTGTTTTCTATGTCCGCTGTCACCCAGCCGGATGATCCCAGGTAAAGGTTGATCTCCATTTCATTGCTCCCTGCGGTGATCAGAAGGTTGTACTGCTCACTGCTGGTTCCGGAACCTGTCGAGGCGCAGTTTTGGTTTGCCTCCCAGGTGCCAATGAAGATATCCTGGTAAGAGAATTCACAATCAAGGCCATAGTATCCGGTCAGGCATTCACAGGTCCCGGTCACGCATTCTGATCCGTTTTGACAATCGCGGAGGTTGCATTCGTTGGTCTCGCACTGGAAACCGGTATAGCCATCCGGGCATTGACAGGCACCTTCAAAGCAGGAGCCTCCGTTTTGGCATTCAACTTTGCGGCATGGATTGTTACAGCCCAATAAGACGCAGATGAGGAGTAGCGGGCCGAAGGTGAAAAGGTAGTTTTTCATGGGTGGGCGTATTTCGGTTTACTTTATTAAGGCTCTGTTTGGCTTGTGGTATTGATTCTTCTCTGGAGGGACAAGATAGGGATTTGATCAATCACTTCGAAGGCTTTGCCAACCAGGCTTAAACACAAAATTGAATCATAAAAAGAGTAGCGACCTTAGGGAGAATTCCCCAGGTCGCTACCTGATCAAAAGATTCACTGATCAGATTCTACTACTAAAGCCGATTGTTTTATTCGCGTAACATGATACGCCTTGCTTCCGCAGGTATATTGATCTTGGGAGGCCCGGTCACTTTTACTTTTACATATTTGAGTTCTGCTCCTGTGAATTCAGATTCCTCAGGATAGAGCCGGGTGACTTTATCTCCACTGTCATATCCGATACACAACCCATCACCGGAAAGGGTGAATTTCGCAGGTTGTGTCCTGATCGTCATGGTGTCAACAGGTGTTTGATCGATGTAGAGAGTCGCCAGGCCCATCGGTTCACCATTTTCACCTTCGGTTTTTCTGTCCAATTCAAAGTCCAGAATCATCTCGTGCTCACCAGGAGCCAAGGTTACCAAAGAGATATTTGATTTCAGGTTTTGTTGGAATTTTGGAATGCCCAGGAAGTTGTAGTGGTAATGGAGATAATTGTCTTTGATGTAGAGCGCATGTCCTCCGAAGCGAGAGCCGTGGGCAAACATGACACCTGAGGCGGTGCTGGGGTTGTCCAGGACGATCTTGGCTGTGATGCGATAAGGCCGATTCCGGACATTTACGGCAACACCTTCAGGCACGGGAGCTGTCAATGGATAATAGGTATATTCCAGACGTTTATCCTCGGTTGAGGGGCGTCTTACGGTGAGGAGTTCCGCTGCACTTCTGTCATCCAGTGGCAGCACTCCATTTTTCCAGGCTTCATCGAACCAGGCTTGCTTCAAAGATGCCAGGGTGTCCGGAAGTGAATCTGCCAGGTTCAGGGATTCGGCTCTGTCCTCAGCTACATGGTACAACTCCCATTCATCTGCCTCAAATCCACCTTTTCCACTCAATGGTGCATGGACAGCAACTGCTTTCCAGCCACCTCTCCAAATACCTCGGGTGCCGAGCATGGAATAGTATTGAATTTTCTTTTCGGTAGGATCATCTTCAGGGATGGCCTCAAATGTATAGTTCATTGGTTCCCCGGAAAGTGGAATTTGCTTTACTCCCTTGAAGGTATCCGGCATTTCGATTCCAATGGCGTCCAGCAGGGTTGGAACGATGTCAACGGAATGGTGGTATTGGTGGCGGAGCTTTCCTTTCTCTTTGATCCCTTTGGGCCAGCAGATGACTAAGGGGTCGTTGGTGCCACCTGCATACTGAGAATAGCGTTTGAACATTTTAAAGGGTGCGGAAAATGCGTTGGCCCAGCCGGTGGGGAAGTGGTTGTAGGTCTCTGGCCCACCCAGCTTATCATAGAAGAGCATATTTGACACGATATTATCCGGGTAGCCGTTGAAGAATTTGTTCTCATTGACTGACCCATAAGGTGTCCCTTCACCTGAGGCACCATTGTCTGCGGCATAGATGATGATGGTGTTTTCGTATTGGCCTGATTCTTTTAAGTAGTCAATAATCCGACCCACCTGGGCATCTGTGTATTCTGAGAAACCGGCATACACCTCGGCCATTCTTGAAAAGAGTTTTTTCTCCTGGGGCCCCAGATTTCCCCATGGAATGACATCGTCATCGATGTTTTTTTCATCCGGATAGGCATCCATCGGGTTGAGCGGATTTGAGTATTCAGCATCGGGGATAACCCCTTTTTCAATCATCCGCTGGACCACCCATTCACGATATGCTTCGTAGCCATCGTCAAACTTGCCGGCGTATTTTGCCGTGTATTCTGCGGGGGAGTGGTGGGGGGCATGATTTGCACCGGGGTTGAACCACATATAAAATGGTTTGGAAGGGTTGGAAGCATTGAGGTTGCGCAACATTTCGATGGATTTGTCGGCAAGGTCTTTGGACAGGTGGTAGTTGTTTTCTGGTCCGGTAGGCTTTTCAATGAAGTGATTGTCTTCTACAAGGTCTGGATACCAGTTATTGGTTTCTCCTCCCAGGAATCCATAGAACCGGTCAAAACCTACCTGACAGGGCCACTCCGCACGGTTGCCTCCTGGGGCTACGTCTTGTTCTGGAACATTGTGGTTTTTGCCAACCCAGAAAGTGCCATATCCATTGTCCTGTAGAATCTCTGCAAATGAGGCACAACTGGGAGGAACCCGACCATTAGCTCCGGGAAATCCATCTGCCGTTTCAGTAATGGAGGCCATGCCATTCAGGTGATGATTACGGCCTGTTAAGATGGTTGACCTGGTAGGGGAACATAAGGCGGTGGTATGCCATTGGGTATAAGTCAGGCCGCTGTCTGCGAGTTCCTGCATGGTTGGCATATTGATGGCACCGCCATAGGGGGACCAGGCGCCTAAACCTGTATCATCATACAGGACAAACAAGATGTTTGGTGCTCCCTCAGGGGGGGCGGTGGGGGTAAATGGATCCCAGTCCGACTTGGAATCCCGTACATCGAGGCAAATCTTCCCATTGAATGGATCTACGCCGGGAAGTGCAGGGGGAATGTTTACATAACAACTGTCCTCTGCAAACTGCCCTCCTTGAGATTTGGAACCGCAACTTTGTATAAGAACCACGAGAAATCCAAATATGGCAAGTCTAACCAGCCATTGTGGTTTAATTCTTAGTTTTTTCACTTTGCTTAAGTTTTTGTAATAAATAGTAGTAGAGTCGGGATGGCAAGAATGCACTTTGTGGCCACATACGATTGCCATATTGTTCCAAATGCTTGACGAATCGTCCCAATTTACTGCTCGGGCCAATGTGAGTGGGCATTTATGGGTTAAAATGTGCGCAGGCCATCTGGCCAGATAAACTGGTAAAAGGCTTTGATCAGGGTGAAACGGGGCTGAATTGGGTTACTTTACAGTTCTGAATCCGACATGGGGCATGCCGGTATCCGGTGCTCCAGGCATCCTGGCTGAAACCCGGTAGCTCGCACAATATACGTCATTGCAGAGAAATGAACCACCCCGCTGCACCCTCTTGGGGGAGTGGGGTTCTGCGGGGTGAAAACTGTGTTTCGGTCCTTTGGGGTTGGTTTGGATGCCTTCCGCCTGGGCCAATTTGTAGGCATCGGCATGGTACCAATCGCTGCACCATTCCCAGACGTTGCCGGCCATGTCATAGAGGCCATAGCCATTGGGGGGATAGGATTTGATGGGGGCGGTCAGGAAAAAGCCATCTGCTTTGGTATTGTCGTAGGGAAAATCTCCCTGCCAGGAATTGCATTTGTATGCACCTTGTTCTACATGCTCGTCTCCCCAGGGATAGCGCTTGTTGAGCAGACCTCCTCTTGCGGCCCATTCCCATTCGGCTTCGGTGGGGAGGCGCCGGCCTTTCCATTCACAATAGGCTTCCGCATCGTAGAAGCAGACATGGGTTACGGGATAATCGTCTTTTCCTTTGAGGTGGCTGTCGGGGCCTTCGGGATGTTGCCAGTCGGCTCCCGGGGTCCAGGTCCACCATTGGGAATAATCGTTCAGGTTGGTCGGTCCCTGGGTGCCGACAAAGACGAGGGAACCAGCGACCAATAAGCTGTCGTGCGGTTTGGGGGTGCCAGGAGCCAGTTGCTTTTTGAGTTCTTCCCAGTCGGGGGCTCTTTCTGCCACTGTGATGTAACCGGTCGCTTCGACAAACTCGCGGAACTGGGCATTGGTGACTTCGTGTTCGTCCATCCAGAAGCCGTCGACTTTTACCGGGTGGATGGGATATTCGTCGGGACGGGTCAGTTTTCCTTCGGCGCCCATTTCGTATTGACCACCGGGGATGTAGACCATGCCTTGGGTGGTGGAGTCAGACCTGGGTTGAGCATTTAATTGATCCGAGGTAGAAGAAGCCTGGTCTTGATCGGCTGCTGAACATGCCACCAAGCAAAGTAATACGATGGCAAAGGGGAGTCTTCTCATTGATTTCTTATTTGTCTTCTATTTTCTACCGTAGTAGACCCCTCTGCCCGTCAATCCGTCTTGTTCATAATCGACCTTGAAGCCCGCGGCTTGAAATGCTTGTTTCTATGGCCGTGTGGAAGATCGAGGTTACATCCTTGAGGGGCAAATGCGCACTCTTCTTGCAGGGAGGGAACCTATTGTTGTGCTACCATAAATTATGGGTTTTCTGACCTTAATCCAAGTTTGGGTAAAGATTGAGAACCCGGTTCAGCTTTAGGCGAATGGGATGATTTACAAAAGCAGAAGCCACCCTTGGGAGGTGGCTTCTTTGGATCCTTTAAAGGAAGTCAGTATATCACAAGGCGTATTTGCTTTGCTATTTCGGTGGGTGTGGGATGTTCAATACCCAGCCGATGTGAATGGTATTGGGGCTTTCGGCAACCACATCCGGATTGTTGGCATGAATGTGCTTGTAGAGATTGCCTTTTCCATAGTACTTCTCCGCGATTCCCCAGAGGGTATCTCCTTTTTCTACGGTGTGTACGTGGTAGTGCTCCTCGGTGGCTGGCTTGATCTGTGCTTCGATGTCAGCTGGTTCGGCTCCACCGATCTCTTTGATCTTGTCCCAGATCTGGTCGCGTTCGTAAGGCGTCTTGGTGACACCCCCCATTTTGATCTTTCCGCCTTCTTCTTTCCAGAAACCATCGCTTACGCCGAGTTCTTCACCTAGTTTCAGGACGGGATCGTATTTTGCTTTCAGTGACATCTGTTTTTGTTTTAGTGTGGGTGAAAATTAACAACTACAAATTAGGATTAATTGAGAGCAGCTGGGTCAAATAATCGATCAATGTCCCTGTTTGCACGATGAGTTGGGTTATTGTTTGACGACGGTGAAGCGTTTCATGATTACGTCTTCGTCGGTGGTGATGCGGTAATAGTAGATGTCCATACCAAGTGCCTGGGTGTCGACTTGTTGGGTATGTGAACCTGCATCCTGGTTGCCGGAGAAGACGGTCTTGAGCACCTGACCTTCTTTGTTGAGGAGGTCAATGGTGACCTGGCCGGCTTTGCGTAAGGAATAGGTCACGGTATTGCTGGAGGTACTTGGGTTAGGGAAAATCTCCATTTCAGGGGTTTCCATGGTTTCTCCGATGTCTTCCAGGGTGCCATTGGGGTTCATCAGGACAAATTGAGCGGCCATTCGCATTTTGTGCTTGCCTTCAACATCTCCGTTTGGACCGTGTGCATGGTGTTTGCCTTTGCCTTTGAATTCACCTTGGCCATCGCTTTGCTTGGGGTGCTTGCCTTGGCCATCGCCTTGCTTGTGATGCTGGCCCTTGCCATCGACTGCACAGTCTGCTTTACGGCCTTTCTTGCAGTCGCCGTCTTTGGTTGCGCACTTGGGGTGCGGTCCCTTGGTATTTTCAGCTGCCTGGTGTTGTGCCCTCATTTTGGCATGGAAAGCATCCAATTCGGGCTTGATTTCTTCATGGAGTGCCATCAGCTCAGACTCATAGGATTTGGCGATCTGTGCGGCCTGGACCATAATGGCTTTCTTCTGCTCCCGCAATGCGTGGAACTGGGTTTTCATTTCTTCAGAAGGAGCTGTCTGGTTGAGGTGTTGGGCTTTCTTCTGTTCGCGCAGGGCTTTGAACTGGGGCTTTAAGGCCTCCATTTCTCCACGCAGGCTTTCGATTTTTTGCTTGTCGGTGGTGCTCAGTATTTGTTCAAACTTGACCCTTTGCTGTTGAAGCAGAGGAAGAACTTCTGCTTTGTAAGCTTGCTTGTGTTTGCGCATCTCCTGCTTATGCTGGTGCATGCCTTGCTTGTGTCCGCCTTTTATATGCGCTTTGTGTTCGCTGGGAGGTGGTGGAGGCAGGGGATGCTCTCCATGCTCCCCCGGAGGTGGAGGAGGTGGGGGCATATCGAGTTGTCCATGTTCTCCCGGAGGTGGAGGTGGTGGTGGGCTGTCAGGAGTTTGGGCAACAACCTGAAGGCTGAAGAGGAGGCCGAGGCAGGCGGCCATGATCATTTTGCTTATGGAATTCATCGTTTTCATAATATCTATGGTTTCGTGTGGGTTAAAAATTGGGGACGGATCACTTCTGTGACCACAGAAAATCCCGGTGGTTTAATATCGATTGGAAAATATGTTTCAATGATTATTCGCCTGGTGGCGGAGGCGGCGGCGGGGGAAATCCCGGAGGATGCTTCCCCTTTTTATGCCTTCCGTGCATCCGCTTCAGTTTCTTTTGGACCCGCTTCATCTGCTTTTCGGTCAGATGTTGGGCCAGGCTGTCCTGAAGTTCGGTGAGGTTGCTTTTTACTTCGCCACGGTGGACCTCGCTCAGGCTTTCCATGCGTTCTCCAAATTTTTCGAGCAATGGCCGGATCGCGGCCTCCTGCTCTGCATCTGGATTTGCAGCCTTGATGATATGCTCTGAAAACCCTTTGCGGTTGCCCAATTGGCGCAGGTTGTCGATCCGGTTGTTGACGATCCGCATCGTGATCAACCCTCCCAGGACCATGCCGATGATCAGGGTTGCGGTAAGTGACAATATGGATTTGGTCCTGGCTTTCATAATCAGTACATCTCCAAGGTCAGTTCATCTGCGAGGGACACTTCAGACAGTCCGGACATGGCATCAATTGAAAGGGTATCTCCTTCGATGAAGACCATAGCCAGGAGTACAACCGCTGCGGCAATTCCAGCCACGGCTATCCATTTGAACATGCGGGGCATCACTTGCAGGACGGTTGCCTCTTCTCTTTCATCTTCGATCCGCTCCATGATCCGGTCTGCAAATCCAGCTTCGAATGTTGTTCCGGCTCCGGCTAGATTTGCTTTCGACCCGGCCAAGGATTCGCCTTCAACGGTATTGGCGTCTAACCCCTCTTCCTGCTGTATCGCCTTACCCTGCTGTATCGCCTGCAGTTGGGACACCAGTTCGTCCTCGCTCCCGGTTTCCAGGGCATTCAGCAGCTCGTTCAGATATGGATTTTCAGGTGTCATGTTGCCATCAGGGATCTCAATGCGTCTTTCAATTGTTCTTGTCCTCTTTTTAGTCGGGAGAGAACGGTACCAAGGGGAATTTCCAGGATTTCAGCGGTTTCTTTGGTGGAGTATCCTTCGAGCAAGCGGAGGGTGACCACACTTCGGAATCCGGGGTCGATGCGGGCGAGGGCCATATAGACCAACTCATTTGCTTCTTGCCGGGCCCGGAAATCATCGGTACCAATGTTACTTAATTCGGGGGTGTTGTCCAGATCGACTTGCTGAAATTGGCGTTTCCGGTTTTTCAGAAAGTCGAGGGAGACATTGATGGCGATGCGGCTCAGATACGTCCCGAGGGCTGCATCTCCCCTGAATTTGTGCAAAGAACGATAAAAACGAATGAAGGTCTCCTGTCCTGCGTCTTCTGCTTCCGGGCCTTTGCCCAGCATGCCGAATACCACTCC
>CAYGRE010000044.1:0-53723 GCA_964352215.1 uncultured Bacteroidia bacterium
GAAAGCGCTATGACATCATCTACGATGCGGTGGCAATATCAGCGTCAAAGGATTCAAGCAATCCCTGACTGCAAAAGGCCGCGGTGTCCTGATCGGGTTCCAGTCCATGGTGAAGCTACTCGGAACCATCATCGGCGGAAAGTTTGCCTCCCGGAAAAACGGGATCAGAATTGCTTCATTGACGGCCAGCCCCAACCGGGAGGACCTCGATGCCCTGGCCCAGATACTGGCCTCCGGGAAGGTGGTTCCCGTGATTGACCGGCGGTATGACTATACTGAAACAGTGGATGCGATCCGGTATATGGAGACCGGGCGGGCGAGGGGGAAGGTTGTTATTGATTGGGAGGCTGGGTGATTTGGTTATGCTTTTACCGCATTCAGTGACAATGACTTTAACAATAGGTGACCTATTGTCAAATCTATAACCCATTTAGCATTATCTATTGTACTAAGCATTTCTAAGACCACGACAAAAACGAAGTAGCTTTTCTTGGCCTCCTTGATGTCCGTCTTTCAAATAAAAGAAAAATTTATTGTAGGTCACAACTTAAATCAGAAGGAATAATTCCACTAAGCGGGACACAAACCTGAAATTTGGGAAAGAAAATTCGGGGAACCGAAAATCGTAATCAATTAATAATCAACGGCTTAAAATCATTCAATTTGCTACATCCCGAAAATTGAGATGCCCCTAATTATTATTAAGAAATAATTAATAAGGGCAGTGTGACATATATTTGGATTATGGTCCGAAATCAAAAAGAAGAACTTATCATCAAGCTCATTGAGAAAAGCAGTGAGAAATGCGTGGTAGGCATGGAACTAAGCGAACAACTGGAAAAGCGACTAGGAATCAAAAGTGACGCAGCCCGCAAAAGCCTTCAACGCGCTGTAGCGAAGGGGCTGATCAATTCTACAAAACCTTTAACTTTTGGAAAGGGACAATTTGGTTATTATTTAACTGGTCAGGTTTTCAACCACCGTAAATTCTTTAATCTAACCAAAAAATGGCGACCTCCCCTGTACAGGATCATGTCCCAGATAAAAGAAAATGCGGGAATAATCTCTTACTACGAGGCCATGAAAATTGGAGCAACTTTGGTAAAAAGGGGCAATTCTAAAGGTAATGACCTAAACAATTTAATCACAGAATTGGAAGCCATCGACTTCATCAAACGGGTTAAGGATCAACATGGAATCGAATATCTGATTGATAAAGAAACGCGACGAGACAAAGAGCAATTAATAGCAGGGAAATATGCCCATATGAAAATTGACACTGCCTTTTTGTATGATATTATCAATTTCTTAAAACGACAAAACATCATTGACAATCAAAATGTCACTTATAGAAACCGTAAGAACCCAGGTTTTGGAATAATACATAACAACTTAGCTTGGGATGCAATCGCTTATACTAAAACCACCGGAATAAATACTGTGCTTGCTTCAAACTCCAAAAAGAAGGACAAAAGTGCTCTGGTTGTGTTGGAAGTGGTTATTCACCGACCATTCAATGAGATTGACTTGCAAGGACTCTATGATAGAATCCAAATTGTCCGTAACAGCGTCAAAGCCACAGAGCGTAAAGTATTGCCTATCGTTATATTCAAAGAAATTAGTGAGCACATCTTCAACAGAGCTCAGACAATGGGTTTTTTGACTTTAAACCTAGGGGCCATTTTTGGGGAAAGAATATTTAAGATTATTCAGGACGTTGATCTGCTACACACTAGCAATCTTGACCCAGATTTCAGCCCTGAAGATTCTATTAATCATATTGACCAAATAATACATCAAATCATGGTGGCTGGCCAGGGGATAAACCTCTCCAATATAATCGGAGATCTCTTCGAGTCACTCATTCTACATTTACTTCGAAAGGTATATCCCAATGTTACGATTCAGCAAAACAAAACATTATACGACCAACATTTTAAAGAAAACCAAAGGTATTATGAGTATGATTTCATTATTGAGGATGAAGATGAAATAGTAGTTGTTGAATGCAAAGGCTATCCCTCAAAAAACACAATCAAACTGGGAGATTGGGAAAGTAAAAATACTCTCAAATGGTTTTTCAATAATACATTACAGGCTGCGCAACGTCATTTCAAAGAGAAGTCACCTGAGAAACTTGTAAGAGCAGTATTTATAACCTCTGCAAAATTAGAAGCTGATGCAATTCCGTATTTAGAACATCTAAATATGGGGAATTTGAAGCCACACAGGATGGAAATAGCTTATGATGGAGATCAGTTGCTGGATTTTGCCAAACAATATAAGCTTAAAGACCTGATAAAGACTCTTGAAAAGTACTATTTCTAATTGAATAGAATCCTCGTTTGTTCAACAAAGAATTGATAACTGATAGGGTCTATTATTCGAGGAAAAAGTTTAATGAGCAACATTGGGCACATCTAAATTGGAACCAAACTGAGTCGAATGGGTACTCTATCCACATATTGAAAAACACCATATCATAAGGCACATCTATACCATAGGTATGCTAGTTTCCCATACCGATCGCACAGAAATAAAAAAGCTATCCCACAAACCGGGGATAGCTTTTTCAGAGTGAAACGGGATTATACCCTTACTCAGCAGCTTTACCTGTCTTTGAGGCGGTCGTTCCACTGCAAGCAGCCTTGCACTCTTCCAGGGTCATACCCATTTTCTGAGCGCATTTTTCCAGTTCAGCGGTGCTGCAGCATGCCTTGGCATGCTTGGTAACTGCATGAGGTGTCTCATTGACAGCTGCCTGACCGGCATTGGAGAAGGAAGCTTTGGTTGCTCCTGATGAGGAGCAACTGGATTTATTGCTCATCTTCTTTGCGCTAGATGTCTTGTTACCGGTACAAGCTTTGCCAGTTGTGCCAGCATTGCTGGTGGTAGCCTTGGAGCTTCCTGAACATGCTTTCGTACCCGTAGTACCTGCATTTGAGGTCTTGGCAACAGAATGTCCTGAACAAGCTTTCTCCCCACTCACCCCGGCATTGGAGGTCATGCCAACCTGCTTACCTGAAGTTTTTGAGGTGCAGACCTTGGAACAGGTCTTTGCGCTGCCTTTGGAACAGGCCTTGGAACTGTTCGCAGTCTGGGCAAAGGAGAACATGCCGGCGAACATGAAGACGAGGGTGAATCCGAGAATTTTTGACATATCTGATAGTTTTTTTTAAGACCCAGGCTGGCTGAGTAAGGTTAAATATTGATTACCTTACAAACCTACTCCGGATACGCCCAACTAGTTGTTTAAGGCTTGCGAAAGACCTGTTAAAAAGTTGTTAAAGGGTAAGCCTCATCCAAATAAATATAGGTTCTTTAGGTTCGTTAGTCAAACAGATGCAGTAGACCGCTTGAAAAAAATCTCCTCCATAAAGAAGGTTCCCTACTTGTTCACCACCCTCTGCGTGGCCCTGGGCGTGCTGATCGCCTTCCAGATCAGTTGGCTCATGAAGTCCAAGCATCTTATCGAAGATCAGTTTGACCAAAAGGTCAATATGGCCATTGGGAGTGCGATTACCGACTTCAACCTGTCCCACCAAACCAATTTTAGTACGGATGGCCTCGGGGAATGCAGAATCGATGAAAACCTGACCTGTATCCCCAGCCAGGCCATCAGCCCGGAAGACCGCACCGAACTCGAATCCCGGCTGAAAGGCTATATGTCCTACTATGGGATCGATGAAAAATACAGCGTTGACATTTACGAAAGCAGCACTCAGAACAGTGGTGTCGCCAGCAGTCCCACCAAAAAGGAAAATTTCTCCTGCTCTCTAAACGAGGTCAAAGGATGCAGCAAGGGATCGGTATTGGGGATTTCATTTACCGGGAGAGATGACTACCTCTACGACCAAATGGTCCCCATGATCATTTCCAGTATTCTGATTTTCCTCCTGCTGGCTTCGGTCTCCTTTGTTATCCTCTGGTCGCTGGTCAAGCAGAAGCGCATCACCGCCAACAACATCGACTTCTTCAACAATACCGCCCACGAACTCAAGACTCCGCTCACCAATATTTCCCTGGCCCTGAAACTCCTGACCCGAAAGCATACCGCGATCGCCGGAGACAAATACACAGAGATTATCAAGGCCGAGAATACCCGTTTGTCAGACCAAATCGAACGGGTGCTGTTCCTGTCCAAGATGGAAAACGGGGAATATGTGATGGAAAAGAAGGAATTGGACCTGGGGCAGTTGCTGGGCGAGGTGGTGGAAGCGATGTCCATGGCGGTAAACGAAAGAAATGGGAGTATCCAACTCGATTTGAACCGGGCGGGCGTAAAAATCCTGGGCGACTATTTCCACCTGGGCAATGTCTTCCGCAACCTGATCGACAATGCCATCAAATATTGCGACAAAGAACCGGAAATCACGATTACAGTTTCAGAGGACAGCCATCATGTCAAAGTCGAAGTGGCAGACAACGGCATCGGGATAAGTTCCCAGGACCAAAGCCACATCTTCGAAAAATTCCAACGGGTAGGTTCCGGAGATGTGTACCGCACCAAGGGCTTCGGGATCGGATTGGCCTATGTCAAAACCGTGATGGAATTGCACAAGGGGCTGGTCCAGGTCAAAAGCGAAGTCGATAAAGGCAGTCAGTTCCAATTGTTAATCCCCAATCCATAGGTCATGGCACAGCAAAAGATCTTATTGGTGGAAGACGACCTAAACCTGGGGTTCCTGCTACTGGATTTGCTGGAGATGGAGGACTTCAAAGTAAAGCTTTGCCGGGATGGATTGTCGGCCCTGGCTGCATTGGAAAAGCACAGCTTTGACCTTTGTCTGATCGATGTGATGATGCCCAAGATGGACGGCTTCTGCCTGGCCCAGAATATCCGCAGCAAAGGGATCGAAGTTCCCTTTATCTTCCTGACCGCCCGGTCCATGAAGGAGGACAAGTTGAAAGGCTACGGGATCGGGGCCGAGGATTATGTCACCAAACCATTTGAAGAGGAAGAGTTGATCTGCAAGATCAATGTGGTCCTGCGGAGGTATGCCCAGGACCCTTATGCGAATTCACCAACCCGCTTTACCCTGGGCGGATTTTCCTACGATTACAACCGCCAGGAATTGATTCGGGGGGAGGCCGTGCATCGGCTGACCGAAAAGGAGAATGAGGTGTTGCGCTTGTTGTGCCTGCACAAGAATCAGGTGCTGAAGCGGGAAGAAGCGGTGCAGCAGATCTATGGCAAGCAGGATTATTTCCTCGGGCGGAGTTTTGATGTCTATATCTCGCGGTTGCGGAAATTGTTGAATTGTGATCCTGCGCTGGAAATTCAGAATGTTTATAAGGTGGGGTTTATGTTGAATGAGGGGGTGGGGTGATGAGCATTTGAATTCAAAACCCATTTTACCCCCCGCCATTGATGACACTCCAAGGGTGCAAAAATGAGGGTCCGGACCCTCTCCCTATTCCCCACTTAGGGTAGGAAAGAGACACTCCCGACCCTCATTCCTTTACCATCGGGATGGTCAAGCTTCCACCCATCACGGCCCGACCATTTCCCCTAGTGACCCTCAAGTATGAAGGTCTCCTGCCCCAATGGCCGAGGGTGTCCACCCTCGGATTTGACGGTGTTGACCCTCTCTACCCGAGGGTCAACACCGTCAGATTTGAGGGTCCCGACCGTCTCTCCCTGAGGGTCCGAACCCTAACCGATTCCCCTCCCAAGTGTAAATGGTTGCCGGCTTGCACCCTCATACATTTATAGTAAATACCCGAATCCTCCCGCCTGCAAACCCTCAAGCCTGCACCAGACAAGGGGAAACAGATTCAGGTCTCGACCCTCACCCCCCGAACCTCTGTACTGTCAACCCTTGCCACTTGAGGTGCTCATCCTCCTACCCCCAGACCGTAATCGGGTCACCCCAAAAACCACTTAATCGCATTTGGAAATCAGAAACCACGTCCGCCCCTTCCCGACAAATCCCATTGTGGACTTATTCATCCCCAAAATCCTATCTTTGCAGCAAATCAACCTGCAATGAAGAAACTCATCGAATGTGTCCCGAATTTTTCCGAAGGCCGGGACCTTGCTATCATAGACCAGATTACCGCCGAGATCAAAGCTGTAGAGGGGGTTTCCCTGCTAGACGTCGACCCCGGCGCCTCGACCAACCGAACTGTGGTGACCATGGTCGGAGAACCTGAACCCGTCATCGAAGCGGCTTTCCGAGCCATTCGCAAGGCCAGCCAGCTGATAGATATGAGCAAGCATTCGGGAGCCCACCCCCGCATGGGAGCCACCGATGTCTGCCCGATCATCCCCATCTCCGGCATCACCTTCGACGAATGCATCGTCTACGCGCGCATCCTCGGCAAGCGGGTCGGAGAAGAATTGGGCATTCCCGTTTACCTCTACGAAAAGGCTGCTACCGCCCCCAACCGGAAAAACCTGGCGGTCCTGCGTGCCGGTGAATACGAAGCCTTTGCCGAAAAAATATACCTCCCCGAATGGAAACCCGACTTCGGACCACAGCAATTCAATGCCACTGCCGGCCAGACTGCGATCGGAGTCCGCGATTTCCTCATCGCCTACAACGTCAACCTGAATACCAAATCGGTACGCCGTGCCAATTCTGTCGCCTTTGACATTCGGGAAAAGGGACGGGCCAAAACCGAAGATGGTACCCCAACCGGCAAACCGGTCCTCGACGAAAACGGGGATCCGGTACGCGAACCCGGCATGTTGAAATCGGTCAAGGGAATCGGTTGGTACGTCGAAGAATATGGAATCGCTCAGGTGTCTATGAACCTGACGGACGTATCTGTGACGCCCTTGCACAAGGCATTTGAAGCTTGTGAAACCAGTGCCTACAACCGTGGCCTCCGTGCCACTGGCTCGGAAGTCGTCGGACTCCTCCCACTGAAAGCGATGCTGGATGCCGGCCGCTACTTCCTCAGGAAGCAGAACTGGAGCGAAGGCGCCAGCGACGAGGACCTGATCCACATCGCTGTCAAATCCATGGGTCTGGACGAACTCTACCCCTTCGATGCGAAGGAGAAGATCATCGAATACAAGATCGCAGATGCCAACGCGAAGAAATTGGTGGACCTGGACCTCCGGTCCTTCTGCAACGAAACCCTCAGTGACAGCCCTGCTCCCGGTGGGGGATCGGTGAGTGCCCTGGTCGGTGCGCTGGGGGTTTCTCTCGGCGGCATGGTCGCTAACCTGAGCGCAGGGAAGCGTGGGTGGGATGCCCGCATCCCTGAATTCAGCGATGCTGCAGTGACGGCACAAAAGCTCAAAAAAAACCTGTTGGATTTGGTGGACGAAGACACGGCTTCCTTCAACAAAGTGATGGATGCATTCCGCCTCCCCAAAGGAAACGACGCGGAAAAAGCAGCCCGGTCCAAAGCGATCGAAGCTGCCAGCAAATACGCCGCCGAAGTCCCCTATCAGGTGATGGAAAAGGCTTTCGAATCCTATGAGATGCTGCTCCACATGGCGAAGGAAGGCAATCCTGCTTCCGTAACCGATGCCGGGGTGGGTGCCCTGTGCGTACACACCTGCATTGCCGGGGCCGCCATGAACGTGCGGATCAATCTGGGGGGCATCAAAGATGCTGCCTTCAAAACTAACCTCGCGGCCAAGGTGCGTGCCTGCCTCGCAGAATCCGACCAGGCCAGGGACGAAGTCATGGACGTGGTAGAAACCAAAATGCCTGCTGAGGCATAGGCAAAGACATAGCCATAGGTACAGCCCCAGGTACAGGTACAGGCATAAATACAGGCCCCAAATAGAATATTCCCCGGTACGCATAAGTACCGGGGAATAATTATCCTACACGTGTAGCTGCTTCGTCAAAACTGCTACTTCGACAGCATAGCTGTCAATTACTGAAACACAACCCTTCTGGAATAGGATCTATTCCCAGACTGAACCCTCAGCAGATAAACGCCATTTGCAAATCCATCCCGAGAGAGCTCATATTGATTCCCATGAAGCTCACCAGCCCGGACAACCTGCCCGTCCAGTCCAATCAGTTGAAAATCCACCGCCTGCCCCGACACCAGCGCATCCGACAACTCCAGCACAACCCGATCGGTAGCTGGAATCGGATACACCCGCAACTTCAAGTCCTGCAAGGATTCATCGAGCGCAGTAACCGCTCCATACTTGGTCTGGACAAATTCAGAATTGTCACACTTGAGTTCATATACCCGGTCCTGCAAAGGGACATTGGAAGTGACGGTTTCTGAATTCGCATTGAAAGTGAGGATGCGAGCTGGAAATCCCCAGGCATCGCGCCCGGTGGTAAAGTAATAATTCCCCAATGCATAATCGTAGCAAGCGGTTCCTTTTTGCTGATATGGGGGAATGCTGGCCTTGGTGGTATACGAACCGGTTAGAGGGTCAAATTGTACGATCTCCATGGGATTGAAAGCGGTCGTTGTCCCGATAATGCCGTACAACCGGTCCAGGTTGTTGTCATATTCCAAATCCATATAGAGAAGATTCCCGTTCAACGGCACCTTGCTAACCGTCATTGAATCTACGTGATAAGCATAGAGACTCGTCCCGGAAGCATTGTCCGACCCAATGATATAATAAATCCCATGGTTGGCATCGAAAGTGGAAGAACCGGTAGCCGGACCAGCCATCTGCTGAAAAGAGACTTCGGTGGTATAAACCCTGGTCCCTGCGTCAAAGGCCCCAATTTCGTAGTATCCTTGTGATGAACTTGTCCCCGGATTCAGCCGAATACAAAAGATTTTCTGCCGCACCGGATCGTATTGCAATTCGATGGTATAATAGTCCTGATCAGGATAGGGAAATTTACTCGTATTTCCAGTGATGATATTCGTCTTGTGCAAAAAAGCATTGGCAATGGTAGGCTCGTTGTTAGAAAGCACTACGTAGTCTTTGGTCCAGGGGTCGTAGGTAGCACAATTGTCCAGAACCCCAATGATGCTGTCCGTTCCCATTTGAGCGGTGAGCAATCCCGTCGCAGGGTTCAGACGAACCATATTATAGATGTTTGCGTTCAGGTCGGGATTCCAGGAAACAAGCGTATTGCCGCCGTTGATGACAATGGGGTTCCCCTGAACTGTCACCGTTTGAGGATTCGTAGTGTTGATTTTCTGCAACCCGAACAGAATAGAACTTTGACCAAAGCCGATCAAAGCGAAGCAAGAGAGTGCAAGGGTTAATCCAATAGAGAAAAGTGATAATTTCATAGAAAATGTAATGATATGGTTAGTCTAATAAACTAAATAAAACAACAACTGTTACAACTGACCACCGAATTTGACCCAACTGGGACTAATCCTCCCCCATCTCCACATGTGAATTGTCACAAAACGGCCCTGCTTTGGTCAATTTACAATTGCACAATTTGACGGTCCTGTCTTTCTTCACCGTAAACAGCACTGGCCTGTGCCTGGTCCCGTGGTGGGTGCCATCGCAAAAGGGCTGGGACTTGCTCATCCCACATTGGCACCAGAGGTAGTTTTTTCCGGCTTCCAGTTGCAGGGTGGCAGGTGCTGGGGAAGCAGTCGAAGCCTTCCGGTGCCCGCGTGACAATTCACTACGAGGGTCGGTGGAAGCCAGCACCGGATACAGGTAAGTAGTGGCCCAGGGTTCCTTTGGGTCGTTTTCCAGGCCATAATTGCTGGGAAATTGACGGGTAAACAAGGCACTTCCAAACAACTGGTCCCAGATCGAGAACATATTGCCGAAGTTGCCATTGGGGTCGCTGATCCCGTCCGCTTTCGATTTTCCGTGGTGGGCATGGTGGAAAGCCGGAGTGATGAAAATCCGTTCCCAGACACTCGCCACCGGATGCAGCCATTTGTATTTGTAGAGAACCTGATCGTAATGGAGACGGCTGTGAGAACCAATGATGATCAACTGCTTCATTACCAAACCGATGGAAACCGCCAATCCTCCCCCCAGAAAGGCACAGATACCGATCCACCAAATATTGGGCATCATTAAATAGTAGAGCCCCGCATTGCGGTAGGAGACGAAAAAGCCCATCTCTTCCGCTTGGTGGTGAGGACGGTGGAGCTTCCAAAGAAATGGATATTCGTGGGCAAAGCGGTGGTACCAATATTGGAGAAAGTCATCTACCAGCAGATACACGGGCAGCACCAGCCAGATGCTTACCCCTTCGAGGGCATTTTGCCAATCAGGAGCCAGGGCCGTTCCCAGAAACATAACTGTGAATACAATCCCCGGCTTGGTCAGGAGAGCCAGCACAAAATAAGAGACCGTTTCCTGCAGCCAATCTCCCGCTTTCCGCTTCGAATTCAGGAGGTAGCCACTCAGACTTTCCAGGAAAATAAAGAAAATCAGAATCCCAATGACCAGTACTACTTCCCAAGCTGGATTCCCAAAAATTTCCCCTTCCATCATAGCGAATCTATTTCCCTACAACTTACCAAGGCATCCCCAAAAATGAAAAAAGGAAGAGGCTTTACTAAGCATCAGGGAGCAAAAATACAATATCCGTTGCAACAATATCCATCCGGCGGCCATCATGACCCCGATGTGGGATGAAATGCTCGGCGCAGGAGATTGACGATTGATGGTGGGATTCTCGCCGGAAGTGAGGCGAAGCCAGAATAAACAACAGCTCGGTTCTAATAGTCCCCTGCCGATCAACCGGCAGGACAACCCTAACTGGCCAAATCCTCCCTACTGATCCACCGACAACTTCTTCTTGGCAATCGGCCCCGCCTTCTTATTCTTCGCCATCTGCTTGGCCATCTTCTTCGACATCAGTCCATCCTGTGGCTTGCGGTTCAACTTGGGCTTGTAATTCCCCGTTCCTGCCACCGCCGGACATTTCCCCCCTTTGATCAAACCACCCTGCCGGGATGCAGAATTCCCAGTGCCAGCTACGGCCGGACAGTTCTTGGAAGATGAACAGGAGGTCAGCATGGTATCAGAAAATACCAGTACGCTACCTAAGATCAGCAGTTGGAAGACGAGTTTTCGCATGGGAAACAGTTTAGATATCCAAGATACGGAATCTCATTGTATATTCAAGGCTGTAACATCGTCCCATCACTATGCAAAAAGGCTTCATACTGGCATTGCTCTTGTGCCAAGCGCTTTACCTCAGCGCCCAGCGTCCCGGCCCCGGAACCTGTATCGGATTCATGAACACCAGCCAGTCCATCGCAGTTCCCTCCTCTTCCGGCCTCAATCCCAATGGCGACTTCACCATCGAAGGCTGGTTTCTACCTACCGTAACGGCTACGGGCTGTTGCGCCAATATCCTCATGCAAAAAGGCAATTTGAGCAGCCCCAATGGGTTTTCCCTCGAAGTCGGAGGCAATGGGAATCTCCGTTTTCGCATGGGAACCGGATCGGGCATCCAGGTACTCCAGTCAAACCTGCCCATGGCACTCTATGGATGGAACCACGTCGCGGTCACCGCCGACGGGGACCAGATAGAACTTTACCTGAACGGATGGCGCACCGATTCCACCACCCAACAAGGCAACCTGGGCGCAAACAACGACTCCCTCTTCATTGGCAAAAATTACCAGGGTGAAATGGATGAAATCCGCATGTGGAATTTCGCCATTGGTGAGTCAGATCTACGGGACTGGGTCTGCCGGAAGCTCAACCCGGCCCACCCCAATTTCAACACCCTCCTCGCCCACTGGGATTTTGAAGATGCGGCCGGTACCACCCTCACCGATGTCTCCGGCAACGGCCATTCCGGCACCCTCCAGGGAAGCCCGATATGGGGGCCCTCCTCCGCACCCATTGGTGACAGCAGCGTTTGGTCTACCCCTTCCCTCCAAGGCCCCTTTCCGCCACTCGTCCTCCCCAGCCAATCCGGCGACTCCCTCAAGGCAGACAATTTCACCGATACCGGCCCCATTGTGCACCTCTATGTCGTCAATGAAAAAGCCTCCGCCACCGTATTTCAAAATGGAAATTCACAATACTCCGAACTAGATACCACCCACTATTGGGGCACCTTCTTTTCCAACGATCCCCTCGGCCAGACCCCCTTCTGCGAATTGCATTATTACTACAACGGCAACACCTTCTTCAACAGCGTTCAGGAATGCGAAATCGGTATGGGTGCCCGCCCCGCAGCTCAATTCCCCTACTGGAACCCCATCAATGCCATGAGCAAAGACCCGGTCAACAATATCCTGAACTACAACTTCTGGCCCCGGTCCGAATTCATCCCCGCGATCAAGAATTTCCCCTATGGCCTCGTCACCTCACCCGCGGTAGATTCGATCTGCGATGGCGACAGCCTGCAACTGCTGTCCGCCTCTTCCACGGTTGCCACTTACCAGTGGTACCTCAACAATACCCCCATTTCCGGCGCCAACAGCAATATTTTCAATGCCTTCCAGCCCGGCACCTACCACCTCACGGTAACCGATTCGGAATGCACCTTTACCTCCGCCGATCTCCCGATCACCGTCCTTCCCCTGCCTACCCTTTCCCTCCCCGGCTCCGCCGAAGTATTTATCTGTGACTCTATCCTCGACCTGGACACCCTGGTGTCTCCCCCCGGTGGGACCTTCAGCGGCACCGGGGTCAATGGCAATTCCCTGATCGCTCCCGCGGCCGGGGTCGGCTTCCACAACGTCACCTACACCGTGACCGATAGCTTTGGGTGCTCCAACGCCGACTTCTTCCCCGCAGAAGTCAAAGCCGATCCGGTTCCCATCATTTCCCTCTTATTCGACTACTGTGAAACGGCGGCCCCCATTGCCACCGCCGGACTGGCCACACCTCCCGGTGGCGTATTTGCCGGACCGGGCGTGAGCGGAGACAGCATCTATTTTTCCAATGCAGGCCCCGGAATTCAGACCTATACCTACTCCGTCTTCACCAATACCTGCACCATCACCGACACTTCCGGCACCAATATCGTCGCCACGCCCCCGCCGCCCAGCATTTCCCTCAACGCCAATACCCTGATTACCAATGCCTCCATGCCCACCTGGTACATCCTCCAGGGCGGAGTCCCCAGCTTTATTTCCAACGCCAACCCCTTTACCCCGGCTGCTTCCGGCACCTACGCCGTGACCAATACCGTCTTTCCCGGCTGCGAATCCGACCTTTCGGACAGCCTCGTGGTCACCATAGTCGGGGTCAACAATCCCCTGATCGGCCAGCCCAAGTGGTATCCTAATCCCGCGCAGAAATCGCTCAATCTGCAATTTCCCCAAGCAGGAACCTGGCAAATCCGCCTTACTGACCTCTCCGGAAAAACCGTGCTTCTGGAAACGAAAGAAGTCAGTTTAGGTGAAATTGGCCAGCTTAGGGTGGGTCCCTTCGCGAAGGGACTTTATCTCATAGAGTTTCGTGGACCCGGTGGTTTACTTTATCTTGGAAAAGTATTGAAAGATTGAGTCGAGGTCAGATTGGAGAATTCAATCTGGAGTACTTTCTTGCGCCCAAATTGATGTTCATTGAACCCAAATAGTACTTTCCCGAACCCAAATTGATAGAACGCCATTGAGTTCATACGGATCAAAACACCTGCGCATTACCATCTACCTCCTGATAGAGACCGTCCTGCTGTATGTAGGTCTTGCCTTAGTCGCCAATTGGCTAAGCACAGACCGCATGGGACCCTATTTCTGGCTTGCCTATATCCCGGTCTTGTTGATGCAGGGATTTTGGCTGGACCGAATTTACATTGTCGGACATGAAGCCACCCACAAAAAGCTATTTCCCAACCACCCCCGGCTCAACGACCTTACCGGCAGCGTGATTTTACTCCCCCTGATGGTCCCCATCGGCATCTACCGAAAGATCCATTACTTCCACCACGGCTTCAACCGGAAGGACCACCATACCAGCGTCCTTGACGTTTACGTTTCCCAAAAGCCAATCACACCCCTGCGCCGATTTTGGTACTACCTGGTCTGGTACATAGGCGTTTTTGCAGGTGGCTATTTCCTCCATTCCCTGATCTCAGTGGTCATCATGCTCTTTCTGCCCACCTCCACAGCGGTCAAGATCTCCCCGGCATTCAAAGGCTGGAAAGTCTCCGACCGGCTCCGAGCCTGGGCTTTCTTCCTGATCGCGATTGGCCTACAAGTAGCCGTTGCCTTCATCTTCGGCCAACGCGCCTGGCTGAGAACATTTGTCTGGCCGATGCTCGCCTTTTCCTGGATCTGGTCTCTGCTCGTCTACATTTTCCACTACGATACCTCCATCGGGCAGAAGGTCCAGTACAATGTGCGTTCCCTGCCCCGGCATTGGTTTTTTTCCTGGGTGCTGATGAATTTCAATGAGCATACCACCCACCATACGAAGCCCAATATTCCCTGGTACCTGCTCCCTGACAACCGCATCGCCCTCCCGGAAGAATTTCAGCACAACCAGAAAGTCGGTTCCATTTGGGCGGCTATATTGCAACAACTTAAAGGCCCTACCATCGTTTATGATCCTGAGAAAAGCACACCCCAGTGATGCCGCGGCTATGGTCCGCATCAAGGAGGCACTGCCCATGCCGGTCGGAGATGAAACCGCAGCCGGTGGATTTTTGCTGGGAGCGAGTGAGGAACAGTACCGGGGGTTCATTGAACAGGACCAGGTTTTGGTGCTGGAAGGGGGCAGCTCGGAGGAAAGCTCGAGACAAGATTCGGGTTCAGGTTTGGAGAACTGCTTAGAGCGCAGTTTAGGATCAAAGGAAAATGAAATCATTGGTTTCAGTATTGTTCTGAAGGATGCGACGGTTCGCCAGAGTGAAATCTGGCAAAAGCGCAATGCGGCGCAACTGGAAGGACTTGACTGGTCCATGATCGAGCATGCCCGGCTCTGCTATTTCGAACAACTGGCCGTTCTTCCCGGTCCCCAGGCGCGATGGCATGGCCAGTTTCTCGCATTGGAAAGCATCGTCAAAGCGATGCAAAGCCATGATATCTGCTTTGCCACCGTGGTCACCCACCCCATTCGCAATGAGGCCGCTGTTCCCTACCTCAAAAGAGCCGGGTTTCAATTGATCGGGAGTATTGATGAAGTCTACCCGCAGGTGGGGGCGATTCATTCGGACATCTACCTGCTGACGCAGGAAGGGTTTCAGGCGTTCATGCAAAGCCTGGGAGAGAAATTCAGGAAACGGTTGCATGCATCCCTTGGCGGTGGCGAGGTTCAGAATTCTTCGGGTGTTTCGGTTTCGGTCGAGGAGGCAGGGCTTCCAGATACGCAGCTTCCGATTGAAACGCCAACCACAAAGGAGGTAAATCCTTGAATATCCACCAGCCCTTTTACGCCCGTCATCTCCACCCGGCATCGCGGGGTCAATGGGCTTCCGTCCCCGACGAGAAATGGAATTCATGGATTTGGCAGCAGCAAAATCGCCTCATTTCGCTGGAGGAATTCGACAAGGCTTTCCAGCTCAGCCCGGAAGAAAAAGATGCCTTTGCCCGGTGTAGCAATGATTTCAGAGCAGCTTGCACTCCTTATTATGCGGCCCTTGCTGCACCTTGTGCCGAAGATGGCACAACTGGCTCAATAAATTTCAGCGGCTCGGACAGCTCAGCAAGTTCAAAATGTCCCATCCGCCAACAAATCGTTCCCGCTCCGGCCGAACTCCAGCACCACCCCGGTGACCAGACCGACCCACTTTCGGAGGAACTTCAGTCCCCGGTCGCAGGGCTCGTCCACCGGTACCCGGACCGGGTCTTGTTATACACCAGTCACAATTGCCCGGTGTATTGCCGGCATTGTACCCGCAAACGCAAGGTCGGTGATCCCAATTCGGCGCCTCTGCAAGACCAACTCCAGGCTGGCCTTGACTATATCCGACGCACCCCGGCAGTCCGGGATGTCGTGCTCAGCGGTGGCGATCCCCTTACCCTCTCCGATGCACGGCTGGCCAATCTGCTGGACCAACTCTTCCAAATTCCCCATGTAGAACTGGTTCGGGTTGGCAGCCGCAACCCGGTGACCCTGCCCCAGCGCATCACTCCGGAGCTCGCGGAACTTCTGGGAAGCTTTCCCAATGTTCAGGTCATGACCCACTTCAACCACCCCAAAGAGTGCACCCTGGAAGCGTTGGAAGCGACCCTTCGCCTCGCGAAAAAAGGCGTCCCGGTTTGGAACCAAAGCGTCTTGCTCAAAGGCGTCAACGACAAGGCCAGCACCATCGCCCGGCTCAACCAAATGCTGCTGATGATGAAAGTCCGCCCCTATTACCTCTACCAATGTGACCAGGCTGCGGGGATTTCCCATTTCCGCACCCGGCTGCAAGAAGGGATGGAACTCCTGAAGCAGATCGAAGGACATACTTCAGGGCTTGCTGTCCCCCATTACGTGCTGGACCTTCCCGAAGGCAAAGGAAAAGTAAGGCTGAATGGAGCGGTAATCACAGATGCGGGTAACTGGAAAGCGACATCATTCACCGGGGAAGAAGTTCTGCTGGATACATCCAGAGAGACTTGACCAGCGTATCCAGAGAGACTTGATCAGCGCATCCAGAGAGACTTGATCAGCGTATCCAGAGAAGCTTGATCGCTACATCGAAAAGCTTAGTGACCACATCAAAGAAAACTTGATGACCACCTCCTGTAAGCCATAAAGAATTAATTCTCACCTCACATTCTATCAATTTCCCCAATTGCTAGTTATGCTAAGAGAGAGATTGTTCAGATATTGACGATTCATATCCTGAATATTCAAATAGCGACAGTCACGTTCAAATAGCTCACTTTATTTAATCGAATGAAATACCTACTTCTACTTACAGTATTCGCTTTCTCCAGCATGGCGATGGCCCAAAATCCTTCCTGCTGCGCTACGGTAAAGGGGGAAAAGAACGACGAGAACAAGTCTGTGATGGCTTTTGCATCTTTTGCAGAGGACAATGACTTTCAGAATATGCACCCTACTCCCAAGTCATTGCAAGGTGTGGTTCAGTCCGGCGAGATGATCACTTTTGCCAGCCGGGATGGTCAGGAAGCCCAGGCCTACTTTATCAAGGGAAAAGAAGGCAGTGAAAAATACCTCTTTGTTATCCACGAATGGTGGGGGCTGAACGATCATATCAAAGCCGAAGCCGACCGGCTCCACAAAGAATTGGGCGGCACGGTCAATGTAGTCGCTTTGGATTTGTACAATGGGATGGTAGCGACCACCCGTACCGCTGCCGGCAAATTGATGCAGAGCGTAGATCCGGTCCACGCCCGGGATGTGATTGGTGGAGCCATCGACATGGCCGGCGAAAATGCTGAAATCAGTACCATTGGCTGGTGCTTTGGCGGGGGCTGGAGTTTACAAGCAACTATTGAACTGGGAAGCCAGGCCGCTGGATGTGTTATTTATTACGGAATGCCGGAAGATGATGTTGACCGCCTGGTTACCCTCGAAGCAGATGTGCTCGGAATCTTTGCCGCCAAGGACGAATGGATCAATGGTGACGTAGTACAGAAATTTGCCGACAATATGGAAACCGCTGGCAAGAACCTCAAATTTGAAGTGTTTGACGCCAACCACGCATTTGCCAATCCCAGCCGCGATGTCTACGACGAAGGTGCTGCGACTGAAGCCAATGCGATGGCCCTGAAGTTTCTCAAGCAGAGCCTTGACGTAAAATAAATACCCCTCGCGAAATAAACTCCTTTTTGGATTTGTAATAAAGCTCCCCACTTGGGTTTTCCCAGGTGGGGTTTTTCGTGCTTCTTGCCAAGGCATCGGGAAAACAATATACCCGGTCATGATTAGCTAAATGATTGGAATGAAACTCGCCAAAGGAGCCCGGAACAATGAGATCAAACATCCAACCACTGATTCTGATTTGAGCACAACGACTAACGAACCACTGACAGCTTCCAAAGACTCAGCCCGGGCTCCAAGGCCTCTCTCCTTCAGCAAAATTTTTCCTTTTAACGAGGTAGCCCAAGCGCTATAAGCAACGAGACTTACTTGATGCTGACCACCTCTAATTTGTACCAGAGATTTGAAAATGGTGGGATGGTACCGATCGAATGCTCACCATAGCCAAGGTAATGGGGGACATAGACCCAGGCCACTTCTCCAACCGACATTTGCAGGACGGCTTGTTCAAACCCACCGATTACCTGCTCTTTTCCCAAGGTAAATTTGAATGGCTTTTTCCGCTCAAAGGAATTGTCGAATTGGGTGCCATCCTGTAAAAGCCCCTGGTAATGCAGGGTAATTTTTTGCCCGTCCTCTACGGCTGGCCCATTTCCCGGACTGACCCGCATCATCCCCAATCCATTCTCAAACCATTCCAGGTCGTCGTATTGGAGCCCCGGCAAATCCCGGATTTCCCGATCGGGCTCAGCCTTTACGGCATCCATGATCTCATCTTCATACCAGGTCATAAAAGACAAAAGCCTGCCTTTTGCATCGTAGATCACCTCAGCGACCTGCTGGCCCTTATCGTTTCTCCAGGTATGCTTGCCGGTATAGAGGAGTTCGTCCTCGATATTCCCTTCGTGGGTATAGGTTTGACCATAGGCCATCATTCCCCAACCGAGGAGGAAGAGGAGCAAGATGGACTTGGTGAATTTCATAGTGTTGGAATCAGGGTTACACCAGCATACGGACGGGATCTTCAAGCAGCAGCTTGAAGGTCTGCAGGAATGCGGAACCGATGGCTCCGTCCACTACCCGGTGGTCACAAGACATGGTTACTTTCATGGTCTTGCCCGGTACAACCGCACCATCTTTGACCACCGGTACGTCACGAATAGCGCCAACGGCCAGGATACAAGCGTCCGGAGAGTTGATGATGGCAGTGAATTCTTCGATGCCAAACATCCCCAGGTTAGAGATGGTGAAAGTATTGCCTTCCCAATCGGAGGGTTGCAGTTTGCGGTCTCTGGCCATTTCAGCCAGGCGGCGGGTTTCGCTGGAAATCTGACTGAGGCTCAGTGAATCTGCGAAGCGAACCACAGGGACCAGAAGTCCTTCGTCGACGGCAACCGCAACGCCGATGTGAATGTGTTCGTTGTATCGGATAACATCACCCAGCCAGGAGGAATTGACTTTGGGGTGCTGACGCAGGGCCATAGAGGCTGCTTTGACGATCAGATCGTTGAATGATATCTTGACGGGAGCAACCTCGTTCATGGCTTTGCGGACCTCCCAGGTCTTGCCCATGTCGATCTCCATGGTGAGGTAGAAGTGAGGTGCGGAGAATTTGCTCTCGCCCAGACGGCGGGCAATAGTTTTCCGCATCTGAGATGCTTTCTCCTCGGTATACCGCTCGGTACCGACTGGTAGCGGTGCAGCCACAGGAGACGCACCTGCCGGTGCAGCAGCAGATTCTTTGTATTCTTCGATGTCGCGCTTAACGACCCGACCTTCTGGCCCCGTTCCGGGTACCCGGCTCAGATCAATGCCACGTTCCTTGGCCATGGCCTTCGCAAGTGGAGATGCCTTAACCCGGCCATCACCATTGCTGGATGCAGCAACAGACACTGGCTTGTCCTCAGCGACAGGCGCTGAAACGGAAGAGGCAGTTGCCGGAGCAGAGGCAGCTTCTTTTGCCGGAGCAGGATCAGCAGCCTTTTCTTCTGCCTCGGAAGCGCCATTGGATGCTCCCTTGCTGGCTTCATATTCTTTGACCAAAGCGTCCACATCTTCGCCGTCTTCCCCGATGATGGCCAACAGGTCACCAACCGGGACACTGCCATCCTTATTGACTTTGACAAACAACAGCTTGCCGTCGTAGAAGGATTCAAGCTCCATTGTCGCTTTATCGGTCTCGATTTCGGCCAATAGCTCGCCTGATTCAACAGTCTCACCAACCTTTTTGTGCCATGCTACAATAACACCTTCCACCATGGTGTCGCTCAGCTTGGGCATTTCGATTATTTCAGCCATTATCTATATTCTCCTTTGGGGTTTTAGGGTTCGAAATTACTGTGAAGATCTGTCTTTTCCAACGCCACTCCAGCGTACCAAAACGGGTAGCAGGAGCAAATCAGCGAACAATGCTATTAGCAAGGTCAGGGTCGTAAAGAGACCAACACTAAAGGTACCACCAAAATCTGAGGTCAGCAGCATCGAAAATCCTGCCATCAGAATGATGGTCGTCAGCACCAGCGCCTTCCCTGTTCCTAACACGGTATTGCGGATAGATGTTTCCAAATCCCTTCCTTCGGCCAGTTCAATCCTCAATCGGCCCAGGAAATGAATGGTATCGTCCACCGCCACCCCGAACGCAATCAGGAAGACAATTGAAGTGGAGGCCCGCAAAGTGATCCCCAGATAACCCATCAGGGCTCCGGTAATCAGCAAGGGGATTACATTGGGAATGACTCCGATGATCAGCATCCGCACCGATTTGAACAGCAATCCCATCAACAGGGCCACCAAAATAAATGCAAGGGTCAGGCCTTGAAAAAGGCCCTGCCGGAGCACGCCAACATTCTCTTCCACGATGATCGGTGAACCAGTCAGGCGGTAATCAAACTTGTCGATGCTGTTTTGAGCGAGCAGGAAGGAATCTATTTCTACGTGAAAGTCTGCAAAGGCATAGGAACCAATGTCGGACATTCGGGCGCTCAGACGTCCCATGGTTTGACCGGGGGTCATGAGGCGATCGAGCAATTTCCCCCCGTCATCGGACAGGTAAGCATAACCGATCAGTTCCTCTACTTCCTCCTGGGTTTCAGGAAGTCGGTATTGTTTTTTAGAACCGCCCTTGGTCAATTTATTCGTTCCCTTCAGATAGGTCACCACCGAAAGAAACGGACTGATATTTTGCCGGCTGCGCAGGAAATTTTCCAGGGTATCGAGGTCTTGCAGCAGGTCGAGGTCCATCAGTTCATGACCTTCTTTGGGCATGATCGCCATCTCAAAAGGACGGGAACCATAGAAATTGTCCTCGAAGAACTCCATGCTGACCCGCGCCGGATCGTTTTTGGAAATGTCGTCCAGCAGGTAGGTGTTGAAGGATATTTGGGAAATACCAATCCCGCAGAAGATCAGGATTGCGACCGTAGTACCGACGATGGGCCAGGGGTTGCGCTTGACAAAATAGTAGAGCTTGTCCAGATAAACCTCCCAGAACTTGAGCTGCACCAAGCCTTTGCTTTTGCGGATTTTATCCGGCTTGACCCATAACAATGCGGTCGGAACCAGGATCATGGAGATGACGAAGGTGAAGAGGACTCCGGCCGCCGCATAGAGGCCAAAGGTCTTGATCGGGCCAAGGGGGGAGACGATCAGGGAGGCGAAACCGATGGCAGTGGTCAAACTGGTGAGCAAAATGGCCGCACCGATCTCTTTGAGGGTGGATCGCATTGCGTATTCCCCATTCAGGCCATCAGCCAGGTCTTGCTGGTAACGTGTAACCAGGTGTATCGTATCTGCGATTCCCACCACAAACATGATCGTGGGGACGAGGTTGGTCAACATGTCAAGGGGCTTCCCGGTCACCGACATGAACCCTATGGTCCAGACCATTCCCAGGATGACTACCACAATGGGCAGGGCAATTCCCCAGAAACTACGGTAAAGGAAGAACATCACCACCAGGGTCAGTGCCACCGATAGGATAATGAAAGAGGCCATTTCCCCTCTGATTACCCCGATGTATTGCGTCCTGATATAAGGTATGCCTGAGATGATGGTTTCGTATTCAACCCCTTCCAGCACTTTGTCAATCCCTCTTGAGACATCGTCCCGTGCATCCGAATCCAGGATATCGGGATTGACCAGGACCAGACCACCTAAGTATTTGCGGTCAGCGGAGAAAAAATTGGAATAGAGGATGGAGTCATTGGAGAGTAATTCTTTGCTCCGTTCGATCTGCTTGTCAGAGTTGTAGCGAATGAGCGGACGGCGGGTCACGTTGAGGCCCGTCCAGCGGAGGTATTGCAGATTGGTGGGGGAAATGACACTGTCGACATTGGGGATGGTGTCAATCGCTGCGAAGATATGGTCGACGGTAGCGAGGAAAGCAGAATCCCAGAAAGTCTCCGTCTTAGCCTTGAGCGCGATCTGGACCATATTGTCTTCATGCGCAAAAGAATCACGGTAAGCTTCGTAAAAACCCACTTCACCGCCCCGCCCGGAGCGGAAGTTGTCAAAGCTGAATTCCGTTTTTATCAATGAGATTCCCCAGCTCAAAAATGCCGTCATCGCCAGCATTGCTGCCAGGAACCACATTCTCTTCTGAATCAATTTCTGCATACCAGGGATCAAGAACCGCTCAGCCTGCTTGAATTAGTGACTGCTTTAGCTTTTACACATTACCTAAACTGCAAAGCTGAGGTTTTGTCTTTATGAATGCAAAAAAGTATTTCCGGAGTGATCGGAATGAGGTACAAGCCACTTTGTCGGGAACAGGGTAGGAAGAAGACCCTTCTGGAATGGGGTTCAGAGACGGGTTTTCAAGCACATTGTAAAGAAGAAACATCGGATACGCATCTGTAAAAGCAGCAGGTATACAAGAGCAATGACAAGAAAATTTCTTATTTTTAGGGTATGAGTATTGCGGAAAAGAAAAGCAATTATTCCCATGAAGAGTACCTGGCCCTTGAAAAAGAAAATGATTTCAAGAGTCAATACTACCAAGGGGAGATTTTTGGAATGTCGGGAGGAACGGCGAATCACAGTAGGATCTCCATCAACTCTGGTCGTGAACTTAGTATAGCCTTGCGGGGAAAAGACTGCGATGTATTTAACAGCGACCTCATGGTCCGCATAGAAGCCGCTGATGCTTTTGTATATCCCGACCTCTCGGTAGTTTGTGGCAAGGAAGATTTTTACAAAGACAATACCCGGATTCTGCTCAACCCCACTATCATAGTGGAAGTCCTCTCTGAAACGACCGAAAGGTTTGACCGGGGCAGCAAGTTCAGAAAATACCAAACCATTCCCAGCCTCAAAGAATATGTGCTGATCGATCAATGGGAAGCCCAGATAGATGTATTTCGACCTATTGAGGATGGCAAATGGGAGCTGACCACCTATTCCGGCTTGGATGGGTTACTTAAACTGGAGTCCATTTCGGTAGAGATTCCGCTGATAGAGATTTACCGCCGGGTAAATTTCAGTGAAAGCTGACCCCCTTTTCAGATTTTGTCAAAATCAAAACTTACCTGAATGATATAGTCATCCGGTGGAAGGACGCACAAAACCCCTTAAAACCTCCCATCCTGCCTCCCCAGTGTGGAAAACACAATTCGCGAATAACTTTGAATGCGCTTACTTAGTTGTTCTAAATAAAAAGGGGAATGAACGCGAAGAAGCTGGCCATCATTGATCTTGGCACCAACACTTTTCATCTACTGATTGCAAACATTGATGAGCGGGAGGACTTTTCGATTGAAGAGAAGTTCAAAGAGCCTGTCAGGTTAGGAGAAGGGGGGATCAACCGCAAAGAGATCGTTCCAGCTGCCTTTAACCGGGGAATCAAAGCGCTCAAGAAGTTTCGGAATCTGATCGACTCGAAGCGGGCCGATGAGATTCGGGCCTATGCGACTTCTGCGATCCGAAGTGCCTCCAACCGGGATGAATTTGTCAAGGCCGCCAAGGAAAAAGCCGGGATTGATATCACGGTGATCAATGGCAACGAGGAAGCAGCACTCATCTATGAAGGGGTACGCAATGGGGTCATGCTTCCCCCTGGCGACGATACTTTGATCGTTGATATCGGTGGCGGGTCGGTCGAGTTCATCGTTTGCCGCGATGGAAAAGCCCAATTGCTCAGGAGCCTGCCCATCGGCGCGGCCAGGATGCTGGAGCATATCTCCCCTGCTGACCCCTTGTCTGAGAAGAATATCGAAAAAGCTGAATCATTCCTGGAGGGCCATCTTGAAGGCCTGATTGAAGAACTCACTGAATTCAATATTCAGTACATGGTGGGCTCATCCGGCAGTTTTGAAACATTGGGGGCCATGATCGCCCGCAAGAACGGAGATGTGCTTTCCTCCCAGAAACTGAACAGCTACCGTTTCCATCCCGACGAGTTTCAGGGAATCCACCAGCGGATACTGGCTGGCACCCGCCGCAAGCGGCTTGCGATTCCCGGTATGGACCCTTTGCGGGTGGATATGATCGGTATGGCCAGTATTCTGATCAACTTACTCCTGGAAAAGCTTCCGGTCCAGCACATGATGGTTTCACTCTATGCTTTGAAAGAGGGTATCCTGTTTTCCTATATCGAAGAAGAAAAGGACAGGATCACCAAGTTTCTGGGCAATGCGTCCCGCGACCTCCGCGCCAAAGCCATCAGCAACCTCTGCCAGAAATACCAGTACCGGCAAAACCATGCCCTCAAGGTCAGTGAAATTGCCCAGAGTTTATTTGAGCAAACCAGTCACCTGCATCCTTTTGGCGCCAACGCCAGAGAACTCCTCCGCTATGCTGCCCTCTGCCACGACATCGGGTACTTCATCAACCGGTCCGGGCACCACAAGCATGGCCAATACATCATTATGCACAGCAACCTGAGTGGATTTTCCCACGATGAACAGGTTGTCCTGGGCAATGTGGTCCGGTACCACCGCAAGAGTTTTCCTACCAGAGACCACTTCCATTACAAAGTACTGGACCAGCGGCACCGGCTGATGGTGCGTACCCTGGCTGGAATTCTCCGCATTGCTGACAACCTCGACCGGGGACACCGGGGCTTTGTGGAAGCGGTCAAGGTAGTTACTGACAATGAAATTCTCCATATCAACGTGGTTGCCTCCCAATCGGTAGACATCGAAATCCAGGAAGCGGAACTGCAAAAAGCCTTGCTGGAACAGGTGATCGACAAGGAAATTGTCATCACGCAAAATTGATGCTTTTATCCTGGTGAGTTTACTGGGCTCACAGATAATTTTCTCGCAGTAGGTACAGCAAGTTCAGGGAACTAAAATCATTCCGTATTCTTTCAGGTATCGGAACAGGCTGTCCCCGACTTCCTTGTGAACCGCTTCGTTGGCGTGGGCATCGTTGAGGTTGACGATGAGGTCTTCGGCGGGACGACCGCGGAGCATGGCGCCGACATCAATGAGGTGGCCACCTGACATATACAAGTGGTTCACGATGGAATCGGCTGCAAAGCGGGTAGAGTCAATCGCCTCCAAAAATGGCCATACGACCGTAATCATAGGGATACCGAGTGAATCCGTATAGTCCTGCATCGCATCCAGATGCCCCAGGTGAAGCTCCAGCGCGGTGCTGTCCGCATAGCAGCCAGCCAGGTAATCCCGGTAATTGAAGAGGTCACTCCCATGCGGGTATTTCCAGTAGACATAATTGATCAGGTAGGACCGTTTCACAAAGTAGCGCAAGGGACCCGGCACTTCCTGCATGTGGGCGATCCGCGCTATTTCCATGCCGGCTTCCTGGCAATCGTTCTCCATATCATTTGGGTAATAGGAAAACACCAGCAGATCCGGTTTCAAGGGGTATTCCCGTAACCGCTGCAAGCCATCCTTGACATCTGATCCCCCGTGACCCAGGTTGAAGACCTGGTAGGAATCGGGCAAATAGCTGCCCAATACATCCGAAAACCGATCCCCCGGATCTTCTATGCCATGCCCCTCTACGAATGAATCACCCAGCACCATGACCTTCGTCTTTCCCTTTTCTGCTTCCCAATCGTACTCCCGGTCGCGGTAGCCCTCAGAATTGAGCTCGTAATACTTATTGAACCAGGAGCGGGAACTCAGGGAGCCATTGTAGCGGTGGGATTGGACAAAAAACATGAACACCACTTCCAGGATCAGAAAGATGAAGACCAGCGAATAGATCACCAGGGCCATGTTCTTGTAGAAATTGTGAATTTCCTCTTTCCGTTTCTTGATCACCGCGAGGTAAAGGCAATTGGTCAGTAAATAGAACATCCCCAGCACCAGCAGGATGCGGATGACCTTAAAGCGTCCCGGAGAAATACCATTGATCCCGAAAAGGATGACAAATGCTGCTACGAGGAGAAACAGGTTGTAGGCGAATGAATTGTTGATCAGGTATTTCAGACTATTCTTACCCCGTATGACAAGCAGACCCGTGACGATGCATACCAGGTCAAAGGTAGTCGGCAGGTAAATGAAGAAATCGTTGTCGTGGAGGTTGAAACTGTTGAGGACAGGAAATAAGCCTTTTCCCTGGAGGAGGGGAATGGTAAAGTAATTGATGCCTACCGCCATGGCCAGCAGGACATATCCTGCGAAGACATAGAGGTCGGACTTGGTCCGAAATTGGTTGTCCATTTAATGTGTTGGCTTCCTTCGGGTCAAATATCCAACTTTTCCCCGTCTTTCCAGACTTCGAGGATGTGGATTTCTTCAGGATTCATGATCCCGACCATCACCATTGCGTCGTTGTAAGCCTCCTCGAAGGTTTTTCCTTCGCCCAAACCACTGTACAGTCCACTGACAAAACTTATGGAAGCGGTGTCAAGTATCTCGAAATTGTTGCCTGTGACGTACATCCCCAGTTTGGAAATCTCCCTGGCCAGGTGGGAAGAATAGCAGGAATTGAAAATGACAACTTCGGTGATGCCCTGGAGGGGCTTAAGCAATCGGATCAGGGCCACCTGGGGCAAAGGCTGTGCATTGTTGTCGTGGTCGGCGATGATCAAGGCTTCGGATTCTCCGTGCACGGAAAAATGGATGATCTGAGGCTTCTCCCGCATCGAGCGAATCAGTTCATCCCCAGTGACTGCAAACTCCGGATTCAGGAAAACGTAATTATCGCGCTTTCGGCCCCGTTCCAACGCGGCCTTGATCCGCTGGTATTCTTTGTCTCCTTCGATCCTGGTCTCACCTTTGGGACTGGCTGCCAGGTATAAAATCTTCTTGGGACCTCGGCCTTCTTTTTCCCTTTCTTGATTCACCGCTGATCCTGAGAATCCAACTGATCTGGATTCTGACCCTGACCCAGAACCAGAACCTGAACCTGAACCTGAACCAGTCCCAGTCCCAGAACCTGACCCAGTCCCAGAATCTGAACCAGTTTCAACCTCAAAATCCTCCGGATAAGTGATCATCTCATTGTAATCCACCAAAGCAGCCCGCATCTGGTTCAGAATCCTACGGTACTCCTCTCTGGTAACCACCCCCTGACGATTGTCCCTTTCATTCCGGTTGAACCGGCCCTTCAAAAGGATCAATTCATTGTTCAGATTGCCCTGCCCACTCAAGGCAATCGCCGCCTGCATCGCTTCGATGGCTTCGGCGATTCTGTCCTCTAGGATCAGATTGGTAATGGCGGGATGCGGCATCTTATCTCTGTTGTTGCAGTTGTTCTGTGATCTCAGCACCGAATAAAATCTCGGCCTGAGGGAGCATCTTCCGGATCGCCTCCTCCGAATCAATGGGAATTCTGGTATTGCGCAGGTCCAGAAACTTCAATTCTGTCAGGTATTGTACCGTGGACGGCAACTCTCTGATCGCCGTATTGGAAAGGTCCAGACTCTCAAGCTTGGTGAAGCTCCCAATGCCTGCCGGCAGTTGCGCCAATTCTTCATTCCCCTGTAAATTCAGATTCTTCAGTTTGTAGGTAGGCCCTATGACCACCAGTTCTGAAATTTTATTCTGCTCCAAATTCAGGCTCTCGAGGGCACCCCAATTGGCATGCATATTGAACTCATTCAGTTGGTTGAAACCCAGGTCCAGGGTATGCAGGTTGCTGATTTTGCCCAGTTCCTCCAATGCTTCATTCATCCCCATGTCCACCCCAATTAAATTCCGGGACAAGTCCAGGGTGTGCAATTCTGAAAGCTTGGAAAATCCCCTTGGCAACTTTGTAAACCAATTGTCACTTAAGTCCAGTCGCTCCAGCATTTTCAATTGGCCAATCTCACTCGGAATCCACTCGTACTTATTTTGAGAAAGGCTCAATTCCACCAAAGAGTCCAACTCGAAGATCTCATTCCCGGAATTGAAATTGATCAAAGCAGTCCCGTCCAGCTTAAGCACCTTGAGGCGGGTCAAACTGGACAGATTATTGGGGAGTCTTTCGAGGGGGTTAAAGGACAAATCCAACTCGACCAATTGCTGAAGATCTGAAAATGAGGCCGGCAATCGCTCTAGATAATTAGCCCGTAGCAACAGTTGAGAGAGCCGGGTGAGGTTTCCGATACTGTCCGGGAGCCTGAACAGCCTGTTCCCTGAAAGGTCAAAACGCTCAATCCTGGTGTTTTCCGTAATGGCCGCGGGCAGGCTGATGAGATCATTTTCGGCCAAGTCGATGGTTTCAAGGTTTTTCCAATTCCCAACCACCGAAGACAACTCCAACAGTGACCCATACCTGCAACTGAAATGCTTGAGGGAATCCAGGTTACCAAGTGAAGCAGGAATGCTGCGATAAAGATTCGGTTGTCCATCGGCACCGCTTAAAAAGAGAACCTTCAGGGGGCGGTGGCCTCCAACCCAGGAAGGGACAGATTTCCAGCCACGTCCCAATAGCTCAAGTGCATCTATGGACGGGTCCAGGTCTTTTCTTTGGTAGGCGACCCGGTATTCATTTCCCTTGTCGTCTAATAGCAAGTCGATCAAGGTATCTCGCGGAATCTTGCGGCTGGCGATATTTTTTGATATCAGGATGGCCGCCTCCTTGTCCACCGGGAGTTCGATCTCTTCATCTATGAAGACCGTGATTTTCTTCTTCGCTTTGGCAAAACCTGTTTCCTCAAATGGGGTCGCAAATGTGTAGCCATAAGGGATAACCGTCCTGCCTGATTTATCAATGTACCCATACCGCTTTTCCCCGTAGAAATCCTTCACCGCAAGGGCCAGTCGGTCATCGTAGAAATAGAAGGCATCGATGATCCTTTGGTTGGTTTCCTGCAGGACCCGTCGGCTTCGAATCTCACTTCTCAATTCAGTATTTTTCTGCTCGATCTCGACCGCCTTGTTCTTGACCTCCTGCTTTTGGTTGCGGAGATCAAAGTAGAAAAAAGCCGAAACTACCAGCAGGACCATGCTCAAACCCAGCAATAGACCTATCCGCCGGTTGCGCACACTCAGGCGCTCCTTGATCTCAGCTTCCTTTTCCAGTTTCTCACGCAGTTCAATCGCCTGCTTCCGCTCCATCTCACGCTTCCGCCGCTCCTGCTCCTGCGCTTCCGATTCCAACCTCTCCTCACGCATCTTCACCACCGCAGGCAATAAGGAATCGTGCGACAATTCATAGGTATATCCCCCTCTGGAAAATGGCTCTCTCCGAACCAATCGCTTGTCCTCCAGCTTGGTCAACAAGTCGGCTCCCACATGGTATTCCTGCAGGATAAAGGCTTCGTGCAGGCTGATCCGCATCCCTCTCCCCTTGGAAACCAGCCCATCTTCGATCAATTTCCGCGCCCGCCCTATTTCATTCTCTGGAAGCAAACGGACCTTCTCCCGGTAGTAATTGTCCACCACCGCTTGGGGGTCGCCGATCTCTTCCAGGTACAAGATCCCCTGTTCTTCTACATAATGCCTCTCATAATGTTCGCACAGCATTTGCAGCAGGATCCCCTCCACCCGGCATTCCTCGTCGTCTTCGAGGAAGTCCAGGAGCTCGGTCAATACCTGATCTGAATATTCAAAGGCGGGGGTGGCAAAAGTGCCAGGCGTACTGGCCGGTTTGACAATCGCCTCCTCCGCATCGATCCGGGTCAAGGCCTTCAACTCATAAGAGTGCCGCATGACATCGGGCAGGTACTTCTTGAGAGATTCCAGCTCAGCCAGCCGATCAGAACGAATGGCAAACAGGATATGGGTATTCAAATCTCCATAGAGTACATTCTCGACATCTTCGCTCAGGGAAAGGTCCTCCTGTGACTCGATCTTCCGGTAAAACCGAAGTGGGATTCCGGTATTCAATACCTCGTCAATTTCCTGCTGGAAATCTTCAACGTCATGGGCCGGATAGGTAAACAGCTCTTCGAATTGGTCAAAGAGGAGAAGGAGGCGCTTGCCGGACCTGATTTGGTAGTCCTTGGCGATCTGCCAGAGGGAATCGTCCCCCTCCACCAAGTCCACGAGAAAGGACTCCCCCTCCCCCAGCGCCGTCCTGAGCTGATTTTTGGTCACAGACAAAGGGCTTTCACTGCGCCCATCCACCCAGGCCCGGAACCGGATCGGAACCGGCACCATGTCCAATTCAGCCTCCGACCGTGGGATCACCCCGGCATTGAGCAGCGAGCTTTTCCCCAGCCCGCTCTTGCTGTGCAGCAAGACCATGGGCTCCCGCCGCAGGATCAGCAGCAAAGCTTCCGTATCCCCCTTGCGGCCAAAAAAGATATGGCTTTGATCGGTTGAAAAAGGGGTAGCTCCGGGGTAGCGATATGGGGATTGTTCTGGCATGGCTTCAGATGCTTTCCGCTTTTTCAATCAGTTCCAGTAAGGTTTCGACCACTTGGTTGTTCTCGACCGTCAAATCCTGCTGGTAGATGGTTCCCTTGCGTTCGCGCTGCAACAACAGATTGTAACGGTTCCGCAATACCACCAGTTCGTTGATCAGTTCGAGGCTTCGGGGTCGCTTCGCATCAAGGTATTGCTTCAGTTCGGCCAATGCCTTTCCCGTTTCCACATTGCCGATCAGTTCCCGCAGGTGATCGGGATCCAGAGAAGCACTCTCATCAACCGGCGATTGATCTGTAACCGCTTTCAATATCCCCTTGTCCCCACATTTCTCGTACAATACATCCACAAAATGATGGGGATTGACCGGGATGAACACCATGCGAAAGTCCTGCTGGTACAAAGTACCCAACCTGGGGTCTTCAAATTCCTGGGAAGCCAGGCCCTGCACCTCTTTGAATTTATCAGAATGCAAGGCCAATACCCTCAGGACCAACTGGAAATACCATTTGTCATAAGGCAATCCCAGAAAAATGAACCGTTCCACCCCCTCCAGCTCATCCCTTAACTCCGGGCTCATGCTCTTGGATTTGAAGGCGGACTCGAGGTAATCAAAAAAATCCTGGTGGGTCAGGACAAGACTTTCGGGCTCTTCAATATTGCCGAGGAGGTTGTAGATCAGGGGCGTTTTTCCACTTGGGGCTTCAAATTTCTCGGTTGCCTTGCGGTTCCGGAAATAGAAATCCCATTGGTAATCCAGACCGAGGTTGTCATAGGTCCGGGTCAGAAGGTTGTCGGGATTGGTCAGGAAGACGATGGGAAATGGAATCTGTGCCAATTTCGAAAAGAGCACATCCGTCTCGGGAAAATCCTGGTTGTAAAAGTCACGGATCGATGCCGAGACCCGCCGTTGGAAGCGGTTCTGGCGAAAGAGAAAGAAGCCATCCGCATTGTGCTGCCGGATATAGGGATGTCCCGGGTCATCCGCCTTGAGGTAATTTATCAAGCCTTTTTTCAGGTTGCCCCCACCCGGAGCAGTATAGGCTCCCGGTCCCAAGAACAGCATGCAGCGCCCCTCTTTGAGGGTGTAGATCACATCCTCCCAATCAATGGTGGAAAAGACATCCTTCTCCTGCTCTGAACCGGGTTCATTCATTTCTCTGGTGCTTCCATAATATCCAGAGCTGAAGATAGGGAAAATGTACGGTTTGAGACAAAACAGTTCAGCCCCCTGTGCCTAAGCTTTGCAAGGTTTGTTCCTTTGCTGCTTTCGGCCAGAGGGCTGAGTTTATATTAAGCGATCTCTTAGAAGGAAGCCCGGTTTCGGTAGTTGCGCTATGGAAAGCGCTCGGGCGTATCCTTTCTAAAACCGTGGACTGCTTATTTCTGGTAATTGAAGGACAAGTTGAAGCGAATCTTCTGGTCGTGCTCCAGGCCAAACTTCTTGACAGATTGACCTTCGAGGGTCTCTTCGACATGCTTGATCAGTTCAGGATTGTCGGCGAGTACCTTGACCACTTCGATGCGGTTTTCTTCGTTCACCTTGAAGGTAATGACTGCCTTACCACTGACATCCGTGGAATATCCGGTGTCGTCAAACATTTCCTGTACCTGCTCCTGGAGACGGGCGCTGGCGTTTTCATTTCCAGTAGGGCTGTTGGCCAGGATGAAACCGGCTGAAAGAATCATTGCCATGGTGGCGAGGACTGAGATGCGGAGTGGTTTAAGGTTGAAATTCATAATCTTTATTGTCTTGGATGTTCTAAGTTTAATGTTTTACACTCCCCTTATTCCAAAGGCCGTGCCAAAGCCGTACAGCCTTGACAAACAGCCACTTAAGTCAATTCCCGCAAGTTTCGAAGTGTTCCACTGTTCCAGTGTGGAACAGTCAAGTGTACCGGATAGGGACAGGTTGACACCGTGAAATAGATGGTTTCAGAATGTTGCATAGTGATCGGGGGAAATTATTGCGCGATCTACTACAATTCATCCACCTGATTCGACAATTCGGTAAGTCCTTTTTTCAATCCGAGGGTGTTTAGGTCAGATTTGTTCCATCAACGATATGGAACACGTCATGAAATACATCTCCTTCCTACTCTCCCTTCTACTTTTCACCAGCACCTCCCTGTCGGCACAGACCCGCATCTCGGGAATCGTATTGGATGAAAACCAGGAGGTACTGGCAGGGGCCAATTGTTTCCTCAAGGGGACTTATGACGGGGCTACTTCAGATCAGAATGGTCACTTTGCTTTTGAAACCAGTGAAGTGGGGCTGCAAACGCTGAATGTATCCTTTATAGGTTATCAGTTGGCAGAGGTAAATATCAATCTGGATAGTCTTCAAGGTCAAAGCAGGTCAGGAATTGCCGATTCGTTGGCTTCACCTTCGCCTTCATCCTCTGTCCCCTCATCGTCATCGCCGGTCTCTTTACCTTCTTCTGTCCCGCCAACGTCATCTTCTTCACCCGGCCCTTCACTGTCACCCTTCTTATTAGAAATACAACTGACCCCAGCTTTCAGCATTGTCAAAGCAGTTGAAATCACCGCAGGTGCATTTGAAGCCAGTGACGAAAAAGCAGCGGTGATCCTGAACTCCCTGGACATGGTGACCACCGCGGGTGCTTCCGGCGATGTCTATGGTGCCCTGCAAACCCTGCCCGGAACTACTACCAATGGCGAATCGGGACGGCTTTTCGTCAGAGGGGGCAGCAGCGACGAATCTAAAACCTATATCAATGGCACCCTGGTCCACCAGGCTTTTGGCGCCTCAGCCCCGATGACCCCGGTCCGTGGCCGCTTCAATCCCTTTATGTTCAAAGGCACCGTCTTCAGCACCGGCGGATTCTCCGCCGAATACGGCAACGCCCTCTCTTCGGTATTGCTCCTCCAAACCAACGATTCCCCCATCGAGGACCAGCTCAACATTTCAGTGTTGACGGTGGGTGCCGATCTCGCCGGCACCAAGAAATGGAAGACAGGAGCCATTACCGGAAGTGCAAATTATACCAACCTGCAACCATATATGGCGCTGGTCCCACAAACTCAGAATTGGCAGCAGGCACCGCTCAACTACGGATCAGCCGTCAACCTCTGGCAAGAGACCAGCCGGACCGGGGTGTTCAAACTCTATGCAGTCATTGACCGCTCCACCCTCGCGGTAACACAACCGGAAATCGGCAATGACACTATGGCCCAAGAGGTCTCCATTCAAAATGACAACCTGTTCATGAACGCAGCCTGGAGCGACCTGATCGGTGAAAAAACGAAGCTGGAAACCGGAGCCTCCCTGACCTTCAACAGTCAGAAACTTTCTCAAACGCCCATGCCAATCAATCAGGGACTTTCGCAGAACAGCAACGGCTCCGGCCAAAACCAGTCCCCCAACGATCCCGCTTCTCCCCAAGCCACTTCCGGCCTCAACCAAATCCTGCGGGGAATGCACCTGAAATCAACCTTGACCCACCAGTTGGTTGAAAAAGTCATTCTCCGGGGTGGTTTGGAATATTTCGACGATGACCAGGCCAATACCTACCAGAACGAACAGGACGCACTCGAATTGACTCTGCAAGACCAACGCATGGCAGGATTCGTGGAAGTGGACCTCTATGCCTCCAGCAAAGTAGTCAGTCGCATCGGTGGACGCTTTGAACAAAACCTGCAAAGCGGAACTACCAATGCCGCTCCCCGCGCCTCATTGGCCTGGAAAGCGAGTACGCACAGCCAATTCTCCCTCGCTTATGGCTGGTTTTACCAGGAAGCCCGGACGGCAGACCGCCTCTTCGCCCCAGGGTTGGAACCAGCGCGGGCGGACCATTATATCTTCAACTACTCCCATTCCCGGAACAAGCGCCACTTCCGCTCCGAAGTCTATTTCAAAGACTACCGCAACCTCACCAAATACGCATCCAGCTCAGCATGGCCCCATCAAGGGTACAACGACCAGGGAACCGGCTATGCTTATGGCTTGGACCTCTTCCTCCGGGACAAAAAGACCATTAAAAACGGAGACTACTGGATTTCCTATTCTTTCCTCGAGACCAAAAGGGACTTTGAGGACTATCCCGGCCTGGCGACGCCTATATTTTCCAGCCGCCACAACCTGTCCATTGTCTACAAGCATTGGATCAGCGACTTGCGCTCTCTGTTAGGGATGACCTTTTCCTACGGTTCGCCCAGGGTGTACAACGATCCCAACGACACCCAATTCAACGCGGCCAAAAGCCCGGCCTTCAGGAGTCTGGACATCAATTGGAGCTACCTCCACCGGCAAAACATCATCTTCCACGCGGCCATCAGCAATGTCCCCGGCTTCAAGAACCAGTTCGGTCGGCGATTTACCCCTCAGCCGGATGCCAATGGATTTTTTGCCAGCGAGCCGATTCTCCAGCCAGCTCCCCGCTTCTTTCTCCTGGGCTGCTTCATCACCCTCACGAAAAATGGCGAAGCCAACCAGCTGGATCAGATCAATTGATCTGATCTAAGCCGTCCACCTGAAACTCAGAACACAAAACTCAGAACACAAAACACAGAACTCAAATAATACATCACTCAATTACAAATAACATTATGAAAAATCTCATCACTTTCACCCTCCTCTTTCTCCTCGCTTTCTCTCTCCAGGCTGGCAACAAAGGCTACGAACAGAAAATGGGCGAGCTCCTTGGCAAAATGGAAACCTGCAAAACCGCTGACGACTTCCAGGAACTCGCCAACCAATTTGAGCGGGTCGCCCAAGCAGAAAAGAAAGAATGGTTGCCCCGTTATTACCAGGCCCAATGCCTCATCACCGCCACCTTTGTCGACCGGGCTGCCAGCATGGATGAAAAAGATGCCTTGCTGGACGGCGCTGAAGAAATCATCCAAGAGGTCATGAAGAAAAACCCCAAAGAGTCTGAAGTTTATGTATTGCATTCCCTCTACCTTTCGGCCCGACTTTCTGTCGATCCCGCCACCCGCGGCCAGCAGTACAGCATGCTTTCCCAGCAAGCAGTCACCAAAGCCCTCCTCATCGACCCGGAAAACCCACGCGCCAACTACATGAAGCTGGCCAACGACCTCGGCAGGACCCGCTTCTTCAAAGGAGACACCTCACAGTTCTGCGAACAAGCCCAATCATTGCTGGAAAACTGGGACGATTTTCAGCCAGCATCCCCTATCCATCCCAACTGGGGCAAAGACTCCGTGGAAGAAATCATCGCCTCTTGTAATCAATAAGCCATTATCTTTAAGCAACCAAACTTAGCGTCATGTCCCAAGAAGTCACCGTCGGATTGTTCAAGGAAAGCTACGAACCCTTCAGGAAATATTGGCAGTTCCTGTTGGCCAACCTTGCCCTTGGCATTCTGATCACAGTGGCTTTTTGGTCGAGTGACAACCCCAACTTCCTGACCATGGTGACAGCCACCTTCTGGTCATTTACCATCTGCTTTACCCAATGGACCGGAAATGCCCTGATAGCGGGTTACCTGAACCGGAAAGTAAGCTGGATCGAATTTCCCATTCAGCGCACCATCCTCGGAGTTTTGGGCACCACCATCTACTCGACCCTGGCCTATTTCGTAGTCCAGTTGACCATGATGTACATTTTCTTCGGTGAATTTCCCGATCAGCCTCTGGAGTGGCTCCTTTCCAATATCGAACTCCCGATCATCATTTCCCTCAGCTTCACGACCGTATTTGTCTCCACTGGCTTCTTTAACCGGTGGAAAGAATCCGCCGAAAAAGCCGACAAATTCAAGGCGCAGATGATGACTTACAAGTATGAATCTTTGCGGAACCAACTCAATCCCCATTTCCTCTTCAACAGCTTCAATGTCCTCACCGATCTGGTCTATGAAGACCCCGACCTCGCGGCCAAATTCATCCAGCAACTGAGCGAATTGTACCGTTATGTGCTCGACAGTCGGGACAAAGAACTGGTTTCGCTTGCAGAAGAACTCGCTTTCATTGATTCTTACCTGTTCCTGCTGAAGATCCGGTTTGAGGACAAGTTGATCGTGGAGAACAACCTCAAACCACGAGGGGAGCTGATGATCGTTCCGATGAGCTTGCAAATATTGATCGAAAATGCCGTCAAACACAATGAGATTTCGACCTTGAATCCGCTCAGGATCGTGCTTGAACAACAAGGCGATCAGGTGGTGGTTTGGAATACCCTTCATTTGAAAAATGTCGGCGGTGATTCGAAGAAGACAGGCATCAAAAACATCAAGGACCAATATGCATTGTGGACGGAAAGGCCAATTGAAGTCAGGATGACGGAACTTGATTTCCAGGTAAAACTACCACTGTTAAAGAAGGGGGGAGAATGAATATCCTGATCATAGAGGACGAAAAGCGGGCCGCCAACCATTTGGCAAGGGTTCTCGGCAAAGTGGCCCCTCATGCCCAGGTGGTTGGACGTGTCGAATCCGTCCAGGAAGCCCTCGCCTGGTTGCAGGGGTCGTCCCCTTCCCAACTCGATCTGATCCTCTCCGACATCCAGTTAGCCGACGGAATCAGCTTCGAGATTTATAAGGAATGGGAACCCACCTGCCCCATCATATTCACCACCGCCTACGACAATTATGCCATTCAGGCCTTCGAAACGAATGGCATTGATTACCTCTTGAAGCCAGTCAGTGAAGAGCGTCTGGCCAAAGCCCTCGAGAAGCTGGCCCAGCTCAAACCGAATCCTTCATTGGAAGCACTGCTTGCCCTCGCCAAACTCACCCCAACCGAGACGACTTACAAGCAGCGGTTTATGATCAAGGTGGGCAATGAGATCAAAAGCATCCCGGTTGCTGAGATTGGGGTTTTCTTCAGCTTTGAGAAGGCGACTTATGCGCTGACGACTGCGGGAAGGAAGCATTTGCTGGACCAGCCCTTGGACCAGTTGGAGCCGCAGCTCGATCCAAAGCAGTATTTCCGGATCAATCGAAAGTACCTCGTTTCCCATGCCTCCATCGCCAATATCTATGCGCACAGCAACAGCCGGCTGAAGCTGCGGGTGGTTGGGTTGGAGGACCACGAGGTGATTGTGGCGCGGGAGCGGGTGGGGGGATTCAAGGATTGGTTGGATGCGTGAGGGGGCGCGTAATGGGATTAATCCGTAATGACCCAGCAAGTAAGCAGCCAAGCAATCGGTGGAGCCAAAGGCTGACCCAGGCAGGTAAGTACAATCGACCGGGTCAATGGCTGACCCAATCACCTGATCAAATCAAAATACGCAACCTTGTCCCCACCTTTCTGGGACCGGACATGCACCCGGTAGTAATAGGTGCTTTCCGGCAAATTGCTCCCGGACCAGTCGTTCCCATAAGCATCGCTGTGGTAGATCAATTTTCCCCAGCGGTCATAAATGGTCAATCCCACCGGTTTGTCAAAGTCTCCCAGGTCCAAGACATCATTGATGCCATCTCCATTTGGAGTAATCACATTTTGCAGAAGGCAGTCATCTGCATTGAGGAAGACGGGATCCTGCCGTTCCCGGCAATTGGCTGTGAGTTTGCTGAGATCGGTGATGATCAGGGTATAGAGAATGCTTTCTTCAGGAGCCACTTTGGTTTGGCTGATATAGGGGTCCTGCAATCCGGTGGGAGGGTCCCAGCGGTAACGGAATCCCGGTTCAGGTGGTAAGCCGATCTGCAATTCTTCGCCTGGGCAAAAGTCCTTGCCTGACGGGTAGGGATGGACCAGCGGCTCCTCCACCTCGATGTACACCGAATCCACATCCGTCCGGCAAGCATATTGCTGGCCCCCGACCAGGTCGTAAGCAGTCAATTCGTACCAGCCGGAGGCGGTTGGTCGCGCCAATGGATCCGCCCGGAACGGATCGTCCAGACCAGCCATCGGAGACCAGCTGTAGATGGTTCCGTTGGTGGGTGGCTCTCCCAGCCGGAGGCTGTCACCGCGGCATATCAGGCTGTCTTCCCCGGCAAAAGCAGTTGGCGCACCGCTGGTGTCAATCACCATGATCGTCACCGAGTCCTCGGTGGTCGCACAGGAGGCATGGACCGTGGTGTCGGTCACCATCAGGTAATAGGTAGTGGTCACCGCAGGTGATGCAGAAGGCTGAGGAGATGACGGATTGTCGAGGCCGGTGGCAGGCCACCAGTCGAAGACGAGGTTCCCGACGGTGTCGGGGACACCAAGCGTCATGGCTTCACCCGCACAGATCGTAGCGGCTGGGCCGGCTTCAGCAATCTGGCCTGCCAAGGGGCCAAGTCGGTAGTTGGGCATATTGGGGAGGTTGCCTTTCCAACTCAGTTTACCATACGGCAAGGGAAGGCTGCGGGGACGGAGATCACAGGCCAGACCTGGCAGATCAGGGGAATGAATTACCGCCAAGGTGTCAAGCACGTATAATTCTGAAACAGGAGTAGGAGGGACTTGAGAAATGTAAATTTTCCCGTCTGGACCCAATTCATGTATACTTATAGTCCTGATCGTATCAGGAAAAGAATAGGGAGTCTCCCAAACAATCACCTCAGAATTCATCAGATTCATAGAGTCCAGGCAGTATTGGTAGGTTTTGGTAGGTGAATCATAGTATGTATCGCTTACATATAGTAACTTTTCGTTTGGTGAAAACGAGATGCCAAATATCCAGTTTTCAATGATGGAATCCTTTTCCACCGCATTGAAAAAACTCAACTCCCCCGTACACCGGTCAAAATCAAAGATCTCCACTTTTCCATAATGAGCAGCAACCGCCACCTTGGACCCGGAAGGTGATATGGTAAGTTCACTGCGGCCATCATGGACATGAGGAGAACCGATGGTTTGAAATTGGGTTTGTATACTGCCATCTGGCAATACGTGGATCATGCGAAAAATGGGCTTTCCCATATCATGAGAAATGATCCACCAGCCCTCTCCACTGGCATCCCGGGTAGCAGCCATTTGCTGCTCTACCGAGTCAAGGGCAAAAATATGAGAGTTGGTCGCAGCTCCCTGACTACCATTGGCATAAGGCTCAATTTCGGAGTAATAGATGGCAAATTTTCCCGGACCTGTAGGGCTGGAATAATGATTGAATTGGTACACCAAGGAATCTCCAATAGGGAGCAGTAAAAGGCCCTGGTTATTCAGGTGGAGATTGGAATAGTTAGAAAACGGAGGAGAATTGGCAATAGCCTGGTGATTGGCATTGTTGATCACCCCGTTCGTATACAAGAGTAGATTCCCTTGAGCATCACTCAAAGCTGCACTGGACCACAAAGCGTATTTATCCGTTCCTGGTACCACTACCGGCACCCCGGAATTGAAGTCGATCAGAACCGAATCCCCGAAATACCACCAATTGCCCTGCCCCTGAGCGGGGAGGAGTTGGGTGGTCAAGAGGAGAAAGACGGTTATGAAAAACTTCATTGCATACAATTTATGTAAAATCGGGTGGACAGTTGAAACCTGCCCACCCTTTTTTAGCTCTTCGCTTATTGGAGGACAACCTTTTGATAAAAAAGAGTCCCATTAACTGCCCGGAATTGAAAATGATAGATGCCCCGGCTCCAGGACGACACGTCCAACTCAAGGTTATTTTCTACTTCCAGGTCGAGGATGGTCTTACCCAGTTGATTGCTGATCTTCAAAAAGCCCGACTGCTGCGCTCGTACCTGAACCCTGTTTCTTCCGGGATTGGGAAATACCGAGAAACCCTGACTTGTTTCTGGTTCAGTCGATAATTCACTCTTAGCACTGAAGGGCTGGGGAAAACAATTTGAATATATGAACTTCCTTCCCGGTTGTAGTTTGATGAGCAGGCTTCTGGCTTGAAAAACAGCCTTGCCACCCTCCCCGGGGCATTGCAAGGCAATGCTCTCAATCAACCCCAAATCGGCAGGAAGCAATTCCTCCCCTCGCAATACCTTTTGCCAGCAGCTTTGCAAATCCCGGTGATTGGTTTCGATCAGCGAATTCGGCAAACTGGTAGCCAATGTTCCCGAATTGAGTTGTAAAGCACTGAGTTCATTGTCCAGGATCACCTTATGCGAACCTCGAAGCAAAGAGGAATGACAGTGCTGCATTAAGCTATCCCCTTGACAAACCGCACTATCTGACTCCATCCGAGCCAATAAATTTTGTTCGGAAATAAACAGGGCAGGGGTAGAATTTACAGATGGGTCAAGGCTGCTCGCTGCGACCCGCTGCTGCGATGGGTCAGAACCACCTCCATCCTGGGGAAGCTCTTCGCAACTGCTTCCCAAAGGCAAAACAGAACTCAAAGCGAAGGTCGGGATTGCAGTTGGAGCACCCCCATTCCCATTGCAAAACCCAGACAAATCTGGATTCTGCCTCAATCTATTCCGCACATACATCAAATCAATAGAAGTAATCAACTGAGTATTCTCCACCTCCGCCATCGACCGCACCGTATTGTTACACGTCCACCCACCAGGCAGCAAGCCGCCATTCAAATCTAACCTCCGCCAAACATTCCCGGCCGGAACTCCCGACTGGGTCAACGGATCCAGCCATCCCTGTGCACCAATGAAAGCATCATTGATCAAATAAATCCCCACCTGCGGCACATCCGCCAAATTCACACTCCCTCCATCCCATCCATCATTGATCCGATTATCAAAAATATGCTGCCGATTGATCGGCCCCTGCACCCGGATGTGCTCAAACCAGTTGTAGGTATGATTACAACTCACCGTTGCCTCATCCGACATGAACATCCAGATGCCCATATAATCCTGACTCGTATCCGGAAAAGCTGTCAATTGGGTATCCCAATACACATCATTGTTGATCACCCTAGCGAAATCAGACGCCCCGACACTCACCCCGATCCCAAATCCAGTGGCCGGATCAGAGCCCTCCACATAAATGTCATTCCCCTGGATGCGTAAGCTGTCAACCGCATCGGCCAGGATACCAATCCCAAACAGCCTGACCTTGTTGTTCCGGATCGCAGTGAACCCGCTTCCCAACCCAAACGTACTCATATCAGAAATATGAATTCCTTCCCCAGCTACCGCGAGAGAACTCCGCAAATCATTGTTGCGAATTTCCATCTCCGACCGGGTATTCATGATCGAATAGATACCAACCTCACTTTCCCGGATGACATTCCGCTTGACCACCACCGCTGCATCCCGACAATCAAAGACATCTATGGCAAACCGGACAGAATCGAACCGGTTTTCATCGATCAGCACCTCATCATCAAAGAGCCGGTCCAGATACAAACCAAGCCCACCAATTTGCTGAAAGTGGTTCCTCCGGGCTGTCACATCACAATTGTCCCAGATCCAGACCCCGGCATCCGAATGGTGAAAGTAATTCGCACGTTGACCAGTCCCCCCAATCTCAATTGGATAATCTACCAAGGGAGAAGCACCGGCCGTACCTGTTGCAAACAAGCACTTACCGATCCCATCCTGGTACTGTTGCAGAACGGCCTGCCCGGAAATAAAGCCAATGTCCTGGGCCCAAACGTCTACCCCGGACTCCTCCGAGATGATCCCCGAAGCCAGGTGGTGGATGAAATTGCGGTCGGTACTATCATTTTTACCGATCCGTATTGCCCCCACATCCCGGATAAAGATTCCATTGTGGGCAAACTGGCCAGCGTATGGAGGAAGCATGGTGGTATTGTCAGAGGAAATCTCACAACCAAAGATGACTCCGGAGTGGGGTGTCCCATTCCCGATCACTTCCAGGCCGCCGAGGTTGTTCAACAAATGAGAGTCGGTGATCCGAAATTCACCATTGTCAAGTGAAAGCACTCCAACCACTGCATCCCGGAGCACCGAATTGTCCTGCATCACCATCCGGGCACCCCCACCATTGATGGTAATCCCATCCCACATCTGCCCGCAAGCCGCTTCCACCACACAACTGTCGAGAATCAGGGTATTCCCAGACTGGATCACAATCGCGGCAGAACTGTCCATGTAGAGCGTACAGGAATTCAACTGCAAAAATGAATCCACCACGAAGGTGTCGCGGATATAGAGGCTAAGGCCGGAGCAATTGGAGCAGCCCGCGATAGTACTGGAAAAATTGCTGGCCGTTTCTCCGATCAGCATATAGTCCACACTTCCTGGGGCAGTACAACAATTGGAATCAATGGCAACCCAAACCGAATCGCTCCAAGAACAAAATCCGGGCGAATAATTGACCGTATTGGTAAGGTAAATCCAACTGTCCGAAGCCGGGAATACAAAAGGATCGGTTCCGACCAAAGGACTGACTGAACCGGGTGGATTCCAGGAATAGGTTCCCGGACCATTGGCCAACAGTTGGAGGGTATCACCTTGACATATCAGCAGGCTATCGGCAGATTGGATCGGATCGGGTTGCAGGATCACGTTGACAGTGACCGTATCCCTGACCTGGCAGCCGGCAGAGGCATTGAGAAAAAGGATATAGTCCTCGGTGGTGTCGGGTGCGACCGTGACGGTAGGCAGAATATTGGAACCGACAATCGAAGGCCCGGACCAGGTATGGTCATCGGGTATGGAAAGGTTGCCGGTAAGCGTAAGCGTATCCCCCTGACAAACCACCGGGTTGATCGGCGTAATCGTGTTGTTCCCCAAAGCCTCCACCTGTACGTAGCCGGAAACAGTATCACACAGACATAAGTCCCAGGTATCATAAGTATAGATGGTAGATACCAAAGGCGCCACTGTAATATTCACATTGGTATCCCCAGCTACTGCTGCCGGAGCAGTCCAGACCAGGCCAGGCCCCACTCCAAAGGGTTGCAGAACCACCGAGTCACCAGCCATAATACAGAGCGTATCGGGAATCGGGTTTTGCACCACAAAATTAACCCGAACTGAATCAGTCATGCTGCATCCACTCAGGGTATCGGTCCCGGTGAGGTAATAATAAACCCCGGTTTGGGTGGGGAAAACAGAGGTATTGAGGTCCAACTGGTTGGTAAGGGTAGGGTCTGCCGCCCAGGAAAAGGGAACGAAAGCGGTACCTTTCAGGAAAATGGTATCTCCAGTGCAGGATTGAATGTCCTGGCCTGCATCGACTATTGGCGCCGAAACAGTCACCGAAATTGAATCCGACCAGGTGCTGTCCTGACAAGGGTCATACATGGTATAGACGACCTGAAAAGTTCCGGGATATTGGTAGAGGTGCTGGGGTTCAGTCACAAAACTCTGGGTTCCATCGCCAAAATCCCAGCTGTGCTGTATGCAGTCCCGACCCAATGAAGACAGGTTGTCAAAGATCACGGGATCACCATAACATATCGGCTGTCCGTTGTGAACCGAATCCAATTCTATGTCTGCGAAAACCGTTTGTTGGGTCCAATCAGCCAGACTCCGCTTAAGCGCAATTTTATCAATGTCTACCCCAGCAGTCACCGCAGAAACTGCCAAAGCGTGGGCATTGGAATCCAGTCCAATCAGAGGGCTGGCGGTTTCGTACCAATCCCAGGCAGCTCCGATCCCACTGATCAACTGAGTTTGCCCGCCATCTACCTCAACCTGGACCGATCCCGCCCCGGACAAGGACCTGGCCCGGACCCAACAAGACATGGTGTCATTACTGGGATTGACCAGGGGATCATAGCGGGGTTCAAAATTGAATATTCCCCCCGCACCGGGAGCATCCAGACGGACCCAGGAGGTAAATTCACGGAAATCTCCCGGAAACTCAGGGTTGATACGTTCGGTACCCCGGCTCCAGTTGCCAAAAACCGAGTCATTCAATTCAGCTTCAAAGACAAAATCCCGGCACCACCGCCAGGGATCGGTCCATTCGTGCCAACCGTCCAACTGCATGAAGAAAGTATCGGCAGGGTTAATTTCCAGCAAATAGGTACTCCCCTGCATTCTGATCTCCATGGCCAGAGCATCGAAGACTGTTTGGTCATGTGCATCCCGAAGACCGAAACAAACATCTTTCTTTTTGGCTCCGGCACTGGCCGAATTGGTCGTCCGCTGGACCGAACCGGTGATCAGGAACCGATTGAGGCCATATTCCTGACGGGCTACAATCATGTCCAAAGGGTTCGCCGTATTGAAGGTAAAGAAAGTGTAGTCTGCTTGTCCCGATGAACCAGCCGTATCCCCCTTGAGGACCTGTCCATGGTACCAGAATTCCTCGGCCCGGCTGCTGATGGCCTGGGCATAAGCCGGGATCACCAGTTTCCACATCCGCCAGTTGTTCTGGGTGGGGATGGCATTGCCGTGGTACATGAAGAAAGCATAGGAGTCGGCCCCCAATAGTCCAATCGCTTTCAAAGCCCCCAGGTATTGACCGGGACGTACCATCGCTGTATCAAAAAGGCTTTCAGACCCATCGTTGTAACCGGGGGATATAGCCGGAGTGAACAAAGAATCTCCCCCTTGCTGCTGGATTTTTGCTGCCCGCACGATTTGGGCAAAGCCTTTATTCGCATTAACCCCTTTGAGTACACGGGAAGGTTTTTGAGGGTAGAAATAGGGTGTGGGGCGCCTGATGCCTGCAAAAGGAGGCATAGCCGTACGGATAGAGTCGTAGTGGAAAGATTCCCCACCGGAATCAAACCAGAGCACTTGGAGACTGTCCCGTCCAGCGGCCTGATTCAGAATATTCACAGGGTCGCGGTATTCCCGGATGATGATCTTGCGAATGGAGTCAAACCGGGCCGACTGGTAAGCCCGGAGGCCCTGGGTATTGCCCCATGGTCCCTGGGTGGGAGCCATACTGGCATTGTAATCCGCCGTACAACCTGCGTCCTGCCCAATACTCCCAAAGCCCAGCATGAAAGTAGCTTCATCGTTTTCTCCCAGCATACTGATCCACCGATTTTGTGGATCAAGTCTTCCGAATATAGTGTCCAAAGCAGTCTTGATGGCCAAGCCTTCATAGCGTACACTGTCCAGTCGGTTGTCACCAGGCGGTAACAAGGGGTTAGCCATGGCCGGGGTGATGACTTTTGCCAATCCCGGGATTGATATGGGTACTCCGGCCGCATTTCGAACGTAGTGGGAGTCTGGAAAATTAGTGTACACGCAGTAAGCCGTACTGGTGAGGGTACTATCTACCCATGATGGTTCGTTGGTTCTCCGGTTGGAAACAGCAAACCGGGGAAGGTCTGACAATGCCGGGTTGTTCATCATTTCCAGGAAATGCCAGTGAGATTGGTTAGAATTCAAACTACCTGCCAATCCCAGTTCAATTGCATCCCTGATCACACCGGCATACAGATAATAATGGTAGTCTCTGGCAAGGAGTTCCAGACTTTGCTGCATCCGCAGTCCCTTTTCATAGAAATTTGCCCCATGACCAAAGGTGCTGTTGTTTTCAGCATCCACCAGCCAGGGAACAAGCGGCGGCATATTGTGACCGGGCTGATACCTTGGAAGTGGATAGCTCTTCAGAAGTTCCTGGGTCAAATAGGGCACATTGGGATAGCCATTGCCAAACTCTAGTGTGTCGATCTGGCTATCGCTACTTGGCAAGGGGAAGTCAGCGGGATCAGTTGGCGGAACCAAAAAAGAATAGTGCTGGTTCAACTGAAGGGCTTCTGTATAATGAAGCCGGATCAATTCCCGAGGGATCAGGGTATCGTAAAGCGCAAATTCATCATAACTGCCGAACATTACTCCTGCACCTGAAGATGCCGGAGTACTCAAAAGCATATTCCCTCCATCCCGGATAAGACTGGAGGTGCCATGGTAAATTACCATCTCTGGGGAACTGATTCCATCAATCCAGATACGCTGCTCCCCGGTCTTGGCACTGTATTGCAGGACAAAATGATGCCACGCCCCGTTCATGGTATGGTTCAGATCAAGTACGCCAATCCCATTGAAAGGAACTTCAAGGTCCATGCGAAGCCCGCCATCGACCAGGACGTAGAAAATCAACCTGCAATCCTTGATGGCAAACAAGGCTTTGTTGTTCCACCGTATTTGTCCTTCATGGAAGTTCTTCTTCGCTCTGAACCAAAACTCAATGGACATCTGTGTACGCATCCCAGCCGAATCGTCCACCGTAAAGGGGACATAAGTGGCAGAAGGCGGCTGAAGCGAGTCATCTACATCGTAATGAGTGCCCACCAATTCGGGATTGCTTTGCAGGTTGATGGCGCTGGTCCCCGCAAGGTGGTGCCCGTTTCCACTGTGGTCAAAGTCGGGATTGTTCTGCTCAAACTGCCAATAGGCCACCGGGGCGATGGTTTGGCCGTGGAGTGAAACATCTGGAATCACCAACCCAAGGAGCCAGCAAAAGCAGATAATTAAACCCGCTTTCCTGGAAAGGGGCTTCAAAAAGGTCAATTGGTTGGTCATGGCTTGAATTCTCCGTTGTCATAGGTAAGTAAAAAGGTGCGGGCCACTCCTTCGGCATTCTCACCCGCAATCAGAATATCTGGATTTCCATCCCCATCCCAGTCGGCAATGGAAAGGCGACTCAGGAACAAGGCAGGAAGACCGCTTTGGGATTGCAGTACATAGTTGCCATTGACATCCGGTCGGTAGATCAACAAATTGTCTCCGGTAGCATTCCGGCCGGAGATCACCAGGGTGGGCTTGGGGTCGCCAGGGATTTGCAAAGTGGCTACATCTCCCCAACTCAATCCTCTCAGAGAGTCATTGGCCAGGATTACTTGTCCATTTTGTAAGCCATAGACCTTACTCAAGGGGACCGCTTTGCTCCCTGCAACCAGCAATTCCCCTTTTTGATCCCCGTCCAGATCGGCAATCGTCAATGCAGTCTGGTATTCGATCTCCACAAAGTCACCCAGGGGAGCAAATTGAAATTGCCCGAAATTGCGCAGTACCTCAACCCGGCCCTCCATGGGAAAGTCCAATCCGGCCAAAGCCAGATCGGTCCAGCCATCGCCATCCACATCTCCGGTAGCGGCAGCATACACCTCCATCTGGTAAGGCAGGGTATGGAGATAGGGAGCAAAGGAGCCATTGCCAAAATTTTCCAGGATCAGCCACCGGTAGCCCTGACTGCGGTCGTGGCCACAAAGAAAGAGGTCATCGTCTCCATCCCGGTCAAAGTCAGCCCAGATCACTTTGCCATCGGTCAGGCCAGGTGCGGCATGGGAAATCTTCACCAACACCCCACCATCGTTGCGGTAGATCAAAGTTCGGGGATCTTTCAACCCATCCAACCCACAGATCACCAAATCACCATCTCCATCCCCATCAAAATCCGACCAGGCCGCTGAAGCACCTGTTAAGGGAGGAAAGGTATTGGAAGGATCAGGTACAAAGGAGGACCCCGTGTTTTTCAGGAGTTTTGTAAATACCAGCCCAGTGGTATCTATTCCCGATAAAAACAGGTCCATATCTCCATCGAGGTCATAATCTTCCCAAGCCATTGCTGGACGGGAGACAAAGGGAAGTGGTGGACTAAAAGATGCGGATACGGAAGTTTGCGTGATTCCCCATAAGGGCATCGAGCCCAATATGGCACATACAAAAAGGAATTGCTTCATCTTGGTTTAGTGTAACAGTTAATGTTTCTCTGAAAAGGTCTTCTTCAGGTTTGTATACCGTAAGGTAATAAATTGTTATATATGGGCAAAGAGATTTCCAGGAACGAGTGGGGATTCAAGGATTGGTTGGATGCGTGAGGGGGGGGGAATGCGGGGGCTTGAATGCTTTGCAGCTTAGAGGTTTAGAGACTTTGCAGCTTAGAGGCCTAGAGGCTTAAACACTCACTCCAAAAAACGAAAGTGCGCATTTTCCTGTACCTGCTTAAAGTCACCAATCTGAGGACAATTGGTCACGGTGACCTCCTTGAGGCTGGGGATGGCAAGCAGCGGGGCAATTGAGGTGAGGCCTTGACAATTATCCAATTCAAGCTTGTTCAAAACCATCCCGGAATGCAAACCTTCGATACTGGTCAATAAGGATGCATCGGAAATATACAGTTCCTTTAGCTGTGCCAGTTTGGACAAGCCCTTCAACCCGGCCAAATCGCCCCGGTAATGATTCAGGGTAAATTTTTCCAAGGTATTGAGACACTCGACCGGAGATAAATCCGTAGCATCAGAACGGTGGAAGGCCAGGTAAAGCTCTCGCAAATGGGGAATTTCTCCCAGTGGTGCCAAATCTGCAGAACCACCGCCGGTCAGGGAAAGGGAAAGCTCCTCCAACTGCCTGGCAACCGGGAGTCCATCGAGGGAAGCGCGGGCAGAGACGGTTAAGGAAAGCCGACGGAGGGAAGGTAAATGCTGCAACCAATCGAGGGTGGCGTGGGCAGAATAGGTACTGTCGAGGGTCGATTGAAAAATGAGTTCCTGACACCGATGCGCATGGACCAGTAACTTGGGCGGCAAAAAGCCGTCATAGACCCGGATGATTTCCAGGTGGAGCAAGGATTCCCCGTTGACGGGGGGATCGAAATGGGGGTAGCTCGATTGGCCGGAGTGCTGTACTTCAAGGTTGGCTGCGAGTTGGTAAAAGGGTGGGAGAACGGCTGCCGATTGGGCTTCGTTCCACCAATGAGCCGGAACTTTTCGCAGTTCTGCCGGCCAATGCTCGAGGATGGGTGCCAGCCTGCTCAGCAAGGATTTCAATTCCTGGGGAATTGACCCGCTTCCACCGGTTGAATCGCTTTCACTGGTTGAATCGCTTCCAACCTGCAATGGCCCCATTTCCTCCCGCCAAGTGTCCAAAAGATCCACAATTTCACCCCACCGGCTTTCTTCCGCCTCATCCCCAAGCAGTGCAACCAGTTGCCCAAACCGGTCCCCTCGTTGTTCCGCTTCTTCGGTCAGGTCGTAAACCAGATAGTCCGCCCCGCCAATTACCTCGTCGATCATTTCCTGATATGCTTCCTCTTCCATCCCTGGTCGAATTATTCAATTGTTCAATGCAAACCGTTCCAAGGCCGATTGCTCTATTCTATAAGCATCATTTGCCCGGTTGGATATTCTTTTGGCCGCCATTTTGCTCCGCTACTGCGCACTGCTACTGCGCACCGCCATTTCGTACCACTACTGCGCACTGCCACTTCCCGCCGCCTAAATATAGAAAATCCAAAGGGGAAGTTGAGCCATACCATCCACCTAATCGGACTGATTCTGCTGCACGATCTTATCCATCGTTTCCTTCAACTCAACCCAGAAAGATTTCCCGCCAACCTGTAAGCCTTCCAACTTCGCCATGATCTTCTTCACCATCTTATCCGCCTTGGCGGCATACTCTGGCTTTAGCTTTTTACCCGTGGCAACCTCGGCATTTCCCTTCGTTTTGCCATAGGCAACGGTTGGTTTGCCTCCAACCTGCTCCGATGGGGTCACGGTCGGATTTACCTGGTTGAGGTCGTCATAATCCTCCCCTTTCTCCCAGCTAAACCGCAAGTGTTCCAGGTACTGGTCATAGGTCGCACCATTCTGATCGCCAATTTTGGACAACTCGTAGATCTTCTTGGTCAACTGGTTGTTGTGGATCATCATGGCGGTCAATTCGGCACCAGATTTATCACTCTCAGGTTCTTCGAGAAGCAAGGAGAAGTTTTCCTGGTCGAGGCTTTCGAGGCGGATAGAATCGTTCATCTCTCTGGCCAGGGTGCGGCGGTCGGCCATGCTCTGGTTTTGCAGGACGAAGTCAGCCAATACCTGTGCGAGGAAGCGTTTGGGATTGTCCCCACTGTGGCGTTTACGCATCTCAAGGAAGGTCTCCTCCTGAGCAATATCCTTGTGGGAATTGTGCTTGCTGGGAACCTGAACTTCATTGCTCAGCTTGAAACGGCCCGGATCGGTCAATACCCCGGCACGCTGGTCAAATACGACATCCTGCTCATCAGAGTTGGCAGACATGAGGTTATTTCTCAAGGCCCGTCCCTCTCCTGCACCATCACCCCAGAGGGTCTTGTCCTCCTTCAACGTCCTGGAACCTTCATCTCCTTCAAACAAATTGTCATTACCAAACAGCTTGAAGTCATCCGCGTTGTCTTTTTGCTCATAGGCTTTGACGAATAGACTCGGCTCTGTGGGATAGACAGAAAGCCCGTTTTCGAGGAATCCACGGATGGCCTGGTTGAGGACGTCGGCCAGGTAAGTGAGGTATTCTCCGGGGTTTTCGGGATCGAGCTTGAGCTTGTCGCCTTTGCCAAGGCCAAAGCGGTAGCCTCCGATCAGCATCATGGGGTGTTTGGCAATATCGGTCATCACATCATCGGTCCGGGTAAACACACCTTTCTCCCCATCTCCGGCATCAAGTTTCAGGCTGGGCGCATCGTCGTCTCCACTGTAGATATAAGCCTGCTTGTTGTGACGGCTGAGAAACTGCACATGTCCTTGGGTATGCTTACTGGTGGTGACGGTATCCCTAAGACTCCCGTAAGGAATATGCTCCTGGATCTTGGTCACCGATTGCCGTTCATAAGCCCTGATCTGCTCCTTCTCGGAACCATCCATGTCATTGAAAGCAGCCCTCAGCGTAGACATCTTGACGGCCTTTCCCTTTTTGTCCAGCCAGTTGGGTTGCCAGACAAAACCGAAGGAAACCATAGGAAATTTATCGGTGACCCCTTCGGTTTCGACATACTTTTTGACATCCTTGGTATTGGTTTTTTCCTGGTTGTCAATCGTCTCGAAGAAGTTGATTCCCATGACCATGCTCATCCGGTAGGGCGCTTGCGCAGCCCGGTTTTCTTCCCCGCCAAACGTCGCCGCATCAAATGCCTGGTTGTAATATTGGTCGGCCACCACTTTGGGTTTGGCACGTCCAATCCCGGAAATGAGATTGACCACATAGCCGGTGGTATCCTTCTGGTCGTCCTGGGCCCCGAAGTCAGAGGTTTTCTTTTCAGCTATCCCCGCCTCGGTGATGTTTTTCTTGTATTCCTTGTTGACCTCATCGATCCGGTAATTGTCCATAAAGGTCTTCACCTTGGGAGATACCCGCTTGGAATTGTCCTGCATCATGGTCAGGCGCTCGGCATTCATAATTTCGATCTTGCGGGCCGTTTTTTGATATTCCGTCTGCCAGGGTTCCCAGTTTTCCAGTTGTTCCAGGTGCGCTTTTTGGATTTCGAACATCCGCTGCTGGTGTGGAGTTCGGTTTTCGGCTGGAATTAATTTCAATGCCTCTTCCAGTTCTTTCTTGTTGCGCTTGATGTATTCCAGTTTGTCGATGTCCTGGAAATCCTGGATGTCCTCCTGCATTTTGTCGGCCAGGCCATAGCGCCCACCCACATTCTCACGGAGGTATTTTTCTGCCTTGGTCATTTCTGCTTTTCCTGCCCTGGCCAGGTAGTCCGAGAGGAGTTCTTCTGAACTCTTTTGTCCTATTTGCCCCCCCATGTCTTTTCCGTTCAGGATCCAGTCGTAATTGCCTTCAATATTTCCTTTGAATATCCCACTGAAAGGACGTTTAATGACATTGTACAAGCCATTTTCAGTTTTACCTTCCTGTACACTGTCCCTCAGGGTCATTTCGTAGAGGGTTTTGAAATTGGGCTTTTCTTGGACCTTGATATGTATCCCATAGAGTTTTGCCAGGATGTTATCCAGATTCTGGACATTGGGTTGCGTTTCCTGCTCTGCATCTTTGAGGAGGATGGCGGTTTGTTGGTCATCCGGCCAATTTCCAATGATGTCCAGCATCAATTGTGCATTTCCTTGTAGCTGCTGTCTGAGGCCATCGCCTTTGGCGATCAGTTGGCGCTGGACGATGCCTTCTGAATGGCGCTGGACCACTCCTGTTTCCTGGCGCTGGACGATGCCTTCTTCCTGGCGCTGGGCCACTCCTGTTTCCTGGCGCTGGACCACTCCATCGGCCATTCTCTGGACCGGACCATCACCCTGCCCTGCCTTGAACTTCGCCTGGACCGGACCATCACCCTGCCCAGCCTTGAACTTCGCCTGAACCGGACCCTGCTCTTCCCGCATCTGATTTTCTTCGTCCACCATGGCCTGCAATGACTCTTCAGAAAGGTCCATCGCCATGGCACTGGCACCCATTTCATCTGCTTCCTGCTCCAAATGCGCATCGTCGTTGAGGGGTTCTCCCCCTACTTCTCCGGAAGCCTTTACCCGCCCCTGTTTTTGCTGAACCACGTGCCAGCCTTCGTGGGGCAGATGCTCTTCCTGTCCGGGTCCCAGGTGAATCTGGTTGCCCTGGGCATAGGCATGGGCCTCTAATTCGGCGGGTTTTGACGAATTGTAATGCACCTGGACGTCACTGAGATCTTCTCCGGACAATTGCTCCAGCCCACCACGTAACTGGCCAGGCAGGCCACCACTTTCACTGCGGTCAGCAGAAGATGATTGAGATCCGCCTTGTGCGCCGACCCGCTGAACCGGGGCATCTGAGTTGTTGTCGTTGGGGGGAAGGGCAGTAAATCCACCCTGGTCAAGTACAGAACGGTCCAATTCGCTCTCCATCCCCGAATCCTCGGACTCAGTTCCCATGGAGGTAGAAGTGGAAATTGCAAAGGGAGGAGGCGCCAGTGTTTTGCTTAATTCCTCCGTTTCAAACTGCCCGGAGACGTCTGCCTCCCGACGCTGCATGACGCGGTCGTGGACTCTTAATTTCTGCATGTCAATATTCCGGTTGGTAAAACCATTAGTCCTCCCTTGGTCAGGGGGTGCTCACAAGAAAAAATACTTCGTTACGATAATGAAAGCCTTAAAGCACTAAGATAAGGAATTTATTTGGTTGTTGTTAGGGTGGCTACTCTGGTGGGGGTTAGCATTCGGAATAGATAAAAAGATCACCTCACCAAATCAAAATACCCCTGCTTCTTATGGGAAGCATCCTGAGGGTAATCCACCACATAATAATAAGTGGCTTCTGGCAACCCGTCTGCCCCCCAATCATTCTGATAGGCATCACTCTGGAAAACGAGGTGTCCGAACTCAGCCCGGATTGGGAATTCCCCAGAACCCGCGTGGTCGCACCAGTGATCCAGCGAAGTCGCAACTGTGATCCAGCGAGGTCGCACCAGGGAACCAGCGCAATGGCCGCACCGATCCAGCGAAATTGCCTCATTGAACCAGCGCAGCAGCACCAGTGAACCAGCGCAACCGCGCCAGTGAGCTTCGGACCCCGGTTCAGTGGAGGGCGGTTTCCAGTTAATGAGGGGCAGTGGTGGAGTTTGGAGGGTTGACCCTACAAGATGTACCAGCAGGATGAAGCATTTTAGCAGGCATTTCGGGACATGATCCGGCGGATGCTGGGCGGGGATCATTTGCCACCGATGGTGGGGGTTTGAGATTGGAAACAAGCCATTTAATTAACCGAAATTGCGTAACTTAGATACATAGTTTTTCAAGATGAGTATCAGAGCAGATATCGATTGGATCAAGACGGAGTTGGACAAGATAGACGATCCGCTGCTGATTGGTCGGGTAAAAAGCTTGCTGAGGGACCGGGATTCCAAACCGGACCTGGAAGCAGAGCGGATGATCTTAGAGGCGTTGGAAAATGTAAAGAAGGGCAACCTGTTTACATCTGAGGAGGTAGATAAAAAGATCGAACAGTGGGTACAGGAAAAATAACTACTCTTTGGACTGAAAGAGCGATTCCACAGACTCCGACTCCATCTTCGAAGCCCCATTCACTCCAACTTGAAAGTCCCATGGCTCCTATGCAGGTTTCCCCCAACCC
>CAYGRE010000045.1:0-53206 GCA_964352215.1 uncultured Bacteroidia bacterium
CGTCAGCTTCACAATCACCGGAATCTTGGCGTATTCCATGACCCATTCTACAATGGTCTTCAAAACCGCAGGCTCCTGGCCCACCGCCGAACCCATGCCCCGCTCGCACATCCCGTGCGGACAGCCAAAGTTCAGCTCGATCCCATCGGAACCGGCATTCTCAGCGTCCAGAATGATCTGCCGCCATTCCTCCTTGGTTTCCACCATCAGAGAAGCAATGACCGCATGGTCAGGAAAGTATTTTTTCACCTCCTCGATCTCGCGGAGGTTGTCAGCGAGGGGACGGTCGGTGATCAATTCGATATTGTTGAACCCGGCCAGGCGGGTGTCCCGGTAATTGACCCCGCCGTAACGGCTGGAGACATTGATGACGGGTACGCCCAGGGTTTTCCAAACCGCGCCACCCCAGCCTGCTTCAAAGGCTTTCATGACCTGGTAGCCTGAATTGGTCGGTGGGGCGGAAGCGAGCCAGAAAGGATTGGGTGATTTGATGCCCGCGAAATTGACTGAAAGATCTGCCATGATATCTGCTATTAAGCTCCGGTAATGTATTGATGAATGCCGTGGGCAGCGACTTTGCCCTCAGCTGCGGCGTTGACCACTTCAGCGCCTCCATTCACAGCGTCACCCGCCGCGAAATAATGGGGATTGCTCGTCTGTTGAGCAGCATTGACCTTGATCCGGCCATTGCGCTCCAGGTCAAGTCCTTCGATTTGTCCTAAGAAGCCGACTTGCTTTTCCTGCCCGGTGGCCAAAATGACCATTCCACAGGGAACCACAAATTCAGAGCCCGCGATATTGCGCACCCGACCGTCCACCACTTCAGTGCGGATCAGTTCAACGCCCTCTACCTTGCCATTGCCCTTGATCGCAACCGGCTGCACATTGAACATCCCCTTGACCCCGACCCCTTTGGCGAGATCGTACTCAAATTCATAAGCGCCCATCTCATCCTTGGCCCGGCGATAGGCCAGGGTGACATTCTCCGCGCCAAGCCGCGCACTCTCGCTGGCAGCATCCATCGCGGTATTGCCACCCCCGATCACCACCACCTCGGCAGGAACCTGAACCGCGGCGTGTTGCATCCGCAACTCTTCGATAAATTCAGTAGCACCCGTCACCTGAGGCAGGTCAATGCCCGGCATCTCAGGCCGCCAGGTATCGCCCAGCCCAATCCCAAGGAATACCGCATCGTAATCGGCTTCCAGGACCTTCAACGTCTTGCCATCCACCGGAGAGTTGTAGAAAACCGTGTAGCCGAATTGCTTTTGCAGGTAATCCATCTCCACCAGGGCTTCTTCATTGGTGATCTTGTAGGGAGCGACCCCGTAGACCGTGAGGCCGGAAGGCTTTTCCTTGGCTTCGTAGACATCGACCGCATAACCCAGCAGGCGCAATTCGCAGGCGGCGGACAGCCCGGCGGGACCGGCACCGACAACCGCCACCCGTTTCCCATTGTCGGGGGCACACTGATAAAGCTTCTTATTGGCGGCGATGGCCTGGCCGGTGGCCACCGACTGCAAACGTCCGATCTCGATCGGCTTCACATTCTGGTGGTTGAAGACACAGGCCCCTTCGCAGAGCACCTCGGTCGGGCAGACCTTGCCACAGGCATAGCCGAACCAGTTGCTGTCGTAGATGGTTTTGGCTGCTCCGTTGAGGTCGCCGGTATGAATCTGCCGAATGAACAGCGGGATGTCGATCCCGGTCGGGCAGGCATTCATGCAGGGTGCATCGTAGCAGAAGAGGCAGCGAGAGCTTTCGTAAAACGCCTCGGTATTGTTCATCAGCGGCTTGAGCTGCGAGAAATTCGCCTCAAATTCCGCCTCAGTTGTGGGTCTTTTCAGTTCCGCCATAGCGATTGTTTAAATGGTAAATCAAAGATCAGTCATCCGTCCATAGGTCTCAGGACGGCGATCCCGGAAGAACTGCCAGGTAGAGCGAACTTCTTCGATCATGTCCAGGTCAAAGTCGGCAATCAGCAACTCGTCATCGTATTCGGAAGCCTCGGCAAATATCTGGCCACGGGGATCGACAAAATAGCTGGTGCCATAGAAGCGGCCCAGGTCCCAGGGCTTCTCTTCACCGACCCGGTTGATACATCCCATAAAATAGCCATTGGCGGCGGCGTGGGCTGGTTGCTCGAGTTTCCAGAGGTATTGGGAAAGGCCGGCTACCGTGGCGGAAGGATTGTAAACGATCTCCGCACCGTTCAGGCCGAGGATACGTGCTCCTTCCGGGAAGTGACGGTCATAGCATATATAGACACCCACCTTGGCGTACTTGGTCTGGAAGACCGGGTAGCCACCATTGCCGGGCTTGAAGAAGAATTTTTCCCAAAAGCCGGTGGTATGGGGAATGTGCTTCTTGCGGTATTTTCCCAGGTAGGTACCATCCGCATCAATCACAGCCGCCGTATTGTATAAAATGCCGGGTTGCTCCTTTTCATATACAGGAACAATGATCACCATATTGTACTTCTTCGCGTATTCAGCGAGGCGCTCCGTGGTGGGGCCGGGAACCGCTTCTGCCGAAGCATACCAGGCCCGGTCCTGGCCGGGGCAGAAATAAGGGGTATTGAATATTTCCTGGAGACACAAGATCTGTACCCCCGCTTTGCCAGCTTCCTCGATATAGGGAATGTGCTTGTCGTACATGGCCTGTACGATTTCTTGAATGGTGCCTTCGCCTTCCGTCATGGGAAGACTCATTTGAATAAGGCCGGATTTTACGATTCTAGGCATATCTTTTAAGAGTGGTTTCGGGTGAATTTCTATTTATGTTCAAGCCTCTGAGTGGCGTGGATTCTAATTAGCATTAACGTCGGTTAATATTAGCAATGGCGTCGATCCTACCTCACAAAATCAAACTACCTCACAAAATCAAACAACCTCACAATATCAAACAACCTCACAATCTCAAACGACAGAGGAAGTCTTGCCCCGACGAATGAACTGCCCATAGCCCTGCGGTACCTTGACCTCGCCATCGTCAATGGCCACCTGGCCGCGCAACAGGACCGTCTTGGTCTTGCCCTTCAGGGCCCAACCTTCATAACCGCTGTAATCAACGTTCATGTGGTGGCTGTCCACGGAAACAGTATGTTCTTCATTGGGATCGAAAATCACGATGTCCGCATCCGAACCCACCGCGATCGTGCCTTTACGGGGGAACATTCCAAATATCTTGGCGGCATTGGTGGAAGTCAATTCGACAAACTTATTCAGGCTGATGCGTCCCTGGTTGACCCCTTCGGAAAACAGCAACTCTACCCGGTGCTCAATGGCCGGATGACCATTGGGGATCTTGGAAAAGTCTTCCTGCCCCATCTGCTTCTGTTCCCACATAAAGGGGCAATGGTCGGTAGCCACCACTTGTACCAATCCCTGATTGATCCCGGCCCAGAGCGTTTCCTGGTCCTTTTTCTCGCGTAGGGGAGGACTCATCACCCATTTAGCACCCTCGAAATTTCTTTCATACAGAGAAGCATCGAGGACCAGGTATTGGATACAGGTCTCGACAAATACCTTCTGGTTCCGCCGGGTGGAGTTCCGAATCTCGTTCAAAGCTCCTTCGCAGGTCATGTGTACGATATAACCGGGACATCCGGTATAGTCAGACATATCGGCAAACCGCCCGGAAGCTTCTGCCTCGGTGATCTCAGGCTGGGACAAATAATGGTACAAGGGAGAAAGTTTGCCTTCAGAACGGTGTTTGGCAATCAGGTGGTCGATCATATCGCCGTTGGTGGCATGGACTGTAACCAGCCCGCCATTTTCCTTGACCACCTTCATCAGCCCGACCATTTGCCCGTCGTCGATCATCAGGGCACCCTTGTAAGCCATAAAGGTCTTGAAGGAAGAAATGCCCTCCTTTGTGATCATGTCCACCACCTCCCTGGCCACATTGTCGTTGAAATCTGTGACTGCCATGTGGTAGGAATAGTCACCATAAGCATTGCCCTCCGACTTCTTTTGCCAGGTACGCAGGGCATTGTAAAGGGTGTCTCCCTGGGTCTGGAGAATAAAATCAATCACCATGGTGGTGCCGCCATGCAGCGCAGCACGGGTACCGGTGGCATAGGTATCACTTGAATAGGTTCCCATAAAGGGCATGTCCAGGTGGACGTGGGGGTCAATCCCGCCGGGGAATACCAGCTTTCCGGTCGCATCAATCACCTGCTCCGCATCCACCTTCAGGTTCCGACCAATCGTGGTCACTTCTTCACCTTCTACCAGGATATCTGCAACATAATCGTCGGTTGCAGTGATTATTCTTCCATTCTTGATCAGTATCGACATATTCTTATTTAGCTATTGTTCGAGTGAGACTTTCTTAATTGAGCCGGTTTGGGCATTAAAATATAATAAATAACAAAGGCCACCAAGAATCCTACAAACCAGGAGAGGGTATAGAGGAAGCTGAGGGCGGGTATCCAGTAGCCAATCACGGCCACCAATACGCCAACTCCCAACGCGATCATGGCAGCCGAATTGAACCCCGACCCCCCATAACTGTAGATTCCCCCGGGTTTGTAAAGCTCGGCCAGGTTGAGTTCTTTCTTTCGGATCAGGAAATAATCACAGAGCAGGATTCCCAATACCGGACCCAGGAGCCCACTCACAAAGATGAGGAGGCCGGAGATTTCATCGAGAATCCACCAGGGACATATCATAATTCCGATGATCCCGGTTATGGTGCCGCCCAATTTGAAGCTGATAATCTTCGGGGCAAGATTGGAAAATGCATTGGCGGGGGCGATCACATTGGCGGCGATATTGGTGCTGAGGGTGGCGATGAGCATAAATAGCTGTGCCACTACCACCACCACCGGGCTTTCGAACTTAGCCAACAGCGAAACCGGGTCCCAGGGTGCATCGTCGGAAATAAGCACATCCTGGAAGTTGATCACTGCGGCACAGGTCACGAAGATGCCCACGAAAGAGTAGAGGATCATGGTACCGGGCAATCCGATGAATTGACCTTTGACCTGGGATTTTTGCGAGTGGGTATACCGGGTAATGTCCGCAATGCTGAGGGACATGGTGGCCCAAAATCCGACCATCGCGGTGAACCAGAGGATATAGGTCCACCAGGGATTTGGGGCGGGGCCGGCACTGCCATCCGGGATGGCCACTTCGCTGGATTCCCAATAAGTACCATCTTCCTTTTGCGCCCGGAACTTAACCTTTTGCTTGACGCCGGCGGCATAAGGTTTCTGGAAGGCGGAGCCAGTGAAGTATACCTCAGCTTTGTCCATGGACAATTGGTCCGAAGTTGATGGGTTTCCCTGATCTCCGGGAAGTCTGTCACCAAGGGGTTGGTCTCCGGGGAGTCTGTCACTGGAGAGCGCGTCTCCGGAGAGTTGACTTTTGGGAAAAGAAATCCACTCGGAAGTCTCCTCGTTTTCATTGGACAACTGGAATGCTTCGGCTTTCACCTTCCCGTCCAGATCGGTGATCAGGTGCATCTTGAGGGTGGAGCCGTTTGCGCCTTCCTCCACCTGCACCGTGGGAATCTGCAATTGTTCACTTTGCTTCAGCACAATGCCAAATCCCCCGGCCTGGGTGCCTCCCCAGACAATCAGCAGGATGCCCATCAGGATCAGGATGGGCGCAGAGTATTCTTCCAGCCATTTGATGCTTTCGGTGCCTTTCCAGACGAAGATCATATTGACAAACCAGAACAGGAAAAAGCAGATGAACTGCGCTGAATCGAGCCCTTGATCGGGTTCCGTTCCGGTCAGGACATTCCAAATAGCATAGAAGGCGAGGCCTCCGATCCAGGTCTGAATGCCAAACCAGCCGCAGGCCACCAGGGCCCGTATCACCGAAGCAATGTGAATCCCTTTCACCCCAAAGGAGGCCCGGCCCAAAACCGGAAACGGAATCCCATATTTTACCCCGGCATGACCGTTCAGAGCCATGGGGAGAGTAATGACCACATTGGCGAGGCCGATGATGATCAGCGCCGCTTCCCAACTGAGACCCGACTTGATCATGAAGGAGGCCAGCATATAAGTGGGAATACATACTGCCATCCCTACCCAGATGAAGGCCAGGTTCCACATGGACCAGGTCCGCTTGGAGGCGGGGACCGGGGCCAGGTCTTCGCTGTATAGCGGAGAATCGGAAACGTCCTCAGTAAGTTCTACGATCTCTTTCGACATGTATGATCCTCTGTATTATTCGGCAATGCGTTGAATGATCGCATCCGCCTCTGTATTCTGATCAATTTGTTTTCAATGGACCCATTAACCCGTATAGTACTCATCGGCAATCGAGATTGCCTGGGAGATGATGTCCATTCCTTCGTCAATCTCGGCCTGGGTGGAGATCAGGGGGTGAGCCACGAAGATCCAGTTCCAGCGGACAAAGGTGAACATGCCGAGTTCGCGGATCTTGGCTGCCATGCGGCCGGTCGCTTCCATTTCACCTGGACCTGCATTCCAGGGGGTGACCGGTTCCTTGGTCTCCCGGTTCTTCACCAGCTCGAAGCAGCCCAGCATGCCTGTATTCCGCCAATCTCCAATCGAGGGATGTTTGGCTTTCATCTCTGCTGCCCGCGCATCGATATACCGTCCTGTCTCAGCCGCCCGCGCCACCAAATCATCATCTTCATAGACCTTCAGGGTCGCCAAGGCTGCTGCCAGGGAAACCGGATGGCCGGAATAAGTCAGTCCCAGGGGAAGGTAATGATCATCGAAGTGGGATGCGATGTCGTCCCGGACCATCAGTCCGCCCAGGGGCAGGTAGCCTGAAGTCAGGCCTTTAGCCATACACATCAGGTCCGGTACCACGCCATGGTTCTCAATGGCAAACATCTTCCCGGTACGCCCGAATCCACTCATCACTTCATCGTCGATCAGCAGGATGCCGTATTTATCACAGATCTGCCGGACCAACCGGAAATAATTGGGTGGGTATTTGATACAACCGGAGGAACCGCTCTCACCTTCGATCAGGATGGCGGCGACATTCTCCGGGGCTTCATATTTGATTACATTTTCCAGATTGGCGGCTGCACGTTCACCACACTCTTCCGGGGATGAGCTGTACCAGGGACAACGGTAGGAATAGGGATTGTCAACGTGGATGATATTGGGAACCTGCTGGGAGTCGATCAGGTGCCGGCGGGGATCGCCCCCGGCCGATGCTGCCCCATAAGTAGCGCCGTGGTAAGACCGGTAATGGGTAATGATCTTGTGGCGGCCCGTAAAGACCCTGGCCAATTTGATCGCATTCTCGATGGCCTCAGCTCCCCCCAGGGTATAAAAAGTCTTGGTCAGATTTCCCGGTGCCAGGTCGGCCAGCTTCCGGCTCAGTTTGGCCCGAATCTCCGTGGCTGCGCCCGGATAGACATAGCTGACTTGCTGCATCTGCTCCATGACGGCTTGCATGATCCGGGGGTCTCCATGCCCGATATTGACATTCATCAACTGGGAGGAAAAGTCAAGGTAGCGTTTGCCATCCCGGTCATAAAGGTAGACTCCTTCGCCGCGTTCGATATTGAGGGGATCGAGGCCGCCCTGCTTGGTCCAGGAAAACAGGGAATATTCCTTGCAATCCTCTACGATTTGCTGCTTGTCGACTGTTGCTGTGCTCATTCGATAATGACTGTGCTCATTCAATTTTATTTATACTCATGCGACCAAGATGGTACGCATTCAATTGTGATTTTGCTTCTGCGACCAAGATGGTACGCATTCGGTGAAACGCTGCTGTATTATCAGCTCATCCAGTTGGTACGGGCTTCGGGATTCCACTTGGTGGTGGTCTTTTTGATCTGAGTCCAGAACTGGATGGAGCTCCGGCCGGTAATGTCGGCGGAGCCAAATTTGGAGTCGTTCCAGCCCCCGAAAGAGAAAGGTTCACGGGGAACGGGCACGCCAATATTGACCCCGATCATGCCTGCGCTGGCACGTTCCATCACTTCGCGGGCCATGCCTCCGCTCTGGGTAAAGACTGCGGCTGCATTGCCGTAGTCAGAGCTGTTCTCCAGGGCAATTGCCTCTTCCAGGTCCTTGGCGCGGAGGATACAGATCACCGGTCCGAAGACTTCTTCTTTGGCAATCCGCATGTCTGCGGTTACGTAGTCAATGATGGTAGGGCCGACATAGTAGCCGGATTCCTTGCCACTCACTGTCGTATTTCTCCCATCGACCAATACCTTGGCACCGGCCGCTTCCGCTTCGGCGATATAGCCTTCGATCCGCTCCTTGGCGGCTTTGCTGATCACTGATCCCAGATTGCCACCGGGAGTGAGGTCTTTGGCAACTTCGACCATGCGGTCGACAATATGCTGGATATTGCCCACCCCGACCATGGAGGCCGCAGCCATACAACGCTGACCCGCACAGCCGGCCATCGAAGCCACCACATTGGTAGCTGTCATCTCGGTATGGGCATCAGGCAGAACGAGGAGGTGGTTCTTTGCGCCACCCAGGGCGACACAACGCTTCAGGTTAGAGGTCGCGCGGCGGTAGACGATCTTGGCGACATGGGTCGAGCCCACGAAGGAAACCGCTTTGATCCCGGGGTGGTCGCAGATGGCTTCCACAATCTCTTTGTCTCCATTTACTACGTTGAATACGCCATCGGGAAGACCGGCTTCCTTGAGCATTTCCGCGATGCGTACCACGCTCAGGGGAACGATCTCTGAAGGCTTCAGGATCATGGTATTGCCCAGGGCAATGATATTCGGAATGGTCCAGTGGGGAACCATGTGGGGGAAATTGAAGGGTGCGATGGAGGCGACCACTCCCAAGGGCTTGTATTCAGTGCGGCATTCCACCCCTTTGCTCACTTCCATCACTTCACCGGCGATCATTTGCGGCATCGAGCAGGCAAACTCTGTCAATTCTATACTTTTCTCGACTTCTGCCCTTGCTTCTCCCAGGGTCTTGCCGTTCTCTTCATGGACGAGGCGGGCCAGATCGTCAATGTCCCGCTCCATCAGGGTCCGGTAGCGGTAGAGCACCTGCACCCGTTCTTTGACGGGCATGGCCGACCAGGAAGGATAGGCAGCTTCGGCAGCTTTGACCGCTTCATCCAGATCTTTGTAGGTAGACAAGGGAACTGAGGAGAGGACGGAGCCATCGACCGGGCTGTCTACTTCCATGCGCTTCTGGCCATTGGCCGTAAAGCTCCCGCCGATGTAATTCTTTACTTCAGGGTACTTCGAAACAACACTCATTGCTTTATTAATTAATATTTTGACTCGCTGACCTGGTCAAATTCCACGAGGTCGGAACTGCTGGTCAGGCAATGTATGCGCGATGGGATCGGCGGAGCTGAAGTGGTTTTTGGGTATCAGTATCTTTAAAACAGTCAACCATTTGGCCCCGGAACCTGATCCATCAATAAAAATAGAATCTTTTAGGACAAATGCAGCCGAATAGGTGAATTTTTACGCAATATCTTACGCATCTAGGGGGAAAATCAGGGTTTGGCACACGATTTGAAACGGTGGGGGAAAATTAATACCGCACCCTTTAAAATACTGCACCTATGAAGTCACTTTACAAAACCCTCTCCCTTTTTACCCTTGCTATTTTGCTCGCAGGTGTAGCCGGTGCTTCAAACCCGAAGAAGAAGCTACGCCGTTTTCTCCCTAAAAAAGCGACTCCTTCCCATATCGAGTTGGTCGTCGGTGGTTACGGGGAACACGCCAAACGCTACGGCCGCAAGGATCACTTCAATCCCTTTGGTGGCTTTATGATCGGTGCCAAGGTCCATACCACGGACGGAAAGGTGTACGGCACCGCCGGCATCGGTGGGGGCATCTTCTCGTGGGACAATTTCCGGGTCGAGGTCGTGGGAGGTAGATTTGACCACAAACTCTTCAACCGTTCCAATATTTCGATCTCCCATCCGGACCAGGTTCCCAACCACCGGATTCGCCTGCGCGTTTCTTTCAACGGTTTGCCGGGTACCGTTCGGGAGGTAGAGCTTCCCCTGGATTTCTCCTATTCTTATACCTTGGCCGAGGCCGGGATCACCGGGCGTGAAGGCTGGGAAGAGTGCCGCCGTGCTCCTTCGGGACGCGATGGTCGGGACCATGAAAAATGTGATGGTGCCGATGGTGCCCACGGCATGATGGGGGCAAACGGTGGTATTGGCCAGATGGGCTTTACCGGTCCTGACATCGAGGTACGGCTCTACCCGTACGACGATCTGAACAGCGATGACATGGTCATCGAGGCCCAGGAAACCAACCTGCGGACCGGTCGTACCCGTACCCGTTGGTACAAGCCTTCGGCTGGTACGCTGACGGTGATCAGCCGGGGTGGGACCGGCGGAAGTGGGGGAGAAGGGCAGCCCGGCGGCAACGGTGGTGACGGTGGCGATGGCGGCCGTGAAGGCGATGCCGACACCAAGCCGATTCTTGCCGATGGCGGTGACGGTGGCAATGGTGGATGCGGCGGCCGTGGTGGCGCTGGAGGCCAGGGCGGCGACGGTGGGCAGATCACCGTGCTCTTCCATCCCGATCTGATGAACTACCTGGGGAGTGTGGAAGCTTATGCACCCGGCGGTGCCGGAGGCGCCGGTGGTGGCGGTGGCAAAGGCGGCTGTGCCGGTGATGGCGGAGACGGCACCCGTAAGGACGGGGCCAAAGGCCGGGATGGTGGCCGTGGGCCATGTGGATTGGCCGGCCCGGCTGGATTTGACGGACCTCCGGTCCGCTGGATCAAGATGGATGCAGGAGCTTGACTCCTGATTGTATGGAACCTAAATACTGATTGTTTAAAATCGGGACCACAAAAACTATTGCTTTCGGTCAGGGGGATATCCCGGATTGATGGCAATAGTTTTTGTTTTTTTTGTTAAATTGCCGTCACAGCAAGACCAGATGGCAACCGTCATCTCATATGTATTCTAACAACGATCACGCTAAAGCCGCCCCCAGCTCTAATGTTAACGTATTTGGAAATCACCCCTTAGACTCTGAATCAGAGTCAGATGGCGGGCCTATGCAAATGCGTTCGGCAGTTCCCCTGCAATTGACCGCTGATGATCCTGACCCTCCGGTTTCGGGGAATACGGAGAACATTGAGTCGGCGGAGATTGGACCAGGAGACGCATCTTCTACAAATGATGCCGCTTCGCAAGGGTCTGGGGATGAACCTATTCAGGCAAAGTTGGCCGGCGGCCCACTGCACCTTCAAGGCTCCGATGCACCAGCTCAGCTTCAGCGATCCAACGCACCAGCCCAACTTGAGCAATTCAACGCCCCATTCCAACTCCAAACCTCCAACGGCCCACTTCAACTCCAGGAAAGCCCCAAGGTCCCCTTTCAGATTACCTTTAAAGGCACGGTATCCGCCCAAGAATTGCAGCAGATCGCGATGAAACAGGTATTCGGCGGTATCATTGAGAACATCAAATGGACCAATTTCAAGCCAAAATACGATGCGTCGGAGAGTCCGGTCACGATTACCTTTAGCATGGACCTCCTGAAAAAGCACCGTTCTGCTGTCAATTCAGGCAAAGGAATTGATACCGATGAAAGTGGAGGTGTCAAGGGGGCGGATGCTCGTAAAAAGGAATTTAAGAAAAGTGCATCTGGCTCAGAAAAGGGAGCTATTTACCAGGAAATCGACCGGCGGTTTTTTGAGGCAACCGGTGACAAGTCTGGTACTAAAATCACTAAAAGTGCGAAGGACAAGGGCAAGCGGGAATTGTGGTTACAGATTCAGGATGAAGTTCTTTTCCAGCACGAGTACATCAAGAATCTGCCCCCTCACGTAAAGAAATTCATTCGCTATTCCACCAATGGGCGGGTTCTTACGCCTGATGACTATGAGAAGTTGTTCCGTATTGCCAAGATGATCGAGAAGCTCCCGGCCGATCTTTCCCAGGATTATCTGAGCAAGGTGAATGCTGCCACTACGGACCTGGATAAATTTGAAGAGAGCCTGCACAACCATATCGTTTCCAAAGCGGAAGAGAAGATTCTGTCTGAGGATACCATGGTCAACAAGATGAAGTTGGCCGGTTTGGAGGAGATTTACAAGAAGTACCGTCTGTATTTGACGCTGATCGGAACCCCTTCTACCCCAATGGGAGGGATGAGTGGGCTTTATACGGCTCGTCGGGCGAGCAAGCTGCGTACGGAGATTGATACAGCATTGAAGACGCAGCATAACTTTTCAGGGATTGCTGAATTTGAATCCTGGATAAAGAAGTACGAGCAGTCTTTTGAAAAGATGTCCCAGGCGATTGCCTTGAATACCCTCGACAAGATGGGTGGGACCCTTTACAAAGAACAACAACGTTACAATGACCAGGCTGAGTTGACGGCTTTGCACAATCTGATTCAGGCTGGGAAGAGCAAGAAAGACCTGGCCCAGAGCTATGCCATCTTCCATGACGATGGGCTCCCTGCCGATAAGCAGATTGATATAAATGCCTTGAAGGTCATTACTGATCCCAAGACACTGGGGGCGGTGCTTCTGGGCAAAGTGGCTGAACGGAAGGCGGACTTGGACAAAGCCAGAGGACATATTGCGAAGGATTCCAATGTCATCTACCGTCTGGACAAGATGATGCCTCAGTTTTTCCTCCAGCAAAACATTCAGAAGGATTCCATTCACCAGATGATCGTTGAGGATAAGATCAAGAGTGATTTTATCAAGAAGCTGGTGATCGGAATTACGGCCGCGATTGTAGCCATTGCCCTGGCCGTAGTTTCCCTTGGGACAGCCGTCCCAGCCATTGTCGCCGCCGGAGCCGCCGCAGCAGGATTCGGAATGAGTGCGGTATTGGCCTATGATGAGTACAAGAATTATGTGATCGGAAATAATCTCGCCAATGTGGGGATGGCCGATGACCCGAGTATTGTTTGGTTGATTGTGGCTGTGGTGGGCGCGGCCCTCGACCTTGGAGCTGCTGTAAAGGCGATCAGTGCCATCGGAAAGGCCGCCAAAGGGGTCAAAACAGCCAAAGACCTGGCTGCATTCGAGAAAGTTCTGCAACAAGCCGAAGCGATGGGGCAGATTGATTCTAAGATTTCCAAGGCGGTTATCCTTGCGGCCAAAGCCCGGGTAGGGTTTGATGCAGCGCAGGATGGCTTGAGTACTATTTTGGCCAATGGCAAAGGGCTGAAGAACTTCATGGATCCGGATGTCTATGGGGCATTGGTCAAGATGGCAAAGTTCAAAGCCCAACAAGGTGTGGCGGACTTCAGCATTTACCTGTTGGATTTGCAGAAGATGCGCAAGGTCGCCAAACTGGGCGATCTGACGCCGGAAGAATTGGTTCAGGTGAAGAAGGCCTGGGCGGAGGGCCGGGCCCTGGCCAGTGTCACGGATGATGCGCTGAAGGGGGCGGATGCTTTGGTCAAGCCGGTCAAGGCTTCGGTTATGAAGCGGATCGCAGGAGATGCCAAGTTTGCCTTTACCCATACCGACGATGAATTGCGGGCCTTCATTGCCAAGGCCAAGGAAGCCGGGTTGACACAGAAGGACATCGAACACCTGGTATTTACCAGTTGCCGGAAGGACAAGCCACTCAATTCGATCCAGTTGATGGATCAGGTGGACTTCTACAAGTACCTGAAGCAGCGCGGATTTCCTGCCAAATTCAAGAATATGGATGACTTCAAGCAATTTACGAGTTACTTGAAGGATGAATTCAGGGGAATTGGGGTTGCCGCGGATGATGTCCGAATTCAGGGCTCTGCGGTTCGTAGCCCCAAGGCAGGTGACATCGATGCTGCCGCCATGATCAGCCAATCAGACTTCAACAACCTGATCAGGAGAATATATGCCACCAAGCTCAAGGAGGGAGGGGTAGCTCTGGACATCAGTAAGTTTACCGATGACGAACTCCTGAAACTGGCACAACGCATAGAAGCCAATCCCAAAAACTTCAATGGGGTGGCCAGGGGGGATTTCCACTTTAACTTTACCAATAAGATATTGCAACCTGTTCCCAGGAAAAAGGCGGTTATTCAGGCTCTGAAGCTGGATGAAGTGCTGGCAAAACTGCAAAAGCAATTCCCACACCTGAACATCGACAATTTCACCATTCAGGTCCGCGGCGGAAAATATGATTCACACCCTTTCTGGAAACTTTAATTCGCACCCTTTCTGGAAACTTTGATAATTTGACCTTAAATCACAGCGCATAATGGCCAACTACCATATAGGAGGAACCCTCTATAACGCGGCAAACACCACGGTTGAAGCCGCTATTCGGGAGACGCTTGCAGGGCTTGCAGGGATGGACGTGGGGGAATTGAACGTCAAGGTTCGACTTTTCGGCTATGACTTTGCTTCTGTATCCGAGCAACTCGAGTTTTACCTCAATTCCACCGACAATGCCGGGATCATCTGGTACCTGACCGCCGACCTGAAAGGTGCCCCGGATGAACTGAATGTTTTGGTGAGTAGTTTGACAAGCTCCCTGATCAAGGCAGACATTCTTTACCTGATTGACTATTCCGAGTGCGACGAAGACGATGAACCCATTTCTGAGGAAGTGACCCTCAGTCACCCTGAATTTGATGAGCGTTATACACCTCCGGCAACTTGATTCATTCGCCTGTTGATTTTGTCTCCAATTCTCCTTTTACTCATCCCCCTTTTGCTCATTCCCCAATTCTAAGCACAGGTTTTCCTATCTTGGAGGCTGTTAATCGAATCACATCACGACTATGGACAGGAAAGATTTTCTTAAGAAAGCCGGGATTGTATTGTTGACCGGACCGTTTATACTCCGCCAATTGGGTGGTTTTGCTGCGGCGAAAGCAATTGGCCATGAACTCGCAGCAGGAGGTGAGGCCACATTGGGAAGCGACCTCGCTTCCGCAACCCAGGTCGCCAATTGTGTTCTGATTCCATCCCATACCGGAGGCCCCTTTTACCTGGACCCTGAGCTCAACCGGATGGACATTCGCGAGACCCTCACCGGCTTGCAACTGGACCTGAACATCAAGGTAATCGGGGTTCAGAATTGTGCCCCCATTCCCAATGCGGTGGTCAATATCTGGCATACAGATACCCACGGTGGCTATTCTCAATTCGGGCAGGTTTCCGGAAACTACGACGACTTCAGCAATGAAACCTGGTGCCGGGGCTATCAGGTTACCGATGCCAACGGAGAATGCAATTTTACCACCATTTTCCCTGGCTATTATCCCGGCCGTGCCACCCATATTCATTTTGATGTCCACCTCGGATTTACCCCCGGCGGCACCGTGGATACCAATCCCGATCCATCTTCCCTGTTCCTGGGGCAAATGTATTTTGAAGACCAGGTGGTCGCGCAGGTTTACAACAATGTCGCGCCTTATACGACCTGGGGCAACAACCCGACGGGCCTGACCAATGATTTTCTCATTGCCCAGACGGGGCAGGCGGCCGATCTCACCGTGAGCACTAACATGGCGAATTTCCCCAATGCTATTTCCGGGGAGTTTTGCATCGGCCTGAACCAGGCCGGGGTGCCTACCGGGATGGAAGATGCTCAGGGAATGGGCCATTTTGAACTTAAATCCAACCATCCGAATCCCTTCCACGAAAAGACCGAGATAGAATTTACCATGAAGTCCGCGGGGCAGGTGACCATTTCGATATTCTCCATGCAGGGCCGACTGGTTTCTCAATTGGTCCAGCGCGATTTACCACCCGGTGACTTCAGTCTGGAGTTTGACCGGATGAAGGCGGGCATTGCTGCGGGAACATACCTGGTCAATATGATGGTCCACAACCCGGAGGGTATGTTTCGGCAGTCCCGGCGCATGGTGGTGAGGTAGCCCTATGCTGGTGGAGTAGCCCCTTGCTGGTGAGGTAGCCCATGGTGGTGGAGTAGCGCATGGAGGGGGGATACAAAGAGAGGACTTTGACAATGCTGGGAGGAGAGAATTTGGCATAACCGATTGTGGTAGCATATATTACCGATTAACCCTGAGGGGGTATTCTATTATGGTGGCCAGGTAATCCGGTAGGGTAGAGGAGTTAATTGATTGTGGCGGTCGGTATTCCGGTTAACCTTGAGGGGATAATTAATTGTTGTATCCAGGTATGCCAGATGGCATTGAGGGGATAACTTTTTAGGGAAGCTTGGTATTCTGATTAACCTTGCTGGGTTAATTAATTATGACAATTTGGTATTCCGGTTAACCGTGGGGTATAATCAATTGTGGTAGCCAGGTATTCCGGTTAACCGTGGGGTATAATCAATTGTGGTAGCCAGGTATTCCGGTTAATCATGGGGTATAATCAATTATAGTAGCCAGGTATTCCGATTGTCTCTGGTGGGATAATTGGTTACGGTGTCTGGTACAAAAGGATGACCATTCAGCCCTAAACATTTTTTTATTTATCTTCGCATCCGTGATTTATGTAACCAGGGCCATTGTCCTTCAAAATAGCACCGTTCTTGCGGCTCAACGACCTGAGACCATGTCCCTGCCCCTTAAATGGGAGTTGCCAGGTGGCAAACCTGAAATCGGTGAAGACCTCGAAACCTGTCTGCACCGGGAGACCTGGGAAGAGTTGCGTCTTCAAATTACGATTCTGGAATCCCTTCCTCATTTTGACCGTGAATTCCGCAACAAGCAGTATCGGATCCAACCCTATCTCTGTGCTTTGCGGGGGGGAGAGTTGAGATTGATGGAGCACAAGGCCGCAGTTTGGCAGCCTTTGGATCAACTCTTTGAACTTGATTGGGGGCCTGCTGAAATAAAGGCATTGCAACAGTGGATGGATAGTATTTCTCATGCTGTGGCAGTCAAGCCACTCGCGCTGGCAGCATCCTGATCAAGTTTTTAGTCTATCCAATTATCAGGATTCAACAGGCTTGAGGTTTCTCCACCCACATTTCTTCCTCTTCTCCCTTTTGGCGAAGGGTCAGCGACTACCTTCTCGAAAGATTCGGATTCTACCTCCTCACTCGACGGTCGTGGAATTTCTCCATTGGAAGAAAGCAGGATGGCGATCGGGCGGGTAGATGGAAACTCAGCACAGAAAATGATCAGGATGACCATGATGGGAACACTGAAGATCATGCCCGGTACTCCCCAAATAAATCCCCACAATGACAAAGAGATCAATACCACCACTGTGCTGATATTGAGGGTATTGCCCATCAGTTTGGGTTCGACCAGGTTGGCCAGCAGGAATTGGACTGCCCAGATGATGACCCCCATGCCGATCACGAGGGTATAATTCTCAAATTGGAGGAGGCCAAAGGCGGTTGGGAGAATGGTCCCAATCATAGAGCCGAAGGTGGGAATATAATTCAGCAGGAAGATGAGGAAGGCCCAGAAGATGGCGAAATCAAGCCCTTCGATGAGCATGACGACATAAGCCAGAGTCGCCTGGGCCAGACAAATCAGGGTTTTGATGGTAATATAGGTCTTGACGGAATTGTTGATGCGGGTGAGGGTCTTCTGCATCCTGCGGTGGTGCTTTTCGTCTTTGGACATGGCCAGGAGCTTCTTGGGAAAGGTGGATTGCTCCAGCAACAGGAAGATGGTATAGATGATGACAAACAATACCTGTCCGGCTACATTGGATATTTCTTTGCCAAACTGTTGCAATGCGGGCTGGATGTTAAAGTCCTGCACGAATTCTGCTACTGAGGGGAGCTTTTCAATGTGCAGGAGGTCGAGGATGGCGACGATCAATTGCCCAAACCGTTGCTGGTATTTCGGGGCCTTGGCAATCATACTTTCGATGGAAAGTTCGATGATCTCAATGGCCACTGCCATGAGCAGGATGATGACCAGCGAAGAAATTAGCAAGGCCAGCCACTTGGGGATGATTTTGAAGCGGCAGATAAAACCAGCAATGGCATTGACAAAATACCAGATCACGACGGCGACAACCAGGGGAAGTATCAGACTTTGGGCAGTCATCAATACGTAGACCGCGAGCCCGATGATCAAGAGGATTGCAGCCAGACGAACAGCTTTCATATTGACAAGGTAATGCTTTTTTTATTTCACATGGACCCTTTTGCCTGCTTCACGCCCAAAGAAGGTCGGGAAGTACATCATCTCCGCTTTGGCCGGGTTAAGGGTATAGGATCCGGTGTACTGTGGCATGAGGGGGATTTCGTAGGTGTATTTCCCCGGTGTCATCTTGGTGCAGAAGATCGAGCATTTGTTGCGGAAATACTCTCTGTGGACTTCCCCACGGGACCAATACGGTTGTGGTTTGCTGTCATAGGTACATCCGGCAGGGATCGGTACTTCGATCATGATATAATCGCATTCTTTGTCCACGGTGATTTCTGCGATCAAGGTGGTTTTGGTTCCTGCGGTCAATTGCAGGTCGGTGGAGTCCTGGTCTTTGAACCATGAACGTACCTTGAAATTGTTGCCGTCCCGGTCGGGGAGGGGCTCCCAACGGCGCTGGTAGGCGGTGAAGTAGATCGGATATTTACCGATCTTATTCACTTTCAAGTGGGTCATATTGTCCACTTCCTGGGTATAGGGAAACGAATCCACCCGAATATTGATCCCGCCGGACAGTTCTATGATGGGTTTGTCCATTTTGCCATCTGTTCCGGACAGGGTTTCGGTCAGGATTTCCAGCACCTGGATCGATTCGTAGGTATTCCGGTAATAGACGCCCTGTCTTTGCTCTAACAGGTAACCCGCGATGGAGCTCAGTCTTTGGGCACTGGCTGAATCTCCTTTGAGGATTTGGTAGGCGAGGGCAGTGGTACTGATGGAATTGTAGTGGAGGCTGTAATAATTGAGCCGGTCATTTCCCCAGTAAGAATTGCCGAAGAGGGTGGTCTGGCGTTTGTCATTGACCAGGTCCATGTTATAGGGGAGTCCGAGTCGCTGCTTAAGGCGGATCAGCCGGAATTGCAGGGAAAGGCTTTCGCCCAGCCGTTCATCCAGTTTGGCTACGTATTGTTTGAAATCTATTTGCCCTCCCATTCGCTCCAGAATCTCCAGGTAGCTCAATGCTTCTATGGCCCAGCTTTGCCGTCTGGCCCGGTTGATCAGGCTGTCGGACCGATTAGCCATTTCCCGGGCAATTGAGTCCAGGTTGGGTCGCGTGGTGGGACCGATGGTATCCGGCTCGGTCTCAAGGTGGTAGACGCAGACGCCTGTCAATCGAGGGGTATTCAGGGTATTCACCTCGAAGCCGGCATCTTTGGCCATGATCAGGGCTTCGACGACGTGGCGGCTGATCCAGGGAGTTGTCTCTTTCTCGCTCCACCATCCCCAGCCACCGTGGGCCAACTGGGCTTTTTCCAGGCGTTCGATCAATTTTTTAGCATCCTCTTCGTAGCCCCAGGGTTCATCCAGGGCTGCGGCCAGCCGCTTGTCCAGGAGATAGCCTTTTAGTTTTGAAGCGGCCTGTTCGTTGCAGAGGTAGCCGTATTCCCAGAGGTGTTTCAATTCAGACCTTACGACTTTGAGCAGGTCGGTTTCGGCACGCACTGTGACCTTGCCCAGATCAGGATCAAAGTTGAGGGTGAAGCTGGTGTCAGGGCCCAGTGGGGTAAAGATGCCGACGGTTTCTTCGACCCCGACCGGGTAGAGGGGAATTTTTCGCTGTTCTCCGTCTGCATAGCCTTCTTCGGTTTCCAGCATATAAGTGATGGAGGTGGTGTCTCCTTCCGGAGCCACGATCAGGCTGGTGTCTACGATTCCCAGGAGAAAGCGGTGCTGCTGGTCTGCGAGGTCATTGCCATCCTGGGAGAAGGCGGTGCGGACGTTGAGGGTGTCGGGGGTATAATTGAGGGCTTTGCCAATGACATAGCTGGAATCTCCGGGCAGTAAAAAGCGGGGAAGGCGGAGCTTGCCCATGATGGGTTTGAAGGACCTGATCCGCCCTTCGGTTTGCCCGGAATACCCTTTTTTCCGGGTGGCGAAGGTATAGGTCTGCCAGGAGGTGATGTCGTCGGGGAAGGTTGCGGTAAAGGTGGCTTCGCCATTTTCATCTGTGATCAGTGCAGGTTGCCAGTAGGCATTGTCTTTGAAATTGGTGCGGAGTGATTTGGAATTGGCGAGGGCTTCCAGGTATTCGGCATCATAGGAGTCCTGGAGTTTCTGCTTGCGCAGCCCTTCCGGGGTGGTGAGGAGGATGGCTCCATTGGCACCCACCGACCCTAAAAGTTTTTCTGCTTCTGCCGGGGTCAAGACCTTGCGGGTGACCACGATTTTGGGAAGGTCAGCCAGTTCGCCGGTAACTTTGACGCCATCCACAAAGTAGACCGGACTGCCACTGGCCGCAACAGCGTCTACCCCTTCGGTGCTTCTTCCGCCGCGAATCGAGACCCCGGCTCTGGTTGCGACGATGTCATCAGTCCCTCTTACCCCTGGGACCATGCTGAGATCACGGCTCATAATTTGCATAGAGGTCACTGATTGTTCCAGCAGGAGAGGCCTTTCTCCGATCACTTCCACCGCGCTGAGTTCTACTCCGGCATCCTGCATCACGACTTTGATGTAGGCGGGGGCTTCCACCGTTTTTTCAACCGGGACCATGCCCACGTAACTGACCTGGATCACGGTTTTTCCTTCTCCGATATAGAGCTCAAACTTTCCATCCTCGTCAGAAATGGCTCCCATTTTGGCATTCTTAATTCGGATGGTGGCGTAAGGGACGGGTTCTCCGTATTCATCGATGATGAGACCGGATAGTTTGCGGTCTCCGGGCTTGCCAAAGTTCTGGATGTACATCTCCTTGACTTTGCGTGGGTACCGGTCATCGCCGGAGGGAATGACCCGCTGGAAGCTGGCATTGCGGATAAATTGTTCCAGGTAGGTGGTGGTGCCTTCGGTGAAAGAATTCGCCGGCAAGGAGTCCGGAAGTTCGAGTCGGTAGTAATTGATTCCCCCACCCCGAAGGTAAAGGCTGTCGATTTTATAGTATTTATTTCCGGGCAGCAGGTACAAGAGGGTATAAAAGCCAGGACTCTTCTTCTCGAATTTGTATTTCCCCCCGGCGTACATTTCCAGGAAATCGTTGTCCTCCTCGTTGAGGAGCAAGGTATTGAGGGGGCTCCGTCCTTTGGTGCTGTCGAGTTGAATGCGTAACTCTCCTGATCCCGGGTTGGAGAAATGTCCAACCTCGGCCAGTAGCTTTGCCCTCCGGCGGCGGTCCAGTTCATCCTGGTACTTCTGCTTGATTTGAGCTCGGGTGAGGGGGCGGTCGGTCAAACTGCTGCGGGCACTGGTGGCGGGCTTGACATAGCTGCTGAAATCAATGCAGCGCATTATGGTGATGTCTCCTCCGAAGTCATACTCGAATCCCGGCTCGTGGCGGAAAGACTCCAGTAAGGAGTCCGGGACTTCAAACTTCAGGTTTTCACGGAACACGGGACCAAAGATGGTCCGCCCTCCGGAACTGGAGTAGGGGCCGCCGGAACTGGTTTCAAAGAAATGGGAGCGTTGGGAGAAGAAGGGCATGTCAAACAGATAGCTTCCCCGGTAGGCGCTGGTATAGGCAGTGAACCGGCTTGATTCACTGGAGGTGAACTTAGCCCCGACTTCGGTGATCCCGAAATTCCCCTTTGGCCTGTCCTCGAATTTGGTAGCCACCAATTTTTCCAGGTCCAGGGAAAAGATCGTTTTGGTCCCCGGAGTGAAGCTCCTTTGGTGCAGGTCGATTTGATGCTCTTTTGTACGTAGGGTGATGGTGTGTTTCCTGTCGGTTGAGATGGGGAAACTGTAGGGCATGGGAATGGTGTTCCAGGAAAAATATACCGGAACATTGTCGACCAGAATGTATGAGATGGGTTGAAGAACCCCATTTAGGGTGATGAATGGAGCAAATTCAGTGGAGTCGGTTCCCCACGAATAGAATTTGGTGGAGTCTGATGGGGTGGAATTGGACTCCCATGAATTGAATCCAATTGGAATCTCCTGAAAGAATCCGCTCTGCTTTGGGTAGGTAAACTGGTAGTAGGGAATAGTGTCGAGTCCAAACCGGGGGTTCCAGTACTCATAATCCAGGCTCAGGTGTGTATTTTGGTCTCCCGGACGGGTAAAGTAAAAGTGATTGTAAATTTCCCTGGATTTGCGGTTTTCGAGGTTGTAGGGAACGGTCGGAGGTTGGTAATTCCTGAATTTCGAGGTGAGCCCATAAGAGAGGACATCCACCCCTTCCACAGGTTCACCATCTACATCCAGAACCTTCACTTTCATGTCGACTTTTTGTCCGGGTACGATGTTTTGGGGTTGTTCAATGGAAACGGACAGTTTTTTCTCCTGAAGCCCCATCTCATAATTTTTTTCCACGATCCGTCCGCCCCAGAGGTATTGCACCGAGAGATAATGGTTCCGTTCATTTCTGGCTTTTTCCCGGTAACGAAGGCTGTTTCCATATCCGGCTTCAATCTCTTCGTTCAGTCGGTAAATATGGTAGCTAAAGGGAAGGTTGTGTTGGTTAACCACATCAATGTAGATGGAGTCACGGTCTCTTCTGGCAATCGGTGACAAACCAGATTCAACAGCCTGAAGGGTTTTGCGTTGGGAGAAGCTGCCGATCTTCACCTCGTAGGAAAGGACCCAGGGATCGATCTCAATGGAGCCGGGCAGGTTGACCCACCGGCTGAGCATCTTCTTGCTGTTAATGTCGTATCCGGATACAAGGGCCTGGGCGGTGGAAGGCTCATCGTTCTTTAAATAAACCATGTTCAGCTTTCCAGCATCAAAGGTCCATTTGATATCTTCTTTCACTTGGTAATAATCCACCAGGAAGTTTTGTTGCAAAACCTGGTTGTTGGCGTTCTTCATGGTCGCCGATATCTTGTAACTGAGCGACACTGGGGGAAATATGCTGTCCGGGATAACGAATTCAGTTTCCTTGCGGGGGTCCAGGTCAAGGGTATGTTCCCAAAGCGAAAAAGGTATAAATGCCGAGTCCTGTGTGTAGGTCGTGACATCCTGAAGGGTGAGCTTGAGGTTCAGGGTCACATCCGCCAGGGGAAGATCATTTTCATCAGTTGCACTGGCGGTGAGGGTGAGGGGTACATCCGGGTAATGCTCTTTTCGGTCTATGTCCATCTTATAGACTGCATGCTTGAGCTCGTAGTCCTCGTATTTGAAAGAGGCGGTGGTGATGGTTTTACCTTTCTGTGCAAATGAGATGATGTATTGCCGGTCCAGGGTGAGTTTGAGGCTATCCTCCAGGGGAAGTTCAAAGAGGTAGACCCCGGGACTCTCGGGTTCCAACTCCCAGATGAAACTTTTAGTAAAGTTGGACATGATGGCCTTCACCGGCTTTTTCAGGGGCTTTCCTTTGATGTTTTCTGTGTACAAGCGCAAGCGCAGGGTGTCGTTGGGCCGGTAGACGGGTTTGGTCATGGCGGTATAGTTCCGGGCACTGGCCATGGTTCCGGGGAATATCTTCTTTTGCACCCATGAAACCCAACCGGTGGGTTGGTCCTTGATCGACACCACCACATCCTTGAATGGCTTGATGAGCGTATAGACTGATCCTTGTGGTTTGAGCCGGGCCAGGGAAAGGGCTGCATCTACGGGTAGCAAAAGGGCCCAGCGTACTGGAATCCAGACCACTTTGAAAGGGATCAGAAGGGCTTTGCCGGTTCTCCCCAAGTTGAATCGCTTTCGATTTTGGAGTTTCTTGACGCTGTAGAAGTGCGTCATTCCCCCATAGATGACTTCCAATTTGCCATCGAGGTTGGCCCATTTTTTCCGGTAACTCTCGCTCTCCTCGTCGTATTTTAACTTCCGCTTTCCTACCCGGACCTCAGCATCCGGCACCAGGTTGCCATCGAGGTCGTAGACCTGGATCTTGAGGTCGGCTTCGTTGTTCAACAGTTCCACCCGACAGGTCGGGATCATTTCGAACTTGTAGTGAATCCGGTTTTGATCCGTGTGGACGTGGATGTAATACCCCGGTGAAAGCGAAGGGGAGTAGGGTTGGTCCGTGGGAATGGTCTGGACCAGGGTGTGGTAGTAATTGGTATCGTTGAAATTGCGGAAGCCATAATGTAAATCCCGGGCTTCTTCCTCCTCCAATTTGTAAATATGGGTTTCAAAGCTTTTGGTGCGGGAGGTCAGTACCCCTTGCGCAACTAAGTTGGTTGAATATAAGCCCCATACCAGAAAGAAAAGAAGGCGCAATGTCATAAATAGATTTTGGTTGTTGCTCTAATGATTTTGGCTGTTGCTCTAATTTGCAGTTGCTCTAATTTAGGTAAAACCCATCATTTCCAAAGCGTTTAAAGAATGTCATGGGTTACACAGTTTGATTCCCGTTCCGTTCTCGATTCTTTACTCTCTGGAACGCTATCTCTTTTTTAATGCTGTTCTCCGGGTCTGTTTATCAGATCTGTCCGCAGAATCTATCCGCCGGGTCTGTTCGCCTAACGCGTTCTCTCCCGAACTCTCGAAGGAATCTGGTCCTCTTTACCCGCTTTGGTCATGCTGGACTGGTATTCCCGGTAAGCCGTCTTGGCTTCTTCCTGACGACCTAATTCAAAAAGTGCATCTCCTAACTGTAACCTGGGCCCCACGACTTCCGGTGCAAATTTGACCAGATCTCCATTCACTGCCACTGCTTCCTCGAATTTCTTTGCCCTCACCAGAAACAAGCCGTAATCACCCATTACCGCCACATAATTCGTGTAGCTGAGGCTGGTATGCTCATTGAGGTGGCCTTCTTCATTGAGGTAGTCATCGGGAATCGTCACCCAGGACTCTTCCAGAATGCATTGTATCTCGTTAACCGCTCCCTGGTAGTCCTTTTCCCGGTATTTCTTCAAGGCCACCTCATGGGCTTCCATAAAAAGCTCTGCGAATAAATAATCGGGATTGAAGTAAGAATAGGGATATTCTACGGTGTTGTAAACCTGGAGGGCCTTGCAGGGTTGATCTGCCTCCCGCAATTCGTAAGCTTCTGTGGTTTTTTCTTCGCTGGGGTCTTCGATATCTGTTTCCTTGTAGTGAAAGGTCTTGCCATCCCAGGTAAAGATGTCGCAAGCGATGGCTGCTTTCCAGGGGAGCTGGGAGCAGAATTGAACTTTGCCCTCCTCGTAGGTTCCATATTCATTGGCCTTGGCCCAGTTAAACCAGACGTCTTCCCCTTCATAGCTTTCTATCAGGTAGGCACCATCTGACTTGAAGACCATGAAGCCCAGGCTGTAGGTTTCCTCGTCGTAGTGGAAAGCCACGCTGTCAGCGCCTTTCGGAAGTTCGGATTTGGGAAAACCATAGATGGGCAAATAAATTCCCGGTTTGCTGTCGAGGTCCCAGAGCAGGGTCTGTGCCTTTAAGGTGGACATCCCGGGTGCGAGATTCAGGATAGACATTCCTGGCAGGAGAATGGTTGCCAAGAAGAGCAGGGTGAAACATTTGACAGCTTGGACCAGGTGGCAGAGTGGGGTGCTGGATGTACCGGAACCTGTTGATGTGCTGGAATCCTGGAATCTGCCGGAACCTGTGGCTTGAAAGAAAGAATAGGATTGAAATTTCATGGGCGCATGGAAAGTAGTATGGGGTAAGGGTTAATTTCGGAAAAATGGCTGGATTGTAGAAATAAATACCCCTCTTCAGGTATTTTCCGGGTAGATATCCTGCTTACTGTGCTAAATACAATAAACTATTTACCTCCTTAATCTGTTTATTGAAAGTCACCCCTCAATCCGGCCACGTAAACCACTATGAAGCTATTTAATACTATCCTCCCCATCTTGTCTCAAAAGGTACTTCTGGTAATTTGTCTGTTTACAGGTCTATTCCTTTCAGGTAATGCCGCAACTTTTACTGTTTCAAATACCAATAACTCCGGGGCGGGCTCATTTCGGCAAGCTATTTTTAGTGCCAATGGTGCTGCCGGGGCGGACATAATTGTATTTTCCATCGCCGGGGTTATCAATGTGGTGGGGGCTATGCCCGGTATTACGGGGCCGGTCACCATTGATGCCCGTACGGCACCGGGCTATGTCTGCGGGCAACCTACAGTTGCTATTGATGGGGGAGGTGGATCAGCCAATGGTCTGCAATTCTTGCCCAGTTCTGCGGGATCGTCTGTTCTGGGGCTCAATGTGCGGAATTTTCAATTCAACGGGATTCAGTTCATCGGCTCCCCCAATATGACGGTCCAGAGTTGCCTCATCGGTACGGATCTGACCGGCACGGTTGATCTGGGCAACGGGCAGAATGGGGTGCAGGTGGAAGTCGGGGCCGACAATACCCTGATTGGTGGGAGTAATCCTTGCGACCGCAATATCATCTCGGGTAACAATGGGGTGGCGATCACCCTCAACCAGTCCGACAACTGTGTGGTTTCCGGAAATTATATGGGGGTGGACATCACCGGTACCAGCGCCCTGGGCAATGGATTTGCCGGGATGCTGGTGGTGAACAATACGGTGGGAGCCTTGATCGGTGGTTCGCTGCCGAGTGAACGGAACATTATTTCCGGCAATGGTTCCGGAATCAATGGCAACGGCATTGAGGTGAATGGCGGTTCCGCCAATATCATTCGTGGCAACTACATCGGCCTGGATGCCACTGGTTCAGTGGCCATCAACAATGCGGGCAATGGGATTACCGTCTTTTCCTCCCCGAACAATGTGATTGGTGGGACGGGCGCAAATGATGGCAATGTCATCGCGGGATCCAATTTCGATGCCATCATCCTCGCTGGGGGTTCCAACAACGCTTCTGTTTTTGGCAATAAGGTCGGTACAAATGCGGCCGGAACCATAGCTCTTGGCAACGACGATTCGGGGCTGTATATCGAAAATACCACTGGGGTAACGGTGGGAGGAACTACAGCCGGGCACCGCAATCTCTTTGCGGCCAGCCTCAATGAGTACGGCATATCTTTGGACAATGCGGACAATTGTACGGTCTTGGGGAATTATGTGGGAACGGACATCAACGGTGTGAATCCTTTGCCCAATTCGGCAGGGGGTATCCGGGTGGATACGGGATCGGTTGCCAACGTATTTGGAGGAACTGGAGCGGGTCAAGCGAATATCATCGCCTTCAATACTGGTTTTGGCATTGGCGTGATTCAGGCCACGGATGTTAGGAATCGGATTTCCGGCAACAGTATTTTCTGCAATACCGGCAAAGGGATCGAACTTAATGGGGCGGGCAATGGCAACCATCCTGCACCTGTAATTGCTTCTGCGGATGCGACGGGTTGCAATGGCTCCTCTGATCCTAACAATATCATTGAACTTTTCTACGATTCACTCTGTACCGGGACTTGCCAGGGCAAGACCTACATTGGCACCGTCACCGCGGATGGGGCTGGCAATTGGGCCTATGTGGGGCCGCTCAACAATGGGACCACATTGGCGGCGACGGCCAGAGATGTCTCTCCGATAGCCAACATCGACAATACTTCGGAATTTAGCTGCTTTGTATTGTTGCCAGTGGAGGGTTTGGTGCTTTCCGCCGAGCGGGTAGATATGGGTGCGGGTCAGGGTTCGGATGTGGTTCAGATTGATTGGCAAACCAGCTATGAGGCGAACAACTGGTTCTTTTCGGTAGAACGCAGTAAGGATGGATTGAATTTTGACCCGATAGGTGAAGTTGCTGGTAAGGGAGATACTCCTTCGGGTTTCAGTTATGGTTTTGTGGACAGTCAGGCACCTTCAGAGCGCTTGTATTACCGTTTGCGTCAGGTCGATTTTGATGGATCTGAGGCTTTCTCCTCTGCGGTGGAAGTTCGGGCCTCCATTGGGGCACCCGCATTGTTGCTGCATGGCCATCCTGTGCAGGGTGATTTGAAATTCTCATTGCAGTATGTGCCTGATGGTGAAGTCCTCGTAACGCTGATGGACATTCAGGGTAGGACGGTTGTGGAGAAATCGATGGTGAAGGTAGGAGAGGGGACGCTGGTACTTCCCGCATCACAACTTCCTGAAGGAGGTTATTTACTGCGGGTGACAACTGGTTCTACGCTGTTGCAAAAGCGGGTTTTTGTCCTTTCGTCAGGGTTTTAACATCTCGTTTTCACCGACTCCAGCCGTCAATTTTCTGAGGGTTGTTCAACGTTTTTTAATCTTGTCGACTCCTGGCCATCTGCTTGTCGACTCCTGGCCTCCTGTAAGTCAAGGTCTCTCAGGTTTTCAGGGTATTGCTTTGTCCACTCCCCTTGTTCACTGATTCCGACCCCTGTGCTTCAGGGACTGCATTTTCAAGTGCCGGGTCCCATTTTTCTAAAATTTCGTTCTCTTCTTCCGGGAGCAATTCCTTTTCAGCGATTTGCCACACTTTCTTGCCCGCCAGGTCGACCTGCTTCATGTGGTAAGTCATGTCTTCGATCATCTCTGTTTCTGAATCCTCAAACCAGTCCAGCCAGACTTGCCTTCCCTCATCGCTGATCTTCAAGGTTTCAAATTCCTGCTGTTCAAATATCCGGTTCCTTTGTCTTTCACTTCCTTCAACCCCATGAAGCAACTCGTCGAGGAAAGCATCTCCACGGGTTTTCCATTTGGGATGGGCTTCTTTGATCCGGTCTGCGAACTTCTCCTGAAGCTTTTCTACGCCGGCCCGAAAGGCGGCCTTGTCTTTATCATTCTTCTCCCATAGCCTGGGATCGATCCGTTTCACTTCTCTGGAAGTATCAAAGTTGCGCTCGATCCATTCATCGATCATTCTTCTCACGATTCTGGTAAGCCTCAGGTTGCGGTTTCTTGGAAATAGCCAATTGAGCTTGTAATGCTGAACCTGGACCAGTGCCAGGGTCGTGGCAAACAACCGGCTGAAAAACCGGGCTTGGGGTGAATCGAGGGAATTGAACTTCAGGGAAAAGCTGGTGATCAACTTGAGGAAGACCAGGTTCTCTTCCAATTCTTTGCGGCTGAGTCTGGTCCACTTGTGCATCCGCAGATTGGCTTGTTCCGCAGCAATATGGTACATACAGGCCTGGAAGAATGCATTTTGAGAAGAGACATTGGTCAAGAGATCCGGCTGCTGGTCCAGAAATTTTTCAAAGGCTTCTCTGGATTCCCAAATCGTCAGCCCCAGGGCCAGGTGATAGGCGGTATTGGGGCCTCGGAAGAAGCTCCCATCCAGCAGGCTTTTTTCATCCGCCTGGATCGAGACCATCCTCCCGCCGTGGAGACGGTGGGGAGCCTGGCGAATGGTTATGGTTCCCCAGTCAATCTCTCCTGTCAATCCGCCCAGGAATCGTTTGGTGGGCTGCCCCTTCCAGTTGTAGACCGCATAAAACTGCTCCCTGGGGTATTTCTGTTCCAGGTCTTTCAGGATCGAGAGGGCTTTCTTTTTCAGACGATCCTGGCTAAACCGGTACCAATTCCAGAACCGGACTTTCCCTTTGGCCCTCCATACATAAGCCCGGTTGGAGAAATTATCTACTTCCTCAGCGATATCTCCCAGTGGGACGGTAAGCACCCCTTCTTCTTCCTTGATGGATTCAGAGAACCGTTTCCTGAAAGCTCTACGCATTTTTTTCCGGGAGTCGAAATAGGAAATGCTCTTTGCTTCCATGGTGGGGAGGTTGAGCCGGGTCTGCACCGTCTCCCGGTCAACTTGTGTCTTTCCTACCACATAGAATGTGATCCCGTAGTCATTTGCGCCTCTGAGAAATTGGCGTTTGTCGATGAGTTGATGGGAGTGGATTTCCTTCAGTTGGTTGCTCTTGTACCCATTGTTGATCACCAGAATGGTCTTGCCTTCAAAATCATGCATCAGGGTATTCCCATTCGCCTGCCGGTGCTCCAGGTTGAGGAGCCCATAATGCGAAATGTCCCAGATGTCTACCGTTGAGCCAAGGCCTTCATAGTATTTTACAATGTCCTGAACGGTACGGATATGGGTGTCTTTGTTGATGACGAGGAGGATATCTGACCCCTGGGTCTTTTGGTATTTTTTAGCAACCCGTATTTGAAAGGGGGAATACTGAATCTCTCTGGTGGCTTCCGGATTGTCAGGAAGGGCAAATTTGAGATCTGCTTTGGACAAGGCTATGGTCATGGGTTTGGCATCGGGGTGAATGCCGAGGAAGCCTATTTGTTCGATATGGTTTTTGACACCCTCATGTTCGTCGTCAGCTGCAATAAATGGTATCTCCTGGTCAAACCCCTCGTTCAGATCTATTGACCTGCCAAACTTGTCAAAGAGGAGGATGTGGTCCCAAGAGAGTGCATCTGGATCGGAACTGTTTTCAACCAGGAAGAGGGTTTCCAGCCTTCTCTTAAAGGCAGAGATATAGCCCTGGTCCAGGCTGGAGACATTCGTCACCGTCCATGAGATCCGGGTTGCTTCTCCTTTTGCAATGGAGTTGTGACCGGAGATGGGGCTGATCTCTACGGGGAATCGAATGGGAAGTTCTGAAACGAGACTGGCTTCCCGGAAGGTCTTCTGGACGCCTCCCATGATCGCTCCGGGGTCCACTCTTGCCATTTCTTTAAAGGGCTGGTCCGTGATCTCGTTTGCGGTTTGAAGCCGGAGAACGAGGCTGAGCTCTTCGCTGAAGGTATGGGACTCGTTGGGTTGAAGGCCCACCGGAAGTTCGAGCGCCAGTGAATCTGATATGACCCGGTTGTTGTTTCTGACCAGGAGGTAAACATGGCGTTTTTCAGGAAGCGGCATTCCACCTGAATTACGGATCGTCAACCGACTCAAATAGATTCTTTCACCCGGTTCCCAGATTTCATCCTGGTAAGCATCCCTAAGTTCATAATCGATGACCTCGATGGCATATCTCCTTTCGAAGGTCTTCGCATTGATGGAGGGCTTGAAGAAGGAGGGCTTCAATACCAGTTTTCCATCCTTCCCATCGGTACCATCCACACCATGGGATCCATTCAAGCCCGGTTCCCCGTTTCGACCTGAGCTTCCTCCGGGATTAGAACGAAAACGATACTTGGCATTTCCGTTTGAGTCTTTGCCGGCATATTCCCGCCAACTGTAACCACTGCCTCCACTGCCTCCACGTCCACCTGAACCACCGCTTCCGCCAATTCCACCATCCCCGCCAAATCCACCATCAACATCATTCTCGGTGAGCATGATCAAATGTTTCTCATCACCGGGAACAATGATCTCTATTTTTCCACCGTGGCCTGCGTCTCCACCCCTTCCAGCTGCTCCTCCACTGCCTCCCCGTCCACCGTTTCCACCGTTGCCTCCTCTTCTGTGTCGGTTGGCATCTCTTCCTCTGCCTCCATCCCCTCCACGTTGACCTTTTCCCCCATCTCCCCCTCTGCCACCATTTCCTCCAATTGCAAAAAGCTGTATGTCTGCATTGAAGGGGAGCTCCAAATCTGCATTTAAGGGACGTTGTTGACCGTCAGGAAAAGTTGCATCCGCTTTTAATCGGATGGATTTATCAAATGGGAGCCCCCACCTGGTAGTGGGAGCTTCCTCACCTATCTGAAGCTCAATCTGGATATTGCCGGCGGTGATCCCTGGGGTTCCGGGCTGTCCGGGGTGACCAGATGCCCCTCTTTCCCCATCCTGGCCCATTCCGCCATCGCGGGCCAGATAGTCATAACTATATCCATCCTGTCCCCGTAGGCCGTGCGGGCCTGAAACTGACAGTTGGTAGATGGACGTATATTCAGCAGGAGAAAAGGGACCAATCTCGACTCCTTTTATTGTCAATGGACCTTCTTTGGCGGTGACATGGTTTGGATTATTCTGTTTTTCCGGCATTGCTGTAAAAAAAGATATGCAAATTCTAAGAGGGAGTACTTCGAGAGGATTTGTTGAAAAGGTAATTTAGGAGAAACTGACTTTCATGACAACAAGTGGTAGGGTCTCATGCAAGAATTGACTGTAAAAATATCTGGTCTCTTACCTGAACTTATCCCCGCTTTTGAAAATAGGCGAATCTATGGATAGCAAACTACTAAACAGGTTGTCAACCCTCCAGTATTGTAGATACTGGCATAAATAAGTGATATTGTCACCTACATTAACTACTGTCCGGAGTCAATGATTCTGGTTTCTTTGACGATTTCCTTCCCAACCTTACATGCCGAATTTGCCCGAACAGGATTTAGTAGCTATTGAGTACAAAATAACCATTTGAAACGATCTGGCATATTTGGGACTCTGATGATAAATAGGAGGTTTGGCTTCTTCGACGCGTAGAATAGCTGAAAGAATCACAGGGATAAGTTGAGGCGAATGGACTACTTGGCTTCGGGCTGTTTAGTTTTTTCAATTGGTTATCACCCAGCCTTTCATATTGTCTGCAAAAGGGAATAAGAATTGTATTTTCCTTGGCTACTTGCCGGACCATTCGTTTGGGAAAGGTGAATTGAAGTAGTGCTACTTTGCTCTTAATTAAATTGGGAGCTAGCTAGATAAAATGCTATAAGAGCCTTAGAAGGGGTTTTTTCGTGAATTCTTCCAGGATCTGGGCCGTAAATTTCTAGCTGTCAGTTGGGGATTTTGGTAAGTTATAAATGCAGGTGGTCAAATTGGGGGCGATGGCTAGTCGGGCACCAGAGCAAGTGACTTCAGCGTATTAAATGAACTGGTCTATGATCCTTTACCCAATCCAGGTTTACTCCGATTGATTCATATACATGGTTTTTACGAAGGATTTCATTTGATTCAATTCACGGAAGAAATCGGTACGGTGAATTACTTAACCCTGTGAATAATAGTCGGCTAGAAGTCATTATCAAGGCACAATTTGGGAGTGTTCAGGGATAAAAAGGGGCGAGACCGAGCATTCTAAATCCAAAGAGGAGGGATATTAATGACAATGTGAACCTAAATCATACAGAATCAGGACCTAAGGATGAAAAGCCGATGCAAATTATTATATTAGTAATGGTCTTAAACAATTAGAATTATGCGTAGAGTATTATTAGTAGCAGCGGTTGCTCTTGCTGTAACCTTTAATGGAAGTGTTTTTGCAAGTGAAAATACCTCCGAATCTCAAGAATTATTGATCAGCTTAGCTGATACACCACCTATTGATTCCAAAATTGCCGAGCAAGTGTTGCAATACATGGCAAATGAGTTGGAGTATAATTACCAAACTATTTCCCAGCAATATCAATCGGGTTCCCTCACAATAGATACCGATGGTGATATTTATTATGTCACCATACTGCAAGAAGATGGTATTGTCGTATCAATTGAAATAGATTTCTGAAATCTTTTTACCTGCTTTTTAATCAGGTCCCGGCTATCTTTTCTCCCATACGCTGAAACTTCAGCTTTCCAATATGGGAGAAAAGACTGGCTTGGGATGTCTTCTGAATTTTTGAATGCAGCCAGATAGAGAAATCAAAGTATTGGGCCGCGTGAATTTCATCACTCGACTTGAGGATGGATTGAATTTGACTTAAGCCCTTTTGGTATATCTCATCAGATGCATTCCCATCGAGCCTGATTATGTGGTTGATGATTTTTACCACGGCATTAGGGTATTCCAGATCGTATTTCCGGGTATTGCGGTATGCCGCACGCGCCAGAGAATCAATGATGTCTTGACTGCCCTTTTCAAAGTGGCACAGTAGCACCAATGTATCTGGCTCCCAGCTAATCCTGTTCCAATCCTTTCCAGGGATAGACCGGACTTCACGGAGACATGACAGGGCTTTGGCGTACTCTTCATTGTAGAAGAAGTTTAACCCAAGCTTTAGGTACAATCTGGCAAGATCGCTATTGTCGAACTGGAATCTATTTTCGTTGAGTTCCTGAAGCGATTTTTCAGCCAATGAGAGGTTCGCCCAGAATTCACCGACAGTGATGGCCTGAATAATTCTGCTCTTGGAGAATTCTTTCTGCTCAATCAGGGTTTTGGGACTTAACTGAGAAAATGCAAGGTTGTATTGCAGCGCCGTCTCTTTGTCTCCAACTTCTTCAGACAAACGGATCAGGCTGGAAATTTCTTTTGACAGACGCGTAATGGAGAACCGGGCCTTTGTTTCCAGCATTTGAGTGACAAGCCCTTTCTGAAGCTCCTGGGCCTTGTCCAGGGATCTGTCAAGGAGAGAAATACCAACCTTGACCTTGTTGAAGGTAAAAGTTGCCCTATTGGTCTCCGGTTCGATTTCTTCAAGCCGGGATTGCAGACCTAAAGCGGCCATTCTCCTGCTATCAGCATTTTTTACGAATGACTTTCTGATCTGCAGAAGCAAATCTTCCAGGGTATGCTGAGATTCATCCAGAAATTGAACTTCTGCTCTGGATTTTAACTGTTTATGGTAATTGAATTTGAAGTTGTAATCCTGCTCTAAATCATAAGCGAAGTCATAAAGATATCTCAGGGTAGAATAATCTTCATCGTGCTGAGCGTTGATCATTTCTTCCGAAAGTGCTTTTTCAGCCAATTCTACTGCATCCATAGTAACGGCCCTTCTGATAAATGACAGGGCAGATACTTTTGCAGTTTCAAATGATACAAGACTTTGGATTATTTTTTCTGCGAGTTTAATCCGGTACAAATAATACTTGCTTGCTACTTTGAATTCTTTGCCACGAATAATTTCTGATGCTTTATCATCAAAATTCTTCTGGGCCAGAATTCTCTCATACAGGACAACATCCAAAGTTTTCTTTCCACCCCTGATGTATCGGGTGAAATTCGACTTTTGATCCCTGGTCAAAGAGTGAACAAGGTAGTACAATTTTTCGATGGTCATCGGTCAGAAAAATATCAATTTCTAAGGTGCAAACCGGTTGAATACCAATAACTTTGAGGTGTTAATTTAGCAAAGGTTTTTTAATAAACATAATAAAACTTGGCTTTCAGACTTACCACTTCTATGCTACTTTCGAAATGTAGATTAATTGATGGAACAATATCTGACGTTCCTGACACAAGTTCAGGAAATATGTTTAAGACCATAAGCTCAGATTCACCTTCAATGATCGACCACCTGATTCGCTCAGGTGGGAACAAGAAAGCTAAATTAGAGTGAATTCGTTCTTTTTTCAAATGGCTATAAGGAATCGTCCCACCTGTCGTGTATTAATCGACAGGTGGGCGAAGTCTTCCTAACCTGTACATCAAGTGGAAGACTTCTCTAAGCCGTGCGAACACACTGAAAGATAATATCTTCTCATTTTTATACCGGCTGTATGGTGCAAGCCGGATGCTTCAGACTGTTGATTGATTTGAATAGGGTACAACCAAACGTTGTGCCCTTATTTTTTGCCTGATTTTTCTCTTTCTACACAGTACGTCTTTTCTACACAATACGTCCCGACGTCCCGGTTTCAGGAACTCCCATCTACTTATCAGAGGATCAAAAAAAACTCCCAGGCAGAACCTGGGAGTCGAAAAGTATTTTGGATACCTTTCCTAGCGGTCTTCTAAGCGCTTGAAAGGGCGAAGGGTTTCCCCAACATATATCTGACGTGGGCGTCCGATAGGCTCACCATTGTCGCGCATTTCTTTCCATTGGGCAATCCAGCCGGGAAGACGTCCTAAGGCAAACATTACCGTAAACATCTTGGTAGGAATTCCAAGAGCACGGTAGATGATTCCAGAATAGAAGTCAACGTTTGGATAAAGCTTGCGTGAGACGAAGTATTCGTCACTCAGGGCTGCTGCTTCAAGTCCTTTGGCAATATCCAGAATGGGATCCTCAATGCCAAGTGCATCCAGAATGTTGTCACAGGCTACTTTGATAATCCGTGCACGGGGATCAAAATTCTTGTAGACACGGTGACCAAAGCCCATGAGGCGGAATGGATCGTCTTTGTCTTTTGCTTTGTTAAGCCATTTTTCTGTATTGCCTCCGTCATCCTTGATGCTTTCCAGCATCTCGATCACCTTTTGGTTTGCACCTCCATGAAGAGGCCCCCAAAGGGCAGATACACCAGCTGAAATTGAAGTATACAAGTTGGCGTGAGAGGAACCTACAATCCTGACGGTAGATGCAGAGCAGTTCTGCTCATGGTCAGCATGCAGGATCAGCAGTTTATTGATTGCTTCAGCAACGATGGGGTTTACCTCATAGTCTTCGCCATCCTGTGCGAACATCATTTTGAGGAAGTTCTCAGAATAGTCCAGGGAAGAATCAGATTCTACATATCCTAAGCCCCGGTTCTTGCGGTAAATCCCAGCTGCGATGGCTGGAAGCTTGGCGATCAACCGGATGATGGTATTTGCCTTCAGGTCATCAGAACGATAGGGGTCGAGGGATTCAGGATAAAATCCGTGGAGAGCGTTGATGGTTGAAGAAAGCATTCCCATAGGGTGTGATCCTTCCGGAAAGGCATTGAGGATGGAATCGACACCAGCAGGCAGAGCGGACTCTGCTTTGATTCGATCTACCATGGAGGTCAGTTGATCTCCGGTTGGCAATTCACCATGAATGAGGAGGTAGGCTACTTCCAGAAAAGAAGCTTTCTCGGCCAGTTCTTCAATGCTGTATCCCCGATAATGGAGGATACCTTTTTCTCCGTCCAGGAAGGTTATACCACTCTGGCAAGAGCCGGTATTTTTGAATCCTGGATCGAGGGTAATATAACTAGTTTTGCCTCTCAGTTTGGCAATGTCGATACCGTGCTCATCTTCGGTACCTACTACGACTGGCAATGCATAGGTTTCACCCCCAATTTTCACGTCTACAGTCTCGTTAAGCTCAGCAATTTGGGACATTTCCTTATTATCGGTTATTAAGTGGATAGATCAATGTAACGAACAGTCAAATCTACTAAACGAAGCAGGATTTTAAAAGTATAACCTCAAGCATCAAAAAGAGTTGTGACTCTTCCCGGATATTTTTGTCTATTTTCCATCTGTGAAGAAGTTTCGGCGTCTGTTGCTCCAAATTATTATAGGAATTTTCCTATGTATTGCGCTGCTCGAGTTGGCCTACCGATATCAGTGGGGGGATTTTTATGCAGTGGAATGGAGTCATTTCAATGAGGGTATCTTAAAGGAATCAGCTAAGAGGGAAGTTCTTGTCATGGGGGATTCTTTTTCGACTTCTGACCAGGGATACGTTGATAAGCTTAGAGTTCAATTCCCGGAATGGAATTTTGCCAATTCAGCAGTTCCGGGAACCGGGGTTGTGGAGGCCAGCTATATGGCTTCGCGTCGTTTTTCTGACAGAAAGCCAGATGTATTTATCTACCAAATTTATTTGGGAAATGACCTCTTTGACCTTCAAAGACCAGTTAACTGGGGGAAGTTGGGATTTATGCGAAACCTTTACTGGTGGTCTGCCAACAGGATGCGCTCACTCACCTGGATCAACTACAAAGGTGGGCAGTTTCAGGCGTCTCCCAGGGGAGATGCAAAAGAATTTGAATCTGGATTCCAACCAGAATTGTACAATCAAAGGGAGAAGCGCTATTTTGAATCTGAGCCAGACTGGATACGGGACCAGGGAGATGCGGGAAATGTGCAATGGAGGAAACAAAGAGAACGCTATTTTGATTTTTTGGAGGATTTGATAGTCTACCCTGAATCTCTTGGGACCAAGGTCCTCTTGTTGGTCATTCCCCACTGCGCACAAGTGGGGGCGATTTATCAGGAACGGATGGAATCGATTGGAATGGCGCCAGGGGCAGAGGTTCCCCGCAATTTCAAGGACCATATTTGGCTGAAGGAATTGGACGAATATGCTTCCTCCCATGAAAATATGGATATCCTGTACCCGCTGGATATTTTGAACTGGTATGAGCGGGAAGTTGGACCGGTATACTACCAGAACGATCCTCACCTAAATTCCAGAGGACAATCTGCGCTGGCCCTTGCCGTAGAGGAGTGGTTGAGGGAAAACTGATCCGTGATCAGGGGGAGCTTTTTGATCCGAAAGGCTTCCGTTTGATCTGGCTTTGAAGTAGATCGCTTTGATCTTGCTTTGAAGTGGATCGTTTTGATCAGGACCGCTTCCGTTCCCACCACATGCCAGCTTTGGCGACCAGTGACCGGAGTTTATGGTTGGCCGCAGAGGGATAAGATTTTGATTTGAGACGTTTGTTGAAGTGAACCTCGTTGAAAACTCTGCGAACCGCGTGATCGTAATAGCGCCGGGTATAAGTCCGTTTGAAGTCGATGTCCCGGTCTGTACTGGAATCCCAGGCAAGTTCTGTGGTGATGTCACTTTCAATTTCTGTAAAGAGAGGCGTACCGGCAATGGGGTAGGCGACCGTCAGGGTGTAGATGTCAGGGTCTGAATCCACCAGATGGCGAATGGTTTGCTCTATGTCTTCTTCAGTCTCTCCCGGATAGCCCAGCATGATGAAAGTTCCCGCCTGTACCCCCTTCGCCTGGCTGAGTCGTATCATATCCCGAACCTGCTCTACAGTAACCCGGCGGTCCATGGCATCCAGAATCTTCTGGGAACCTGACTCCGCACCAATCCAAACCCTGAAGCAGCCACTTTCCTTGAGGAGGTCGATCACCTCTTCATTCATGCGGTCTGCACGGGTGATGCATTCATAGTTCACGGTTACATTACGCTCTTTCAACTCTTCAGCAAAAGAGCGTAACCACTTGTGAGAAACCGTAAAGACATCGTCGACCACCCAGAAGGCTTCGACCTCAAAATGGGATTGAATCCAGACGATCTCATCCACCACAAGTTTGGGGGAACGGCGGCGGTAGCTCAGGCCATAGACTGCACGGGAACACCATTTGCAGGTATACGGACAACCTCGCATGGTGCTCAGAGATGTAGTCGCTTTTCCATGGAACTTTTTCCAAACATCGAGGTATACCTGAAGATCAATGCCTAACCGATCGGGCATGGGCAAACGGTCAATTTCTTTCTGAAGAGGCCGCTGGGGAGTTTCAACAATCTCTCCTTTGGCATTTGTGAAGGCAATGCCTTGGATGGTATCCAGAAAGGGACTCATTACATTCCCCAAAGTGGTAACCACCTCATGCATGGTCTCTTCCCCTTCCCCCAGCACGATCACATCAGCCCCTGCCCCAAGAAAGTTTTCTTTGTGTGCTCTTACTTCGGGACCTCCGAGGATGATATAGGTATTCTTTAAAGTCTCCTGGCTACGAATGAATCGGATGGTCTCCAGGACATTCAGTTTGGTCATCAGATTCACATAGATGCCAATGAATCTTGGGCGCTGGGCAAGGAGGTAGGCGCGGAACTTATCTTTGGTGGAAAAGGTGGTATCAAAGATGGTGCAGTCGACATTCTGCTGCTTGAGATAAGCGGAGACATAGAGAAGACCGAGGGGCGGATAAGGCCTCATGATCTTTTGCTCTTTCACATCCTCGTGGATGAAATAACCATGGGTCAGAAGGACATTCACGATGGGAAATTAGTTAAAAATTGAACTGAGATCAGAAAATGATCCGAACGTGATGCAAATGAAGACCTCTTTGAGACCCTGTACTCCCAAGCAGTTAGACGTTTGAGCCACTTGTGACGCTTTCTGAAGAATGGATCAAGGTAAGAAGGGGGAAGAAAAAAACCGATTGGGCGGACTTCGGTTTTTGTATTCCGGGCAAGGAGGTGATTACGTACTTTTCGAGGGGAATAATACCACGTATCCTGAAAAGCTCCATCTCCAAGTGGTGCGGACAATGGGCCTTTCCCAAGCCTTCTGAAGGCAGCCCGAAAGCGAAATTTTAACAGAAAATAAAAGGTTTCCCAAGCACAGAACGTTGGCATGATCACCCCTACGAAATACCCATTTGGTTTGATCATTTTGGGAAGTCGTTCCAGAAAAATGCTGAATTCATCAGGAGAAATGCAGTTGAGCCCTCCAAAATTGGAAAAGACAAGGTCAAACTGGTCGGTGAGCTGCATGGCTGACCGTAGATCCATTTGTTTGAATTCAAGGGAACCATGTTGGGTTTTTCCCTCGCGATCCATTGAGGGCACATTTGTTCTTTGCTGCGCGTTCTCTTGAATTTTAGCCCATTTTTGCTGCCCTTGTACAACCATTTCCCCTGAGAGATCGGTTGCGAGTACCTGGTGGCCATTTTGAGCCATCCAGATGGCATCTGCACCAGTACCACAATTCAATTCCAGCACTTTCAGCTTTTTACCTTTCAAGACCACTTCCTCCAGATACCTATAAACCAGTTTGCGCTGAAGACGGCCAACCTCGGTGGTGGTAAATTCCACATCGTAACGGTGTGCCGCAGAATCAAAGGCAGGTTGCGGGTAGGGGGACAATTCACGCATTGACCAGGCGCTTGAGTCGTTGTTCTTCGAGAAAGGCCGCGGGGATATAGTAGGCTACACTTGCCGCGCGCCGGAAATCACCTTTGTCAGGAGAAAAGCGGAGCAGTTTATCAAGTGCTTCGTAAGCCTGAAGTTTGCGGTAATATTTGTGGACGTAGCGGTGCAGCCGCTTGTAGTAGTCAGGTGAATGGTTGTTCCGAAACATCAAAGCCAATTCATCGGAATCGGTCCAGTTGGTCTTTTCATCAAGGTCACTCTTCACCTTTTCGTAGAATGGCGTTCCAGGAAGAGGATAAGAAACGCTGACTCCTATATCATCCGGCATCGTGTCGGACAGCATTTGGAAAGTGGCTCTGATGTCCTCCTGGGTTTCTCCCAGATAACCGAATTGGAGAAAGAATGCGGTTCTGATTCCATGGGATTTCAACATGCGACGACTTTCATGGATCTGCGCAACCGTAATTCCCTTGTCCATGGCATCCAGAATTTTTTGCGACCCGGATTCGGCCCCTAACCAGACTTCTTCACATCCGGCCCGGGCCAGGGCTTCAATGGTATCGTCTTTGAGCAGCAAGTCGGCTCTGGATTGGATTTTAAAGCGGACCTTGATCCCCCGCTCTTCAATTGCATCCGCAAATCCCTGTACCCAGCCAGGTTTGAGGCCGAAAATATCGTCTCCAAACCATACGTGATCGACTCCAAATTCTTGTACCAAATGGGCAAGCTCATCCGCCTTGGCTTCCGGACTGTGAGAATTGTATCGGTTGCCGTAGATCGGCTTGGCACACCAGTTGCATTTATAGGGGCAACCACGGGTCGTGGCCATATTGATGGAGAAATACCCTTTGTCAGACCAGGCCTGCTGGTAAGGGGCAATGTTGATGAGGTCCCAGGCCGGAGGTGGCAGGCTGTCCAGATCCCGCATGACCGGTCGATTCGGATTTTGCTGAACTTCTTTTCCATTCAGGAAAGCAATGCCAAGTACGTTCGTCAGATCATTGATTCCCTTACTCCAATTCCCCACCAATTCGAGCAGTCCCATTTCCCCTTCACCCCGTATGACAACGTCTGCCCCATGGGTCAGATATTTTTCAAAATGATCGGTCGAGTCAGAAGAACAGCAGACTACCTTGCACCCACGATCTTTGGCAAATTGGCTCATCTCAAAGGCCGCTTCCCGCATATTGGTGAGGCACATTTTGGTGAGGTAATTGAAGCCATCGTCGTAGATAACCAGTATGTCCGGGTCGAATCTTTCAAGATAGGGAAGGAGTTCCTTGGAACCGTGGGCGAACATGCTGTCGAAAAGGGCTACTTCATGGCCATTTTCCCGCAGCAAGGCTGCGGCATAGATAGTTCCCAAAGGAGGATAGGGCATCTGAATTTCCCATTGTTTGGGATCGAATCTTAGGAAATAACTATGTGTAAAAAGGACCTTCACAGAGAGTTTTTATGAATTGTATAACCTAACCTTGAATTGTTCTTCCAGTGCTTTACGCTTTTCTACCAACTTGCGGCCCACCAAGTCCTGAAATCTTCTGGGGTGATGCTTGGAAACGTACTTCCGGGACCGAAGCGCCACTTCAAAGGAATCTTCATCGAAGTCTGGAAATTTTGTCCGCCATCTTTTCAAAGTCCTTTTCATACACCAGGTATCCAATCGTTCCCCTATTCCTGAGTTGAGGACCCATTCCAAAGACCTTCGTATCCAGGAATTGTTTTTTTCCGGGCATGGGTAGTCATTTCGCAGACCATAATTAGGGTAGTAGTCCTTGGACCAGCTGTTCTTGGCCCGGAATTCCTGGTACAATTGGTAATTGTAGGATGGCAATAAGAAAGAAACCTCGGTGGCTGTAAAGGAGTTTTTGTCCTCTATTTTGAGGTGGTCTTCATCAACAAAATAATTGACACAGAAATTACGGTGGGAGTTCAGAAGGATGAGCTTCTTGTAGAGGATGAGCAAGGTTCGGCATATCCACAAACGCCCAGGTTTGGTGACTATGAAGTAATCGATATCTGAATCCTTTTCCATATAGTTTTTTGACAAAGATCCAGAGAGCATTACTGCTCTGACGTAGGGAAACTTTCCAATAAACTTTGACACCTGAAATGCTTTGGGAATCCTTCGCTCGGCTTCTTCATTCCCCTTGACCCGCCGGTCGATCTTTTCCAGATCATTGCCCAGGTAATAAAAAATTCCTTCCTGACGAATGTATCCCTTCGCAACCAGTTGGTCTGCGGTTTGGTGGACTTCATCCAGCTTCAGACCTGGTACCCTGGAGCACCTCTGAAGCTCTTGAGCTGTAAGGGGGTAAGAAAAGATATCAAAATACAGGAGTGTTTGAACCAGATGGCTTTCAAGTTCAGTTAAGGTAGCAATTTGTATTTTTGATTGATCTGACACTGGTAGAACCTACAATATAGTGGGTTTTAGTTACTATGAAATTACTTTGTGTTTACAATCGAGGCAAACGATGGCAGCAGACATTCCCCAGAAAAGGGTCGCTGCTTTTTCGATATCCAGGAAAGAGTTGACCAAGCCATGGGTAAAGTACGTGATCAAGCCGAGAAAAAGTCCGAGTACCAATTTCCTGGAGATCTCATCTGGTGCCCTGTAATAAGCTCGCATTCCAGCCCAAATCAAACTGAAGATGAGGGTCAGCCATATAAACAGTCCTATGAAGCCTTGTTCGGATAGGGCAGTCAGGTATTCTGAGTGGGCATCTCCCCTGTCTCCATCCATTGAAGAGATCCGGGTCATTTCTGATCGAATCTGGTACCTGGGGTAATTTCGTTCATAAGTTCCAGGCCCAAACCCAAACCATGGCTTGTCTTCTGCCATTCGAACCGCACAGGACCAACGGTTCACACGTTCTGCATTGGATTCATCAGAAGATACATTGGTCACGGACTTAGCCGTCTTTAGAATGTCGTCACCACTGACATTGTCATTTTTTCGCATTTGATCCACCAAGGGGCCACGGAGAATGAATCCAACTGCAAGCAAGGCCAGGAACCCGGCAAGGACCATTTTGAACGATACCTTTAACCGGAGCAAAAGGTAGAAAACGCCGGCGACAATCAGGCTTAACCAGGCCGCTCGGGAAAAACTGAGAATGAGTGTCGCAATGGACAGCACAAGGATGGGCCCGAATAATTTCTTGAACTGGAGATTTACCAATTGCTTTTTCCGGTTCCAACTCCAGATCAGGTAGATGGGGATCAACATTGCCAGACAAGCTCCAAATACTGTATGGTCATCAAAAAATGGCTCTGCCATATCGGGAGAGTATTTTCGGCCAAATCCAATTTGTCCCAGTCGAAAAACCGAGTAGATCATTACTGGAAGCAGCCCAAGGCTATAAGTCCATATAAAGCGTCTGATATTATTCTGGAAGAAGAACAACCTGGAGAATAAGAGGTAAAACACAATCAAATAGGTCAGACGGGCAACGGTGAATTTGGCAGAAACGGAAGTCGCGGTACTGGTAGTCGAGGTGGTGATGATCCATAGAAATTGAACCAAAATGATGATGGTGACAGGATGCCGAAGCAGTTCTCTGGGGGGTAATCCGTCCCAGAGAAACAGCGCGATGGCCAGGATCGCAGATACGGCCAACATGATTTCCATTGGCAGACTTAGTCCCACTCCGGCTCCAATGTCCTCAAGGTTGACCGAAAGCGGGGTGAGGAAAACCATCAAATAGAGAAAATTCCGGAAATTGGTCACCATCAGGTAGCCGCCAAAGATGCCAACTGGAAGGATCAACATGACCCACGCCAGAGAGTATTCCATCTGGGTCAAAATCCAGAGCATACATCCCAGGTAGGGTATCAATAGCAACAGTGGGAGAAGTTTTCCGGGAAGTTTCATGAAACTCCGCGTCGGTTCCGTTCAACCAGGGTGAGGATCACTAATGCAAAAGAAAGAGTGCCCAGACTCGCCAGGAGAACACTGGTCAGTACCTTTGGATAAATTGGTTTGTAGGATGGCTTGGCATAGCTGATCACATAAGCGATCGGCACCGGATTGTGGTAATTGGTCAGCGCATGCTGATAATTACGCTGGAGTTCTCTCAACTGGACCTGGTCCCAATCGTAATTTGATTCCAGTTCACTGAGAGATCTGATCTCGATCTGAGGTTCCAGTGTGCCGGTCAGCTGCTCTAATTCTAGTTTCGCTTGAAGAAGTAGCTCTTTTTGCTCTTCCAGATGGTCTTGTGAACTGATGTAGGTGGCGTTGACCTCCGACAGTTTATTCAGTTGACCTTGGAAATAATCCATTCTCTTCTTGGCTCCCCTCATTCTTGCCCTGGCAAACAAGACAGAACTGTCCAAGACAGAACTGTCCATTTTCAATTTGGGTTCCAGAATCTCAAGACGACCCTCTTCCTGCAGGTATATGGACCGGGCTTCGGCCAATTCCTCGTTGAGGACATTGACCTGGTACCCGTAATCATAGATTTGGTGGTTCTGCCGAATGCGGTCGATGGTGAAGCGAAGTTGCTCGATTAATTTTTCTTTTTCTCTGATTCTTTCGACCAATCGGGCTTCGGTTTCGGATATGCTGCCATCCTGGATGACCTTGATGCTGTCATTCACAATGGATATGGCTTCAGTACGCTTCCGGTAATCCCGTTCCGCTGCCTCCAGCGCTATGATCGCATTTTCTTTCATCACGACAGTGTGGATGATGTTGACCAGCCGGGCAGTTTCATTGGCCATTCTAGCTGCGCGAACCGGATCTTCATCCTGTACCGAAATTACAACTGAGGAGAACCGGGTCTTGTGGTATTGAAACCTCTTCCGAACTTTTCCCATCAACCTGTCATAACCATCCGGACGACTCATATCCACTTGATAAGTGTTGGCCAGATCAAAGGCATTGATGATGGAGTCCATCAGGTGCTGCGAGTTCAGGAGTTGGACCAACCTTTCGGATTGTATATCATAGCCATAAGAGAACTCTTCCAATTGCTTGTCCCTGGAATTGCTGTTAGAGGGATAAAGGATGGTGTGAGATTCATAGAGTTTGTCAACTTGCTTGACCAAAAGGTAGGTGACTCCCCCGGCAATGATCAGAACACATAGCAGCAGCAGTTTCCACTTCCAGATGACTTGAAGTAGAGGAAGTAGGTCAAGTCGGTCTTGTTTGTGGTCAAGACCGTTACCCTGAGATGGTGTATCTATCATTTATCGAAGGATCGTCACGGTGCCTTTTTCCTGCTCCTCAAAATCTACCGTATTCAACTTGTAATCAATGATCCAATAGTATACACCTTCTGGGAGTGGATTATTTTTAAAGTTACCATCCCACTGGAAGTTCTTGTCGCGGGATTCAAACAAGAATTTGCCCCAACGGTCATAGATCCTGATGGTGAGGTAGTCAAGATTGACAAAAGTCACTTGGAAATTGTCATTCAGCCCGTCATTGTTTGGGCTAAAGACATTCGGAATGAATATCTGGCCTGGGCAATCGTCTCCGACGAAGAGTTCATCGGTCTGCTCACAACCATCAAAGATTGTGGTGACGGTATATTGGCCTGGGCCTGAGATATCAATGGTCTGGTCCACGCTTCCGGTACTCCATGAATAGGTGTCAAAGCCGGCTCCAGCATCTGCGGTGATGATTTCATCAGGGCAGATATTGGGATTGGGACCCAATTCAAGAAGTGGGGGAATCTTCTCGCGTACACGGATGGTATCAAAGAAGCGGCAGCCATTGGAATCTGTGGCAATCACGTCGAATGAACCGGAAGTAGTCACTACAACAAATTGATCTGGTGATCCATTGTTCCATGCATAGTATTCCCATTGGTCACCGGCATCCAGCAAACCATCTTCCCCGGTACAGAATTCATAAAGGGGGGGGAGGAAGTCCAGGTCAGTCACACCTTGTGCGGTGACATTGATGTCATCAGAGGAAGGACAATCAAACTGGTCAATCACGGTAACAGCATAATTCCCCGACATATCGACATCGATGAATTGACCAGTTGAAAGAGGAGGAGACCAGGTATAGCTGACATACTGCGGACCGGCGTCGATGGTGGCGAAGCCACTGTCGCAGTAGGTGATGTCAGGACCGAGGTCTACCGGTGGTATGGTACTGGCGACTACTTCAACCTCATCGAAGTTGGAACAACCAGTATTCGCATCAACGACGGTGACGGAATAGGTACCAGTGGTGTTGACAGGAAGTGTTTGCGAATTCGCTCCTGTATTCCATGCATAGCTGGCAAATCCTGCTCCTGCATTCAATGTGATGGTAGCACCATCACACAGCGTATCGTTGGCCCCGAGACTGAATACAGGCAAAGGATTGAAGGTGGCCTGCATGGTGTCAGATCCGATACAGCCATTGGGGCTGGTTACCGTAACCGTATATTGACCACTGAAGGAAACGTTGATCGTTTGGGTGGAGGCTCCTGTACTCCACTGATAGGTAGAACCAGGGTTTCCGGCATCCAATACGAAGGGAAAGCCTTCACAACGGGTGCGGTCACCACCAAGGGTGACATTTACAGGACTGTATTGCCCCAGGGTCATAGAGGTTGTAGCGGTACATCCATCGGGGTTACTCACGGTAACCGTATAGTTACCAGGAGTTCCGACCGTAATCGTTTGAGCATTCGATCCATTGGACCAGGCATAAGAACTGAAACCAGATCCAGGATTAAGTGTCAGAGAATCCCCTGGGCAAACATCACCATTGCTGAGTGCAGTTGGTGTAGGGAGCGGGGCGTTAAAGACTTCAATCGAATCTACAGCGGTACAGCCACCAGCGTTGGTAGCGGTGACATAATAAGTTCCTGGATTGACTGCAATAATGGAAAATCCACTTCCTCCGGTGCTCCAATTGTAGGCAAGTCCATTGTTGGGAACTGCCAGGATTACTGGGGTTCCTGTACAAACCGTGGTATCATCAGGACCTAAATCAACCGTAGGAATTGGGGCTTGGGTGACGGTAATGGTATCATAAGATTCACACCCGTTGGCATCGGTTGCCGTGACGAAATAGTTACCTGGAAACTGAACACCTATGGTTTGTGTGATAGCACCGGTATTCCATGAATAAGAAACGTAAGGGACGGTAGCAGGACCAGGACCAGCGTCCAGGGTTGTAAACTGACCAGGACAGATAGAATTGACACCTGTGATGTTCGGAGCGGTCGGCGTAAAGTTGAAGATGTTGACATCATCGGAGGCGGTGCAACCATTGGTGTCAATGATGTTAACTGAGTAGTTGCCCGGTGCCGAAGGTGTGATAATCTGATTGGGCGATCCCGTATTCCAGCTGTAAGTAACATAACCGGCACCAGGGTTTAAGAATGCTTGTTCTCCAGGGCAGAGCGTTGTATCAGCACCCAGGGTAATGATCGGATTTTGATTGACAACAATGTCGATGGTATCAGTCGCATCACATCCATTGTTGTCAGTCGCCAGCACATTGTAGGTACCGGTGGCATTGACGGTTATCCCTTGCGTAGATTGAGCGTTGCTCCAGGTGTAAGTATTGAAGCCCGGACCAGCATCGAGATTAACCACACTTCCGGAACAAATAGCTGTATCCGCACCCAGACTGACAATTGGGGTATTGAAATAGTTGACATCAATTGTATCCCGGCCTATACACCCGTTGAAGTCGGTGACCACTGCAATATATGTACCGGAGTCATTCGCAATGGTGGTTTGATTAAAGCTACCGGTACTCCAGAAATAAGAAGAGAATCCACCTCCAGCATCAAGCAGAACCGGATTGTTGGCACAGACAAATGGGTCTGGACCCAGAGCTACGGTCGGGCCTGGATTAACGGTGACATTCACCGTGTCATAAGAAATACAACCGTTGCCATCGGTGACTTCCAAATAGAAATCCTGGGTTGCAGGAGGAAAAGCGACTGGATTCGCGATGGTATCATTGTTTAGAAAGGGGGCCGAACTCCATGAATAGGAGTATGGAATCTGACCACCAGTTGCAGTAGGAGGTCCGGCACCACCGATCGTGACACCGATACCTTCACAGACGAAAACGTCTACTCCAGCATTCGCAGTTACAATCACGCCTGGATCCTCACTGATCTCCAGGGTAAATGTACCGGTATCTCCAAGACGTCCTTCAACCACTACATAATACACACCAGGGTTACAGATAGGAACAGATATTGAGGCTCCATTGCCACATCCGGAAAAGTTGCTGGCGATAGAAGTACAACTGGCATCCAGGATGTCAACTGCAGTTTGTGCGGAGCCTGTGCCGCAGGTCTCAAACCTGATGCCGACTGGCTGGGTCACATTCAGACGATAGAAAACATCCCGCCCACCATTGGGCATTGGGTTGGCATCGTTGTAGCATTCGTTGCTGTTGAAGTGGGTGACATTGGGAAATCCAGGGGCAAAGTTTCCAAGGGCGATAGGAGTACCACAATTGTCCCCGTCAGTATAGCGCCAGAAAGTCTCAATCTTTGGATGATAGACATCATTTGCACAAGAACCATTCAGGTAGCCATGGTCATACCAGACGCAGGGATCACCCAAGCGGTAATCGAGAGTGGCATAAGGGTTGCCAACACAATGAAGGTCATCGTCATCGGTGACTCCCAGACAGATTCCAAACAGGAATCCACCACAGCAGAATCCGGTTTCAAAAGCGCAGCGGGTACCTTGACAACCAATCCCAAGGAGCTGATCCGGACTTTCGTCCTCCCAGGCATCCAGTCGGATATCAACAAACTGAGGAACAGTTGCACCAGCAAAGGTATTGCTGTAAAGCATTGTATTGAAGTCAGTAAGAGGAAGGACATAATCTTCGGTAAGGCAGCCTGAGCCGGCCCCCCAGTTGACACCATCTACATTGGCATTGTCCCTTGCCCACACGTAATAGGTAAGGTCATCAGGCTGACCTACAACCCCAAAGAGGGCAACATCCGTTTCGGGGAAGGATAAGTTGAAATCCCTCAGACGGACCATCAATTCAATGGGACCGTCATTATACGTTTGTGCAGAAATATCCTGAGAAGTAAATCCTAAGAATAGGGCAAGAAACGTAAACGTACGAATGCAGGCGTTAGAGTAGTAATTTCCCATACACAAATTCAGCAGTTAAGACTCCTGGAAAAAATCCGCTTCAATATAATTAAAGTTATTCATGCATACCAACTTCCGTTTTCCCCCTTGATGTTCATCTGGCCAATTGCAAGCAGGGGGACTAAAGTAGCAGGCATTTCAGTAGTGGGTAGACCTATTCCAAAATTCGGATCATCGTCGTGGTGGTCGGAATCCCATCGGCATCACTGAATATTTTCAAGGTGCTCTCCGATAAAGAGTCAATCCGGTAATTTTCCTGCCCCTGATCATAGATGTAGACAAGAGATTGACCGTTACGTCGATACTGGACCCTGCTCGTATCCTGTGGGTTGTAGGCAAGAACCGTACTGTCAGCTCTGAATTCAAATACTGTTCCTTGAAAGGCACGGCCTCCCATGACTTCAGATCCTCTCTCCACCACCGCCACCTGCCACTTACCCAACAAGAGATCTTTTTCTGCGACCTCTTTGGAACTTCCGCAGGAAAACAGCATCAAGGTGGAAATTCCAATGAGCATGATTCTTTTCATAGGATAAAATTAGGGGAATCTGATTTCGAAGTCAATAAAAGTCATGGACTGAGACAGGTTGTGGAAGTCCATAGAATGGAAAAGGGTTAAAGTTCTTCGGTTTTGTCAATGGGGACGACTGAAACCCCTTGATAATAATGCTGGATAATTTGAGTATAATCCATTCCCATTTTACTGAGGTAATAGGCTCCATCCTGGCACATACCAACCCCGTGGCCGAATCCAAGTCCTTCGATAAACAGGAGGCTGTTGGCATCGAAAATATGGAACTTTGAACTTTTCAATCGGTAGAGCCGGCGAATTTCTTCCCCAGAGATACTGTATTTATTTTGCCCGTTGAGCACAATTCTCTTGACCCTCCCGCTTACATCAGGCACGATTTCTAATCCGGTCGCATTGATCTTCATATACCTCCCCAATTTGGCCAGGAACTCTACTTTGGGAATGGTTATGTGCCACGCGTGGTTGGAGAATCCTTCACAAAACTCATAATCTGAAGTCGCTCTTAAATAGGACACATCTGCGACCCATACATCTTCAGAATTTGCTGTATACCCTCCGCAATTGGCTGAAAAAACAGCATCGATCAGTTCCCTTTCACCATATACGATGACTTCCCCTTTGGTCTCCAGCACTGCTTGCTCCAGCAAAGGGCTCGCACTGTATTCCCCTTTGTAGGCTTGGCAATGGGTATTGTCACAGAGGTCGTATCCGAGTTTTCCATGTCGCTTCAAATTTCTCAAAGCATAAGTCCGGGCGCTCAAAGCCTGCACTTTGAAGAAGTCTAGGTTTTTATGGTGACCCGCCTCGGCATGAATGACACATCTGATATAATCTTCGAGATGGACCTCATTGATTATTTCCAGTCCTCGGGCACCTGGCCTGACCAGTAAGTGGCCCGGATAGGTCCTTGGCACATCTCCTTTTTGATTGGAAAGGATTTTAAAGCGGGGGGCTCCATCGTTGGCCCAAAAAATCAACTGAGGGAATACCCCCAGTATCTTTCCATCCTGCTCAACTCTAACCCCATCTTCATGGTTGTAAAGTTCGAATTGATCCAATGTATTGAGACGGAAGAGGATCACAGGAAATGAATCCTGGGCCGTAACGACTACCTCATCGCTGAGGCATTGGAAGGTAAAAGTGTTGAGTTTGGAAAATGGCTCAATCCTGATCCTGACTACCTGACCTGGAGAGGTATTCGGCAGGAAGTACAGCATTAGAAATACGATTGGATAAAGCCAGCGCAGCATCATACAAAGCTAAATGATTAATCGGGTGGATATGGGAAAAGATATGCGCTTGCTGTATGCTATGGTAGACAGTATACTAATTTGCTTAAAATGGCCCTAAGTGTTAAAATTGTATTTAGGAAATAGCTCCAAAAACGCTATTTCAAAGAATCATTGTTTCTTTCTGGATCATGCCGCTGATCGAAAACACCAACTACGAAGCCCCCTTTCTCATTGCCAATCGCCATGTTTCCACTTTGGTACCGAATCTCCTGCGCTTCCCGAGAGGGGTAAAGTACGAAAGAGAGCGATTTAATACCGAAGATGGGGATTTTCTGGATCTCGATTGGTCAAGGGTTGGCAGCGACAAAGTCGTAGTCTTTTCCCACGGTCTGGCCGGGAGTTCTAAATCGGCTTATATCCTGGGCATGGTTAAATATTTCAATAAGCTTGGTTGGGACTCGTTGGCCTGGAATTTTCGCAGTTGTGGTGGAGAGCCCAATCTCAAAGATCACTTTTATCATCCCGGCCAGACAGAGGACCAACATGCTGTCGTAATGCACGCCCTGGAAAAGTATGGCTACAATACAGTTGTTCTGATCGGTTTTAGTTTGGGAGGTGCATATATCTTGCGCTATCTCGGAGAAAGATCGCAAGAGGTTCCATCTGAGGTAAAAAAGGCAGTGACTTTTTCGGCACCTACAGATATTCAGGGATCCTCAAACCACTTGAGCAAAGGGGCCAACGCTTTTTATGGAAAGGTTTTTCTCTACAAGTTCAAGCGAAAAATGTTGCAGAAAGAAAGGCTCAGGCCAGGAACTTATGACCTTTCGAAGTGGGACCTGATCAAGCAATTGGAAGATTTTGATATGCATTTCAATGCACCGTGGTATGGTTTTTCTAAAGTGGAGGATTTCTACCATGCCAGTTCTCCTAAGCCAGTGATGGAGAAGATAAAAGTGCCGACACTAATTGTAAATGCTGAGAATGATCCTTTTTTACCGGAGTCTTGCTATCCGTTAGAAGAGGCAGAGGCAAATGAAAGTTTGTTTTTGGAAATTCCCGCAGCAGGGGGACACATAGGTTTCATGACATTCAAGTGGAAAGGCATCTATTGGTCAGAAGCCAGGGCAAGCGCTTTTTTAGAGGATTTGATGTAAGGACTCGCTTACAGAGACAGAAGTGCCAGTATGGACAATCCCTACTTGATCCAGGTAGGAGCCTTGTGAAGACTTGGATGGTATGGTTGGTTGAAACATATAGAATAAAAGTACCAGCAATGTTCCAGCCAAGGCAGCAGTCAAAGGAACCAGCGCGAGTTTCAGAGAGGAAGATTGTATGAGTGATTTCATTTTACTGATTTTACCCATTAGAGTAATCCCGAGCCGGAAAGGTTGCATGATTCTGAAAAAAAATCAGAATTGTATTAATTTGCCCTCCAAATAATTAGAAGAATATCGGACAAAAGGTCTTATAACCCAATCCCTCAACCAGTAACCCCCATGAAAAAATATTTAATCCTCTCAGCCCTGATCACGATACTGGCTTTTCCCTTTTCCGGTTGCACCGATACCGAAGATTATCTGGTAAGAAAGGACGGCGTGTGGAATGTGATTAGTGTGAATGAAAGGACTTACCGTGATGGAGAATTGCTGACTGATGTGGACTCTACGGAAGGATTGGGGAGTGTGGTCTTCAATGAGGATGGTACCGGGGCCAATCTGGATGCCAACGGAAACCAGATTGGAGACGAGTTTGCCTGGTCCTACTCAGACTTTGGCCTGACGATCACCCAAGATGGGGAAGACTTGGTCACGACAGTTCTTGAATCTAGCAAGAAAGCTCAAAGATGGGTTACAGTTATTGAAGAGGACCTATTGGGCTTCATTTACCGGACTGAAACCACCACCCTTTTAGAATTGGAGAAATAGGTCGCTGATTTTCAGCAAGATTTCCCCCGTAATATTGCGTTCTCAGGGTTGAATTATTGTATTGCTTTATCGACCTTCGCACAAATATTACCGAATTAGTTATTATACCTATTTCAAAGATTATTATGAAAAATTTCAAAGTATTTGCATTTGCATTGGTTGCTGCCTTCGCAATTGTTTCTTGTAGCAATGTTGAAAAGATCCTCCCTAAGAAAGATGGTCTCTGGCAAGGCACAAGCGTAAACACCAAGTCTTACGTTGATGGAACGCTTGCTTCAGAAGAAACCCAGACCGATAGCCTGGGTACTACCATGTTCAGCGATGATGGAACTGGTGAGTTTTTTGCTTTTGATGGTACCTCTGACGGAACCTTCACTTGGTCATTTGACAAAGACAACGATCAGGTAACCATCACTC
>CAYGRE010000046.1:0-50324 GCA_964352215.1 uncultured Bacteroidia bacterium
TGTATACCTTATTAAGTGGACCTTATAGCCGGCAATTTACAAGCCTTTATGCTTCCACTTCGTGGTTGGTAAATTCATACAGCTCAGACCATGCTCCCGACAGCCCGGTCAACTGGGATTCGCGCTCCGGTGGAAGCAATGATTTGCTTCCGGGAAGCGATCCTTATTACGGAAATCCTTCAGGACATAATGGAATCACCGTAAACGTTGCCGGGGATTATGCAGCGGTGGGCGAATCCGTTGAGATCACCCACTCAGACAACACCCAATATTGGTCAGCGCCAGGTTCGCCATCTCCCTATCCTTTCATGGAGATGGTCATCGTGAATTCTCCCTCTGGCGAAAAGAGTAGATTCAATTATTTTACCCGCGCCAATCAGACTCTGAATTATACCCCTCAGGAAGAGGGAGGTTACCATATTATGGCCTGGATCAGGCATCCGGACGACCATGTAGAGGTCATCTTTCAGAGATTCGAGGCCAAAACATTGGTGAATGTTAGCCGGGAAGCACGGGATCAGGTGCAGACCGCTAGCTTCGATACTTTCCGGACCCAACTTGAATTGCAGGAGATCGGAATGAGTAGTTTTGCTGTTCAGGATCAGCAAACAGGGGATCAGTACATCACATCGCAGGGATCGAATCCAACCCAGGGCCGTGTCGGAAATGACACCAGCTATGTCGCCAATGGATTCGATGCCGGAACCATTCGCTGGTATGCTAAGGTAGAGGCTGAGAATATGCCAACTCAGACTTTTTACTCTCTCAACCGCGCCTCACCTGAAGCATCAGGCCGCTACCACTGCGGTCCGAATGAAAAGTTATACTCAGCCGGGCAGGGAAATTCTGCCAGTATCCCTCTTTACACTTCTGGTGTATTCAGTATAATCGCTGAGGGGGTACAGGACGGAGAGCGCACCGGAGAGGTTGCCAGCTATCGCCAGGTAGTGCTCAATTCTGCACAGAATGAGCAGCTCGGTAATTTTAGAGAATACAAAGGACAGGTTGACGAATACATTGAAAAGATTCCGGAGGGGATGGAAGTACCCGTACAGGCTGCTTACACCTCTGAGGAAAATGTGAGTAGCGTAGCGATTACGCTTTACATCGGACCTTCGGCAGCAGAACCCGGTAAATTTGTGATGGTTGACTTTACTCCGGGAGTATCCCGTAGGGAGTACAGTGGGTCGACAGTCCAGGAATGTCTGAATGACTTTGCCAATGCCAATACCTATCCTGACGGCAGCATTGCCTTGACCATTCCGGAGAATGGTGCGGGAGTTCAGTCAGGTTCCTGGACCTTGGAGACAGATGGCGCATCCTTCTTGCAAAGCCTGTCTTCGGGAGCAGGTTGGGCATCCCTTGGTTTCGCTGTGGGAGGTATTATCGCCTCTGTAGTTCCGGGAGGTCAGGCTTTCGCCCCCTTCCTGTTTATTGCGGCGGCTGCTACTGGCGCAGCTTCAGGAGCATTGAGTCTCGCGGATCGGTTCCGGGAAGCTGAAGTCAGCAGTACTGGTGTAACCCTCGATTTGTTAACGATCGCTTCATCCATTCTGGGTGGGGCAGCTGCCTTCAAAGCAGTCAGGGGAGGTGCAGCCGCATTGCAACTGACCGCCGGAGGTAGATTCCTCTTGTATTCCAGTTTGGCAGCTGATGGAGCTTCAGCCCTGGTCATGAGTGTACAGGGAGCTGACCAGATTGCCGCAATCCTTGATTCAGATATGCCTCGGGGAGAAAAAGCAGGAGCAATCGCAAGGATTGTTGCCAACCTGGCCGTAACCGGTGGCCTGTTTATGCTCAGTGTAGGGGATGTTGGCAGTGCCAAGAGAGGACTTGCTGCCAGATTTGGGGATGATGTCATTGATGCGCTGGATGACCATACCCTCTATGCACTTTCTATGTTGGATGAGGCTCAATTGACCAGCCTTCAGCAAGTCCCCAATGCACAACTCTCCGAGTTCCTCGGAGTTATTGCACAGGATTGGGCCAAAGGACAGCGCCTGTTGGCATTGGCCAACTTCACTGATATCGCAAGCTTTCGGGCCATGTTCGATGACTTGAGCCTCAACGATCTGATGCGTCTCGAGCGTGTAATAGGCGACCAGACCTATTTGAGTACCCTGAGCGACAACATGCGGGACCGTTACACCCGTATTGTCCGTGAGTTGGGTGATGACCTCAGTGCCGGACGCATCGATGCAGAGGGCATACGGCAGCGGATATCAGTCATGGAAGAAATTCAGTCCACCCGCACTGCATTGAACGCTGCTCTTTCAGATGCTGCTGGTGAAAGTGCAAATATCGGGTCCAGGAACATGGCCTATGGTGATTTCAATATCAATATGCCGGGTGAAGCAGGCAACCTCTCAGAAAGCGTCATGTCAATCAGTGGAAAGAGAACCTCTGCGGGAATCACCAGCGACTTGGGTGAGACATCATTTGGGGGACGAAACATAGTTCCCGACCTCGACAATGGATCCCTTGTCTTCCGCCATACAGAAGGTAGAGCCAAAAACGATTCCGAAAGAAAGTTGTTTGAATATTTAATTGATCAGATGGAGGCCCGCATCAGGCAACAGCCGGGGCAAGGTCGTTTCCGCTTCAGAGCAGGAGAGAACTATGCCGGCCAGGGTTACTCAGGAACCATCAACCTGTTCTCTGAAATGAAACCTTGTGATTCCTGTGCTGAAATCATTTCACAACAATTCAGGGCCATGTTTGGCACTGATATCACTGTCAATGTGACCTATGGCGTCACTTATCCCTGATTTACTTAAATTCGAACCATGCAAAACTATATCTCCCAAGCCTTGGAGGCTTTTGGGAAACTTCCTGAAACCGCGGACCGTAAGCTGAAGCCCTGTACAGAAGAAGAGGTTGAGGAGTTGGCCCGGCTCCTTCCTGAATCTTGCAGATTACCTTTGGCCGTCAAAGAATTTCTGCTGGTAGGTGGGCATAAGATGGGGCGGCTGTTCAATTCCGTTGATTTCTCATACCGCATCATCCGGTTGTACCTTGACAAAGGGCATGGTGATATCATCAGAATGCTAAAACCCTATACAGAGGATCTGACTTTGCCAGAGGATATTCTCATCCTGAATGAATACTCAGGTGAAAGCTTTACCTATTTGCGTCTGCGGGAGGGAGATGATCCTGCGGTTTATTTTTGGGAAGAGGGAGAAGGTGGATTGGAAGACGCGGAAATGGAGGCCGAGACGTTTTCAGAATTCTTGTTGAAACAAGTGGAGAATTACGCCCGCAGGGTATAAAAAGATGAAGGCAAGCTCAAAAAGCTTGCCTTCATTGTATCTATAACCAGAGTTTTGGTTGTCGAAGGAATTAAACCAGGTTAGAACCGGCTTTTGCTGCTTCAGCACCCATGGAGTCAGCAACGTGCTCACGTGAGTCAGCGACTGGATTGCCAGCGGCAGTGGTGCCAGTAGCCTGAGGTGCGCCATTCATGCGGACGTCAGCTTCGTGGGCCAACTCGTGGGCTCCGGTACCGGAGTCACTGAAGAACTGAGAAGGACTCTCGGAAGTCACGATATTGCCGGGTGTATGCATGGCAATAGCACCATTGGCAGCAGTATCAGTTGTATTGTTGAATTCGATATTGGTATCGGAAAGATCCTGACCAGTAGTCTGAGCAAATCCTGCCATCAAGCTGTCCCGGCTGGAATCTCCAGTCAATTGTACAGGTGAATTGCTGGCAGTCAACTGCAAGCTGGGAGGAGTAGCAGAGGAATTGGTGTTCTCGAATCCTGACTCTCCCAACGCGTTGTCGTTGGAAACAGATTCTTTGTTTTGGATGACGTCTTTGCTCATGGCTTTAAAAATAATCGTTTTCGATGAATGCTTACTGACAAATATAAGTAAGACTGAGGAAATATGAAAGGAGAAATTGATCGTTTTCTTTATAGTCCTTGAGATGCTTTTTATGAGGAAAACTTATGGGCTTCTGTCAAATTATCCCCCACAATGGCCCACCCTTCACCGCCAAGGCATCCACCCGCTTTGAAACCACAGGATCCTCCACCAGCGGTGGCGCATGGTGCGGCTTGATCCGCGCATCAATGACCAAAGCTCCCGTACAGCCCCAGTGCTTGTGCTCGATCCGTTCTCCAACCCCATAGACATCATGGGATGGATTGGACCGGGTAAATGCAACCCACAACCAGTTGTTCAGCTTGGCAGCCGTAAAGTCGGCATCGTCCACCAACAGAATCAAAGGCAATTCATCGGGAAATCCCTGATCACCCAGCAAATGCGTCAACCGCGCCAGCTCCTGCGTGGCTGTTTCCTGATGGGTAAACGCGGGCCCTTCCACCGCCATGATCCCAGGTTGTACCATCTTGGGATTGCGAAATCCTTCCGGCAACCTTAAATCCACGGGAACCGCTTCTCCCAACTCCCGGATGGGCTCACCCGCAGCCGCCATCACTACTTTGGAACCTTCATTGATCGAAGTACCGGAATAATCCAGCGTATCAATGGTGGTCCGGGTCTGGAAGTGAAGGTCACGTTTCCAGTCAATCCGCCGCAAAACATGGGTGAAAAAGCCAGCGATGTCATTGATGTCCAGATCGGGTTGGTCTTCTTTGGCGGTAATCACCAGGTACTTTGCCAGGGAAGCCTGGTTAAAACCAAGCACCGCATTGGCGACCGTGAGGATTTCCTGGGGCTTCCGCTTTTGGTAAGGCATGAACCGTTCGGACCCGATCGCCAACAGGAGGGGGTGTACCCCGGCTGCATCGACTGCATTCATGGCGTGCAGGCCATTGATCTCGGTAGGCACCACCGGCTCCGTGATCTCATGGATCAGGTGCCCGAAACTGGTGTCCTCCTGAGGCGGACGACCTACCACGGTAAAGGGCCAGATGGCATCCTTACGGTGGTAAACCGCTTCTACCTTCATCACCGGAAACTCGTGGGTGAGCGAATAATAGCCGAGGTGATCCCCAAATGGACCTTCTGGCAAGGTATTCGCCTCAATCGTACCTACAATGCAGAAATCAGCCAGGGCCGAAATCGTAAACCCATCCTTTTTCTTGTACTTCCAGCGTCTTCCCCCCAGCATCCCCATGAACATCACCTCGGCCAGTCCTTCCGGCAAAGGCATCACCGCCCCGAAAGTATGTGAGGGAGGTCCGCCCACAAAGACACTCACTTTCAATGGTTCACCTTTGGCCAATGCGTTGGTATGGTGGACCCCGATCCCGCGCTTGATCTGGTAGTGGATACCGATTTGGTCATTGGTCTGGTATTCATTTCCCGCCAACTGCACCCGGTACATGCCCACATTGGATTTCATCGGTCCAGGTTTGAGCGGATCCTCGGAATATACCTGGGGCAAAGTCACAAACGGTCCGCCATCCATCGGCCAGGACTTGATCCAGGGCAATTGATCAATGGTGGTCTTGGACTCCATCACCGGTGCACCACCCCAAAACTTGCCGGGGAGGGCATGGATACCCGAAGCAGGCAGGTCGAAGTATTTGAAAGGATTTTTGAAAAAGGCAGCCGGGTTGGCTTTCAGCTCCATCACCTTACGGATACGGGCCAGCGTATCCCGAAACATGAATTGGCTGCGCTCGACCGTCCCGAAGAGATTGGACACCGCAGGAAAAGGAGTGCCTTTCACATTCTCAAATAAAATCGCCGGCCCCCCTGCCTCATAAACCCGCCGCTGAACCTCAGCCATTTCAAGGTTCGGGTCCATTTCCTGTTTGATCCGGACCAGGTGACCATTTCGTTCGAGGTCCTTTACGCATTCCTGAAGGCTTCTGTATCCCAAGGTTGATTCTTTTAGTGAGTCGAATTAATGAGTGTCCCAATTTAATCAACAATTCATCCAGGATAGAGTTTGTCTTAAAACCCATTAACTTTGCTCCAATGATGCCAATTACTACGACTGAAACGGCCACCCAACTGCGGAAAGTCCTCGATCGGGTATGTGACGACACCCGGCTGCATGCCACTTGGTTGAATACATTAAGCTATATGGAGCATGTGGGGGCTACCAAAATTGCCCGCACCCAGAGCGGTCCCCTGGCAACATATATGAGCCTGAAACATGCCGCAGAAGAAGCCCGCCATGGTTTTTTTCTGAAGCATTTGGCTCGCAAGTTGTGGCCTGAAGGTCTACCGACTTATCAGACAGAGTATTTATTGGCACCCATTCAATCTCACCAATACCTTTACCGGCTTGATCTGGAAGCCTCCCGCCTGGGGCGGAAGCATGGATTGGAGGGACGAAAACTCCACAACCTCGTCTATCTTTTGGTGACCTACGCCATCGAAGTTCGGGCTGATGAATTGTATCCCGTCTACCAGGAATACCTGGACCAGCAGCCCGAACTTCGCTTGTCGGTTCAGGGCATCATCAACGAAGAGGAAGGCCACCTCGCTGAAATGGAATCCGAATTGGCGAATTATCCAGAGGAGTTGCAGAAGCTGACGAGACCTATCTGTGCCTTGGAAAACCGTTTGTATGTGGAGTGGTTGTCCGGGGTAGAAAAGAGTTTAGCAAAATTGTCCTGAATTCGACTATTTCCCAGTCCCATTTAGTCCGACTTCTTCTCCTCCCCATTCAGGTGGTAAAACACGGAAGTGAAATCATCTTCTGCATACCCTGCCGCCTTTGCCTGGGCATAGATTTCTTTGGTCGCATTGGCTGAAGGCATTGGCACTCCCAATTCATAACCGCTGACCGTAGCCAAATGCACATCTTTCTGCATCCACTGCAAGGGGAAGTTCACCGACTTGTCTTCACCCGCCAACTTAGAACGGACCCCACCGATCACGGGAGCGACTACCGGTAAATTAGGGAGAAAATCCAGCAAGGCAGACAATTCAAACCCCATTGCTTGCCCCAAGGCCGCAGCTTCTGAAAATACTGCGACTGACTGAGCCAACAGAAGATTGATCAGCATTTTCATACTGGCCCCTTGTCCGAGTTTGCCATAGAAAAAGGTTTTCCGGCCCATGATGTCAAAAAGAGGAATGAGATCTTTGCCAGCCTCTTCCGTAGCACCGACGAGAAAAAGCAATTCCCCACTGGCGGCGGGTCCTTTGGTACCTGCAACCGGAGAATCCACAAAGATAACCCCATTGGCTGCCGCCTGCTCACCCATACTCCGAACGAAAGAAGGATTGGTGGTACTGCAATCGGCCCAGATTTTCCCTGCGGCCAAACCATTCAGCAAGCCATCTTCTCCTGAAGCAACCGCTTGTACCACTTCAGGGGTGGACAACATAGAGATGACCAAATCACTTTGCCCTCCCACTTCAGCCGGACTGCCTGCCCAAGTCGCTCCCCCCGCCAACAATTCGGTGGCCTTGTCCTTGCTACGGTTGTACAACACCAACTCATAACCTTCCTTTTGCAAATTGAGGGCCATGCGACTCCCCATAATCCCTAGTCCAATGAATCCTATTTTCATGATCACTTCAGTTTTGTGTTCTAATTCTATGACAAAGATGAAGCGGAACAGTTTTGGAAAACTGTGTGATTGCGGAAAACTTGTGTTTTTCGGTCAGGAGGATGTAGCCTGTTGTTGCACAAAGGCTATGACAATAAACTCTGCCGGATGAACCACTGCAAGCTTGACCGTGACCCGCATATAGCCATTGAGAATATCTTCCCCAGTCATGGTCGTCCCTAACCCGCATTCCACACTGAAGGCATCCGCAGCAGAAGACCCTTGCAGTCCTCCTTGCTTCCAGATCGAAGTCAGGAAGCTCGAAATCACCGTCTTCACACTTTCCCAGGTTTCCTGAGTATTGGGCTCAAATACATAAGCCCGGGCAGCAAGTTTGCAGGATTGCTCGATGAAGGTAATCGTTCTCCGGACGGAGAGGTACCTCCAATCCTGACTGTTACCATCCAGGGTCCTTGCCCCCCAAACCAGAATTCCCATCCCGTCGAAGGATCTAATGGCATTGACAGACTTACCAGATACTGCATCCACATTGAGGTCTGCCTGCTGGGTATCTGACAAACCGATCGGTAAGGAGGAAACACCGGCAATGGAGACATTGGCAGGTGAGTGCCAAACTCCATGCTGATTGTCATTGACCGTAATAACTCCTGCCATTCCTCCACTGGGTGGCAGGAGATTCACATCCGCGAGGATATTGTGGATGATGGCGGTATAGGTTTTACTGGCTTCCAGGAGGGCGTCGTTGTTTTGGGCCACGGACTTGGGGGTACTGCCAGGGTTTTCAATTTGGGAAAGAATTTTAGCAACTGCCTGATTTGGAGCAGAAGTAGGATTCAGAATCGGCTCCAATGATTTGACATTTCCTCCGAACAGATTGGTATAATCGATTTCATTGGCCTGCATGACTGTGGTCCCCACAAAGGGATAATATGCCGTTCCATAATCAAGCCCGGTTGCACCAGTACTGTTCCGGAAATTTTGGATATCATCGGGCCAAAGAATCGGGTCAGGATCATTTCCTCCGATGATGTCGAGGATACAGATAGCCGTCTGCATCTCAGAAGCCTGGGCCAGCATATTTTGCATCAGGGTCCCATTGTCTGCCGGGGCCAACAGGGTTGCGTCAGGGCAGATATACATGGTCGGCTCCTGCTCATTTTTGAGGGCCGCAATTCCTGTTTGTAAATCTTTCAATTGGACATTGGGATTGACCACCTGCGCCCCCTGACCGGTGGGTTTTCCTGAGGGAGCCCCATAAGATCCGACCGATACGATATAAGCATCGCCACCACCATTCAGGTAGAACAGGCGAATGCTGTTGTACATATAATAAATGGTGCTGGCATCAGGTAGGATGGAATAATATTCTCCATTGATGAGTTGGAAGAGGCCTTTTTCGGGCTTGCTTTTCTCCTTGATCAGATAATACTGAGGGTGGTATTGCTTGGCGGGAGGGGCCGGAGCAGGAGGGTCCGGAAGGCAGAAATAGGCATTGAATTCCTCAAAGGAAGTGATTTTGACTGGGGTGTTGGTATAGGACTTCCCACTGTAGAATGCCTGCGGGGTGTAGCCGATGAAAGCGGGGACCGCGGTGGCAACGGGGGCGACAGATTTGCCGGAAGTACTTGACTCATGGATGTAAACACCTGGGGGAGTAATATTTGATTCTGGCATGGATGGTGGATACTTAAGTTTTAGGGTTTTTGGGAGTTTTCAATATAAGGAGAGTTATGGAATCCTGAACGGTAATCTCACTTCTTAGGCTAAGTCCTCAATTCCATACTACAAATATGGCATAGGTCTGAGGATGTTGGACCCTAAGTGCATCTTTGGATTTTGCAGGGAACAAAATTGCCTTAGTGCAAGAGTGCAAGCGGTCCTTGTTGCCATGGATAGGCAATGATTATTTTCCCTTGTAAACGATTTGATGACGGAGTGATGTTAAACCAAAGAATATGTTTTCGCCACACAAAGGAATCAAATAACCAAGCCCTAATCTCGAAAAAGGTAGGAACATTTACATAACTGGAATTCATAATTTATTCTAAGAGTTCCAATTAGAATTCTCAAATTTCAATTCAATCAAGACCAACTTTGTGGGCTATACCTGGATAAATGATGGACAACGAAGAGTCAAATTTGAATGGACAAACTCCTTCTAAAAATAACGGGCAGGAGAAAAACGGATTAGGAACAGCGCATGAAATCAACCAAGATGTGCCGAATCAGGAAAATAAAAAACCTGTAGATTCTGCAGAAAGGGTAAAAGAAAACGAGAGTGATTCTGATTCTGGCACTCCCGATGAAAATCAAGAGGATAGCCAAGAGGAAGAAAGAGTTCCGATAGATCCGATTTTGGAAAGGTCAATTTTTCAGGAAGCTCCCCATAGGGTTGAAAGTATACTCAAAGAATTTAAAAACAATCCCAAAGACCATTTCCAAAAAATCGGATTCTATACAGCCATCCACCCCGAAGCCATTCCTTTGGAACAAGCAAAGGAAAAACTGGATTTGATCATTTTGGATCAGGAAATTCAAGTAGCAAAGGTAAGAAAGAGGATACGGGGGCATATTGATTCTCAACAGGAAGAGATCAAAAAGGCAAAGAGTGAATTAGAAATCGAAGTATACAAATATGAAGAAAGGCTAGAAGAAGAATCGGATTATGAAAAGGATTTAAGGGAGGAGAAAGAGGCTATCCTGTATGAAATTGATGAGATAAAGGAAGAGCTAAAGTTAATTTCAGCAAGAATAGGAAGGGAAAGGGAGGATATCATTGAAAAAAGAATCAGAAGTCTACGAAAAGAGTTGGATGAAATAGCTGAAACCTTTGATTCATTAACCGAGAAGAAGAATTCGATCAACAGGAAAGAGTACGAAGCAAACAAAGACATTTATAAAAAAAGAGCCGATAGGTATCGAAAGTTCCTTGAACGAAGCAATCTGAGATTGGAGCGGGTTGAAAATAAATTGAAGAATTCCTTGAGCGTAAAAGGTTCAACGCATCAATTTTTATTTTTTGCTGGCACAAGTGCTGCGGGAGCAGCAGGGTGGTTTTTCTCTGTGTATATCGTTAACAAGCCAGTTTATATATCTGGATTTTTATCCTTTTTCTTTACCAGGTTATTCTCCATAGGAGGAACAGAAATGATGCCGACTGGAAAAACTGATCTGGCTCTTAAGCTACTGGCTATGTTTATTGGGGTCTTGGTAGTGACTACCATTCTCAGTTGGTTGGGACAAACCTTGCTGATCAAGGCCTTAGACCTTGGCCCGTCCCAAAAAAGGAAAGGGATGAGGAGACGAGGAAAAGAATTCAAAGTAGGGGAGGAAGGAGAGGGCTTGGAAAGTGATCTTTCTCTTTCTTTTGGAGATGAAAGCAAGAATTATTACCGAGCTCAGGTCAAAGCCGGCTCATTCCTGACCTTTTGGCTACAAGCTCTTCCCGTTGTTTTCATTTTGGGGATACTTTTCATTCTGTTGACCGTTTCCGGGACGGGTGTAAAGGATGTGGACAAATTGATGTCATCCTTGTCAGGCCATTTGGTTGGTACCAGTATTACCTTTGGTTTGGCAGGTCTCCTTTACCTGTATATCAAATATGTCATTGATCCTCGGTCTGAAATGCCTAGATCAAATGATGAGAATTCTACATATTATTTCATACGGCGCAATTGGGAGTTGAGCTTGGTATTTATCGTATTCATTTTGGCAATGGGAGCCTTGTTAATTTGGCCTGATCAATCCTATATAGCCATTTTTGGGTTTGTCGCGATTGCCCTGATGGCAGGGATGGCCATTGCCTATGGTGTGTATTTTCGAGGTTTACTCCTTCAAGAAAAAGAATTGAAACGAGAGATCGTTGATCTTTCATTTGCCATCGATAATAGTGAACGTCCGATCCCCTTATATATGCATAAGGAGGAGAATCAGCAGTTTAAGCATCACTACATGATGCTGATGGAGCAGATGTATAAGTTGAGCGCTATCCGCAACAACCAGGCTGCAGAGCTGGTAACTGGAAAAGAAATGGTCGTAAGGCCAAAGGTAAGCGGAAGGGTTCCTAAGCGAGAGTACCAGTTTATTAAGGCGCTGCAAAATCTGGGGAACCTCTTTTCCAACAAGAAAGAAGAGCAAGAGGAAAAGAGGGAGAACGAGTTTGTCCTGACCAAGGCAGAGCAGACCTATTTTCAGCAATACAGCTTTTCATATTCAAACCTCAATTCAGAATTGAAAGGAAAAAACGACCGACTTAAACAAGTAAGGGAGGAACTTGAAGAGTTGGCAGCCGGAATTAATTCCACTCAGAAACTATGGCAACAATGCATAAAGAAGTTAGAGTTGTCTAAAAAGAATTTGGTGGAGGCGTCTGAACGGTTGGAAAGAGTTTGGATTGATGCCACTACCCAACTTGTTCAGGAGAGAGAAAAACGAACGGTTGACCTTACCGAAGGTTTCGAGGTCGGTCTGTGGTATCGGGCAAATGAAATCACCCCAACTCCGAATTACAACATTAACCCAAAATCCACCCACTAGTAATGGCAAACGCTAAAGAACAAACAAAGCCAAAATCCAGATTGAGCAGATTTCGGTCCAAGTGGTTTTCTAAGCTACCTGATGAAAAGAGCGTTGAGACAAAGATTTCTGACCAAGTGGATGAAGACAGAGGGAAAGAAGATATTGGTGAAGCCTTCCAATCACTCGACTGGGATTTGTCTGAAGATCTTGGAATCATGCCCTATATCGGAAGAATTGGGGAGATTTTTCGGCAAAGGGGTATTGCAGAAGGTGCAAAAGGAGTTGCTGTAAATGGCTTGTATCGGATCATAACTGCCAAAGTCCAAATATTGGTTGGGGACTTGGAAGCAATATTGAGAGGGGAAAGGGAAAGACTAAAAGCAAGAGTAGAAGGTTTAGCTATTGTTGCTGAAATGAAATGGAAGAAATGGGAGCATGCCAATAAGGTAATTGACCGTAAAAGAAGGCACCCCCGAAAATTCTCCAGACTCCTTGCAATTTTTTACCTCATCATTGCCTTCATTATGATCCTGGCGGATATTCCGTTGGCCATCAAATTGATGGAAGAAGGTTTTAATTTCACCATTGCCAAACCGAATATTTCCCAACTTTTCAATGATCCAATTGGAGTCTTAAGTGCAAATTGGGAAATCATACTTATCTCTCTTGGGATTGCTTTGAGTTCTGTGTATGTCAAGATATTTTACGATGAATACATAGGTGGTGCCCTTTCCAGGAAAGCTACCATGATAGAAGATGAGGTCGGAATAGACCCATTGGATGAGTTGAAAAGCAATGCAATTCGGAGAGCCTACAGATTCAGGTTGATTGTAAAGGTGTCAATCTTGCTGTTAACACTTTCCACCATTGTTGTATTGGGCTATTTCAGGTTTGATGTTATGTCCGCTCTTTATGGCATAGATCCCAGTACAAAAGGATTGGCACATCTTTCAGGAGGCATCACCAAGGCATCCTTTATCCTGATTACCCTATTGTTTCCAATCATTGGTGGGGTCTGTTTTTCCCTGAGTTTAAATCACCTCCTAAATTACAAGGAATACTTTCAGGCCAGGGTCTCCATTAAGAGAAATGAAAGGGACTTTATTAAAGCACGGGAATCATTTGATTTGGCCAACTCTCAGATTGAAAAGATTAAGGTATACATCGACCGGGTGAATTCACCAGAGTTTGAGAAGAGGTATCGCGACTTTTTACTGTCCAGTTATGGGACAGGTTACGAAAGGGGACAAATGGCACCTGACAGTGCTATCAATGAATCTGATCTCTATGGAATGGTAGAGAGAATGCGAAAGAAGGTGGTGGCAAGGCAGGTTATGAACACCATCCGAGCCGCAAATCAACAAGAGAAGAATGTCTATCAAATTTTCGATGATTTGGTAGAGCTTGATCGCCAGGAAATAATAAGGGCAAAGCAGAATTCGAAAGTAAACCCAAATTTAGACGATGAAAATGAAATCCAGTAACCAGAATTATTCGATAGCACCCGTTTTGAAATTTGTTCTTTTGATTGCATTGGCTCTTTCCGGTTGTGGGGGAACTGAAGGATCTTCTGAAGGAGAAATTTCAGGTGAGGAACCCATTTCCTCGGTCACCCAAAAGGCAGCATTGGATGGCAATGGGGTAGCCATGTTGGTTTTATGTGACTTAACCTCTCATCTCGATAGGAACAGTATGGAACATATATCCGAGATGGCTGGCGAGATCGTCCAAATTGTTCCGGAGGGATCAAAAGTTAATTTCTACCCAATTGGTGATGGCCCTTTCCAATCCACTCTGATGGAATTCAAAAAGAGAGTTGTATCCAGAGCTACCGACCGGGTTTTACTAAAAAACGAAACTTTAGATGCCTCACAAGAGGTAAAGAAATCCTTGATGGAATTATATGATGAGACGAATAAGGATTTTCCTGAGGATTATCCAAGGAGTTGCATTTGGTCACTCATAGAGGCCAAATTGAAATTCCTTGAAAAGAACCGTGTTTCAGAAGAGGGGGAGCGTTGTCAATACATAGTCATTCTCTCTGACATGATCGAACAGTGCAATGATGGTCCTATTGGAAGAATGTCCCTTACCCGCAGAGGATACAATACAAAGAAGAAGGAGGAAGTGGATACTTACATTTCTCAGAACCAGGGAAAATTAAAGGGTATTCATGTAGCCTGTGTTGTTGCCCCACGTTCAGGTCCCCGGAAGGAAAAGAAGTATCTTACTGACACTGAAGTAAAGAGTTTTTGGGAAAAATTCTACAGTGGTTTGGGGGCGGACGAGGTGATGGTAGGCCCTGATCTGCCGGATGATATTGGGAATGATTGCCTCAATAATTAGAGTATATGAACCAGTGGAAGTCTACCATATTATTCTCACTTCTCTTTGGCTTAGTAGTAATGGCAGGGAGCGAATTGATTAAAAAACTACCAGCTATTCAGCATGTAGAAAATAGTTTGTTCGACCAGCTTCAAGACAAATGGGTGCTCGACAGTGGTTCTGTGGAGGGGGGGGCTAGACAAAATTTGGTTCGGGCCCTGGATAAGGTATGGCTAATCAACTTGGATGGTGGGGTTTATAACCAGAAAAATGAATTGGAACGCATGTGGGTAGCTGAAACCCTCAACCAGTTGGGTAAACTGAATTATGTAAAAGCTATTTTCCTTGACCATATTTTTAAGGACGTGGAGGTCAATCCACATAATGATGAGAAACTACAAAATGTAGTAGCTGAGCTTCAGGATCGATTGGTCATCCCCTATATTCAAATTGTGAATTCGTCGGGGTCATTCTTCGATCTTCCAGATAGCAGTAGGGCCGTATGCCGATCTCATTTTCCATTAGGCTCCCAGATAGCTGGTTTTTTTTCAGGGGAGATACTTCCAGGGGATCATAGAATCAGATTCTCGAGATTAGCAAACCCCGGTAGAAGTGCGATTTCGTGCGCAAGTAAGTTGGCTAATTATACTCATCCTGATCGTTCTCGAAGGGTTGAAGAGACTATTCCAAACCACCAAATGGAGATCAATTATTTTTGTAATAATCCTGGTCCAAGGTCAGGAAAAATCTATAACCTCACGCAGGCAAGTGATCTTAAAAAGGAGAAATTCACATCATTCAGCCATATCTTAAACAAAGAACCTACTTTGATCATGATTGGCAAATTCTTGCCGGATTTGGAATTGCATTGCTATACCAATACGACTTACCGAACACCTATTGATGAAAACTTAATGGGAAGTATGGTGACCTTGAATTGCTGGTTAAATATTGTGACGGATTCTTTCCTTAGGAGGGCCTCGCTACTTACCATTTTCCTTTTTGGGGCCGCAATGGGTATGATCGGGTTCTTGTGGATGTTGCGTTGGAGGGAAGAGATCAAGACCCCAATGGTCAATCTGCTTGAATTGGCAGGTGTCCTCATACTCTTCTCTGGTTTTACGGTGGCATTGTTTGTGAATTGGCATATAAAGTTTCCATTTGCATTCTCCTTTTTGGCAATTATCCGGTGTGAACAAGTAGCAAGATGGTTCTATTCTTTCCAATCAAAGTCTAAAAAGTCATGATTCAGCCGCCTGTAATACTACTTTGTTATGCAAATGATAAGGTTAATGACAGGTTCTTGAAAAAGCTTCCCCAGGAAGCCGATCAATCCCAGAGGGCATTGTTGGAGGCTGAAAAGAAAGGGTACTGCCATGTAGTGGTGATAGAATCAGCCAGTTTGGATCGAATATTCTTAGCATTTGAGAAGTTTAGGGACCGCATTGCAGTATTTCACTTTTCGGGGCACTCAAATGAACTGGATATGCTCTTGCAAAAGGATGGAAATGAGAATAAACAGGTGAGTTGGAAAAGCTTTGGTGAATTTTTAGGGATGCAAAATGGTTTACGCCTGATCGTATTTAATTCCTGTGTGTCCTACGCAAGCTTGGAGAACTATTATCAGGAGAATATTCCATCATTGATATACACCACTGAGAAGATTATAGACAATGTCGCATTGATCTTCGCAAAGTGGTTTTATATCTACTTGGGAAATGGAGACTCCATTCTGAATTCATTTGAGAAAGCCTCCATCAGTCTCAAGGAAGAGCACAGGAGGGCCCTTCAATTGGGATATACAAGTCAACCAATAAGTGAATCTTTTGGAATTTGGAAAAATGAGAATTTTGCAGACAGCTTAGAGTGGGACCTTCCAACCGCTTCAAAAAGGAGGCTTGGCGAATTGCCCCCGGTAGCAGGAGACATTGGCTTTCCAACTTTCCCATATAAATACCTTGCCCCCTATGAGAGGTCCGATGCGAATATCTACTGGGGACGTGAGTTAGAGTTACTCAGACTATTCTCGCTTATAGATGATTCATCAAATCTTCAGGTTATACTCCTATCTGGCTCAGGAGGCTCCGGGAAAACTTCTCTCCTTCAGGCAGGGTTGATTCCGAGGTTAGAAAGGGACTATGTGATAAATAATTTAACTCTCTTTCAGGAAGTAACCAGTTTAGAGGAGACTCTTCATTACAAAATAGGCCTGAAGGATAGTGAAGAGATGCTTCAGAAAATGCAATTGGAAAAGAGGCATGTCTGGGTCATTGATAACTGTGACAATGGCCTGCAGGGCGAAAATGAGGAACGGCTCCTGGATTGGATCAGAACACTGGAGAAAAGGATAGGTGAATTCAGACAGGGGGAGATCGTATTGATCTTCTCGGTAAGGGATGATTTTCTTTCAACAATAGCGCCAGCATTAAACAGGGCTGGCTTGGATTATGCTAAGGTAGCTTTAGACCCCTCTTCCAAGGATGACATCGAAAGGTTCGTAAATGGTATCACGGAAAAGGAAGAATTAAGAAATCGGTACCAGGTAATGGTGGAAGAAGGATTGGCAGAACTGATTTACAGGGATCTGGAGAAAGACCCGTTCACTTTGAGGACCCTGAGTCTGCAGTTAATTATGACAAACTTATATAAGCAGTTAAGTAATCAGACTGGCAAGGAGAAAAGGTTGACGATTGAAAGTTATCAGAAATTGGACCAAAAGGGGATTTTGGTTCAATATCTCAAGAGTGAAATAGAGGCGATTGAAAACTCTTTGGGGCTGGGCAATACAGGGTTTGTACTCAACATTCTAAAAGAATTTGTAGGGCCTTTGGGTAGTCCGCTCCTGGTTGACGAAACGAACATCGCACCCCGCTTTTCTGCCGAGTCCGATAGTGTACAAATAATACTGAGCAGGCTCAAGTCAGAGGCGAGGATTCTGATTTCCTTCAATTACCAGGGGCAGTTAATGCTCCGTTTAGCTCATGAGTTTATGGCTCCCCTGATCAATGAATTGCATAGTCAGTCAAGCTCTCCTGCACAATTAGCTTATCGCGTACTATCCGGAATGAAAGAGAATGATGAATTGTTGGGCATCGATTCATTACAAAAACTCAAAAAAGGTGGGAGGTTCAACCATGAGCTAAACAAGGAGCAAAAGCTAAAGATCCAGGCGAGCAAAAAAACACATGCTGACCTTGAAAAGCTAACAAAAAAGCAAAAAGACAACCAGAAGCTAAAGATGGTATTAGTCGGTATTCTTGCTTTTATTCTAATGGCTGCTGAGCTTGATTTTATCAATATTTATGGGTTGTTTTTTATTGTAATTGCCATTTTTCTATACCGATAATTTGATAAGGAACTGCTTGTCGAAATATGCATAAGATAGATTTCCCCGTCATCACCCTCTGGCTTTCCTTCTTTTTAGAAATTTCCCGATATTTGCAACAACCACAACCTCAATTACATGAAAACCTATTTGATCCGCATCTCCCTGCTACTCATCCTTCCACTCACCCTCTGGTCTTGCGAAGGCGAGTTCTCAAAGTATTTGGTGCTGGAAAACCAGAGCACTCGAACCTTGATCATTCCTACCATTCTTGATACCCCCGGTAGCACACCAAATGACACCTTGTACCTGCAACCAGGGGCAACCGATACCATTCAATCCTCCTTTGATCCTGTGGCACGGGTTACCGACCCCACCGAATGCCAGTTGGTCTATGACATCGATACCATCAGAGCGACTGACAGCAGTAAAGTGATCCTGGACCTCTACGATCCCGCAAATTGGGAATTGCTCGACTTCGTGGAAAATGATTACCAGGTCTGTACCGTCACCATCACCGATGGTGATCTGGAGTAGGTAGAAATCTATTCGGTTCATCTTCCCAATCCTACCGATTCAATTCGACCCCCATCTTCTCCGAGAAGGCTACCCCAAGCCACTCAAGGCCAAGCCATCCCCCAATTTGTAAGCCCTTCAGAAAAATGCTAACTTACTTCTAAGGGTATTTCACCACTGTGTTTCTTTTTTTCATGACCAAAGATTACTGGAATGGCATCATTAGATGATTTCTATGCCATATCCGTCGCACTCACTGGCTACAACAAAACCAGTTTGCAGGGGACGGGTGTGGGAGATACGTATTTGTCGACGCTGCAAAGCATCGTAGGAGAACCTATCACCCACGAATTGCTCTGGGTGTACAACAACATCCTTACTGAGGGCGGCACCGAAGCGGAGCAAAACCACCGGATTCGGGTGGAGATCATATCCAATGCAAAACTGGGACCCGTGGCCCGCAACATCATTAAGATGTGGTATACGGCAAACTGGTACCAGATGCCATCCGAATGGACAAATCGCTTCGGAACCTTTGCCACCGATGATTGCGGAAACTTCCTGGACGTAGACCATGTGGTCTCCGGAGAGGCCTACGAGCAAAGTCTTGTCTGGCTGGCCATGGAAGCCCACCCCATGGGTGCCAAACAACCGGGATTCGGAACCTGGGCATTCCCACCGCATGAAGAAACCGTTTGAGTCACCATTTAAGAAATCACCATGAACGATACAATATATGATGTCGTGATCGTAGGAGCCGGGCAGGCCGGTGCGATCGTTGCCAGAGAAATGGCCGAAGCCGGCAAGTCAGTCCTCATCCTCGAAGCCGGAGACAACAAAGGGCGTACCTGGGAAGGTTACCAAAGCTATATGGACCAGTTCCGCACAGCAGAAGCCAAGGTCCCCAATGCCCCCTACCCGGACTGGTTTTTTGCTCCTTCTCCCACCGTGCTCAACCTTGAGCCCGTTACGGGACCACCACCGACCGATACCTCAGACTATTATATCCAAATGGGTCCCCAGCCCTTTTCCAGCGATTACAACCGAAACGAAGGGGGAACCATGCTGCATTGGATGGGCACATGTCTGCGTATGTTGCCCCATGACTTTGAGATCTATTCCCGCTATGGGGTGGGCCGGGATTGGCCCATCAAATACGAAGAGTTGCGTCCTTATTATCAGAAAGCAGAATTTGAGATTGGAGTATCCGCGAACGTAGAAGACCAAGGTTACCTGGGAATCAAATTTTCCGAGGATTATGTCTACCCGATGCACAAGATTCCCGCCAGTTACTGGGACAAAACCCTGAAAAAAGGGACGGATGGAATGACGGTAGAGATCGACAACCACGAATACGAAGTGGTGGTGACCAGTACCCCGGCCGGTCGGAATGGCATGCCCAATGCCGACTACGTCAACAAATGGGAGAAATCCTACAACAAGGTCGGAGGCAATTATGTCCCGGTAGGGGCGGTTGGCAACCAGGACATGGGGCAACGTTGTGAGGGAAATACCAATTGTACCCCCATCTGCCCGGTCCAGGCCAAGTACAATGCGGTCAAGACATTGGTTTATGCGCTGAAGTACGAGAAGGTAGAAATCAAGAACTATGCCGTTGTCCAGGAACTGGAAATAGACAATGATACCAGCCGGATTACGGGGGTGAAATACACCGAATTCACCCAGGCTGGTCAGGGACCAAGGATCGAACGGGTGGCCCGTGGCAAATTGGTTGTCCTCTGCGCCCATGCTGCAGAAAACGCCAAAATCCTTCTTAAAAGCAATGCTGCCAATTCCAGCGACCAGGTGGGCCGCAACCTGATGGACCATCCGGTATTGCTTACCTGGGGGCTCATGCCCCACAAAGTCGGTAGTTATCGCGGCCCCATTTCCACCTCGGGGATTGAATCCCTGCGCGACGGCGAATTCCGCCGCCGCCGCTCCGCCTTCCGCGTCGAGATCGGCAATGAAGGGTGGAACTGGCCTACAGGCGCACCCTATTCAACCGTCACCAATGCTGTTGATGCCGGCAATATGTTTGGCGACCAACTCCGCAAGCACATCAATGGGCTTGCACCCCGTCAATTCCGCTTTGGGGCATTGATCGAGCAACTCCCCAGCCCTTCCAATCGGGTGACCATTGACACCGCTTACCGCGATGCCGTTGGAAATTTCAAGCCGGTCATCCACTACACTGTCAACGATTATGAACGCGCCGGATTTGAGGCATTCAAGCAGGTATCGGACCAGATATTTTCACGCTTAGGGGCCGAAGACTTTTCCCAATACAACCCGACCGACCCCGGCTATGTGCAGTACAACGGAACTGGCTACAGTTTCCAGGGGGCAGGGCACCTGGCAGGAACTCATCTGATGGGCGACAACCCCAAGACCTCGGTCGTGGACAAGTGGCAACGTTCCTGGGACCACCCCAATCTGTACCTGGTAGGATGTGGGAGTATGCCAACGGTAGCCACTTCCAATCCCACCCTCACCTTATCGGCGCTCGCCTTCATGTCCTGTGAAGAAATGCTGCGCGACCTCAACAAGTAATTCAGGCCTCCGAAAAAACAGCACACCATGGAAAAACATAGCGCTTTCAAACACCTGCGCCCATTTACCACCGAAAGGCGCAAAAGTCTCCGCAAAGAAGCATCCGGGCATATTGCAGGACAGACCGCGAAAGGCCTGATCCAGGCCCGGAAAGAGGGCAGTCTGGCCTCCTCCATCCAATCGCTTTTTGAGGAACTGATGGAGGACCTGCGCACCCACCTGCTCACCGCGATGCAGTTGGAGTTGAGCACCCTGCCGCCCTACCTTACCGCCCTTTATTCGATCCAGGACGGGACCAATCCCGAGGCGATCCAGATCATCCGTTCAGTGGCCATGGAAGAAATGTACCATTTCACCCTGGCGGGCAATATCCTCAATGCAGTAGGAGGGGAGGTCATTGTCAATACCCCCGGTTTCATCCCTCAGTATCCGGGCAACCTGCCTGATATCACCCATTCTCTGGTCGTCAACTTACTGCCATTTTCTTCCGATGCGATCAAACTGTTCATGCGGATAGAAGAGCCGGGGGATGTACCGGATTGGGAAAGCATCAGCGAAGAAGACGGCTATCAGACGATTGGTGAATTCTACGCAGCCGTCGAAAAGCTGCTGGATTTTATCTGTGAACTGTTCCCCGATGTCTGGGTGTTCAGTGGGGATCCCGAAAAGCAGATCGATAAAAAATACTATTACGGGGGTGGGGGAATCGTCAAGCCGGTATTCAATCGGGGCGATGCTAAGTGGGCCATCAAGACCATCGTGGATCAGGGAGAGGGGTTGAAAAAAGGGAGCAAAGTCTGCGATGGAGATGGGCAATTTGGCCAGGATCCCGAGCCCGCTCATTATTACCGCTTTCAGGAAATTGATCTGGGGCAGCATTATAAATGCAGCGATAAGCCAGGAGTTCCAACCGGGGATACCTTTGCGGTGGATTACGATTCAGCCTACTCCCTGATTCAGGATCCGAAAAGTGATCTCTACACCGATTATCCTGAGATAGCTGAGAAAAACGAGCATTTCAATCAGCATTACCTGCACCTGCTGGATCTGCTTACCGCAGCTTTCAACAATGAGCAGGAAAAACTTATCGAGGCGGTTGGGGTCATGTACGAATTGAAATACCATGCCCAGGCCCTGATGAAAATCCCCATTCCCGGAGCAGACTACCATGCGGCTCCGACCTGGCAGTATCCGGAGGGGGGGGACTGATGGGGTGGAAATTGATTCAGATATAATTCTGTAAATGGTCAGGCGGATTTCGGCTTCTGATGTTCCACTCTACCACTTAGCATAGCGTCGAAAGAAGTCGTTGCCATCTTCGATGTCCTTCAGGCCAAGAATCCAGCAGACCTCCGAAAAGTCAGAAAAATCCAATCCCCCGGCCGCAATGGCTTGGTTGAGGTAGCGGTCTTCCTGTCCATTGTATTGATCAGACAGTTGGATGGCCAGTTGCCAGGTTGCCAGAACGTTGGGGGCGGTGAGGTATCCTTCCAGGTCAATCTTTTCCTCGGAACGGAACCCCGGCGTCCCATTTCCAGTGGCATTGCCGTCCGGGATTTTTTGGTAATGGGCGTTTTTCTTGACAAAACTGAGAGCTTCGGACGAGGTGACTTTTTCGTTCCAGGAAGAATGCTGGACAATATGAATCCGTTCAACGGTCTTGAGGTCAGGTTGGTCAGCCCGGATTGCTTTGACCAGGGCTGCGGAAAAGTCCGACTGACCTGCATCTGCAATCCATACATCCCCTTTTTTGTCGAGGGTAGCCAGGGCAAGGAGTTTTACTTCCTTCAGGGCCTTTTCACGGTCTGTATGGGCATCGCTCCATTTTGTACCAAATGCTTTCCGAAACAGCTCATTGGGGGGAACATACAATCCGCCCTGGGTACCATAGGCCCCGGCCACGGCATGGTAGTTGATCTTTGAAAATTCAGGATTGGAAATGAGGGTCGCAAAGGCAGCCACAGATTGTAGGTCGTCAACATCTGTTTTACAGTCGTAATGGACCAGGAGGAGGTCACGCTTTTGGTCGAATTCCCTGGATTCTTCCTGGCTTGTCTTTTTGCTGTTCAGGCAGGATTGGCTAAGCAATGCGAATACGATGATCAGGAGGGTAGTATGTTTCATAGTGTGTGAGAGGAAGATAGAGAAGATTTAAGAGACGACCAAGATGGCTCATTCGACCTATACAGCCTGAAATCGGTTGTGAAACTGCCTCAACCGGGTTCACCCCCGTCCTCAACCAACTTGTCCTCAGCACATAACCTGGTTCAGGTCCCAACACACAGCGTTGTCTACCGACCGGAACCCACTTGTCTGGCCACCCCAACCCACTTGTCCGCCGACCTGAAGTAGGTTGCCCAGCAACCCCAACCCAGTATGGGTTGAAATATTACCGGGTTATGGGAGCGACATAACCCAGTAATATTCCCAGGTATACCTGGTAATGGTCCGCCGGTCAACCCAGTTGAGCTGGCCACATAACAGTGTTATGGGAGCGACATAACACCACTATGCAGCCAGCATAACTAGGTTCTCCCCGGACCGGAACCCGGTTATCCGCCAGACACAAAGCACTGCCCTCAGCCCTCAACCGGGTTGAGGTCCAGCGACAACCCGGTTGCCCTCCGGATACTAACAGGTTGGGGTTGAAACAGAACCAACTTGTCCTGCTGACCTAAACAGGTTGTCCTGCTAACCTCAACCAGGTTGTCCTCCCGACCCAAACAGGTTGTCCTGCTCACCTCAACCGGGTTCCCCTTTTTACACAACCCGGTTGCCCTCTAAGCACAACTGAGGGGGTCACCTCCGACCCCCTTTTAGGCGTAGACCTCCTACTCCTTTACCGGAAGCCAAAGCGGACCTACCGCGAGCAAGAGCACAATGACATTGAACAATGCATTCGAAGCATTGCCGGAGGCAATCGACCCCGAACTGTCCAGGATGAACCAGGCCAGCAAGCCAGACAACACTGCCCGGCGGACAAAGTCCGGTGCCTTGTCGTATACCCAGGCGGACAGTGCCCAGATCATTACTCCCCATCCAAACAGGAAACCACCTGTGAGAGCGGAAAGGAAGTGGGTATCGGGAGAAGCGTAGGTCGTCAATCCATCTACCGGCCAACTCAAGAGGTCAAGCGTAAGGCGGGCGGGTTCATTGGTGGCTTCCATGGTCCCGAGGAAAAAGACCGGACCGAATGACCCCACCACAATCGCAGTGATCTTCAACCAGAATTTGTGAAACTTATGTGATCTGAGTCCACCGGGTGCGTGATTCATTGATTCTTTCATAGTGACATGCGTTAAATTCTTTGAACGTCACAATGTTAGAAAAGGACCGGGGGAAAGTTTAGACGGTGCCGTCCAATGCCGGTACGTTACCGGTTTTTTTGAATTCCCGAACCAGGACCCGCAATTCATTGAAGTAGTTGGTTAACCAGTCGTGGTTCAGAGTCTCAGAGGTGATCTGCAGATAGAAGTTTTCCAGGCTCAACTTCAGGACCAGCCCGGCCAGATAGGAATTGTCATTCAATTCAAGGATCTCAGCCCAAAGCCCGATGATGGCCTGAACGGTAATTTGGTTCGTTTTGCAAAAGCAGGTTTCAAAATCAGGGTTCTCCCGGTGGACGCGCAACTGCCGATTGAACAAGAGGTCGATTTTGTGCTCTACGATCACATCGACCAGCTCTTCCAGATTGGTACAATTGGCTTCCTTTTCCGCCATCAGTTGGGCTTGTTCCAAATGGTATTCCAGCAGGAGATTCGTAAAAACCTCCAGATCAGCAAAGTGGTGGTAAAAGGAAGATTTGTTCTTGCCTACTCCTTTCGAAAGGCGCTCTACCTTGAGTCCCTGAGGCCCTTCATAAGCAAAAACACGATAGCCTTCTTCAATCCAGGGTTGTTGTATTGCGTTCATCTTTTTGGTTTTCCCTTGTTTATCAGCCAAGCCCTCATCAATCAAGGTACCAATTTTCTAAAAATAATTCCCCACCAGGGTGATCCAAGCCCGAACCTTTCCCGTAAATACTGCTCATCGCGTCTTTTTTACCGAACACAACAGTTTTTACAGAATCCTAAAACGAATTGAAAAGTGTATAGACAACGGCTGAACTTTTAATGAATCGTTGATTGAATGCCTATTGAACTTGATTTTACCAGGTACACTCAAGAAGCCCGCAAGGGCTTCTTTTTTTTTTACTAATTTGCTTCTGTAATCGAGCACTTCTTAATCATCTTATGAAACAACCACTGATCTTATTTGCGCTGCTCATGAGCAGTCTTTTTATGGCCTGTGAACCCACCGCCGACGGAGATGGCGGAAAAACTACCGGCCCACCCGCCGCAACTGCCAACGAAGAGGTGCAAAAATTCCTCGACACTTACACGGAAGAATACGTCAAATTGGCCTATGCTTCCTCTCTGGCCGCCTGGAAATCGAATACTGAAATTCGTGAGGGTGACACCATGAGTGCTTACGAGGAGCAGGTGGCCAATGAAGCCTATGCAGATTTTACCGGAAGTGCCGAAAATATTGAAGCTGCCCGGGGATTTCTCAACGACAAAGAGATTGGCATGACCCCCATCCAGAAGAAGCAGTTGGAGAATATCCTCTATATGGCTGCCGACAATCCCCAAACAGTACCCGAGTTGGTCAAGGAGCGGATCAAGGCTGAGACGAATCAGACCCAGGCCCTCTTTGGTTATGACTTCAAGCTCAACGGAAAATCTGTTACTACCAATGAGATCGACGATATCCTGAAAGAGGAAGACGATCTTGGCAAGCGCCTGGCGGCCTGGGAAGCCAGTAAAGAGGTCGGCGTGGAACTCAAGGATGGCCTCGCCAACCTGCGCGACCTGCGCAACGAAACGGTACAGGCATTGGGTTACGATGATTACTTCACCTATCAGGTATCCGACTATGGCATGGAGCGTCAGGAAATGATGGACCTGATGCGCAGTACGGTGGCCGATATTTGGCCCCTTTTCAGAGAATTGCATACTTATGCCCGCTATACCCTGGCTGAGCGCTATGGTGTGGAAGAGGTTCCCGAATACCTGCCGGCACATTGGTTGCCCAACCGTTGGGGGCAGGATTGGCAAGCGATCGGTGGCAGTGAAGGCTTGGACCTGAACAGCCGCATTGAAGAAAAAGGCTCTGAATGGTTGGTCAAGACTGCGGAAGACTTCTATGTCAGTGTAGGCTTTGAAAGACTCCCCGCATCTTTTTACGAAAAGTCAAGCCTCTATCCATTGCCTCCCGAAGCAGACTACAAAAAGAATAACCACGCATCTGCCTGGCACCTTGATCTGGACCACGATGTGCGCTCGCTGATGAGCGTAGAGCCCAATACCGATTGGTATGAAACCACCCACCACGAATTGGGCCATATCTACTACTACCTCACCTATACCAATCCGGATGTTCCCCCGCTGCTCCGCGGTGGTGCCAACCGGGGATACCACGAAGCCATGGGCAGCCTGCTTGGCCTCGCTTCCCTTCAGCAGCCTTACCTCGAGCAACTTGGCCTCTGGCCTGAAAATGTCCGTATCAATAAGTACGACCAGTTACTCAAAGAAGCACTCAACTACATCGTATTCATTCCTTTTGGCGCCGGTGTGATGCCCGAGTTCGAGCACGACCTCTATGCAGAAGAGCTGACCCCCGAAGAGTTCAACCAGCGTTGGTGGGAGCTTAAGAAAAAATACCAGGGAATCGTGCCTCCAACTGAGCGTGGCAGCGAGTATTGCGATGCCGCCTCCAAGACCCATATCAACAACGATGCGGCCCAGTACTACGACTATGCCATCAGCTATGTCCTTCTCTTCCAATTCCACGATCATATTGCCAAGCAGATCCTGCACCAGGATCCACAATCCACCAATTACTCTGGCAACAAAGAGGTCGGTGATTTCCTCAAATCACTGATGCGTCCCGGTGCCACCCAGGATTGGCGGGAATTGCTCAATGAGACGGTTGGTGCAGATATGAGCGCTGAGCCCATGCTGGAATACTTCGAGATGTTGACCGATTATATTAAGGAGAAGAACCAAGGCCGGACCCATACTCTGCCAGAGACCTTCCCCGGATAATCCTCTCGGATAATCTCTCTGGATAATCTCCCGGGCCAATCTCCCCGGATAATCAGGAACTCTTTTCGTAGACATCTTCCTGGTCGGTCCGGGAGATGGTCAGCGAAGAGGACTTCAATTCATAGTGATAAATAACCGTGACGCCATCATGTTTGATCAGGATGGCGTCACTGCCTTGTTGCTCCCAGGTGGCCGGAGTGAAAATGACTTCGGAATCGTAGCCTTCCTCATACCCGCCATCTGCTTTGAACTGAATCCAGGCTTTGGGATCTTCCTTTTCCACCCACTTACCAGCCAGGTCGCCGGCCGCAACCGGACCACCGGTAAATACATCCGTGGCGAAGAACAGGACTGCGAATACAATCAGGAGGGTTGCCGCCACCCCGCCGATGATCATCATCGGTTTGGTCAAGCCTTTCCGTCCTGAAGATTCTGCACCTCCAAGATCAACCTCAGCAACTTCCTCCTCAGCGGAAGAAATTCCAGCCTTGGCGACCAGGGTCTGCCAACTCACAATCTTACTCCCCACCTTCAGGATATCGACTTCCGTGAGCTGGGTCTTGCCCTGGATTTTCACACCATTGACAAAAGTCCCGTTGGTCGAATTGAGGTCAATGATATAGACCGTCCCGATATCATCAATGAACAACTGGGCATGCTTGCGGGAGATGCTGGCATCGTCGATGACGATTTCATTTTCCAGGGCGCGTCCGATGTGGAGGAGTTTCATGGCGGTATCTACTGTTTATTGTGTACTTATCTTCGAATGACTTTTTATGTCTCTGGTCTTTCAGGACCTTTTTTTATGGTATTGCTTGTTGCGCTTCCCCCATAGCAGCGATCACAGGAAGTCTCCCTTGCTACAGGAGATGTTCCAGGACTTACCATCCCGGACCATACTCAGCGTTTTCTCTTCTTCTTGCCCATACGTATATTTATTGTAATAGACGGTTGCCCATTCCCCTTCAATATATTCCCCTTGTACGACATAAGAGACTTCCTTCAAAGCTTCCCTAAGTTCAAAGAAGAGCCTCAACTGTGACTTACACTCTTCATCGGCAAACCGAAAGGCAGTCACTGAGTCCTGTACCTCAACTGCCTCGAGAAATATCTGGGCCACTTCGGTAGGCGTATCCAGGTCTTCCGCTGTGATCGGGTTGAACCATCCTTCTGAGTATCCTATCATTCCACCTGTCACCAGCGTAACTGCGAGTACCATCAATACCGTGGTCAAGACACGTCTGCGGCGCCTTTTCCGGTGCATCAATTGATGGCTGTCGTCCCCGTCTCCCTGGAGAGGAGGGAAGCCCTGGCCTGCGGGGGGCGGGGGAGGAGCAGTAAGTCCTGACTGGTAGCGGAAATCGGGATTGGTGAGTCCTGACAGGAACTCCGCACAACTCTGAAATCGCTGACTCGGTTTTTTGGCAGTAGCCTTGTCCATCACCGCCTGCATGTGGTCAGAAACTGCCGGATAAATGGTCCTGGCCCTGGGGAGCGGCTTGGATACGATATCGTTGTAGATTTGGAACTCGGTCGCCTCCTGACTAAAGGGCTTGGTAGCGGTCAGCATCTGAAAGAGGGTAACGCCAAGGGAATAAATATCGCTGCGTTTGTCGGCAGGTTCTCCGCGAACCTGTTCGGGACTCATATAAAAAACCGTTCCCATGCGGGTGCCGGTTTTCGTTAACCCTTTGTCGTTCTCAAGCACCTTGGCGATCCCAAAGTCCAGGATCTTCATATTGCCATTGGCATCGATCAGGAAATTGGAGGGCTTGATGTCCCGGTGGATGATATTGCGCTGGTGGGCATAAGCGACTCCTTGAAGAATCTGGGCAAACATGTCGATGGCCTTGCTTTCAGGAATCGGACCGGACTTGAGGCGGATGTAATCGTCCAGTGGCTCCCCTTGCACATACTCCATGATCAGGTAGCTTCCCGATTCATTTTCCAGGTAGTCGAAGAGACCGACCACATTGGGATGCTGAAGTTTGGCCAGGGTCATGGCCTCATTCCTGAAACGGGTACGGACCTCTTCATTCTTCAGGAGTTGGGGATGAAGCCCCTTGATCGCCACCTGACGATTGATCCGTCGGTCCACCGCCAACCACACCTCCCCCATACCTCCTCCGCCGAGGAAGCTGACAATTTCATAATTATTGATGATTTGGCCTGGGGTCATAGGGTTGGGCAGGGTTTCAAAGGGTATGTGGGGGGATGCTCAGGATCTTTAATGTGATGTATTCCGGGAGATTTCAGGCGCCTAGGGTATGTATTGGCAGTAAGGCAAAGAGTATGATTTTAGTTTCCCACCTTCCCATAAAACCAACTTCCCACTAGAACTATTAGCGGATTTAGCTAATAGAATCCCTTCCTTTCCATTTTGCATCTCTCTATTGATTTTGTTGTTGTCGTACGGACCTCCTATGAAAAAGAAATTGCTTTCATTTACCGCGACAATATAGCAGTCTGGATCATTGGAAATATCCAGGGTCCCGATTTCATTGTTGCCATTATCCGTATGCCTAAAAGCGACCAGCTTCCTATTATCTGGGTTCGCCTTATTGTTTACGATGACAACACTGTTTCTGGTTTCACCTTTTTTCCACCTGTCCTTTTCCAACTTGATGGAAGGGATGGCCGTATTCAGGGGGCTGCTGGATGCAAAGGCTTGGACCTCCCAGATATCCCAGTTGGATTTCTCTTTTCCATAGATACGCTCATAATCCGGAGTGGGCATATTTACCCTGTACCCCATCTTGGTGAAATACGTTTGCAAAGCCAGTTTATGGTAGGAGCCATCCAGCAATTCCTTCCCTTCGGAATTGGTAAAGATGAAATTCAGCTCGTAATAGGCATCCCGATCTCTCAGGTAGTCAGTCGCAAGGTATCTTTTCTTGCCATTGTGGCTGATCTCAACCCAATCTTTGTTTGGCCGGCCCGTGACCTCCACTTCAGTCCCGTAAGGAAGCTTGACTTGCGTTCTGGATTCGGTGCTGGGTGCTGTCCTAAGGAATAGATTGCTGGCAATGACATATAACTTTTCGGTTTTACTGTTGCCACCCGTCAGCAAAGCGATGGTGGTTCCGGCGCCACCAAGTACCAGAATAGCCAGTAAGATCAGGACCAGCCGGCGTTTCTTCCTGGGTTTCGCGGGGGGCGCATCAGCGGAGTCTGAGTTGGGATGGCTTGCAGCTGCATTTTGCCCGCTCTTCTTACTTTTTCTGGTCCCTTCCTCATTTTGGGGGACCGGTTCCACAGGAGAATCGTCAAAAACGGGCAATTCCTCTTCTGTACGGGGATGACTTGAATGGGAATGACCCGAATGGGAATTCGAAGGGGGAGTTGGTACCGTTGGAGGAGTTAAAGGATTTGACGGTGGTGGAACCGAGCTGTTTGCTGGTGGTGGGCTCACACTGTTTGCTGGTGGTGGAACCACCCGGTTTGCTGGTGGTGGAACCGGGCTGTTCCCTGTTGGTGGAACCACCCGGTTTCCCGGTGCCGGTGGTGGAACCACCCGATTTCCCGGTGCCGGTGGCGGAGTGACAACTCCTCCCTTGTTAAGCCCGGAGCCAGAACCCTGCATTTGTGCTCCAAGCGCCTTGAGAAAGTCGGCACTGCTCTGAAACCTTTGATCCGGGTTTTTCTCGGTGGCCTGCTGAATCAACGATTGGATGGGTGGAGTGACACCCGGATAAATACTCCTGGCAGGCGGCAAAGCATGGTTTACGATCTTATCGTAAACATGAAATTCAGTCGTGAACTTGTCGTAGGGGCATTGGCCGGTAGCCATTTGAAAAAGGGTCACCCCCAGCGAATAGATGTCACTGCGGTGGTCCACCTTTTCTCCCTTTACCTGCTCTGGGCTCATATACAAGACTGTACCGATCGCCGTCCCCGTCTTGGTCAACTTCTGGTCGCTTTGATCGAGCAGCTTGGCAATGCCAAAGTCAAGAATCTTAATGGTATTGTCCGGAGTGATCAGGAAATTTGAAGGCTTGATGTCCCGGTGAACGATTTTTTTACGGTGGGCATAGCTGACTCCGGCCAGAATCTGGGCAAAGAGCTGGCTGAGCAGAGGCTCGGGAATGGGGCCACTCTTTTGGTCAATGTATTCATCCAGGGGCATCCCTTCCACGTACTCCATGATCAGGTAAACCCCGTTTTCATCCTCATGGTAATCGAGGAGGGCGACCACATTGGGGTGCTGCAAACGGGCCAGGGTAGCGGCTTCGTTTTTGAACCGCTTGCGAATCGACTCCTTCAGTACCAGCTGTCGGTGGAGGCTCTTGATGGCCACTTCGCGACCGATCAATTTGTGCTTTCCCAACCATACTTCTCCCATGCCTCCCACTCCGATCTGGCGGATGACTTCGTAATTCTGTATGGTGGTTCCAGCTTGCATAATCAATAACGTATAATTTGTTTCAGCAAAGATTCAGCGACGCTCATTTGAAGTACTTTAAGGTTTTGGATCTCCCCAGGCCAACCATTCCCCAGATCGAGAGGGCCAGGTGTGCCAATGGGAGGAGTAAAAACAAGTATTCTTCCGGTCTTGGACTGGAGCGCCAATAGGAAACGCGTGAGATTTCAGTGTACATCCAAATGGCAAAGATGAGCGAGGCGATAGCGAGAAGAATATTGTAGATCAATCCCATCACCCTGGCCCAGTATTGGCGGGCAAAGATCCCGATCGAGGCGATGATATTGGGCAGGGGAATCAATGCCATTCCTTTGATCTCTTCTGGAGCCGCAAGGAAGATCACAAACCAGATGAAGGAAATCAACAAGGCAAAGACACCATAAGCAATGATCCCTCCGGGCAGGGGTTGTGGGCCGGGAGCTTCCGTCGGAAATCCTCCTGTGAATCCCTGGGTTTGACCGGGGTAAGTGTTTTGCTGATAGCCAGTGGAGCCGTATCCGGTATTGCCATAACTCTGGTTGGGATTGCCGGTGTTTCCGTAAGCGGGGTTGCCGTACCCCGGGTTTCCAAACCCGGTATTACCAGAACCTGTGTTCTGAAATCCGGGATTGGTTCCGGGATTGACACCTGGATTGGTGTGGCCGGGATAATAGGGGCGATTGCCGGGAAGGTAGGGATTGGTGCCGTGACCGGACCTGAACTCCTTACAGGATTGGAACCGGTAGCGTGCATCCTTCACCGTAGCCTTGCGGATCATGGCTTCTACCCGGGCTGTGACCCCAGGATAGATGGTATGAGCCGGGGGAAGTTCTTCGTGTACGATCTTGTTGAAAATCTCAAACTCACTGTTGAGGGATTCATAGGGCATTTTCCCAGTAGCCAGCACGAAGAGCATCATCCCCAACGCATAAATATCACTCCGGTGGTCCACGTCCGAACCGCGTACCTGCTCAGGACTCATATAGAAAACCGTACCCATGCGGGTCCCGGTCTTGGTCAGCCCTTTTTGTTCCTCTCCCAGCACCTTGGCAATGCCAAAATCGAGCACCTTCACCGTATCATCAGGCATCAGGATGAAGTTGGAGGGCTTGATGTCCCGGTGGATGATGCCTTTGGAGTGGGCAAAGTCCACCGCCTCCAATATCTGAGGGAAAATGACGGCCAGGCGTTCGACCGGCATCGGACCGGTCTGGTGACGGACTATGTCGTCGAGGTTCTTTCCCTCCACATATTCCATGATCAGAAAAGCATTGTCACCATCCTCGATATAGTCATAGAGGCCAACGATATTGGGATGCTGCAACTTCGACAAAGTATTGGCCTCATTCCTGAACCTTTCCCGGATATTTTCATTGCGCGCGTACTGAGGATGGAGCATTTTGATAGCTACCCGACGTCCCAAAGTCGCGTGCTCGCCCAGGTAGACAGTGCCCATACCACCGTCTCCGATCATTTCTTTTACTTCATAATTGCCAACAAGGGTTCCGATCATGGTTGCAACAATATTAACAGGTTATAGGTCATGGTTTTTGTTCAATGTGTTTTTGCCAAAGTGCATTGTGCCAAAGCTCCAAAGCTCCAAAGCTCCAAAGTGCATTGTGCGAAAGTGTATGCCGATCCTGGATCATTTGGGAATGTTGAGGGGTTTTATGCTGGTATCCACTTTGGAGGTATCGGCACGTGCACCGGAGGTATCGGTGGCAGCAGTATCTGAACCCAGTGTATCCAGGTTCAAAGTCGTATCTGCGGCGAGGCTATCATTGCCCCCTCCCCCTCCATTGCCCTGGCTGGTTGTCATCACCAACAAAAAGATCAAGCTGACGACGACTGCGGTGGCGCCGACCAAAAAGGCCGGCTTTTGAAAAAAAGACTTGGCCCCGCTTTGAGTAGAAGGGGTGCCGGCTGGCATGGCCTGCGACCCCGGTTGGGTATGGGCCAGGTCCGCCCGGACTTTGACCGTATCATAGCGGCTCTTGGCATGGGGAGAATCTTCAATCCTCACCAATTGCACCGTGATATTGTCAGTTCCACCCCGTTCATTGGCTTCAAAAATAAGCCGTTCTGCCGCGGGCTGCAGTGCAGGATTGCTTTCCAGAATACTCAGGATTTCATGGGGATCAATCATGCCATAAAGTCCATCCGAACAGAGGAGAAACGTATCGCCTTTTTGTGGATGAACCGCGCGTTCGCTGACTTCCGGTTCTACCGCAGGACGGGTACCAAGGGCACGGGTCAACTCATTCTTCCGGGGATGCAATTCCATCTCATCTTCAGAGATGATACCCTGATCGACCAGGGTCTGCACAAAGCTGTGGTCCCGGGTGAGGCGGTGAAGCCGGCCTTCAGAATGGATGTAAATCCGGGAATCTCCTACGTGGGCCAGCCAAAGGGAGGAACCCATCATCAGCATAATGACAGCGGTGGTTCCCATGCCCCGCAGCTCTGGCTGCGCCAGCGTGGTCGCATAAATCTGCTCATTGGCAAATTCCAGGGATTTGGCAAGCGCGGCTTGTGGATCGGCTGGAGCCTGGTCCTGACCCAGGAATTCAAGAATGCTATTGACCGCAATAGAAGACGCGGTTGCACCTCCAACATGACCACCCATACCGTCACAGACGGTGAATATCCAACCCCAGGGCATTTCCAAATGCCCCATATTGTCTTCATTGGCCTTGCGTACCCGGCCAACATCAGTCTTTTCAGAGAAATTGATCTTCATAGATTCGGTTGTCAATTAGGTAAAGAAACTGAGACTCACATCTCCTGCTTCCAGCATGTCTCCATGCCGGATTTCTCCCTCCCGGATCAATGTGCCATTGATCTTGGTCCCATTGGTGCTGCCCAGATCGGTCACCAGGTATTTCCCATCGCGGTAAGTAATCTGGACGTGTTTGCGGGAGATGGTCGGATGCTGGATCTGAATATCCGCGCTTGAATCCCTGCCGATGACCGTGAACGGTCCGGGGAGTTCTACAGAATCGCGGAATTCACCGGCGATAATATTGAAGCGGGGAATGCGGCCACCAGAGAACATCTCCGCCGTCAACCGTTTTCTTTCTTCCTCGGCACGTTGCTGGTCCCGCATCGCCTTTTCCCGGTTGATCTTTTCTACCTCCTGCCGCTTCATCTCCTGGATTTCACGCTGTTGTGCTTCCAGTTGAGCCTTTTTCTCCTTGTCCTTCTCTTCCATCTCCTTCATCCGCCGCTCTTTTTCGGCTTCCTCCACTTCCCGCTTCTGCTTGTTGCGGCGCATCAGGAACAAGATCACCCCGATCAGGATCAGGATGCCCAGCCCAATCCCACCTGCGATCAGCGGGTTGGCGGCAATCCATCCCCCAAACCCCAGGGCTGGCTCTTCGAATGAAATATTGAGCGATTCTGACCCCGCAGACAGTTGAATGGTATGCAGACTGCCATCAATGGTTGAGTCGGCCCGGAAGGTAAAGGCATAATCCATGCCCAGGGACCGGCGGGTCACTGATTGCATCTGGTTGACCAGAGCCTCCCGGCTGGCTTCCATATTCTCAGGGTCCAATTGGTAGCTGAGGCCATAACTGCCGTAAGCGAGATCGTCCAGGTGGTATTTGTCGGACATCACCTTGTAGCGGTAGTTGTAAACCGCAACATTGGTTTCCCTGGCCTTGGCGGTGACCATGCTGACATCACCTACCCGGTTGTAAATGTTGGGGAACTCGGCGGAGATGACCACCAGGGTCTTGGCATTGGCAACGCCAGCCAGGGCCTCGATTCCTTCCGTGATCGCGGGGAACAATTCTGAGCCGTGGGTGTCGGAAAATGTCTTCGGACTGGGAGAATTGGCCTCGAGAACTTTCGTCCGTAACCCAGCCGTATCGTTGGAAAATCCGGGTGAGAGCAGGTTGAGGGTTTTGCGGCCATCGTCCTGGTCGGTCCAGGCAAAGGTGGCGACATTCACCTGGTCGCCCTCTTGCAGGATACCAGAGAGGGCGTCAGCGAGGAGTTGCTTGCAATAGGCATTCTGCGTCCTGCGCTTGTCGTGGGGCAGCAATTCCAGGAGAACAAGCACCGTTTTGGTGGCCCCGGAATCTTCCGGTTCTATGGATTCGACGGTAAAGTCCAGGTCGGTTTCTCCCTCACGCAGGGAAAAATAGGGGGCTGTCTTTACCTCAGGAGACCGGGAGTTGACCTTGGCGACCACCTTTGGGAATTCACTGGCATCCGGCGTTCCGCTCTGAACCATCTGCCCAAAGCCGGACATAGACCCCAACAGCAACAGCCCGATCAACAACCAGGTATGTTTGATAGGTTTCATCTGATTACAATGGCGATTTAAACTTAAATACGGTATTTCCCAGTTTCAGTTCGTCTCCATCCTTCATCTCAAAAGGTTGCCCGATGTCGAGTTCATCGTTGTTGATAAAGGTGCCATTGGCGGCCATCTCGTCGCGGACAAAGAACTTGCCCTTCTTGAAGAGGATGGTGGCATGACGGGAAGAAATGGAGCTGTCACTGGCAACGGTGATGTCATTGTCAGCACTGCGGCCGATGGCGTTGTTCCCTTCATACACCCGGTAATCGATGCCCATGGGATCGAGGGTATAGGAAATCAACCAACCTACAATCCGGCGGGTAGACCGCTGCCGCACCACCTCTTTGCTCCCTTTTCCATCACCACCGTCTATGGTCTCGACTTCCTGGATAAAGGTTTTGCTCAGGTCCCGGGCAGGAGGATTGTTGTGGCGGGGAGCTGAAACCGGAGCAGAGGCAATCCGTGTCTTGTCTCCATAAGAACCGACATTGAACTCTTCCGTTTTGTCACCTGAAACGAATTGGGTCTTGTCATCGGCAGAGGAAAATTGAGTTTTGTCGTTGGGAGAACCGGAACCAAAACCTCCTCCACCTGATTTGCTCCCGGACTTGGGGCAGTAGGGGCATTCGGACAACTCTTCCTTAAAGAAGTGGCCGTTTTCGCATTGTTTAAATCCTTCCATGTCTATATGCTAATTTTCAATCGTTGGGTTCGGAAAAATAAGTTAATCAAAGTATTCAGTAGATGGCATCTTTTCTACGCATGGCCCCTACGAGCACCAGCATCATGACAAGCGTAAGTCCGGACAGCATGATGGCATCGAGGGATATGGTGTAGGCAAGTTCGCCAAAAATATCTTCATAGGCTTGGGTGAACTGGGTCCGAAGCATCGGTTCGGCCTCTCCGGGAAATTCGAAGCTCTCCGGATTGCCTTCATTGAGCACCGTCACTTCTCTCATGACCCGGTCCTGAATCAGGGTCAATCCTTCATTGCCCCAGCGGGTCGGGGTGAGGAAACTCATAAATTCGACCAGAAAGTTGTTGATACTGGTCACGACTCCGGCCAGCATGACCTGGGGGATCAGCACCAGGGGGACCAGGGTCATGACCTTTTCGGTGGTATTTACCAGTGCGGAAAGCATCAGGCCCAGTACGGTGGAGCAGATGGTGATGGCCCAGAACCAGAGCATGGTGCCCAGGAAATTGTTCCAGACCGGATCGTTCTGACTGTAACGCAGGAAGATGATCCCAATGAAGAGGATGGCTTGAATCAGCGAAAAGAGAGACAGAACGGCCAGTTTCGAGAAAATATAAGGGCCTATCCTGAGGTTGAACATGCGTTCTCTTCGGTAGATAGCTGCTTCGGCGACAATCTCCCGGGCGGCATTGCTGGTGCCAAACCAGGCCGCCGAAAGGGTGACGATAAAGGGAACCGAAGCGTAAATTTCATCGAAGATGATGCAGATCAGGGCGGCGATGATGGGGGCCTGACCCAGGAGGATCGCAGCGTTGAGGGTGTCGTTGACCTTGATGCGGAGATTACGCATCGACAACCAATACAATTGGTTGAAGACCGGTTTGTTGGACCGCTTCCGCAGATTTCCCTGCTGCCCCTGGCTATTGCTACCCGTATCACCCTGCTGCCCGGAGCCGCTTTGTTGCATATTAAACCGGGTGATCCACTGGTGGGATTTTTGGCCGGTCAGGTTGGCGTAGACGCCCACCGCATGCTTGACTCCAAAATAGCTTTTGTAAGCACCAACGCTGCCGTGGTAGCTGAGGTGCCCGCCCTGGGCCATGAAGATCACGGAGTCCATAAACTCGAGGTCTTCCGGCTTGTGGGTGACCATGACCACCGTGGTTCCACTTTCCGCCAATTCCTGAAGGATGCGCATGAACTCTTCGATGGTCTGGGGATCGAGGGGGGAGGTCGGCTCATCCATGAAGAGGATGAGGGGATCGGTCAGAAGCTCTACCGCGATGGAAACGCGCTTGCGCTGGCCACCACTGATCTTGGCAATGGGGCTTTTGCGGATATCAGAAATATGCAAGCGGGCCAGGACTTCGCTGATTTTCTGTTCAATGGTCGAATCGGTGGCATCCTCCATGCGCAGTTTCCCGGCGAAATAGAGGGATTGTTCTACCGTGAGTTCCTTATGGACGATATCGTCCTGGGGAACATATCCGACCAGGCTCTTGAGCAGGTCGTAGTTTCGGATCAATTCAAGGTTGAGCAGGTAGACGCTGCCCCGCGTAGCCGGTGATTCGCCCGTAAGACAACGCAGCAGGGTGGATTTACCACATCCGGAGGGCCCCATGATGGCCAGCAAGCTACCGGATGGGACATTGAGGCTGCTGGTATGCAGCCCAACCTTGCCGTTGCGGAATTGCTTCTTGATCCGAACCGCTTTGATCGCGATTTCGGAGGCCAGTTTGCACGCACCTTGTTCCAGGTCTAACCGGGCTCTTCCTACAATCAGGACATCGCCCTTCTTCAGTGTCACTGAAGTTTTGTGGATGCGTTTCCCGTTCAGGTAGCTTCCATTGGTCGACTGGTCGGTGAACTGGACCTTGCCATCCGGCAATAGTTTCAGGACCGCATGTTGCCGGCTCACCATCGAATAGTCGAGGACAATGTCGCAATCCTTGTGCCGCCCGAGGGTCAGGACTTTTTTCTGCTTCAACTGGTCCAGGATACTGGCAGTCTGATCGGCAACCGGAGGTGGAGTATTGCCATCCTGATCCCGGCCCTGTGAATGCCCACCTTTGTATCCCCCATTTGCACCCCGCGAATGCCCACTCCGACTGCGCTCATCTTCCACTTGCATGAGGGCTGAGGATTCCTTGCCAAACACCACTTTATCACCCGATCTGAGCAGGTAAGGTTGGTTGGCCGTGACCCGTTTTCCATTCAGGTAGGTCCCATTGGTACTTCCCAGGTCCGAAACATAGATCATGCCGGCCTGGTCTACCAGAATCTGTGCGTGGCTTCTTGACACAAATTGGTCATCAAAATAGATGTCCAGATGGTCACCTCCACTACCCAACTGAAAGATGGCCGCTCGGCCCGGGGTAGCGAAAATTTCCTTTATTTGTTTGTCCTTTTGCCTGAATGTTAGGATAATTGCCAAAGCGATTGCTTTAAATATCGTAACAAATTACTGAAAAGGGTGATGAAAAAAAAAGTGCGAACCTATGCGTTTCTCCTTCCCTTCCTGCTGTTTCTGATGGCGGGTTGCGGGGAATCAAAAACCGATGGGACAGTCGACATTGCCAATCACCCGGATGCCAATGGTAAGATTTGTGATCCATCCACCTATGACCTTGATTGCATCAAAAGCGAGGATACGCGGATGAGCGATGAATTCCTCGATGTATTTGGCAATATCAAAGAGAAGGTTGTGGAAGCCCAGGCAGGTGAAGTTTCCGATGCTCGGCAGGACCAATACGGGGATGTCACCAAGAAGGAAATCGAAAAGCAATTCCCGATCGTAGCCGGGCATCCCAAGGAGACTTTGTTGAAGGGGCTGTTGCACAAGCTCTTGAAGATGCGGAAAGACCCCACCGACATCAACTACAATATTTATGTGATCCGCTCCGAAATGGTCAATGCTTTTACGGTAGGCGGAGAAATATTTGTCACCACCAAGTTGCTCTCTCAATCTGAAAGTACGGATGAGTTGGCTTGTGTGATCGGCCATGAGATCGGCCACAATGAGTTGGGTCATATAGCAGATCAGATCAAGGAGCAGGAATTGGCGGAGGGGGTATTTGGCAAGGAAGCCGGAAGAGAGATAGCAAATGCAGCGCGGATGTTTACCATCGGATTCAACCAAAAGAAGGAAGCAGAATCGGATATCTTCGGGATTGATCTGGCCATTTCTTCCGGGTACAATGCTTGCCGGGGAGTTGATTTCTGGAAGCGCATGAAGAAGCACGAACCGGAAGCCAATGACATGGACAACCTGCTGCGCAGCCATCCTTATTCTGACAAACGCATGAATTGCTACCAGGAACACTTGAGTGCTGAACATAAACTGGACTGCTCGAAATGAAAAACCGCCTCAAATGGATCTTGCTTGGACTGCTTGGAATCATCCTGATTGGAGGAGGGATTTTGTGGGCCACCTTCGGCTTGCCGGAATTCATCGGGATCGACGGGATGGAGATTGTCGGCAAGGAGGGCGATGATGTAAAGGCCAGGGTCAATGCCCGGGTCTACAACCCCAATTTCTACAGTCTGGGTGCCACGGAACTGACTTATGTAATTGCCTATCGTGATACGGTACTGGGACAGGGTGAGTTGGCGGAGTTGGAGCTCTCTGGTGGAGATACAACCTTGGTGGAACTGGATGCCGTCATGGACCTGAAAGGGATCTTCTCCGTCTATAAAACCATGCTGGCGCAGCCTCAGTGTACCCTTCAGGTGCATCTGGATGGGAAATTTACTTCCTTGAATTACCGCGAATCCTTGCAGATCGAAAATGTGGTGGCACCCGGTGACCTGCTCCAGCAACTGCTGGGCCAGATGATGGAGGGCAACAGCCTCGAATTCAAGGAGCTCAAGTGGAAGCCAAAGTCGGTTCGGAAATCGGGCTTTAGTTTTATGGTAGAGTTCAAAAATCCAGCTCCCCTGCCATTTACGGTCAAAGAAATACGAATGGAGTTTTCCCGGGAAGGCTATGGAAATGGCAAGACCGGTGAGTGGAAATTGGATAGCCCAATCGATGTGCAACCCGAAGGCATCGTCCGTATCCCCGGTGATGTAGAGATCGAGAACCTGAAAGCCGGGACGGACCTCGTTACGGGGATTTTCAAAGGAGAGGTAAAATATTATACCGTGGGCACCCTCGTTCTGGGACTCGAAGGCTTTGACTTTGAGATTCCCATCCAGGGAAAGTTTATTTTCGACCTCGGAACCCAGGAAGGACGTTGGGAGACAGAATAGGGGTGACCGATCCTGTTAATGAAGATTCCCTTCGACTCAAACCAGCATTTCCCCGGCCATCCATTCCACATAGTCAATATTCCCGGCGATCAGGGGCAGACACAAAATGGCGGGGGTCGTATAACTGTGGATTTCCTTGACTTTGGCTTCCAGATCCTGGTACAGCGCTTCGTGGCTTTTCAGGATCAGTACGACCTCCTGATCGACCTGCATTTCCCCTTCCCAGAAATAAACAGACTTCATTCCGGGGATAACATTTGCACAGGCAGCGAGTTTCTCTGATACGATCACTTTTGCAATCTTTAGGGCTTCGGCCTCGTCTTTGCAGGTGATATAAACGAAAACAGGTTTCATAGACCGAAATTAAAAAACAATGAGTGAAGTCAGCGAACGGGTACGAGAATTACGCAAGGATTATATCATGGGGGAATTGAACGAGGCATCTGTGCCGGCAAATCCGATTGTTCAGTTCCAGCGGTGGATGGAGGAGGCGATCGGGGCTGAAGTGCCAGAACCCAATGCGATGTCGCTGGCTACCGCCAATGCTGAAGGGCATCCCTCCGTCCGGATTGTCCTGTTGCGCGGATTGGACGAACGCGGATTTGTATTCTTCACCAATTACCAATCACATAAGGGCACTGATCTCGCTGAAAATCCATACGCTGCCTTGGCCTTCTTCTGGCCGGATCTGGAGCGTCAGGTCAGGATTATGGGAAAGGTCACCAAGGTAACGGCGGAGGAGTCGGATGCATACTTCAAAAGCCGGCCCCGAAGCAGTCGGATTGGTGCCTGGGCTTCCCCACAAAGTCAGGTGATCGACGACCGGGAATTCCTGGAACTTCGGGTAGACGAATTTGAAACAGAGTTCGAGAGTGGGGAGGTGAAGCGTCCGGAGCATTGGGGAGGGTACCGCCTTTATCCTGAAAATGTAGAGTTCTGGCAGGGGAGAGCGAGCCGTTTGCACGACCGGGTAAAGTATGTGCGCATTGGAGATGGTTGGCAGATTCATCGTTTGGCTCCCTGATCAGGGACTCAATACCAGCGGTTCAATTCCAAGGGCTCAATACCCCGTTTTTACTGTGAAATAGGCTTGTACCCGATATAATTTCAGTTACCATATCTGTGGGAAGCTCTGAGCTTATTGGTATTTTCAGTACCGGTAACAATCGCTCATTGGTTTTGAATCCCATGCTCCCGGATAAGCCCCAACTTCTTCCTCATGAACCGTTTCTCCATCGTATTGCTGGCTTTATTGACGCCTGATTCCAATGCCAGGGCAGCCGCTGCCATCTGCCCGGTCACGATCAAAAGATCAGCATGAATTGCATGGAACAGGTAGTGGCTCTTAACTTGTTCCAAACCAGAGATTCCATTCAATTCCTTTATTGCCTGTTCTGCACCTTTGACCTTTTCCACTACCACGATCCGGTTCAGCGCGGCCATCGGGTTAGGGGCGTAGTGCAACAACCAATCGTACAGTAAGAGAATGCTTTCCCAGTTGGTTTGCTCGAAACTCTCGGCTGTGGTATAAAATGCGGCTATTCCAGCCAGGAAATGGTACTCAGAGCGTTCGTCTCCTTGGGTAGCCCGACTGAAGAAGTATTTGCCCTGTGCGATCATTTCCTTGGACCAAAGTGCCCTGTCCTGGTGTTCCAATGTGATAATTTCGCCGTTGGGTCCAATCCTGGCATCGAACCTGGAGGAGTTAAAGTACATCAGTGCGAGCAGGGCATTCAGTTCCGGGGTATTGCAATTGGGGTGTTTTGCGAGAATCAGCGCGAGGCGAATGGCCTCATCACAAACCTCTCTCTTGATTAACAATTCCCCTTCACTGGCTTTGTAACCTTCATTGTACATCAGGTAGATCACCCGAAGGACTGAACTGAGCCGGGACTTCAATCCGACTCCGATTGGAACTTCGAGGTGTCCGATCTTATCCTTGAACTTATCTTTGGCGCGGGTAATGGCTTTTTTGATGGCTTCCGGTTTCTTGAACAAAGCAGCCGCAATTTCCCGGGTCCCCAGTCCTCCCAGCAGCTTGAGACTGAGCATCAACCGCTCCTTCTCCTGAAGGGCCGGGTGGCAGCACGCAAAAACCATCTTGAGTTGTTCGTCTTCCAATTCTCCTTCCAGCTTTGGGTCGAAGGCAGCGTCGATTTCGCCTCCGATCCCATAGCTGTAGGTTGATCCGGATGCCGACCTTCCTGGTCCGGATGCCAATCCTTCTGACCTTGAGGACGGTCCTCCTGGTTCGGATGCCGATCCTGTCAATCCTTGTCCACTTTCTTGGGAATCAAACCGGATCGCCTTTTGCCCGCGTCTGATTTGATCAATGATATAGTTGTTGGCCACCCGGTAGAGCCAGCCTTCGGGGTTCTGGGGTTCACCCCCTGCAAATGGCCAGGTGCGCATCGCTTTGATCAGGGCTTCCTGCACCGCATCTTCAATCAGGTCAATGTATTGGGTTGAATACCGGGCTGTGAACTGGGCAACCAGATTTCCATAAGCCCGGCGGAAGAGGTGGTCAATCGATTGGAAGGAGGTCTCGGTCATTAATTGGACATGGGAATGAAGGTCAATGATGGAAACAGCAGGGGAATCTAAACTACATATTCCCATTCAGGCAAACAAAACGGCTGCTCCGAGTTGCTCGGAACAGCCTGAGATTGGTCTATTTTCGGACTTCTACATGGGAGAGTATTCCCACTCTTCTACATGGAAAAGCATTCCCATTCTTCTACATATCGAGGCATTCACGCACTTCGACTATTCCCCCGACTTTGAATATCGGGCAACCCCTGGCCATCTCAATGGCCTTTTCCGGGGCATCCGCATTGACCATGACATAGCCACCGACGATTTCTTTCCCCTCTGTAAAAGGTCCATCGGTTGGGGCGGCATCGGCACCCGTAAGTTGCCAACCAGCCTGAGCAAGTGGGAGGCCATCAATGAGATTTCCGCTTTTGGCAAGGCCTTCCATCCAGGTGCCCCATTCTCCCATGTGGGCTTGTGAGTCTTCCGGAGACATTTCCGCGATCTGGTTGTCACCGCCACGGAATAAATACATATACTTTGACATAATGATTAGGTATTAAGGGTATAAATAAATTAAAAGGGTTCCCATAGTTCTTTCTTTCCCCATAGACGAACGAAGAACTGCATTGGGGACAGATGACCTGAAAAAAATCTACTTTTGTTTCTGATCCATGAAAGCCAACATTGAAATCGTACCCTTTGATGGGATTTGGGGGAGTTATGCCAGGTTGCTCAACCATGGGAAAATAGTCCTGCCCGACCGCCCCTTGTCGGCGCTTGATCTTGGATGTGGCCCGGGTTACCCGCTGTTTGTGCTGTACCATGACCATGGTTTTTCTTCATTGACTGGGGTGGATTTACTTTCTGAATCGGGTGTCTTGGTACAGGAGAAGCGTCATTTGCCTGCTGAGAACAGGACTCCCAATCAGGAATTGCTCTGGCATTGCAACTCGATTTATGAACTCTACCGTCTGGTGATGCAACCTGAACGGAGCAGGATTCATAAGGTTTCCCTTCAACCCCTCGAATTTTACCAGCACTTTAACTTTGTTTGGGAGCAGAATCTGCGGCAGTATCTGTATGACCTGGATACCAATGATTCATCTGAGATCGGATCACCCCCGGCCGCTATTCAAAATGGAGGGCATTCAGTGAGGGAGGGCAGTCCTCGGTTTGATGTGGTCATCCTTTCAAATGTATTGCATTTCCAACCGTGGCAGGAGGCAAAGGAATTGGTCGGTAAAGCGGCAAGCAAGCTTAACAAGGGGGGCGTTTTATGGGTGCGCGTCTACCATGAAGGTTCGGAAAAGTTCACAGGAAATGGATTTGTTTCTACTGGATCATCAGGACTCTCAGGATCATCAGGGCCCACGGGACTCTCAGGACTTTCAGGGGATGCTCCTTCATCCGATGAACCTGCCCAGCGACAGTTTACCAAGAATGGAGAGCGCTACTGGGTGTACAACAAGGATTTGTTCCTCGGCTTGTTCGAAGGTCTGGATGTTCTGGCCTTTGAAGGGGTTTTGAATAGCCGGGGTCCCGGGTATAAGTTCCTGACGGCGGTGCTTATCAAACAGTAGGTCAAATCCCCGCCCTGAGCCTCAATTCCTTCGGCAAATGGTTGTTCACCCGGTTGTCGAGGACTTTCACCCAGCCCAGTTGCCGCCCCTGATAAGTCAGGATCGCCCAATCACGTACTTCTCCCACTTCAAGGACGAGCGACTCCCTTTTCATATACCTGAGTGCAGTATTGGCATCCACTTCTATTTTGGGGACATCGTCCGGGGTCTGTTCACTGAGGGCGAGGTCGTGGTCCGGAATGAACTTCCGGTTCATCACGGTTCCTACGCGTACCCCCGCTTTGGCAACCCGCAGGTGTTCCCCCAACTTTTCTACCAATTCGGTGAATTTAGGTTCCACCGCATCGAAACCTTCTTTTCTAACCAGGAAGTCCAGGTCATCAGAACCGCTGAGATAGGTGGCCGCAATTTTTCGCTCCGTCTTCCCCAGTTCCACCTTGCGACGTTCCGGTTTGTCATCGTCTCTGTGGTTCCTGCTGTGTCGTTTTTGCTTGCGCTTTCGGCTGGGTGACATGGCGAAATCACGCCCTGGGCGCAGCTTCTCCAGACAAGCAAAGTAGAATCCTTCTCCCTCAACTTTGTGGGGGTAGCAGTGGTAAGTATGGGCCATTTCCGGGGGATAGCCATCTGTATTGCCAGGCGTCAATCCCCATTCCTGCGGAAATTCCAGGGGGAGGATGCGAAAGACGCCGGGTTCATGGTTGAGTACCCACTTGATAATCGCTTCGTTCTCAGTTGGGTTGTAGGTGCAGGTGGAATAAACGAGCCGGCCACCGGGTTTGAGGGCATTCATTACCTGGCCGAGAATCTCTTTCTGACGGAGGGCGCAGTTTCGAACGATACCCGGGGTCCAGGTCCCAATTACTTTGGGGTCCTTGCGGAACATGCCTTCCCCAGAGCAGGGCGCATCAATGACGATGGTATCGAAGGTGTGGCGCAACTGGGAAAAATCCCGGGGATGGTTGACGGTGACCATGGTATTGGGCTTGCCCCAGCGGCTGAGGTTGTCGACCAGGGCGCGGCTGCGGCTGCCGACGATTTCGTTGGAGACGAGGAAGGAGTCCGGGCTGAGCTTGCTGGCAATGAGGGTGCTTTTGCCGCCGGGGGCGGCACAGAGGTCGAGCACTACCTGGTCCCGGGAAAAATCCAGGCACTGGGCAATGAGCATCGAACTGGCCTCCTGCACATAGTAGGCACCGGTATAGATCAGGGGGTCAAGAAAGAATTTGGGCCGTTCGGCAAGGTAGATTCCTTCAGCGCACCAGGGAATGGGGCGTCCTTCCGGGAAGTTTGCACCCGGTTTCGCAGGGTTGTACCTGAGAGAAGTGACCGGGGGGCGCTGTAAGGACGCGAGAAAATCATCGTATTCGGGACCCAATTGGTCCTGCATCCGGCGAAGAAAGGCTTCGGGGAGTTCTGGGAGCATGGCCGAAGATAGTTATTTCCACCTGAAAATAGGGGTTTTGGTGTTAAGCATATAACACTATTGAAGCTTATAAAATGGTTCACAGGGGATTAAATGCCTCTTCAGGGAAGTGATTGGAGGATAAAAGGTTTCAAGCGAACGGTTGTACGGGTTGGATTGGGCTGTAAGATAAACCGTTAATGGGAAGAGGGTAAAACGAAACATCTATTGGAGAAGTGGCGTATTCCCCTACAGATTCGCAATTCCAAGTTTCGATTACTACATCTATCACTTAATCCACCTGCTAATGGAGATCAGTAAAAGCTACAAAGCTTATCTGAGTGTTATTGCCCTGAGTTTCTGTATGGTTACGATGATGAATACCCAAGTCAAAGCGGGCCCCGGTTACGGCGGTTCAGGAGGGAGCAGCCTGGGAATCAGGTTGGGGTGGAGCGGTGCTCCGAACGGGCTGACTTTACGGCGCGATGCCGGCTCGGGTCATGCATTCGAATTCGTCCTCGGTTACAATGGCAAGGTGGGGAGGACTACTGAAAGTCTTCCTCCGCTCAAGAAAGGCAACAGCTTTTTGGGAGCCAGTTATTCTCCTTATTTCCTGATGACAGAGGGGAATCTGGGGGTGGCATTGACAGCGGATTTGGGAGCGCGGTTGCGTTACCATCACTACCGCCCGATTGCCGCCGAAGGAGCTGGCATGAAGATTACTCCTGATCTCATCGCTGGACTGGGTATGCAACTTGAATTCTCGGAGAGTGTAGAGTTGTTTGCTGACATCCACATCACTTACTACAACCGGTACGACAATATCTATGTACCCGGAGTTGAGAGCGGCCTTGGCTTGCGGATAGCAATAAACTGAAAACAAGGTTCTGGAAAATGAGCTTGCCTGCTCCTGCCAGAACGAAAAGCAACCCAGGTTGCTGATACAAAGACCTACATGGCGTTTCGGTACGGTTGAGACCCCTGCCCCTTTTGGGTTGGGGTCTCCCTATTTTGGCAGGCCCGGGAATAGCCTGTTCTGGCAACCCGGGAATAGCCTATTCTGGCAGGCCCAGCACATCGTCGGCGTCTGCGTCCTCATCGGGGTCCCAGAAGTTTTTCGTTTTGGGAACCGGGCAGAAGGTCGACATGGTATAGTCATCAGGCACCAGGAAGGGTTCCTGAGAAAGCCCAATTTCACTGTCGGCATAGACGTATTTCATATAAGTCGCCCAGATGGGGAGGGCCATATTTGCACCTTGACCATATCGGGTACTTTTGAAACGGAGACGCTTGTCGTCACAGCCCACCCAAACCCCTGAAACCAGGTCCGGGGTTACGCCCATAAACCACCCGTCGGAGTTGCCCTGGGTCGTACCTGTCTTTCCACCAATCTGGTTTTTGAACTTGTACTTGGACCTGATCCGGTGGCCGGTTCCGCGCAGGTGATCGACCACTCCCTGGAGCATCCGCACCATATTGAAAGCGGCTTCCGGGCTCATGACGGTGTTTTCCTTGGGTTGATGCTGGTAGATGACCGCCCCATTTTTATTTTCGATCCGGGAAACGAGAAACGGTTCTACGTGGGTGCCGTAATTGGCGAAGGTGCTGTAAGCCCCTACCATTTCATAGACGCTGATGTCACTGGTGCCGAGGCAGAGTGAAGGGACACATTCCAGTTCGCTGGTGATCCCGAGTTGCTTGGCAAATTCACAGATTTTCTTGGGTCCGACCTCTTTCATGAGGAAGGCTGTGACCTGGTTCTTTGAACGGGCCAGCCCTTCATAATAGGTAATCAACCCGTCGTCCTGGCCGCCGGAATTCTGAGGCCTCCAGACCTTGCCGTCGGGCAACTCAATGGCTACGGGGACATCCAGCACCTGATCGCAGGGTTTGTGGAGTTTTTCGGACAATGCGTACCCGTATACAATCGGCTTAAAGGTTGAGCCGACCTGGCGCTTGGTCCGCTTGACGTGATCCAGTTTGAATTCATCGTAATTGATGCCACCAACCCAGGCTTTGATCTCTCCGGTATGCGGATCCTGAGACATGAATCCAGTCTGGAGGAACGTCATATAGTGAAGCAGGGAATCCTTGGGGGACATCAGGGTATCGACTTCCCCTTCCCAGGTCCAGATGCGCATGTTGAGCTTTTCATCGAAGCTTTTTTCAATCTCGCTCTTACGCATTCCGGCTTCATCAGCGGAACGCCAGCGCTGGGTGGCCTTCATCGCTTTTTCCAGGATGGCGGGTTCCTTGATCCAGGGTTTACCGGTTCGCTTCAGCTCGGAAAGAAATGTTTTTTGCAGTTCGGACAGGTGCTCTCTGACTGCCTTCTCAGCATATTTTTGCATGCGGGAGTCCACGGTGGTATAAATGCGCAGCCCATCGGTAAAGAGATCGTATTTTTCATCCAGACCATTTTCTTTCAGGATGGTATTGACATCTCTTTTGACCTGGTCGCGAAAGTAAGGCGCGATGTAGCGGCTGGTGCTTCCCTGGCGGCGCATCAATCCAAGGTCAGTCTCACGTGCTTTCTTGATCTTACGCTCCGATATCTTCAGGTCGGGAAATATTTCATTGAGCTCGTTCCGGTACTTCTCCATCTGGTCCAGAACCGTGTTTCTCCGATTGATGGCCCGCTCCTCGTTGCGGGTTGGGCTGTAGTAGCTGGGACCCTTGAGGAGTCCGATCAGCAATGCAGCTTCCTGCATCTCGAGGTCAGCGGCGGACTTGCTGAACAAGGTCTGGGCTCCCATTTCGATGCCAAAAGTATTGCCATAGAAGGTAGTCGTGTTGAGGTAGGCCTGCATGATCTCGTCCTTGGTAAAGCGGGATTCGAGAATGACGGCTACAATGGCTTCTTTTACTTTTCGGGTGACGCTGTTGGCCCTTCCTACCTGGTTATAGAGGTTACGTGCAAGTTGTTGTGTAATGGAAGAACCCCCACGCAGGCGCCTTTTGGTGATCAGGTCCTTTACGATGGTGAAGGGGGTGCGGGGATCGATGCCACAGTGGTCGTTGAAGCGGATGTCCTCCGTGGCGAGCAGGGCAGGTTTGACCCAGGGAGACATCGAATCCAGAGGGATATACACCCTGTTCTCCAGGTCGTGAAAGGTGCCAAGGATTTCTCCATCTGCGGTAAAGATGCGGGAGGAAAGGTCCAGGCGTGGGTTCTCAATGTCATTCAACGGGGGGAGGTTGTTGGAGACATTGATGATAAATATAGTGGGCACCGCGATGAAGAGGATCAGCATGATGAGTGCTGTCCACCTAAAGATCTTGGAGATCTTGCTACGCTGCTTTTTTTCCTTAGCCATTCGTAATGGGTTTGCATGTAAAATTACGCTAGAAATACGTGATGGGAAACGAATGGTTTCCACATGATACTTTTGGTTAGAATTTGCAAGTCATGGCTGTATAATTTGAGCCAGTGGTTAAAGTAGAGGCGACGGTTAAAAGAGAGTCAGTGGTAAAAAGTAGAGTCGATCGTTTAAAGAGAGCGAGTAGTTAAAGGGTGAGAAGGGGAAAATGCTCTTTTCGATTGGCGATAGAATTGAAACATAAAAAATGCCGGGAGTAAATACCCCCGGCATGAAAGACAATGAATCCGGTGAAGCTCAATCTAATTGTTCCGTGTATAGGCGGATATCTTATCCAATAAGTAAGGAGAGCTGGTAGACCCAACGATCCTGATCCGGTCAAGTTTCCCGAAATCCTCATCCCGTATTTCCAGTTTCTTGTGCCCGAGATCATCCTGCTCAAAATAGGAAATGGATATGTCTACCGGGTCAATTCCCTTGGTACGGATAATGACGGTGATCTCCTGTACATGTCCAAACTCTATCTCCAGGGTCGGTGGCTCGAATTCATTACCGGAAAGAATATGAAAATGTCCGCCATCTCGTTCAATGACCAATGCATTGTTTCCATCCTTGTCCATGAATCGGATTCGCATGGGGGAGAAGTTGGCAATATCGATCGCACCCTGGATGGTGATCTGGTATTCATCAGGTAGGTCATGGTCTGCGACCACGAAATCAGCTGAACCGGAAATCTGAAGGAATTCTCCTTCCGGAGAGCCTGATTCACTTTCCCAGGCACTCTGAACAGCGGTGATCTGGTCCCCCACTGGATCCCCAGGGATGAAAAGAGGTGGGTCTAATACTTGGAACTGGTCAAAGTCAGCTCTCAATATACCAGTGAGCCCACAAGAACTCAGGCAAAAGGTTAGGGACAAAGCAATCCCTGCCATCAGATGATGGAATTTTAAAAAAGTCATAATTATAAATATTAAGTGTGGTTAAATGTCAGCTTGAAGAGTCTTCTATTGAACTGGTTCAAGAACTTGTCCAATCGGGGGAGGGCAATCGGCAGGTGTGTAGA
>CAYGRE010000047.1:0-49887 GCA_964352215.1 uncultured Bacteroidia bacterium
CCCGGGATGCTGCCCGATCAAAGACCAGGAGATGGTGCTCAGGTCGGTTGGGTCAATCCCCCCCTCCACAAACTGGTTGATGAGCACAAAGTTGAATCCCTGGATGCGGACCCCGTCAAAATAATAGATCAGTGTATCGTCAACCAGGCCACCACAATGCCCGAACAATCCAGATCCGGGGATCATATTGCTCTGACTCCAGCTATCCAGGTAGGTATCGTAGATCTGTACGCTTCGAATATTGGTATTCTGAGACCAGCCAGAAACCAGGATCAACAAACTGTCCCGGAAATTTACCTGAACGTGGTCATCGGTTGGAATGGGCACACTGTCCCCCAAACTCCAGGTATCCGTAGCAGGATCGTAGATATCAACCCTGGGAGAAGTGAACTCATTGCAACTGCTGAAGACCTTATAACCTCCAATCACATACACCTTCCCATTGATCCCGTGGGCGGAGGCGGCCAGTCGTCCCTCAGAGTCAGGAACTGAAGCAATTGGCGACCAGGTATCGCTCACCGTATTGTAGCGAAAGGACTCCAAACGAATCCCCGAACCACAGGCCTTCGTGCTGTCTATTCCCATAAAGCAATAGATCCAGGTGGTGTCACCGATCTCCAGGCTGGAGGTGGCCATATTGGATCTCGACGCTGGCATCGGACTACGTGACTCCCAATGTCCGACCAATTGAGCAGACAGTGGAAAAGACAGCACCCAGGCACTGAGGACCATTAGCAGTATTCGCATGGCAGAAATTTAGGGAAAAAGACATCCATCAAGAAATCAGGCACAGTTTATGTAGACAATTCAAATGGCCAATGCTTGGTTAGCGGCCCTGATTTGTTTATTCTTGTTTATACACCCTCTGAGAACCGATATTTTTATGGATCGTAAACGCCTCATCCCCATCGCCGTCATTCTCATCGTTCTTCTCGGTGGCGGTTATATCGCTGCCGAATACCTTGGCCTTCTAAATCCCGGCTCCTCTGAAAAAACCACGGTCATCCCTGAGCCCAAAATCGAAGAGACCATGGTGGCGTATGGCATCGAATTGGAGAATCTATACCTTTGCTCCGATGTCATCCAACCCAATGACAATCTCAGTGCGATCCTCAACCGGAATGGGGTGCCTTTTTCTCTGATCAATGAGGTGGTCAATAAGTCCCAAGGTGTATTTGATGTACGGAAAATCAGAGCAGGAAAGTCCTATTGCGTACTGCGCAGCGATTCCCTGAATCAAGCCCGTTACTTCATTTACGAGCAAGATCCGGTCAACTATGTAGTCTATGATTTCAGTGAATCCCCACAGGTTTACACAGGCCGGAAAGAGGTGGAAGAATACCGCCGTGAAGCTTCCGGAGTAATCAACTCTTCTCTTTGGCAAACCCTTACAGAGAATGACATCAGTCCTGAGGTAGCTATTGAACTGGCCAAGATCTATGCCTGGACCATTGACTTTTACCGCATTCACAAAGGGGACCAATTCAAGCTGATCTTTTCGGAGAAGTTTGTCAATGGAGAGCGGATCGGGATGGGGCCAATCGAAGCCGGATGGTTCAAGCACCGGAACAAGGTCTATTATGCTATTCCGTTTACCGATGAAGACAATAAGCAGGATTACTATGGGTTTGAAGGGCTGTCCTTGCGCTCGGCCTTCCTCAAGGCCCCCCTGGAATTCAGACGTATCTCGAGCAAGTTCAACCGCAAGCGTTTCCACCCTATCCTGAAGCGACGCCGTCCACACCTTGGCACTGACTATGCAGCCGCCACAGGTACACCAGTTTGGTCAATCGGAGATGGTGAGATCGTAAAGGCAAAATATTCCCGAGGTGGTGGTAACAATGTCACCATTCGCCACAACGATACCTATACCACCAAGTACCTACACCTTTCTAAATTTGCCAAGGGGATGAAGAGTGGACGTCGTGTAAGTCAGGGGGAAGTGATCGGTTATGTTGGTTCCACTGGACTGGCGACCGGACCTCACCTGCATTTTGAGCTCATCAAAAATGGCAAGCATGTCGACTCCGTACAGGAGGATATGCCGAGTGGTGAGCCGGTCAGCGAATCCTGCATGGAAAGTTATATGGCTTACCGCGACCAGATGGTGGAGCAATTGGATCGGATAACGGTTCAGACTGCATCTGCCGAAGGAGCGGAATAATTTTCTCCCATCCCTGTCTTCGAACCCATCCCCGTCTTAGAACGATGGCGTCCCATGGTTTCCTCCCTCCTGGAGGAACAACCCGACCCCTGGCAGGACTAGGTGGTCAACCGAACGGTGCAAGCAGTGAGGAAGTCCAGTTTTTGAAAACTGGCAAACTGGTTGTCCGGCGCCCCAAATCCCCGTTGTCAAGGCTGCTCCTCCTGAAGGACAGGAACCTTGAGAATTAAGACAAATCTCTGTTTAAATTGTTCAGTATAGTGGCTTGGCCAATTTTTCAGGAAAACCGCCTTGGCCAACTGTGCAGGATACCGCCTTGGCCAACTGTGCAGGAAAACCGCCTTGGTCAACTGTGCAAATGTAGCCGAGCGGATTACTCTCCCCAGAGTCCTATTTACCTGGCTATCAGCCCACACCCAATCTTACTACCCCTGAATGGTTCCTACCGTGGCATCCAGCACCGCATCGACCGCGGCGCGGTCAGCGCCTTCTGCATAGATGCGCAGCACCGGCTCGGTGCCACTGGGACGAATCATCACCCATTGCTCATTGGGAAGATGGTATTTGAAGCCATCCAGACTTTCCGAAGAAAGGATCATATAATCGCCAAAGCTGGTGTACTTGCCCAATTTCATATTGGCAATGATCGCCTGCTTTTTGGATTCTGAAAGGTGCAGGTCACGACGTTGGAAAAAGAAGGAGCCTACGATGTCATATACTTCCTGGATCAACTCCGTCAATTTCTTGCCCGTCTTGGCCATCATTTCCATGACCATCAAACCAATATAAATACCATCCCGCTCTGGAATGTGTCCTTTAACAGCGATGCCTCCAGATTCCTCTCCTCCAACCAGCACATCTTCTTCCAGAATTATCTGAGCAATGTACTTGAAACCGACTTTGGTGACGGTGTAATCCAATCCATAGTGCTCACACAACTTTTTGACCTTTGGGGTCACAGAAAAAGTAATGATGACTTTTCCGGTGAGCTTCTTCTCGGTGACCATGTAGTGAATCAGAAGCAACAGGATATGATGGGAGTCCACAAAATCACCGTTCTCATCCATGAGGCCAATCCGATCGGCATCCCCATCCGTGGCCAATCCGACATCAATTCCTTCAGCGCGGATCAGTGCCTGAAACTCTTTCAGGTTTTTTTCGATTGGTTCCGGGGCGGTGCCCATGAAGGAAGGGTTGTAGTCCGCATGGAGCAAGGAAGCCGCCGGGAATACCTTGCGGAAGACATCCTGCCCTGCACCGTACATGGCGTCGTAGCCCAATTTGAGATCGGAATTGCGGATCAGGTGAAGGTCAAAACTCGATTTTAAGTGGTTGATATAGACTGCTTCCATATCAAAGTAATCCACCATTCCGTTTTCTTCGAACTCTTCATAGCGATCGGGATAGTCCCCGGCAGTCTCTGGTATGAGTGCTTCGATCTTTGCGATCGTATCCGGCAAAGCGGACCCTCCAAAATCTCCTTTGATCTTGAAACCAGAATATTCAGGAGGATTGTGGGAGGCAGTGATGACCACACCAGCATTGATCTGGCGCTTGACCACAGACAGCGAGACCATAGGGGTCGAAGAGAATCCATTGGAGACATATACCTTGATGCCCTCAGAAGCGAGGACATTGGCAGCGGTCCGGGAAAACAAGGGTCCATGAAAGCGACAATCATAGCCAACCATAGCAGTGGGCTTGTCTCCATAATTGGCCTTCAGCCAGGCAGCGGTAGCCTGCGTCACCCGGGTGAGATTTTCAATTGTGTATTCTGCTGCGATGATGGCCCGCCAGCCGTCTGTTCCAAACTTGATCTTCGTCATTCGTACATTGGTTTGTCGCGAAATTATGAAAATTGCAGATAGGTATTTTTTAAGAAAAGGAATTTCTCGTATCATATCTTCATTCTGCTATCTTAACGGCAGAGAGAAATCACCTATGAGCGACAGTTTTTCAGCCCCGAGAAAGTATCAATACTGGGAGCAGCCTTGGTTTAAATGGCTGGGTTTGGCGATGGTGGGGTTGGTTTACCTGCTGTTCAGGAGTCCTTATGTGGGTTTCAATGATGGATTGAGCTTTTTACTCGAAGCAGAAACAGGATTCAGCACCGATACCAATGCAACCAATCATTTCCTCTACAACAATCTCCAGCACATTCTTGTCCAGGTTTTCTTTTTTCTTTCTCCCGTCCTGGTCCTGACTGTATTTTCCATCACCTGCTCGCTGATCAGTCTGGTGAGGATTTATCAGATCGGCCGGCTCTTCGTGGGTCCCCTGCCTATTCTGACCATTCCCCCCATGGTATTGGCACTCAGCTTTACCTTCTGGCAACAGACCGAGATCATCGAAGTGTATGCCTTCAATAACTTTCTCTTCCTCACGACCCTCTACCTGGCTTTGCAGGATCTTCTTCGACGATCATCCCGACGGGTGCTTTTGGTGAGCTTGCTGATGGGCCTGCTGATGCTGACTCATATCCAGCACATTCTTTTTCTCCCCTTCTTTTTATTCTACCTGTACCGCTGCCAGAAAATTACACCTCTGAAACCGCTCATAGGATTTGGCATATTTGCAGCGCTGACATCAATTCTGTTCATCCTTCCCCTCGTTACACACAACCACGAGCTCTCCGCAGTCTTTTTCGACAGCCAGTTCAAGGACGATGTACTCGGGGTTGACTTTGCGCAATTGATGGAAGGCGCGTTGAAGGCAACTCTCTTTCTGATTTACAACTTTCACATATTCCTGGTCTTCATCTTCCACGGCTGGTATAAAATGTACAAGGACAGACGGGAACTCTTTTGGCAACTCCTCCTGATTCTGGTCCCCTACCTGGGTTTTGCGGTGAAGTATTCCGTCGCGGATAACCATGTATTCTTTCTGATTTCCTACCTGGTTCTGATTCCACCGATGGTCTTTTCCCTGATGTCCCTTGCATTTAAGCTCATGCCCTATATGTCGTGGCTGGTTCCCCTGATGCTGGTTATGTCACCTATGTTGTACCTTGGTGCGACCATGATAGGGAAAGACCACCCGAAGCTGGCATCCTATCAAACCGAAAAAGCATACAAGGGCGGAGTTGAGCACCTGCTGTGGCCGGGAAAACGATCCGCCAAAGACCCCCTTGCCCTCGCCAAAGAAATTTACCAGGCCAATCCTCAGTCCGATCCAGCAACCATTGAATGGAACTACGCTGCCGCAGTTGCTTATTTGAAGCTCCGGGGAGAGCTCTGAGGAAGATGGCCTCAGTTTTTTCCTTTTTGGGAGAGTAAACCTTCTTTTGGAGAGTAAATGGTGGATTCTTCTGATTAGACTGGAACTTTAGTGAGTTAAGAAGGTTATACTTATCAAGTAGTTCCCGGTGTTTCTGCACCCACGACCCTTGTCCCTTGAAATAGTACAAATATCCCCGGCCTGCTTGTTTCTTTTTACAGGATGCGGGGTTAAATTCGTGGTCAGGAACATGATGTACAATTCTAAAAACACTGAACTTTATGGCGTTTGACATCGAAATGATCAAGGAAGTGTATCGCCGCATGCCCGAACGTGTTGATGCAGCACGTAAGATTCTGGGCCGTCCCCTTACACTTTCCGAAAAGATTTTATACTCACACCTTTATCAGGGAGACCCCACCGTAGCCTACGAACGCGGTAATGCTTATGTCGACTTCTCTCCGGACCGCGTCGCCATGCAGGATGCAACTGCTCAGATGGCTCTCCTCCAGTTCATGATGGCTGGCAAACCTCAGGCTGCTGTTCCCTCTACCGTCCACTGCGACCACTTGATCCTGGCCAAGATTGGCGCGGATCAGGATTTAGCAACCGCAAAATCGACCAATTCAGAGGTCTTTGATTTCCTGGCTACTGTCTCTGACAAGTATGGCCTGGGATTCTGGAAGCCCGGTGCTGGTATCATCCACCAGGTTGTCCTCGAAAATTATGCCTTCCCCGGAGGTATGATGATTGGTACTGATTCCCACACACCGAATGCTGGTGGTCTGGGAATGATTGCCATCGGGGTCGGTGGTGCCGATGCGGTGGATGTAATGGCCGGAATGCCCTGGGAACTCAAAATGCCTAAGCTGATCGGTGTCAAGCTGACCGGCAAATTGAATGGCTGGACCGCTTCCAAGGATGTGATCCTCAAAGTCGCCGGTATCCTCACCGTAAAAGGTGGAACCGGTGCCATTGTCGAATATTTTGGTGAAGGTGCACATAGCCTTTCCGGTACAGGAAAAGGTACCATTTGCAATATGGGTGCTGAGATCGGTGCGACCACTTCCCTCTTCGAATACAGTGAAGGTATGCGCCGCTACCTCAAGTCAACTGAACGGGCTGACGTTGTTGCCCTGGCCGATGAAGTCGCTGAGCACCTCCGCTCAGACGATGAAGTATATGCCAACCCGGAAAAATTCTACGACCAGGTCATCGAGATCAATCTCAGTGAATTGGAGCCTTACCTGAATGGTCCCTTTACCCCAGACCGTGCCTTCCCAATCTCCGAATTCGCAGCTGCGGTGAAGGAAAACGGTTGGCCTGAAAAACTGGAAGTTGGACTCATCGGTTCTTGCACCAACTCTTCTTACGAAGACCTTACCCGCGCCGCTTCAGTTGCTGCGCAAGCCAAGGCAAAAGGCCTGGAAGTGAAGTCTGAGTTTACTATTACCCCAGGTTCTGAACTGGTACGTTTCACCGCAGAGCGGGACGGCCTCCTCGATACCTTTGAAGAAATTGGTGGGGTAGTACTCGCCAATGCCTGTGGTCCTTGTATCGGCCAATGGGCCCGTCATACCGATGACCCGGAGAAAGCCAATTCCATCATTACTTCCTTCAACCGGAATTTCAAAAAGCGGAACGATGGCAACCCCCATACCCACGCATTTGTTGGTTCTCCTGAACTGGTAACTGCCATGGTGATCGGTGGATCTTTGACCTTCAATCCGCTGACCGACACCCTCACCAACAAGAATGGTGAACAAGTAAAGTTGGACGAACCCAAAGGCATTGAATTACCTCCAAATGGATTTGATGTTGAGGATGCAGGCTACCAGGCACCAGCTGAAGACGGCTCCAAAATTGAAGTGGTTGTCAATCCGGATTCCAAGCGCATTCAGCTTTTGAGCCCCTTCCCAGCCTGGGAAGGCACCGATATCAAAGGGCTCAAGCTCTTCATCAAGGCCCACGGTAAATGCACCACTGACCACATTTCTATGGCTGGTCCCTGGCTTCGCTACCGCGGCCACCTGGACAATATCTCCAACAATTTGATGTTGGGTGCGGTGAACGCATTCAATATGAAATCCAACCACCTGAAGAATGCGCTTACCGGAGAGTATATCGAAGCTCCTCAGGTAGCACGTGCTTACCGGGAAGCTGGAGTAGGCTCGATTGTAGTTGGTGATGAGAATTACGGTGAAGGTTCTTCACGTGAGCATGCTGCCATGGAACCCCGCTTCATGGGTGTCCGTGCCGTCATCGTACGCTCCTTTGCCCGGATCGCTGAAACCAATCTCAAGAAGCAAGGGGTTCTGGCCCTGACCTTTGACAATCCTGCTGATTACGACCTGATCCAGGAAGATGACACCTTCGATATTCTTGGGTTGAAAGACTTTGCTCCCGGATCACAATTGACCGTTGTCGCGCATCATGCAGACGGTAGCAGTGATTCGTTAAAAGTGAATCATACCTACAGCGACAATCAGATCGGTTGGTTCCATGCAGGATCGGCTTTGAACGAGATTCGTAGGCAGAACGGAGAAGGTTGATCAGACGCTCTGATTTCCCTTTTTGGATGGCCTACCGGCAATCCCAAATACTAGAAAACCCGGCCCAAAACATTGTTTGGGTCGGGTTTTTCGATCTACAGTCTTCATTTAAGCTCTCGAAGCCTGTGCTTTTTCCTTGCCAAAGGCATTCTGTGGATGTGCTTCACAAGGCTTGAAACCATACCTTTTGTCTGGTGCAATCAACTGCCAATAAACGGTTGTTCCTGCTGCAATCGGATAGTCCTCGTAGGAAACAGTTCCCGGTGATGTTGATGGTCCGGCTTCGCCATTCAAAGACCAGAACCAAAATGCAAAATCAGCATCAGGATGCTTTTCAAGATTGTAACAGTCGTTGTTTACATCCGCCAGATAAGTAGCTCCATCCACCGTAAATGACAAGACCAAACCGCCCACCGAATCATAAACTATACTGTTCTGGGCTGCCAAGGCCTTCATCAGGCTACCAATGGTAACTGATCCTGAAAGAGCAATAGAAAAGGATTGGTGATTTTTGTAAGGCCCGCGGTTGCTGTCAACCGCCTCATTGTTCTTGCAGGTGTAAGTATTTCCGCTGGCAATGCTTGGATCATTACTCACCACAATGCTATCATCGGAATTGGGGTAATAAAGTACCAAAGAGTAAGTTTCTTCACCATCGGCAGTTTCCACCTGATCTTGTGCAACCTTGGTTCCTACATTGTGAAGCACATTTTGTAGTAAACGAAGAGATCTGCGGTAAGAACTTAGACTTCGGTCGATAGAATACCCATTCACGGAGTTGTTGCTGAGACCGGATACAGTCCTACGCAAAACAGAACGCTCTGCCTTGGTGAGGCCCCATTTTCCTTCAGCATCCGAAATCGGATCGACTACGAATTTCCGAAGTTGAGACTCGTTGCCCTCGTCAAGCAAATGTGCGATGTAGTTCAGTAAATTTGATTTTGAGCTACCCATAATTCGTCAATATTTTTGAGTTAATAATATGTAATGAAAGAACGTACCTGTCCAATTTCACCCGGTATTGTCTGGGTGATTTTATTGGAGAGGAGTATATCATAATGCCCCTGGCTATCTTCTTGGGGAAGAGAGTGTCAATGACATCAAAATTCAGGGTTCACCCGAATCGGGAAAAACGCTATTGTTGCATTGTTTTGTTCTAAAATTTTAAAAGCCCTATGATCAGACTAAAGATAGCGCACTATATTAACAAAAAGAAGAAAGACCAAATATTGATCCGACCGGGACATAACCTATACTAGGCGAATATGGCAGCGACTTGCAAAAAGTATTTTCTTCAATCAATTTTGTTGCCATTGTATTCGTTACCTTATGGTATTTCCTTTTTATGAGACCCTAATTGAATGATCCACATTTTCAACGCTTTCTCTAAGTTAAGACTTCATCATCCGGAGGTCATTTCCACATTTCTTTCTCTGATTGGCACGGTGGGGATACTCCTTCTCTCTTCCTGTGAGACAGATTCTGTATCAGAAGGGGGAAATACCTCCATTGCCGTGCATCCTGATTCAAGCGATTCCCTACACTCTTCTACCCCGGATCACCAGTCAGATGCAGTCCAAACCGTCTCTTCCGGTCCAAAGAATTTCAACGAATTGGTCGAGCTATTCACCATTGATCTGGTGCTGGATGAATACAAAAAGGTCAAGATGGACCCGCTGGATCAGTTGCCCAAATTCAATGAGGCCAATGAGACTATTTTCCAGCGGTTCCAGAAAAAGAAGCCAACCAAGGTTGACCGTGGCATGAAGACCTATCCTCGATTTATCTTAAAGTCTTACCGATTTGCCACTGAGAATGCTGCGGACGAGGCGGTGACCAACTGGTTGAATAGCTTTGACAGCAGTGCGGACTCAATCGCTTTGGGGCAGGAAGTTAAAGCTGTCAAATCTCCTCCTCTATTTTGTGCCTTGCGTGAAGATGCCTTCTTCATTTTACAAACATCCTGCGTTTACCAGCATGAAAGCCTGGACAGCCTTAAAGAGCGGTATTTCAACTGGATGGAGGATACTGGCGGACGCATGGCATGGGAGATCGGATGTGATGCTGGAAGACTAACTTACCGATTCCAACACGATCTCTAAATTCAAAGTGGGATTTCATTGATGAACCGCTATTTTTAAGGAGTGAAAGAAATCCTGGTCATTTTTTGTACCCTTTTGTTGGCAGGAACTTTGCATTGTCAGCAAACCCTTCCCTATAACTGGCAGCCCGAAAAGCCCCGCTACGATGGTTTTTTCAGAGCAGATACGACCTTGAACAAGAAACGGGTGGCTGCCGTCACCGGCATCTGCCTGGGAGGATATGGACTTGCTTATACTGGCATTGCCCTGGCCTGGTACAGAAATATTTCTAAGACCAAATGGCATTGGTTCAATGACAATTATGAATGGGGACAAGTCGATAAGATGGGGCACGCACTGGGAGGATACCAAGGTGCAAGAGGAATGATAGGCCTGTTCAAATGGAGTGGAATGAACAAATTTCAATCTGCCTTTTATGGGAGTCTGATCGGATTCATGTCACTGGCTCCGATAGAAGTTCTCGATGGGTTTACGGAAAAGTGGGGGGCATCCAGTGGTGATCTGATCGCAGATTTTGCGGGTGCAGGGCTCGCCTTTACCAATGAAATGCTCTGGGCAGAGCAGCGTATTCAGTTTAAGGTTTCCTATCATCCTACCCGCTATGCTGATGTATACCCTCAATTGTTTGGTACTGGAATAGAAAAACCACTCAAGGACTACAATGGTCACACGACCTGGCTCAGTTTCAGGGTCCACAGTTGGTTGCCCGAAGGAAAATTCAAACGCAAATATCCCAAGTGGCTGAATGTGGCCGTGGGATATGGCGCCAATGGATTGGCTGGGGGCTATGACCTGGGTTATACACCAGCGGTTCAAGCAAGAGAATACCGGCAATACTACCTGAGTCTTGATGTCGACCTTTCAGCTATTCCAACCCGCCACGGTGGTTTGCGTGTTTTATTGGACGTCCTCAACCTTGTGCACCTGCCGGCTCCGGCTCTGGAATTGAATGGTCAAAATGGGTTCCGATGGCATTGGTTGTATATGTGATGGTCTTTCCCAGTTGATTTGCCTCAGTTCAAGTCGCCTCAGTTGATCTGACTCGGTGAAAGTCGCCTCAGTTGATCTGACTCGGTGAAAGTCGCCTCAGTTGAAGCCCACTCAGTTCAAGTCGCATCAGTTAAAATCATACTGAACCGTGACCTGTATCGATTGATGCTGTTCGAATCGGGTCGGATTGTTCTGCGCCCATTGATGCAAATAAGCCAACTGAACATTTCCAGTTTCGAGAAAATTCATCCCCAAACCTGCATAAAACCAATTCCGGTCAAAGGATTGAATCTGAAAGCGATTACTCTGATTGACCCATAGTTCATCGAAGACATTTACAAACAGCAGCTCTGAAAGCGGTCGTTTGTAGGTCAAGCGGTAACGGAACCGATTGGTAAAACTGAAACCACCGATAAAGCCTTCGCCGGCGCGACTGGTCTCAATACGCCCCCGGAATCGGTGCTCTATCCTGAATCGGTGGCTGATTTCATTCTTTTCAATCTTATTGTTGATGACAAATTGCTCCCAGACATTGTGCTCGGGCTGGGGGATGAGAAGAGGATACTTTCCATAGGGACTGGTTCGGATGTAGGTATAACCAGCAGTAACATGAAACTTTTCATGGAGCTTGTAATCCAGGTAGGGACGAATCAAGAGTTGTTGCTGGTCTTTTAGCCAGTCATCCCTCCGGATATGAAACTCATTTCCAATCCTAAGCTTTGGAGTAACCTTGTAATGATTCAGCAAAAGGAACCATACATTGGGTTTTCCATGAATTTCAACTGCCTGTGCCTTGAGGGAGGTAGTCTGAAAGGCAAAGGTCAGTCCCAGGAAAATAAAAAGTATGGATTTCTTCATTGCGGATCGGATTCTACTGCGAATGTAGCAGAAGCTACCATAGATGGAAAATGCTGTAAAATAAAAAAAGCCCTTCGGAGGGCTTTGATCATTAGTTGAAAGGCAGCTGTACGCTATCTTACGCTCACACGCTTGATCCGTGACTTGTCGCCATTGGAAATCTCAACCATATACAAACCTTTTGGGAGGTTGCTCAGATCGAGTTGCACCTTTCTCACTCCCGCAAATGGGGTAATGGTTTCTTTCATCATCTCCTGTCCGATGAGGCTGTATACCTTCAAGGTCATCGGTCCATTAATTGGATCCACCGTCTCAAGGGTCAAAGTGACTTCACCGGAAGTAGGGTTGGGATAGATGGTAAATTCCTTCAAAAAAGGCGAGGCATAATCTTCCACACTTGAAGGCGTGTGCGCAAATGCGCTCAGGCTCAAGATGGTGGAGAAGAATATGACTAGAAGTACGCGCATTTTATTGGGTTTACTCTGCTTTCTATTACGCTAATATAGGGAAATGGTTGCAAATGGGAAAGCTTCGGGAATAAAAAAGGGATAAATTTGTCTCTGCGGATTGATCATCGCTCCGGGTCCGCCCGGAGAGGAAAGTCCGGACAGCACAGGGCGTCTCGCTACCTAACGGGTAGGTGCCGGATTTCCGGTAACGGCAAGTGCAACAGAAAGTAAACCAGCCTTGCAAAAGGTGATGGGTGAAATGGTGGTGTAAGAGACCACCGGTTCCGGTGGTGACATCGGAAGCCAGGCAAACCCCGGGAGCTGAAAGGCCATATATACCGGTGCCCCCGACTTGTTCGGGGAAAGGGCGGCCCGTCCGATGCCGGTGGGTAGGCTGCTAGATCCTGCGGGCGACCGCAGGACCAGATAAATGATGATCGCTCACTTCGGTGGGTAACAGGATCCGGCTTATGATCCGCAAATGGGGGGTGGCTTTGCCACTCCCTGCTTTTTTGGGGTTCAGAAGAATTTATGGGGAATAATGAATGGTACTGACCTTCGGGGATGTCAGAAGATCCTGACAAGGTTGTCAGTTTATACTGACAAGGTATTAGGGTACAGACCCTCAATATTGACACTCGAGACCCTCGGCAGTTTACCATAGAAAGTGGAATAGCTGAGGCATATAAGCTCGGAGCTTGACACTCCTGACCCTCAAGATTGACACTAGAGACCCTCAACCTTTTACCATCGGAACCCTCAGGATTGACACTTGCGACCGTCAAGCATCTACCTACAAGACCAGGAAAAGAGACGGTCCGGACCCTCACTTTTCCGGCTTCCAACCTGCAAGGTTGACGGTACCGACCGTCAATTCCGCACCTTTGGACCCAGAACCTTTGATGCTCTGGACCCTCAATATTGACGGTACAGACCCTCACCTATTGACCCTTCAGACCCTCAAGCCTGCGGCTGGGAAGGGTAATCCTTGGAGCAGTTGACCCTAATTCCCCTACCTCAAGAATGGCTCTACGCCTCGGAATCAGTGTTATCTGCCATTCTGGCAAGGTGGTTTTGGCTTTTAGGTCAATGAGGTTACGGAGGGGTTTCTTTAGCCGTTTGAATCTCCATCTTGCCCGTCCATAAACTTTTTGCTACCGGAGAGTTTTGCAAGGGTAATAAGACCATTGGGAGCTTAGATCACTGGCTTCGCAAAACCACCCTCCATTATGAGGACAACAACCCGGAATCCACCACGGTTTTTGACAACGTTCCCCTTGAATTAAGACAGAGAATTTTGCACGCTATCACTGGGTTCGAAATAGAAATTCTATCCCTGGAAAACGTATTCAAGCTCAGCCAGGACCGGGATCTTGAAAGCTACCACAACATCATAGCGCAACTCCAACAAAAGGATTTTGATGCGCAGGTGATCGCAGCCGAAATGCAAAAGAGAGTTCATGACTTATTCCCCGGTCACAAATAGGTCTTCCTGTTCCAAAAGTTCGGTGACCCCATCCTGATGTCTGTGCCTAATCCCGTTCAGGAATTACACCTTAACGTATTGCGCCATGCCGGGCGCACCAAAAAATAACCCGGCTCCTCTACGGAGCCGGGCAACTAAAAAAAGCGATGACAAATTCGATTGTACCTATAAGTGAATTTGTTTTCTTATTTCGTCTTAATGGCTTTGAAGGTATCGACCGTACCCTGGGCGCGCACCCGTACCATATAAACTCCTGGATCAAGCTCTTCACCGATTTCAAGAACTTGCCCACTCGGTACATCATTGGTTTCAAAAACTGTCCTTCCAGCCAGGTCATATACGGAGAGTTGCTCGATCGTACCATAACCGTCTTCAATGGATATTTTCATAGATCCGGTAAACGGATTCGGATAGAAGTCCAGCCCTTCGATCATGGGTTCAGCCAATTTGTAGGACTCATCCGCCGGAGCACCAAAGGCCTTGGCGATGGCTTCATCGTCCATATCAGCGGTTGGGTCCTTGATCAGGATATTGTCGAAGGCAAACCCGTCTGTCGTGATACTGAAATTGTCGCGTTGCTGGAACCGGATCTTTGAATTATCGGTCAGGGTCAGGCCGGCTGCAGTCGCCAATGCTTTGATGTCAAGGGTAACCCGCTGGTATTGCGAAGTTCCACCGGTTAAACTGTGGATCTTGGTCCAACTCGAACCGCCATTCACAGACAAATAGACACCGTCTTCGGTATTGTTCTCATCGTTGAATTCCTTCCAGTCAAAGGACATCTCCACGCTGGAGTAGTAGGCGAGCTGGACCCCAAGGTCCATCCGGTTGGTCGAATAGTTGCCATTGGTGGTTACGTCCATGGTCGCATGGTAATCGCCACCAGGTTGGAAGTTATTGGTCACCTGCACCCGGCCAAAGCCGCTGCTGGTGCTGGTATTCCAGAAACTGTTGAAGGAACCATCCTCAAAGCCATCGAGGTAGGGCAATTCGGCATAGCCGGAAAGGGTATTCCGTACCAAATAGATATTGTCAATGGCGATGTCACTGGTAAAGCTGGATCCAGTAGTTGCGTGCCAACGCAAGCGCATGGAAGGCTGCTCCAGGAAATCGGTCAAGCTGACGAATGCATAATTCCAGGCATTGCCCTGGTCACCACTCTTGCTCCAAAGGGTATTCCAGGAATTACCTTCGTCATAACTCAATTGCAGTTCCAGGCTGCCCATGGTGGAGCCCCACATGTGGTAGTAGAAGGAGACGTAGCAGGTGCTTGCATTGAGTGAGGTAAAGCAGGGGCCCATCAGATTGGCTTCCTTATTGGGATGACCTACACCACCAGTAGAGGCTTCTACATAATGGTAGTAAGTACCTGATTGGGCAGCAGTTGGTCCGGTTCCGACTGAAGGCGTACTTCCCGAGCGGCGGGTCCAATTGCCATCATCACCGGTATCCTGGGCCCATCCTGTAGGCAAGGCTGAAGTTTCAAATCCTTCACGGTAGGGGAAGGTCGCACGGTAGGTCGAACAGGTGATCGGTCCATTTTCGCATTTGGAAAGGACGTAATCGTTGTTCGCACTGTAGTTCACAGAGCTCAGCTGGCTGGGTGAAAAGAATGTACGGCATGGCTTATGAGAATAAGACATAACGTTGTTGGGATCGGGAACGTAGGCGTCTCCGTTCACATCCGTAGCGGTTCCGGTATAAACACAACTGCTGGTCACCAACCCGCTGATATTCGGATCGGCTGGGGTATCGCAGAAACCATCACCGGCGGTGTCGCAATTTCCGGATAAACTACGGTCTACCTCTTCTGCGCCAGCACCGGTATCATGGGTGTGAAGTAACCCAAAGCAGTGGCCCAGTTCGTGGACAAAAGAACTCTCATTGCAGCTGTTTTTGACCACCGTAAAATTGGTGCCCGTAGAAGCAGTGGTGGCAGTCGGGAACTTGGCATAACCGCAAATACTTGTTGTACCTGAAAGGACAGAATTTGCGAAATAGATGTTGATTGCTCCGGGAACATCATTCGCGGTGCGGATGGTTTCGTCAGTGCCCTTGTTGAAGGTGCTGTAAGTCGAATTGTCAATGTAATTGTACGGACCACAGGTTTCCAATACGATATTGGCGTCCTTGTAGCGTTCGTTGGCAGTGGCAATGCGGGAATCGACTGCGGATTCGGCGATTCCCAGCGTTCCAGAGCTGGTGCGGATAATGTGGATCGCAATCTTGACTACGTGGATGGAACGGTCTCCATCTTGCAGGGAAGTTAAGCGATCAGCGTGGGTTCGTTGCAGGTAAGCTCTAGCTTCAGGACTGGGCTCAGCGCCACAATCAAAAACCTGACTGGATTGAGCAAGCAGCGTGCCTCCAAAAAGGAGCACGGCTAAAAAGGCCATAATAAATCTCATGACTAAACGTGGGTTTGGTAAAAAGTAATTAAATGATTGTAATTATTGACTTTTGATTGGTTGAAAAAATACCTTACGCTTTGGAGAAGCGATCTGGTAATTCAATACCTGGTGCTAGTTGATTTAAGTGTTGGTGTTAACCAATGAGTCAGTGCAAATTTTTGGGGACCTTGCACAAAAAGTCCAGGTTTGGTCAAAAGCTGTGCTGCAAATTAGGAAAATCCCTGTATATCGGCAAGGAAAAGGCAACCCGGATTTGCCTGTCGCAGACCCAAGTCGAGGGGTAAATGGAATTAGATGGGTCCAGACCCTGAAAAATTAATTGCTTTTTTTATCGTTACCCCAATCCCCCGGCTTCCAATTCGAGGCCTGGAAGTATTCTCAGAAGAACTTGGGGGTCGCGAGTCTTCTCACTGGACTTGGAATATGCAAAAATCAGATGATACTTAGATTCAGGAGATTCAAACAATAACCTTGGTTTCTGATAATAGCAGCAAAGCCACCACTTGTTTAATACTATGGGCGTCAATCTTGAACAAAATGGAATCAACCACAGTTTAAGAAGTAGAAATCCAAATAATTACTTAATGAAACCAATAGAAATTAGAAACGGCATTCTGATGCTGATAGGCTTTGTTTTATACTTCTTCATCATGAAAGCCCTCGGACTTTACACCAACGTCAATTTTAGAATCATCAACATTTTCATCCACGGTTCGATTGTATACTGGACCATGAAGACCTTTCGGGACCAGCAATCTGGCCCATTTAAATACCTTCCAACCTTCATGGCGGGATTTCGGACATCCATCATCCCGGTTCTGGGATTCAGCCTCATTCAATTTCTCTACCTGCAATATTTCAACCCGGACTTCATGGCGTATGTCCAGGAAAATGCAATGCTGGGTAGCATGTTGACCCCTCTCAGAGCATCTATCTTCCTGGTAATGGAAGGACTAGGCGTAACCATCTTTACTTCTTACGTAGGAATGCGCTACCTTACAGTTGTGGAAAAAGTTCCACCATTGTCAAAACCCATAGATATTCCTGAAAGCGAATAATGAGAGTATTACTCACCGGTGCAACCGGATACATTGGCAAATTATTGATGGGCAAACTCCTGGAGCAAGGCCATCATGTAACTTGCTGTGTCCGAAGACCCAATTATTTCAAAATACCTAAGGGTAGAGAATCGCAGGTAGATGTGGTCAAGGTCGACTTTGTCAATATGGACACTGAACTTGAGTTAAACGGCGATTTTGAAGTTGCCTATTATCTCATCCATTCCATGTCATCTTCCACCCGGCATTTTGATGAAATGGAACAAACCGCAGCGGTGAACTTCAGAGAGTTGATCGACGGTTGCAATGTTAAACAAGTCATTTACCTGAGTGGGATCAGCAATGAGGAAACACTTTCCAAGCACCTTCAGTCCAGATTCCAGGTAGAGGAAGAATTGCAGAAAGGGGCCACTCCGGTTACGGTTCTACGGGCCGGAATCATTGTTGGAGCTGGGAGTGCGTCTTTTGAATTGCTGAGAGATCTCGTTGAGAAACTGCCCGTAATGATCACTCCTAAGTGGTTGCACACCCGTTGCCAACCCATTGCAATTGAAAATGTATTGTCCTTTCTGACCAAAGTGGCCAATCAACCACAGTATTTCAATAAAATCTACGACATCGGAGGTCCGGACATACTCTCCTACAAGCAGATGTTGGAAATCTTCGCGGAGGTACGAGGCTTAAAACGCTACATCGGAACTGTGCCAATCATGTCCCCTCGGCTATCTTCCTACTGGCTCTTTTTCGTGACCTCTATCTCCTACCCCCTCGCCGTCAATTTGGTCGACAGTATGAAGGTTGAAGTCATCTGCCGGCCAAACAACCTCGCTGCTGAACTCGGGATCGAATTGCTCATCTACGAGAAAGCCTGCATGAATGCCTTGAAAATGTATGTGGGTGACAAAGTCGTTTCCAGCTGGAAAGATGCCCTGAGTTCCAGCTACTCTGGCGAAGACATCGAACAATACAATCAAGTGCCGGAGTACGGCATTCTCAGTGATTTAAAAGTAAGGCCTGTGCCTGCTGATGAAGTAGAGCAGGTCATTGAAAATATCTGGTCCATCGGTGGAAAAAGGGGATGGTACTATGGAACGTGGCTTTGGAAAATCCGCGGTTTTATGGACAAAATGGCGGGCGGGATCGGGCTGAGACGGGGCAGAACCCACAACACCAAACTGGCAGCGGGAGATGCTTTAGACTTCTGGCGGGTGATTGACGCAGACAGGCAGGAAAAAAGATTGTTGCTCCTTGCCGAAATGAAATTACCGGGAGAAGCCTGGTTGGAATTCGACATGAAACTGGAAGGGGACTCATACAATTTATACCAGACAGCTACCTTTCGCCCAAAAGGGCTATGGGGTAGAATCTATTGGTACCTGGTCTCTCCACTGCACTATTTTGTCTTCAATGGCATGATCCGGGAGATTGTCAGATTTAAGCCTGGCACGGTATCTCCTACTGAAGTCCCAGAATTAACAAAATAATTCGAGCGGTGCTTCATCTGAATGATTCTGAACCTTGCTCTCATTCTTCGATATCTGGCGATGAGAAAAGGTGAACCTGGTGAAACTCCCATCAAATTTCCTTCGTCAGAACCGAAAACGGATGACCCACAAATTGTCCGGATCAACGCCCTTCATTCAGAATTGCCAGGCGCACAAACTGGGTTCGATCCCCATCATCAAGCTTCAAAAGATAAATCCCACTCGCAAATCCATTTAAAGGCATCACAAATTGTGAACCTCCCTGTGGGAAATCAAGACGTGCAACCTGTTTCCCATCCAATCCAATTATTGATACAGAAAACTGACTCACTTCCTGATCCAAACGAATGGCAACCTGCCCTTCGGCAGGATTGGGATAAACAGAGGCACCGACCCCGACTTCGGAAACTCCGACAAGCGTCACCGTCTCACAGGCAGAGGTATCCGGTTCGCACAGGTCGACACTGATCACCACAGCGTAGTCTCCGTTGGCGGTAACTATATAACTGGAATCAGTGGCACCCGCGATGGGCTGCCCCGTACTGCAATCGATCCATTGATAAGCATCGCCAGCCTGCTCAGCAAACAAAGTACTGCCCTGCACATCAATCGTTGCATTCAGGGTACAGTATTCGGAAAGCGTATCACCAATCTTGTGCCTGGCGAAGTTGGTGATGATGGGCGCATTGTAATCAAAGTAGATGGCTGCCTGATTGAATATCAAGGTACCATCGGGCAGATTCGGAACTTGCTTGACTTTAAAACTCACGACTCCGTTGCTGGCGGGTTCATTGGTGTTAGAATCGGGAAGTAGAATATTGTCATAACGCCATTCGAGCATGCGGTCCCCAAATATCCGGAAAGTGTAGGGGTGACTGGAGGCGCCACTGATTACGGAATTGATATCCAGGTTTGCTGGCAATCGGTCACGGATCAGGACCGTGAATGCAGTATCTGTACCCGTATTTTGGAAACGAATCCGGTATTCCAGATCCGTATTGGCTTCGATCAGGTGGTCCGAAGTGATACCCAATGGAAATCCGGTTTTGTCATTCGGGTCATAACTGGCGCTGGTCTGGACACACAGGATGTCTGTCACCGGATCTGCATCGTCAAGCGGCCATTGGTTCACAATACCTGGTATCCAATTTGCTGCGACACTCGCAGAATCCCCACATGCTTCTACAAAAGTACTGGGATGAGGGTTGCCGGGATGGAGCGGATGCTGATCCGTTTCCAATCGAAAAGTAGAACCATTGGCGGGGAAGAAAAGAATAAGGCTGTCGCCACCGACCAGTTGGAAACTGTCTTTCAATACAAACTGGTTATTGGAAAACAATCGATACTCCCGGAAGCAGGCCATATTCCCACCGGGATTGCCGCCAAAATTGTAGATGGCAAAACGCACGAGGCTATCTCCATCACAACTGCCCTCTACCACGAGATGGGACTTGTCCCAGGCTCCGGTGCAGGAACCAATAGGTGGATTTGGAGTTGAATCCAGCGCACAGGAATCTGCGGGGAAGAGATTGCCTTCAACGCAGACCGTCTGCCTGACCGGGAAAGCGCAACTCAGGGAACAGGTCACCGAAAAGGGAACACAATCCCCCGGCAGTATATTACCTAAGTCAACGCGATAGGTGCTGTCTGGCTGTGGTATCAAGGGCAAAGTGGAAGCCAGGGGAAACAAGTTCGGACCAAAATCAAGGATGGCATAGGCCGAATCCAATTGTCCCGTAGCATTGCCACCATTACAAGCCTGGATGTAAAATTGATTGTTTGAAAAGCAGGGACGAACATTTCCACTCACGATTGAAATTTGCGGATCCGTACACAAAGGACCGGTCAAGGCAAAATCCAGGGAATCAATCAGGCTGTCAGCATGCACCACCGTAAAAGTCTGGGTGGCAGGGTTGACGGGACAAATAGGACGCCAGTAAGGAGTAGTATCCACCTGCACCGTATAGGTTCCGGGAGGTAAATCAAGACCGTAATCCCCCGATTCCGTAGTGGAGGCATAATAGGGCCCGGGTTGGAATTCCAGCACTTTTCCGGATAGCCCCCATTCCATGCTGTCCTCGACACAGTCTTCGTCCAGGTCGAAAAAGACACGTCCACCGACGCCACCCGTGCCAAAGCGTGCCAGGACGGCATCAGCAAATCCACCCGAACTCCCTTGATGGGCGCCAACTGTTGCAAATTCATTATTGCCAAACGACTGTCCCGATCCAGCAACATAAAAAACTCCGTTATAGGTTGCTTTGATCGCCCAGACCACATCAGATCCTGCTGAACCGTAGTAACTTCCCCAGGTGCGCTGCCCCATACTGTCGAAAACAACGATGTATCCGTCAAACCCACCACCCCCGAAACTGCTGTACAAAGCAGCCGGAGAAGCAATATTGTTGGGGCTTTCCGTCAGGCCCGCCATGTAAACATTGCCTTGGTCATCCACCGAAATCCCCTCCCCGTCCTCTGAATCATTTCCACCATAATAGGTTGCCCACACCAGGGTTCCGTTGGGGAAAAATTTTGCCGCATAGGCGTCCCCAAAGTAGCCCTGTGCACCACCATAAGTGACCTGATGGGTTCCCACTGTGGCTACGCCACTGGTGCTTTGAGTTTCACCACTCATATAGATATAGCCCTGGTTATCCAAAGCTACGTCAAAAGCCTGCTCACGCGCCGGACCCCCAAAATAAGTGGCCCAGACCCGGTTACCTGTATTGTCAAACTTCCCCAGAAATGCTTCTCCTCCACCGGAATTGATTGACTGATGGGTACCGGAGGTAGCGAGATTATTTGAACTAGTGGTCCAACCAGCAAAGTAGGCATTCCCAGCTGAGTCGACCGCAACAGCGTTACCCCATTCAGTGGAGATGGATCCGTAATAGGTACCATAAATCTGGTTGCCACTTGCATCGAACTTAGCCAGGAAGGCATCCTCGTTGGTGCCACTCATACTGGGCTGGTGCGTCCCACTTGTGCTGATATAATTTAAACTTTGAGTTGTCCCGGCTATGTAAATTGTCGAATTGGGCCCTATTGCAACGTCACGAATATCATCCTCATCGAATCCGCCAAAGTAGGTACACCAAAGGCGATTTCCGATAGCATTGAATTTTACCATCAGGCCATCCTGATTGCCCCTGTAAGTTGCCTGATGGGATCCCGTAGTCGCAAGACCGGAACTGCTTTCCGTGTAGCCAACCATGACCACATCGCCATTTCCATCGATCGCAATCTCCTCTCCTACATCCCGTCCGGAATTCCCGAAATAGGTCGCCCAATCCAGCGTCCCATCAGAATTAAAATGAGCGATGTAAGCATCCCCCAAAAAATTGACCGTAGACTGAAAAGCACCGAAAGTAGCAATGTTGTTACTGCTTTGGGAATTACCGGTGATGAAAACATCACCCGCAGGACCGACATCCATTCCATAGGCATTTTCGGACGAAGCACCGCCAAAGTAAGTAGCCCACTTCCGCACTGGGACGGGATCAATGACCAGGGTTTGGCCTGATGTATATGGTGAGACCTGAAGTCCATAAGTATCCCCGCGCAACTTTCGGTAATGGACCTGAACCGTCTCGCCACTTTCCCGGATGAAACTGTGGGGAATATTTTCTTCCAACGTACCATGCGCCAGTTCCAGGACCACATTCCCATTTTCCAACTTCGAAGACAAGGCTCCCGAATATTGCAGTCGAATTGAGGAGGGATTACCACCCGGATGTACAATAAAATTGTATTCAAAGGGCTTTTCAGCATCTCCAACCTGTAACTCCAGGTCAATCGAGGGGTATAAATTCTTATAGGTGATCTTCCTGAATTGCCGCACTCCGGTCACCCCTTGGGCCGGAGTACCAGTGGTATAATAGTGGTACCGGGCCGCCAAAGGCTCTTCGGCAATGATCTGTGGATTGGTATTGGCTCCAGGAAAAAGGACATCGACCCTGTGCAGGTTGCGCGTCTCGGTTATCTCAGGATGACGCTCATTGCCCTTTATTTCCCGGGCGGCCTCGAAAGTTTCATAACTGAACCCGCAGTTGTGCAACTGGACATTCATACCGGGAAGGGGTAGGAGGTAGTGCAATTGGGGTTGCGCATTTCCTTGTGGATCAACGACCTGCCCTTTGTTCTCGAAAAAGCCGGTCGGAAGATCGTGGCCGGCATGGAGGATTGTGATACTGCTGACAAAGATCAGGGTCACCAGAAATGATCGGATGGACATAGGACACTGTTTGGAGGTTTAAAGGTGCGGCTAATATACCATAATTCGAGAAAATGAAGAAGGGGGATTTACGACATCCGCATCAGAAATTTCAAAAGCGCACAAAAGCAAAAACCGCAGGATCGCTTGCGCGAGTCCTACGGAAAAAAATGGGCGGTAATTAGAAATACGGCAGTTGGTAAAGAAGGTTAGGGACAAAAAAGGAGTGATCCTTACCTGGTTCAAACCGAATTCTGTTTCCTGGTAAACCCTTTGATCCTGAAGCTCATCGATTTCCAGAATTCAATGCCCCTAAAATCCCAAAATCGTTCTCAATCAGGAATACCCGTCAATTTTCAGAACTTTCTGTAATTTGCCGCGTTCAATATTATGAACTTACCCTACTCACAGGAATGACGCGATTGCAGACATTGTCCAAGCCCAATACAGAGTCCAACCAAGACGAGTTTGAAAAAAGGATCATCATTGCCGGTCCTTGCAGTGCTGAGACTGAAGAACAGGTGATGGAAACTGCGAAAGCCCTTCAGGCTGCTGACATCCAGTATTTCAGAGCTGGGATTTGGAAACCGCGTACCTCCCCTGACTCCTTTGAAGGCGTAGGTGAGTCCGGCTTGCCCTGGTTACAACGGGTTAAGCAGGAGTTGGGTATGCGCACCGCAATCGAAGTCGCCAATGCAAAGCACGTTGAATTGGCTCTGAAACACGGTATTGACCTCCTATGGGTGGGGGCTCGCACTACCGTCAATCCCTTCACAGTCCAGGAAATCGCAGATGCCCTGAAGGGGGTACAGGTTCCGGTCATGGTAAAAAATCCGATCAACCCTGACCTCGGACTTTGGAAAGGAGCAATGGAGCGTATCCTGAGAGCTGATGTCTCCCGCGTATTCGCTTGCCACCGCGGATTCAACGTCTATGGTAAAACAGCGCTTCGAAATGCTCCGCTCTGGGAAATCCCCATTGAGTTGAAGCGGGAATTCCCGGAATTGCCCATCGTCTGTGACCCCAGTCATATTGCCGGACGCAGAGATCTGATCGAAGAAATTGCACGCAAAGCTGTCAATCTGGGCTACGAAGGCCTCATGATCGAAACCCATCGCGATCCGGTTAATGCCTGGTCAGATGCGGCCCAACAGCTCAACCCCGAAGACCTCATAGCCTTACTGGCCCGCCTCAGATTCCGTAAACGGTATTCAGATGACGAGAACTTCAAGGGTAAAATGTCCTTTCTCAGGGATGAAATTGACAACGTTGACGAACAATTGATACAGTTATTGGCCCGCCGCCGCGATATTTCCAAGGAAATAGGGTCAATGAAGGAGACCAGGAACATTGCATTCTACCAGCACAATCGCTGGAATGACATCATCCAGCATGCAAAGGAAGATGCGAAACGTCTTGAACTCAACGAAGAATATATCCTGAAGCTATTCAGCCTGATCCACCTGGAATCCATCGACACCCAGGGAGAATAATCTTCAATGCCAGGCATTGTGCGCAGTCAGCGACATTCCATCTCAATGTGGGCACCCTATCTCAAAAGATCACCTTTTACCCACCCTGCATAGGCATACCCCGGCTTGTGCCGAATCGAGTAAATATGTCCCTTCCGTGGAGGATCAAGGGCAATGCAAAAAGACCAGATTTCCTTCCTTTCATTTTCTGCCACGTAGGTACAAATCACGCGGGTTCCTTTTTCAAGAACTCCGCAACTGGAAGCTTCGGCATCCATCTCCCCGTCCCCATCCAAATCCACAGGTACTTTCGCAGTCGGTACCCTTGCTTCCCAGCGAATGGGATAAGCCTCTTGCAGCACCACATTCTCTCGTTCATACTGAGAAGGAATTTCACTCAGATACGGAAATTCAACCTGCCAAAAATCCTCTACCAAACCGGTTTTGTAATCAAACCGGTGAAGAGAAATGTTGGTGAGATAATCCCTGGAGCCCTCCTCATCGTTCAGTTCCCGTCCATCTCGCCTGAAGACAAAAGTTATACCAGTACTGTCCGGCTGAAAATCATGAAAATAGCCGCGCCCTTCATACACTCTGGGCATACTGAGCAGTGAATCCCCAACCATAAGAATGGTATAAACCCCTTTTTGAGAGACCAACTCACCACTGAACACAGCATCCAGATAGTCATCCCCATTCAGATCAATGAAATGAAATTCATCGATCCAGTCCTTGTCCCTTTCCGCATTGAAAAGGGGGGCAAGTCCCTCCATACGCACGGTGTACATCACCAAATCCTTCTGGTTAAACCGAGGGGCTTTTTGTTCCCTTTTAAAGGCTTCCCAGTCAAAAGAACCTTCCACTATCATGGGCAGACTATCCGACTGGGCCATCAGGGTGGAAGAAACAGCCAGGAAGAAGAATATGGGAAAGAATTTTCTCATTTGGTAAAGATATGAGATTTAGCCAAATCCCACCCAAGACAAAATTCCTTACCTTTACGCGAATACTAAATGTTGTTCCAGCTCGTAAAACAGTAGGAACACTACGATGTTACTCAGGTATGAAGAAATACGGTCTGATCCTTTTATTGATATCTATCCTTACCGGGGGCATCGCTTATGCCCAATCATCTGACCCCCTGGAGGGTAAAACGGTCGCCGTATATTTCTCTAAAAAGGCATTCCACTTTGATCGTCCTTACCACCACTTCCTTTCTCAATTTATCGGAAAGGCAGAGGGAGAAGACATCCTGATCGACGACCTTAAACTTCAATCTCTGGTTGCCATCGGAAAGCGATTTTCCAGCCAACTGGCCAATGCCTCCACTGCAGATTCTGCCTTCTTTCTGAATGAAGAGCCGGAAATGGCCCGCGCATTTATCCAGGGCTATTCCACTGACGAGCACGATATGCTCCCATTGGGCGCCATCATGGAAGGAGTTGATCTGATTTTGGTGGTCAATCCTTTGCAATTGCTTTCCAAAAGAACCCCGGTAGTTCTTACACGCAGCAACCGCCTCGTCACCACATACGATTTTGTCAAGCACGCCAGGCTCTCCATCGAACTTTGGGACCCCACAAGAGGACAAATGGTTCGGTCCACCGAGTCCTGCATCCAACAGCGGAAGAAGAAGTTGCCAAAGATTGTCTTTGATTTCCAGGGAACAGAATCCCAAACCGGTCGGTTCCTGGAACTGGTTTTTACGGAAGCCGTAAACCGACTGACCGCCGGAGCCGACTCCAATTGCCCCCCTCCTGTTCCGGATTCAGATGAGTTTGAGGAATAGTTTCACCCTTTCTTAATGAGCCGAACTCAGTGCAGGTAACTTCCCGCATTGATATCAATCGTAGAGCCTGTCGCATGGTCAGCAAGTCCGGAAGCGAGCAAAACCACCATGGGGGCCAGGTCAGCGGGTTCGGTCAACTTGTCCAGGGCCAGATCGGACAATGCATGTGATTCTCCATACATGTCAATAAAATCCTGCGCCATGTCGGTCCGGACAAAGCCAGGGGCAATGAGGAAGGATTTAATCCCCTGCTTCCCGAATCCACGGGCTATGCTCCTGTGAAAAGCTACCATCCCCGCCTTCGAGGCAGCGTATGCCATGTACTCCGGGGTATCACCCCGAAAGGCAGCCCGGGAAGATATATGGACAATCCTTCCACCACCCCGATCCTGAAAATGCAGAATGGCCGCCCGACTCAAGAGCGCGGTCGCAGTCAGATTCACAGCCATGGTAGCCTCCCAATCCTGCAACCATTGCCCCTCACCTTCTTCGATAGGTGAATGCAAAGCAATCCCCGCATTGTTGATCAAAACATCCAGGTGGCCAAATCTATCCAATACCCTTCGAAACAGTTCCCCGCAGGCTGAGGCAGAACCCAAATCGGCCTGGAAAGCTTCTGAACCATTCCTCCCCATCTTTGAGTCCCCTTCAAGACCAGCCTCCTTCTTCCCCTCCGCAACCTCCCCCTCCATGACAATTTCCTCCGCTTGCTCCTTCCCATTGCGGTAATGCACCGCAACCCTGGCACCCGCAGCGATCAAAGCCTGGCAGATTCCTGCGCCAATCCCACGACTCCCTCCCGTCACAAGTATATGCTTCCCCGTCAAATCAACCTTCATGTCAACGGATATCAAAGGTTTTCCAACCGATCGCCTCAAAGAACCGAATGGGTTCAAAGGTGAAAGTGATATTCTGCCCAAGTTGCTCCCAACTTTCAGGCACCGTGTCGTAGAAAGACCCCACCAAAGGAACGTTGATCCGGATGGCATCCTTGAACAAGGGAAGGCGCAGGCCCGCACCGTAAAAGGTCTCCCCATCCAGATTCGCCATCTTGCCAAAAGCCCCTTCTCCATATACTTCCAGCAAAAGAGGAGTGGAAACGGCAAGATTCAAGCTGAACAAAGCACGATCAAAAGTGGCCGGCAAATTGGCGGAAAAACCTCCATGATCTGTGAAAATCTGACGGCCGAGAAAATTACTGCTTCCAATTCGGTCAAATACGATGTTTTCACCAAAAGGGTCTCCGCTTCCAGACAAACCGTAGCGCAGAATTCCGGGAGTAAAATCCGGAGAGGTCAAAACACCGGCAAAGAGGCGGCCCCGGGCATACATTTTCTTCTTCTTGCCAAATTTCCGCTTGTAATACAGTGACCCGGAGGCCCGCAACATTTCTTCAGCAGCACTCCCCCCTACTTCTCCCCGGATATGAACGTCATAGATTTTGCTTCCGCCCTTCGTTTCCCAGGTCGCTCTGCCAAACACTGGAAGGTACCAGTCACTGGGAGCAATATCCCCGGATTCGAGATCCCGGTTACCCAGAATGTGGCTTTCCAGCGCGAATCGGTGCCGCACACCTGTGCGCAGGTTTTTAATCTGGGGATAGAATACCAGGCTCTGCTTGCTCCGAATCAGGTTGGAAAAGCTCGAGCCGGCCACCCGCAACTCCACCTTGCGAAAGACCCCATCCGGCAGCCAGCGGAACGCAAAGGCAGCAGATCCGGTCAACCGCTTACTGCGAAAGCCATACATTGGCATGATGTGAAAGCGAAAGTGGTCCGCTGGAAAATAGCCCTTGTGTATGAGGCCACCGAGCAGGAAACCATCACCGGTATTTCCACCTAGCACTGGCATTACCTGTATATCCTTCCGGGTGGCTTTGGGATATTTATAGGGGAGGTGCAGAGAAATTGGATTGCGCCCTTTGAACAAACCCTTGGCATTCTTTTCATTGTTGCCAGGTCTCAGGTCAGGAATATTGTTTTCTGAATAGACTTGCAGCGCATGGTAATCCTGGGGAACCAGCAGGGTGTCCCGCCCCACAAAGGGCTCGGTCCAAAAAGTGGAGATCTCTTTTCCCTCCTTGTCCAATAAAGTCAGCGGTACAGGCAATGGGATCCCGGAGCGATTGACCACAACCACTTCTTCTCCCGAAACCTTTCCCAGTTTGAAATCGAGCTTATCATCCCCTTTGAGTAGCCCTTCAAAAAACCAGCCCAAATCCTTGTCGCTTACCTCTTCAAATACCTCTCGAATCGAACCCGGCTGTGGATGCTTAAACTTCCAGCGGTCGTAATAAGTATGGAAGCACTCGTCAATTACGTCTTCCCCCAGGTAGATTTCCAGGTAGCGAAAGGCCAGTGCGGTTTTCATATAGACGACTACACCGTAATTACCTCTCGTATATTCTGCAGAATGTAACTGGATCGGCTGGTCCAGACCTTCTCTTGCGGCTTGCTCGTAAGCCATCTTGGCCAACTGCTCATCTGTATCCTCGATCCCAAGGATGGAGGAAACCTCCGAACCCAGCATACTTGAATTGTCCTTGTAATACTTGTTCATGTACCGCCACTCCATATAGGAGTTCAGCCCTTCATCCATCCAGGGATAATCCCTTTCGTTGCTCCCCAAAATGCCATAAAACCAATTGTGCCCCACTTCGTGTGCGATCACATTGTCCAGTGCACGGGGACCGCCACCTCCGCTGACCACCGTGATATTGGGATATTCCATCCCAGCTCCTGCGCTCAATGCCCCATCTACCGCAGTAGCATGGTTGTAAGGGTAATCCCCGTTCCACAAGGAATATCCATAGACGGCCCGCTTCACATATTCAGCACTTTCTTTCCAGTTCTTAAAGTGCCTTGAAGTGAACATACTGACACATCGGACTTCACGCTGGGACTCCGGCAGGACTACCGTATCGGTCAGTACATAATAATTTTTATCGCAGAACCAGGCAAAATCATGGACCTTCTCCTGGTGAAAATGAAGGATCTTTCTCTCCGAATCAGGATACTCCTCCTCTACCCTTCCGGGAACCCATTTCTCTTCAGCAATTCGCCTCCGGGTCAAAGCCTCTCTTCTCTCCAGGAAATCGTATTCGGGACTTCCTTCAGGTAAATCACCGGTTGCTCCAACCACATAATTGGCCGGAACGTTGAGATAGACATCAAAAGAGCCAAATTCACTGTAAAATTCTCCCTGGTCCAAATAAGGCATTGGGTGCCACCCGGTCTGGTCGTAGACAGCGGGTTTGGGATACCATTGAGTCAATTGGTACTGCTGCCCGACATGACCGAGACGCGAAAAAGAGTTGGGTATCTTTAAGCGAAATGGTGTTGTCAGGCGTACCGTCTTTCCCGGAGGAAGTGGGACAGGCAATCCAATTTTGACCACGTCTGGATCGTCCCCCACCTGATTCCACCACACTGGCTGTCCATTGGCCTTGAAAGACAAACTGTCGATGAAACCGTATTCCTCTTCCCCGGCCCTGCTAAACTTCAGGTCTCCATCTTCCATCTTTTGTTTGCCAAATGCAGTTTCGGGATTTGAATACGCATTAGGCCATAAATGCATATATATTTCCCCCAAGGTATCTGGAGAATTGTTGGTATAATCCAGCGTCCAGGAAGCATGCAGGAAGTGATTCTGATCGTCCAACCGGACATGGATATCGTAATTTACCTCCTGCTGGAAATATCCGGCTTGTGCCAACAAGGATCCGGGCATACCAAATCCAAGCATCAGGAATATTAAAGCCAATTCACGCATTTTCATATATGGAAATTAGCAATGGTTTAGCTAGTAGCCAAGAAATCACTCAAAGAGAAAATCCGGGGGTCCATCGAATTATTTGATGAGGATCGGCTTTTTTCTATATTTATGAGACGGATCATGTAAGTGACACTCGATTGGATCAAGGTTAATTTTTTTAAATGGATCATTTGGCAAATTCCAAAATATGGCTTCAGAGGCTCCTGGTGTTAGGCCTGGCATGTCTTTTTCTGGTTGGAAAGACACACGGACAGCCAGCTCTGAACATGAATCTTCTCGCCAACTGGGACAACAATAGTCTACCAGTTTTGGGTGGAGCGTCTTTCAATGACGTATGGGGTTATGCTGCCAATGGAAGAGAATACGCAATTCTTGGGACCGTCCAGGGCTTCTATGTTTTCGACGTTACCCTGCCTACTTCCCCTACTGTGGTTACCTTTGAGACCTCCGCCTCTAACCTCAGTTTTTGGCGGGATTTTAAGACCTACCAGAATTATCTGTACGTAGTTTCTGACCAGGGAGCTGCTTCAGCATTGGAAATCTATGATTTGAGTGGACTTCCTGCTTCGATTACCAAGGTTTACAACAGTCAAACCTTCTTTTCCACCTGTCACAATATTCAAATTGACCATACCAGCGGGCATCTTTATGCCGCAGGTACAACCGTATCTCCAAATGGAGTAATCATTCTGGATATCAATACCAATCCGGCCAGCCCGACTCTTTTGGCAAACTTTTCGCTGGGCGCGTATGTCCATGATGTTTATGTACACCGTGACACCTGTGTCGCATTTTTTGGGAATACCGGAGTTGGCATCTTTGATTTCTCGAACCTTGCGATGCCCTCTTCCATCGGGTTGCTATTGTCCTATCCTGATCCCGGATATGCACACAGTGGCTGGGCAGATGCGGACTTTACCACCCTGTACTGGACCACAGAAACAGCCGGCACCAATGTCAAGATCAGTGACTTTACCGCCGGATACAATCTGGATGTCGTTGGCAGTATTAAGAATGCACTCTTAGCCCCTACTTATACCAATTCTACCACCCACAATCCCATTGTCGAAGGAGACTATCTCTATCTCTCCTATTATGAAGACGGCGTAGTCGTGTATGACATTTCCAACCGGACGGCCCCGATTCTATCAGCATATTATGACACCCATCCCCAAAACACCGATTATGGTACCTCATTTGAAGGCTGCTGGGGTGTATATGCGGGGCTTCCCTCAGGTAATATCCTGGCTTCTGACCAAGTCAACGGGTTGTTCATTCTCGATCAGAATACTTCCTTTCCAGTTGAGTTAACCAACTTCAGAGTGGAGAACCACGACGATCATGTCAATATTCTCTGGACCACAACCCGTGAAATCAACCATGATCGGTTTGTGTTGGAACGGTCCTCAGATGGGGAGAGCTTTACCCCTTTCCGAACCATTCAAGGGCAAGGGGATTGGGAAGAACCCCGGGATTATGAAGTCGCTGATTTTGATCCCCTTGAGGGCAGGTCATACTACCGCCTTGCTCAGATTGATCAGGACGGCACCACCACATTTTCTGAAATAATGACGGTTCGCAGAGGGAAATCTTTCCATTATATTGGCGCAGTTCCAAACCCCGCACGTGCAGGCGACGAGGTCCGAATTGAATTTGACCTCGAGGAAAGCTCAAAGATGGAATTCATGGTGACTGATCTACTGGGCCATACTGTACATCGGCAAGTGGTCGATTTCCCCGAAGGATATCAAAGTCATATCATGAATACCCAATTCTGGACTGCTGGTGTCTACCTGGTTCGCGTCACTGCAAATGGCAGAAGCCATACTTCCAAGCTTCTCCTGAATCGGTAATTACACTTCCACACCCCAGGATTTTAACATTGCTCCCAAAACTTTCTTTTCGAATTGTATTCCTTGTTGTGCTGGTGATCTCCGCTGGTTCTTCCAAATCCCTGGTTGATAAAATACAAGGGGAGATAGAATTGATCAGCTTACCTGGTCAAGGAGCAAAGTTCAAAGTTACTTTGCCGCTGAGTCTCATTCCGACCTAAAAAAAGCGGGCCAAAAGAAGAAAATTCTTCGGCCCGGTTCTGTGAAAGATTTGAGAAAAAATATTAATAAGTACTTTGCATCAACAATTTAAATAATTCAGATCAGAAATGACAGTCATGTTCACAGTAAAAGAATATCTATTTGCTTACTCCAATGTGATTCGTATTTTTGATCTTTCTGTGAAAATTACACCAACAGCCTCTGATGACATTGATCAAACAAGGGCTGCTGATATGGGAATAGGTGTCATACTTAAAGAATGTTTAACATGAAGAAAATTTCGCTGCTTCTCGCCGGTCTGTTCCTTGCGGTCGGCTTGGTAGCCCAAAATTGCGGCCCTTACAGGTTCAGGAACTTTTCCATTGCAGACAGTGCCAGTCTGGATGCGATTGGTAGCGATACCTTCATCCTCGTATCTAAATACCCCCAGGCTATTCCGGATATGACCAATATGCCTTGGGAAAAGATTGACTTCCAAAAGAAGCAAAGCGCATTCATGCAATCAGTGCTAGGGTATTGTTTGGAAGGGAACGAAGATATCAAGTTCAAATCCCATCTCAACGAAGTACGTCCCTGGTTCCATGCTCCCTGGATGGACTTTGGTTACGCAGGTCGGGAACCCATGCACGGCCTTGTCATGGACCGCACCTCTTATGCAGAGGATTTCCTGTCCAACGACAAAGGAAAAGCACGTAACTATTCCGTTACTTACTACAATGACATCGCAGCTTATACCCTGGGCCAGGTTTGGTGTGACCCCGAGAAACCAGATCCAACCAAAGCTGTTTTCTCCGAAGGTTCTGTTTTCTTCAGCCTTGTATTTACCACAGCCGATTCGTCCCTCTTTCCATTCCTGAGCCAACCCTACAAATGGGAAGCACTGGTAGAGCAAAAGACGATGGTTCCTATTGATGAGAAACGCGTCGACGAGGTTCGCCTCTTTGAACTGAACTTCCAGGTGAAGACTTCCAAGTCTCCCACAGGTTGGGTAATGGGATCATTTATCTACAACGGTGCAGCAGGTGAAGACCTGAAAAGCCGCCTTGTTCCCGTTTGTTTGCAGTGGGGCAACGATCCCGGTGCCAAGCCAAGTGCAGTTCGCAAAGGCGAAATTGAGTTGAGTGAAACCTGGTACAATACTGCAGTATACGATACGGCCAATACTGCTGGCAATCTGGTTAAAAGAACCGGATTCGGAGGACGTGCCCAACGCCCCCTGGGCTCTATTGAGGGTTCATTGATCTCGGAAGCGATGTATGCGACCTACCCGGCTTCACCCATCCTTCCACCAGCCAACATAGACATGGACTCCACCATGAAGTATTTTCAAAACCTTGGACAAGGTGAAAGTATCAATGGTGCTCAATCTCTCGACTTTTCACTGGAACTGCGCAACGGCCTTCGCAACCATGCGATCGCCAATGGTGACTCCGCACTGATCAACGATGTCAACCGCGAATTGGAAGAAGCCTTCGGATTCTACCCGCCAACCAAAGGAAAAGGCAATGAAGATGAAGAAGAAGTAATTGAATATGACCAGGGGCTTGAAGGACGCAACCTTTATACCTTTATCGGATTCATTGTACTGGTTCTCGTAATCGGAGCACTTCTCGTATTGAATATCCTGAAAAAGTAAGTCCTCGGGGAATCGGATACACTCCCGTTTCCCTGGACTTCAATGCAAACAGAATAGGCTGTCCTTTGGGGACAGCCTATTCTGTTTTAATAAAGTCAGCCATTTTCAGGCCAACTACCCTCCTCAATCACCTGCGGCCCAACAACCTCAACCACAAAGTTCATCCCTCCCCATCACACCTTCCCAAAGACCTTTTTGTATTGAGGCTTCCGCCAGGCAAATTGTAACCAGACGATTGGGTGTAGCAACCAGGTCAACAGACCAGCTGAGTATTGAATGTCGTCCACAATCTCCGTATGGGACTCGCCTTTCCGGATCAGGTGCTTGTGACGCCATGACTTCAGGGGAAAAGGCAATTCTACACCCTCATCTACAAAAAAGGATTCCTGATCTGTTTCCACCACTTCAGTAATCTTATTCAACCATTGCTGCTTGATGATTCCAAGCATCTTCGTTTCAATCTGAACGATGGCTCCAGGTACGGTTGGTTCATCATATCTAAGCAAACGGACTTTCATGCCCGGAGGAGTCAGCTTTACCAAAAGTTCTTTGTTAAACTGATCATAAACTTCTTTTACCGATCCCTGCACCGGAGTGACGATTTTGAACTGCATGCTCCTTCAACCTTGTTCCCCCTCCTTTTGTTACTCTAATTTAAAATACTGTTAAAGTTGTTAAGATCAGTAGGTTACTGTACCAATCTCAAAGAGGCTACGTTAAGCCTAACAAAGAAGAGATGCGCACCGCGATTGATTCTTTCGAAAAGGTCACCCCCCTGGCCCTCGCTCAATTCAGTTCATTTTTGTAACCCTAATCGGAATCTTACCATGAACCCATTTAAAAAGACAACCCCACTTCTCAGATCGAGCCTACTTCTCAGATCGAGCCTTCTCATCCTAGCCCTCGGACTCCTGCTGACCGCTTGTAACGATACCGGAAGGAGCAACGGCGGCGAAGTTGATGCCCTCGTGCTAGAGCCACCTCCACCTCCTCCCGGATATAACACTGGTGAACAAATGGACATGATGGAGACTGAATCAATGCCGATGGAAGATCGGAAGCTAAAGTCCGATGGCCCGGATGAACCAACCGAATTCAATACCGAAGAATACGACCGCATCACCGAAAACCCCTATCAGGATCCAACCCGGGAGCCCTTCTCCACCTTTTCGATTGATGTAGATGCTGCATCCTATGCCAATATGCGTCGGTTTATCAATGATGGGCAGCAACCCTATCCAGACGCCATCCGGGTCGAAGAATTGGTCAACTACTTCAACTATGACTATCCCCAACCAGACCAGACCCATCCGTTCTCTATCAATACCGAGTTTTCAGATTGTCCCTGGAATCCTGCCCACCAACTGGTCCATATCGGACTCCAAGGGAAAGAAGTTCCCAAAAGCAACCTTCCTCCCAGCAACCTGGTCTTCCTGCTCGACGTTTCCGGTTCCATGGACAGCCCGGACAAGCTCCCCCTGCTGAAGCAAGGCTTCCGTATGCTGGTAGATCAGCTACGCCCACAGGACAGAGTCGCCATTGCCGTCTACGCGGGCTCCGCGGGCCTCGTACTCCCATCCACCCCCGGTGACCGCAAGATGGAGATACTCGAAGCCCTGGAGCGTCTGGAGGCCGGTGGTTCAACAGCCGGTGCCGAAGGAATCGAATTGGCTTACAAGACGGCCAAAGAGAACTTTGTTGAGAGAGGCAACAACCGGGTGATCCTTGCTACCGACGGAGACTTCAATGTCGGACAGAGCAGCGATGCGTCCCTGGAGCGCCTGATCGAGAAAGAACGCGAAAGCGGAGTGTACCTCACCGTGCTCGGATTTGGTTCCGGCAATTACAAGGATTCCAAAATGCAGACCCTGGCCGATAAAGGAAATGGCAACCATGCCTATATCGACAATGCCCTTGAAGCCAAAAAGATATTGGTCAATGAATTTGGCGGCACCTTATTCACCATCGCCAAAGATGTCAAAATCCAGGTCGAATTCAACCCTAAGCATGTCAAAGGCTACCGCCTGATCGGCTATGAAAACCGCATGCTGGCTGCCGAAGACTTCAACGACGACAAGAAAGATGCGGGAGAACTCGGCTCCGGCCACACCGTCACCGCCTTGTACGAAATCATCCCCGCTGGCTCCAAAGAAGAACTTCCCACCGTTGACGCCAGCCGCTACCAGAAAACAGAGAGTCAACCAGCCACTGCCAGCAGCAACGATGAACTGATGTACATCAAGTTCCGTTACAAGCCGCCGGTGGGTGATGAAGCCAGCAAGCTCATCAAGCACCCGGTCAAAGCCACCGGAGTCGCCCAAAACACCTCCGATAATTTCCGCTGGTCCGCCGCAGTAGCCTCCTTCGGCCTGCTCCTCCGCGACTCTGAATACAAAGGCAATGCGACCTATGATTCCGTTCTCGAGTTGGCTAAGAGTTCCCTCGGTGAAGATGAGGAAGGGTACCGCCAGGAGTTCATAGGTCTGGTCAAGCGTGCCAGGGACCTGAGCGAAATTCCAGTAGCTAAAGAAGAATAGAAGGGCCGCGAACCTTATCCAATAGCAACCTAAATCACTGTAACAAGACCAAGGAAGGGTCGTCACCGCAAAGCGGTAGCGGCCCTTTTCTACGTTCCGAATCTCTTGGTTTTTTACCTATCTTTCCGGATGGATTCATTGACCCAAGTGGTATTGGGCGGAGCAGTTGGGGAAGCATGTCTCGGTCGAAAAGTTGGCAACAAAGCAGTCCTCTGGGGTGCAGTAGCCGGAACCATTCCCGACCTGGATGTCTTGGCCAATTTCTTCATCTCCGGAGCCGCCGAGCAGGCCCATTTCCACCGGGGTCCCAGCCATAGCCTCGTATTTTCCCTTGTCGTAGCCCCACTTCTTGGAGCCATGATCGCCCGGATCCACCGAAAGGAAGGATTAGGAGTCAAACCCTGGGCCTGGCTCTCCTTTCTCGGGCTGGTCACCCACCCCTTATTGGATATTTTCACCACCTGGGGAACGGAATTCCTCTGGCCATTCTATGGAGACCGCATCGCCCTCAACTCCATCTTTGTGATTGACCCCGGCTATACCCTTCCATTCTTAGTATGCCTGTTGATCGTCCTCTTCATGCGGCGGAACAACCCCCGAAGACGCATCGTGAATTGGATCGGGATCGGCTGGAGCTGTCTTTACCTCACTTTCAGTCTGGTGCAAAAAGCCAGGGCAAGGGATGCATTCGAAGCTGAATTTGCCAAACGATCACTCAAGGTGGAACAATTCATGACCAAACCGACCCCCTTGAATATCTTCCTCTGGGGGGCAGTGGCCAAAACACCAGAAGGGTTCTATTTGGGATACCATTCCCTGCCGGGAGGTCAGGAGGACATCCACCTGCAACTGTATGAAACCAGTTCCCTCCCGCAAGCAGTTTCGGACAATCCCTCCATCCAATTGCTGAAATTCCTGAGCAAAGGTTATTTCCTGGTCCAGGAACAAGAAGAAGGCTGGCTCATATCCGACCTGCGCTACATGACCGCCGACATGGATTTGCAGGGAGACGAAACATTTATCTTCAAATACGATGTCTATTACGGATCGGGAGGCAAGCTGATCATTGAGCAAAAGCGTAGCATCCCTTCCCTGACCGGAAAAGACCTTTCCCGATTTTGGGAATTGATCTGGAATGGATATTGAGTTTCACAGCTTAAATTTACCGCATGAAATCTCTCCTCGTCCTTCTTGTAACCCTGTTAATCGGTATGACCACTTTTGCCCAAGCCCCGAAGAATGCCAAAGAAAAAGACAAAGCAGCTATTCTGGCCATCATGGCAGCCCAGGAAGCCAGTTGGAACAAGGGCGACCTTGAATCCTTTATGATCGGCTATTGGGAAGATGAACGGCTCAAGTTTATCGGAAAGTCCGGGGTGACCTATGGATACGAAGCGACTTTGGAAAATTACAAGAAGAATTATTCCGGTAAGGAAGGTATGGGAACCCTCGCATTCGACATTATGCATGTGGAAGAGGTTGGAAAAAAGACCATCCTGGTGGTAGGGAAATGGCAACTGCAACGGGAAAAAGACGCACCGGGGGGACATTTTTCGCTTATCTGGAAGAAAATGGGCAAAGAATGGGTCATCGTTGCCGACCACAGCAGCTGATCTATGAACAACGCCCTAAGAACAGACTTCAAACGTAAGTGCAAAGAGCACACCTCAGATCTACAGGAGCTGGCGCACCTCGAATCGCTTTTTGAGGAAAAACCAGAAGTCAGGGACATCCCTGAGAATTCATTGTGGAAAGCCCTGAACTTTCCCCTGCGTTGGGTACAAGTGCATGCCTTGTATGAATTGTTCCGGCGGAGGGATATGGCTTCGAAGGAAGTCCCGGTTCACAATGAGGGAGGAACCGAACCGGTACTGCCCAATGCCAATCATCCCTCACAGGTAATAGACTTACCTGTCAACACCCGAATTGTCATGCTGGGCCAACACGCCTGGACATTGGAGGACCTGGCGCCGGCCCTGGCCAGGCAAGGGTATAGCCTGGTGGCTGCTCAGGAGTTGCTGCGACAGGACCAGCCCCAGGCCTCACAACAGTCACAGTTGCCGCAGCCACAACAGTCACAGTTGCCACAGCCACAACAGTCACAGTTGCCGCAGTCACAACAGTCACAGTTGCCGCAGCCACAACAGCCACAGTTGCCGCAGTCACAACAGCAGCACTTCCAAAATGATGCCATCATGCTGGGCCCTGCCCCTGGTGAATGGATCAATCACCTCCCAAAAGGCATCCGCATCCTCAAAGAGGAAGAAGTAACCAGCATCGCCCTCAAAAGCGGCATGTTTTACCTATTGGATCAAGACCGGCAAGTCGAACGAGGAAACCTGAAGACGATGCTCCTGTCATCCCAAATAACCAGCATCGAACTGGGACTGGAAATCATGTCCAAAGGAGGCATGCCACCCCACTTTACCACCATTCTCTTTTCCCTGAAGCGCTCCCGCCTTCCCTTTCGCCTCCGCCAGATGGCATCCAATTTTCTGCTGCGCTACACTTCAGGTGTCCTGAAAAGAAATCTCATGCGCAATTACTTCGACCTCCTGGGAGGTGACCGGCAATTGCTGGCAACAGATTTCTCCACTCATGATCCAGATGGCGTCTTGAACCTCGATGAATACCTGCGCCTCAATTTCCAATTGAGCAAGGGCGGACAACAAAATGGGGAAAACCTGGTATCATTTCACCACGGCCTGGTGGGCCTGAAAGATGACTTTACCGTGGGAATCCTGGAATGCCTCGAAAGCGAACGCCGGCTGAGGTTTCCCAAAACAACCCTTCATTTCCCTCCCATTACTTACCAGATGGAGCACCTCAAATCCATCGAAATCTACAATGCGCCACTCACGGAGCTGCCCGAGGGAATCTCAAAACTGCCCAGTCTGATCCGCATCTGGTTCAATTGCCCACTGGAAAGCCTCCCCTCCGACCTCGGGGAATCTCAATCCATCAAAATGGTCAATCTCTTCAACGGGAACTTCAGCGCATTTCCGGAAAGCCTGACCCAACTGAGAAGACTGAAGATATTTCGCTGGGAGAACAGCCTTGCCAAACCTGATCAAATACTTGAGCTGCCGGAAGCCCTCTTTGAACTCCCACTGGATACCGCGATCATCATAGAACAAAAAGTGAAATTCCCGGTCAGCTTCTTTCAGACAGCCAGCCTCAAGAGCCTGGCCCTGTCCTATCAAAGTGCTACCAATCAGCTGAGGGAAATAAGTCAAATGGGCAGTTTGCAAAGGATACGCCTCCAGTTCGAACCCCAGGAAAAAACCAATCTATCCGAGACCCTGGAGAATTTACCGGGATGGAAACTGGAAGATCAAAATGAAAGGAATTATTCTTTCGCCAGGAAGTAGCTCAAATAGATAAGATCATCCTGAGACCTGAGCAATTAAACCTACTTCCCCTTCAGGAAATCCCGGTACCACAGCCCCGTGTCCTTGACGATCCGCTTTTGGGTTTCGAAATCGACATGGACCAGGCCAAACCGGGGATGGTATCCCTCGGCCCATTCGAAATTGTCCATAAAGGTCCAGATGAAATATCCTTCTACCGGAACCCCTTCCTGCTTGGCGCGAAGCACCTGCCCCAGATAATCCTGGATGAATTTCGTTCGCTTCGGATCGTGGACCTTTCCGTCTTCCACCTTGTCCTCAAATGCGCACCCATTCTCAGTAACCAGGATCTTCTTCACCCCAGGATAGGCGGCGAACTTCTTCAGCAGGTGGTAAATCCCCTTGGGATAGACTTCCCAGCCCATCAAAGTGGTGTCTTCTTCCGCGACCCCGCGCTTAGGCGGCTTCACGAAATTGGCCCAGACATAAGGGATCATGGCTTTCTTAATCACCTCACGGGTATAGTTCTGCAACCCGTGGAAGTCAAAGTCAAAAGCCAGCTTTTCCATATCGCCGGGCTCTACATGCTTGTGAATTTTGTCCAGGGCCGGGAAGTCCCGGGTCGGATACCCCATGCCCAGGGTTGGCTCCAGAAAGAGTCGGTTGAGGAGTTTGTCCATCCGTTCCACGGCACGGCGGTGCTTGGGCTTATCAGACAGAGGCTGAAGGTGGCTGGCAGAAAAAGTAGTGCCAATATTGGCACGAGGGACATTGGCGCGGACGAGCCGTCCGCCCTCCCCCTGCACCATACACGTATGGTGTGCGGCCGGCAGAAACTTCCCGAGCCCCTTTTTCCCAGGGGCATGGATACCGACAAAATAGCCCAGGCTGGTATAGGCGAGGGGTTCATTGAGGATCATCCAATTCTTGACCCGGTCACCATAGCGGCGGGTAGCCGCATCTGCATAATCCAGAAACCAGCCGACCACGTCCCGGTTGGTCCATCCCCCTTTTTCTTCCAATGCCTGGGGGAGGTCCCAATGGTAGAGCGTAATCCAGGGATCGATACCCAGTTCAAGGCATTTGTCAATCACCCGATCGTAATAGTCGAAGCCCTTTTCATTGCGGGAACCGACACCTTCCGGGAAGAGTCGGGACCAGGAAAGGGAAAACCGGTTGTTGGGGATGGCCATGGATTGCATCAGGGCCAAATCCTCGGGATAGCGATGGTAAAAATCACAGGTGACGTCTCCGTTCTCGTTGTTATGGATCTTGCCCTTGCGGTGGGTAAAATGATCCCAAACAGATTCGCCTTTACCATCTTCATTCCAGGCACCTTCGATCTGGTAAGCCGCAGTGGCGACACCCCACTGAAAATTGGGTCCAAAATCCGACCGTCTGAGGGACTGATCAAACAAGTGTGGAATGGCCTTCGCAGGACGTGCCATGAGACCAGCGCCCACCAAACCAGCCAGACGAAGCCAATCTTTGCGATTCATCATAAGTCAAAATGGTAGAGAACCAGAGAGTCCAGCCAGTAAAAGCCAAAGCGTAAACTGCCAGAGAACCAGAGAGTCCAGCCAGTAAAAGCCAAAGCGTAAAACTGGTCCAGAACCCGGAATGTACGATTCGGAAGACCGAACCTATCTTTTGTTGAGCACTTCCGCCTTCATCAAAGCTTCATGCTCTTCCTTGAACATGCTGTCTTCTTTGTAATGCTTTTCAACGTGCTCAGGGATCAGTTCAGGACCGTAATCCTTCATCGCTTTGCGGTGTACGGTCAAAGTGACCTTCTTACCATTGGGAGCAGTTCCCCGAACCCGAATCCGATCATCGTCGAATATCTGCCTTACATACACTTTGGAGCCTTTACGGAGTCCACGGTGACTTTTATTTCTTGCGATCAAGCCAAATAAAGTACCTGTGGTGGCTGGCCTTGTGTCTCCGTCCGATCCCGTGCCTCTGCCTCTGCTGGGAGCCTTGGTCGATGCTGGGGCGCTGCTCTGGCTTTTCCCACGGGCCTGAGGAGCGGACGCTTGCTCATCGGTTTTCTTTTTGAACAGAAAGGGAAATAGTTTTTTAAACATGGAAAGTAATGTTTCGAATGAAGCCTTCCCGGCTAGCAATAGGACTGTTGACCATCCCAAAATGTTTGGATGAATCGCGAAAGCCAATAAAGTGGCAGAGTTGCTCTGTGGACCGGGAATAGCAATACATGGTATCGGCAAAGAAACAAAAAAATAGCCAACCCATCAATGGAAGGAAAGATACAGAAGCGTGGAAAACACCTCTTGTCGATCAAAGAAGAGATAAGCAGTTGAAAAAAACCTCTTGGTCGCTGCCGGGAAAATTAATCAGGTATTTAAATTGGGGAAAGTAAGCGACCTGTTTAACGAATGCTCCCGTACAGCGACCAAGAGGACTGGCCCCTTTTTAGTTGATACTGTTCAATTGAGTCAGGTATTCATCAAGCGTTACCCGCTCCACAGTCACCTGCACTTCTTTTCCCTCTTTGGGAAGAGGTGCCATGCCAATATAAGGCGTTGAATTCCGGTAACCCACCGCAATTACCCAGCCTTCCATTCCGACCGGAACCTTCTTAAAGGTGGAATACTGTCCGGTAATACGGCTACCGGGCACCATTGAATTTATATTCTTATATACCAAAAAGGTACTCACTGGCTCATAAGGTGCCTTAGATGCATCCAGGGGAGCATTGCCAGTAATTCTCACCTTCAGCTTCCGGCTTTTTGCATTGGCAAATTCCGGTGTTATTTCTTTGTCAAGGTTGATCCATCCCATCTCGGACATCAGGAAGCCTTTGACGCTGGAGCTACCTGCCTTGCGGTAGGTTCCCCGACGTACATGACGTACAAAGCGGCGTCCGTTTTCCTGACCGATTACCAGACGGCTCTCAATCTCCTTAACAAACTTCCTGCGAAGTTTATCCATCCTGAGCAAGCGCTCAGTTTCATCACGACTCACACTCCGGTACATGAGTTGGCGCCTTGCATCCCAACGATCCAGATCGACATCGTGGTCGTCAAAAGGCTCAACCCCAGCCCGGCGCTCACTGGCAAACCGGCGGAAATACTCCGCATCGCTGGCTTTGCCGGCACCTTTGCTTGCCTCATCCTCCACCATCTTAGCAATGGCTTTGTCCACTTTCCAGAGTGACTCATGGGTATGATCCCGGTAGTAGGCCAGGCCTTCCTGGTAGTAACCGATGTCACGGAGTACATGGACCCGCTCCCGGAATTCACGGGTAGCGATCCAACTGTTCGCAAAACGTGGGTCCGTGATCTCCCAAAGGGTACGGTTCCATTCGGCTTCCCCTTTGCAATCACACAGAAACTCATCGTAGTACATTTCCTCCAAAGGCAGCGGAACCATGGATTCAAGCTCGCCACCAATCGGTTGCCAGTTGATCTCTCCTGTTTCGTCGCGCTCACCATGGTAGAGGGTCATGTCCCGGTTGTCCACCCGCCGCTGGCTGGCAAATTCAACATAGATCTCCTTGCCCTTGGCCAGCTTCAACCGCCGACCGGCAGCAGTCGCATCCAGGTAGAGGACTCCACCAGAGACCAGTTGCTTCCCATTCGAAATGGTCGGCAGATTGCCTTTGACATAATCCGCCTTATCGTAAATTTCCTGAAATTCAACCTGGACCAATCCAGTGACCGATTCACCCGATTCCCCGACAAAAGCGTCTTTGGGAATGTGGAGGACGGTGCCTTTGTCCCCCGTGATGAGGTGGTCTTTGTCAGCTTCCAATTGGAAATACTCACTTGGATTGGCGGTCTGGGCATAAAGCCCGCGCAACGGAAAAGGATCCGGTGCAGCCGATTCTTCCAGATTAGCAGGCATTGCGTGTGGAGGAGTCGGCGAAGAAGCAATAGGATAAAGGTCCAAATTGGAATCAAGTGGAGGAGCGATCTTCCGGTATCCAGAAGACCGTTGCCCATCCCGCTTGTTTGGTTCTCCCAGGCTATTGCCATCCTGGAAGGGTCGGGGGGTCAAATCCCCGGTTTGCAGACTAGATATACCGTCAGCATCGACATAAGCCTCTCCCCTGGGTTGCATGCCTTTGGCATCGGCCAGGGTATTGAGATCAGGCGAAGCGATGCGCTTAAGATCTTGGTTAAATACGAGATCAGGATCGGAGAGGACTCCGCTCAGGAGCAAGAAGATGGTGGTGACAGCGAGGGCACCAAAGGACAACAGGCCCCACTTGAGAACCGAGGAACCGGAACCAACTGCAGGTCCGGGTAAAGGCTCGGGTTCGGGGGATGCTGGAAAGCGTTCTTTCAGCCGGGCGATCATAGCAGCTTCTCGTTCAGGAGAAGGCGTTACGGTTGCAGGCAAGGAAAAGACGCGTTCACCTGCCAGATCAAGGAGGCTTTCACCTTCCTCTGTCTCGGGATCATGGTCCAGCATATACCGCCGGAGGAGTTCATCCAAAGGATCCTGGTGCTCGCTATTTTTTCCGGATGGATTCATTTTCAGCGTTACTCCAAGTTGATATAAGTCAGCTCGTGCTCTATTAGTTTCTCGAGTTTCTTTCTTGCCCTTTGATGGTAAACCTTCAGTTGGTCTCCGGGCTTGTGAATGTACCTTGCAATTTCGTTGTAAGGCATATTCTGACTGCGCAACAGCAACAAGACCCGCTCCCAATCCTTCATCTTCGCTAAGCAATCCTCCATGATCGTCATCAGAGTATTGCTGCCTTCGGCTGGTTTGTTGTAGGCTTCCATCGCCTGCTCAACCATCTGGTCCTGTACCTTCCGCTCGGTGCTCATCTCGGGATTCGAACGGGATTCTTCAAAGTTTTGCTCGTTGAAGGTAGAAAAGCTCAAATGCTCTTCCCGCTTTTTCGTGTCCCGGTAGTGGCGGCGGAGATTGTTGCAAAAGATCGTGAAAAGGAAGCTGCCAAACTTCTTCTCGCTGGGGAATTCGTAATGGTCGATCTTCTCGACCGCTTTGTACAGCGTTTCATAGACAATGTCCCACGATGTGTCGTCATCCAAATGCCAGGAAGAGATCGCATAAGCGTACAGTTTCTTTCCGTACCGCTCATAAATCACCTCAACAGCGGATGTGCGCTCTTGGCGCAACAACTCATACGTCGGGATATCCTGACTACTTCTTTGCATACTTATTCCTCAGGTAATTAATCTAACACAGAAAGGTAACACACCAGTCTATGCATTACGGCTTTGAGGGTGAAGTGGTTGCGACCGTTCCTCTTTTGCGGAGACGGGCAAAGTCAATATAGTACAATACGCGAACTGAAATACTATTGGTTTGTGGGGATTGGAAGGTATTCTGGAGGTTTTGACCAAAGGAATTGATCAATTGGTCCCCCGCTTCAAGAATTGAATTTTTCCATACAATAAAGACATCACTTCCCGGCGCAAACCGCCACCGGAATACACAATCAATATTGAAGACATTGAAGTTGATGTCCTCATTCTCGTTGTAATTGGTCGCCCCCAGGTCCCCGCTTTCCTCCAGAACCAGGATGTCGTCGTAGCTCACCCGGCTCCAATAATGGCGGAGGCGGAAGTTGAGGTTCATCCGGGAAGTAAATGAATAAATGGTGTTGAAGGTATTCACGACATCCTTGCGGTCACGTATCCCGATCAGGCTGTTGCCAGCTTCGTCAAAGGTGACAAAGCCCCGGGAATTGTCGTTCAGATCAAGGCTGGTAGTGTGAATAAACTGGAGCCTGTCACTGACCCGGAAGCGTGGGGAAATGGATAATTCCATGCCCCTGGCATCAAAACTGGGCTGGGTCCAGCCGGAATAGTTGATATCCAAAGCCCAGCGACGGGCATAATTGGTGGAGAGAAAGCCTCCGCCCCCCCAGGACCCCGGCAGGTTGAAGACCGCACCGGTACGTGACTCAAAGTAATCAAACCGCTTCCCCGGATTGGCAAAAAAGAAGAGGCCGGCAAAGTCAAAGCTCTTGAACTGAAACCAGGTATCGTAATTGATATTGATACTCTGGTACTTCCGAGGAGCGTACAGGTTTTGCTGGCGGATATTCAATGAATTGAACTGCCCCACCAGCTTCCAGAAGGGCTTGTAGATATTGTACCTGAACCGGGCAAAATTGGTATACTCATTGGGGGCCATCAGGAAGCCCATATCGTTCGGATTGTAATTGTCTGATTCGACATTCTGCCCGACATTGAAGGTAAAATTCCCATTGTTCTTGCCGAGCTCGTAATAATACTTGTAGCCGATATCCCCATCTCCTGCCTTCATGTCCTCGTAGCGTTGGCTCATAGCAGCCTCCCCGAAGAGGAACCAATTGTTTTTATCGTCAGCCAATCTCAAACGACTCGCGGTGACATTGGCCATATAGCCGCCCCGTTCCATGCGGTTGGTATTGATCAGACTGGCAAATGAATTCTTGGAAATGGATTGGTCTACGACCGCGACATTGTAATTGGTAAAGTCCTGGGTGATGACCTCCCGGGTGCCGTCCGGACCGCTGATGGTGGCCCGCATAGGGCTGGTCATGGCGTTGAAGACCCCCAACCCAGTTTTTTTCTGGGTCCGTCCACTGATTTTAAAGGCATTGACCAATTTGGAAGAATTCGGATTGTTCAGGATCACTTCATCTCCCTTGATTTCGTCCAGAACCAGGCTGTCTTGGGCTGCCCAGGAGGAAGGGGAATAGTTCCGTGGTTGGGCACCGATCCGCCGCGAATAGAAGACGTTGGCAATATTGAACAGCTCGGTGCCTTCGGTAAAGAATGGACGGTTTTCCTGGAAGCGGACCTCGAAGGGGCTCAGGTTCAGGACCTGGTTGTCGGAAACCACCTGCCCAAAGTCCGGGACCAGGGTCATGTCGAGGGTAAAGCCGTCGGAAATCCCGTATTTCAGGTCGGCCCCGGCATTGAAGATGCCCGAAGCGGAACTGGGGTCGCTGCTGTTTTTCCCCGGATTGTAGAACTGGCGGTAATAGCTGACATAAGGCAACAGAGAAAGCCGCACCGGCGGGTCTATTCCCTCGATGCCCTGTAATTCTCCCCACTGATTTACTTCTCCGTCGATGTCCCGCCCCTGGTAGTTCCAGTAGAAAGTCTGGCGGGTACGGCGCAACCCCCTACTGCACTGTACCCCCCAGGTCTGCACCTTCTGGGCCGGAAACCGCAGGGCAGAATAGGGAATTTCCATTTCCACCGACCAACCATCTTCCTCGATTTGCACCGAAGAATTCCAGACCCCATCCCAAACCTCGTCCCATCCGACCTGAGAAATCCGCACATCGGTTTGCACCCCGGCCGCAGAAACAAAGAAAATGAAGCCATTCTGGTTGTCGTCGTAGGTATCGAATCCGATGCCAAACAGATCGGTATTGACATCATCGCCTGAATCCCGGTCCCCCAACTGCTTGCTGATTTTATCCGGCTTGCTGTCGTACATTTTCGCCCCGATATAGACGGACACATTGTCATAGAGGATGCGCACCTCCGTTCTTTCAGACGCCGCCGCCCCATTGTTGGGTTCGAATTCAGTGAAGTTCGAGAGGGGAGCCGCTTCCTTCCAGGCCTGGTCGTCCAGTCGACCGTCGATCTTGGGCGCTTCCAAAATCTTGCTGGCTTTGGAGACACGCTTTTCCGGTCCTGCTGGGAAGGAGGTGTCCTTTTCCGGTCCAAATGGGAAAGGGGAATCCTTTTCCGGTAGAGTTGGGAAAGCTCCATACCCTTCCCCTCCCACTGCCTGGACAGCGCCCACACACAGGAGCAGAATCAGCAAAACGAAAAGCGATCTATACAAAACCTTGGATTAAGTCACTGAAGGAAAGCGAGTTTCCTCCATGCTACAATATTGCAATTTTTCAGGTAGAGAAGAAAGAAGTTACGGGAGTGGGATGGGGTAGATTTTTGCGGAATTTAGGAGGAAATAAACCTTCTGGCTTTTCAATTTTCATTGCAACATGCATGATCAACTTAACAAATCTCTCCCTACAATCAGGGTTAAGAGCTGTACTCATATTGTGAGATGTTGTAATTTGTTGATTACTTTTAGATTTATCGAAGCCTTGCAGGCGCATAAAAAGGGCTTGATTCAGCAACTATTTCCAAATCCTAATACAGGAAGCTAATGAAGGCAGAATTGACCAATAGCCATGACTTTTTGCTTTACACCAATGACAATGGGGAGGTAAAAGTCGATGTCTTACTCAAAGACGAGACCATTTGGCTAACGATCAATCAAATGGCGGAGCTGTTTGGTATTGATAAAAGTGGCATATCCAGACATATCAAGAACATATTTGAGACAGGGGAATTGCAGGAAGAAGTGGTTGTTGCAAAAATTGCAACAACCACTCAGCATGGCGCATTGCCAGATAAAACGCAGACCAAAGCAGTCATGTATTTCAATCTGGATATGATCATCTCCGTCGGCTACCGGGTCAATTCGATACGAGGCACGCATTTCAGAATATGGGCCACCAAGCAACTCAAAGAACTGATCATCAAAGGTTTTGTACTGGATAAAGAAAAGCTCAAAAATCCTGACAACCCCTTTGGTAAAGACTACTTCGATGAGCTACTGGAGCAAATCAGAGATATACGTTCCAGTGAAAAACGTTTTTATCGAAAAATCACCGATATCTACGCATTGGCCGTTGATTATTCACCAAAAGCAGAGGAGACGCAGTCATTTTTTAAAGTAGTTCAAAACAAACTCATCTTTGCCGCATCTGGACAAACCGCTGCAGAAGTGATTGCAGAAAGAAGTGATGTAACCAAAGACAATATGGGACTGACCACCTGGTCGGGAGGTAAAGTCCGCAAAAAAGATGTGACCATTTCCAAAAATTATCTCAATCAAGCAGAATTAGACACTCTCAACAGAATTGTGACCATGTACCTGGACTATGCAGAATTACAGGCGAAGAAGCACCGGCAGATGTTTATGAAAGATTGGCGGGATAAGTTAGACGCATTTTTGCAGTTCAATGGCCAGGAAATCCTCAGCAATTCAGGGAGCATCACCAAAAAGATCGCAGATAAATTGGCGGAAGAAGCCTATGAATCTTTCAACCAAAACAGGATAAGATCAGCAAGCCAAAAACCAGGCGATATAGATGATGCAATCAAAAATCTAAAATGATTACAATCTCAACATCTCACGTCAACCATGTTCTGTTCATAAATCTGCTCATCATGGCCAGAATGGGCCAAAATAAAAGAAGACCGTATAATAAAACTGTCTTGCAGTCCTCGTCGGTAGGGCAAAAAGGATTCCACCCCAAACCGATCCGAAAACTCAAATATGGAATTCCCCATTGCCTTATGGTTTGATGATTTGCAGGGTGTTTCCGAATCCGAGAATGTCAGTGGTGCGTTCATCGGTTCCCAATCCAAGTACGCTGCGGAAAATCCATTTGGACCAGCAAATGGGTTTTCCATGAATCACCTCAACTGAAACACCACGCCCCCACTCTCCCCAATCTTAAAGGCCACCGTCCGCTCCGCGATCAGGTTCCGCGCCTCATCCACGATCATCAGCGAAATCGTACACGGCGGAATGCTCCCTTCATCAATCGCCTGAAAAACCATATAGTGGAGTTGGTCCGGTTGCAGCGTCACCGAAATATGGTCCGTTTTCCAGAAATCGCCCTTTTTCTTCTTGATCTTCGACTCCTTGAGGACCCATTCCCCGTCGACATTGATGGAGATGATATCGTTGTCCCGGACCTGGGCGTCGTAGAAATAGATGGTGATGGACGCGCTGCTGGTCGCAATGACCTCCTCCTGAAAGGCTACCGTTTCCTCTCCGATCTTTTCTGGCAACCCATCGACCTGGACCCTAAATGAGCACTCGGATTGGTTGTTGGCGGCATCGGTGGCGGTGTATTTTAGGAGGGTTTGGCCCAGGGGAAATTTGGCTCCGCTTTTTAGGCCCGTTACCAGTTTAGGGGTGACACGGTTGCAGTTGTCCGAAGCTATGATCTCAGGGTAATCCACCTGTTTGGCCTTTTCCCCCGGACCCGCCTTGACCTGCATATCCACCGGGCATTTAATACTGGGAGGTTCATAGTCAGCCACCCGGATATTGAAGTCGCATTCCAGTTCCTCCCCCGAAGGGGATTCCACCCGGTAGCGGATGGTATGTTCCCCGACGGGAAACTTCTCCTTGCTCGCCCCACCGGACACGCGCCCGAATTTGGTGCCTTCCGGGCCCGTCCATTCCGGCCGGGGATAGCTGACCGCTTTGTCACAGCTCAAGAAAATCTCTACCCCCTTAAACCCAAAGGCTTGGTATCC
>CAYGRE010000048.1:0-49381 GCA_964352215.1 uncultured Bacteroidia bacterium
AGGTGATGTTTCCCGATCTTGCGGGGTTTGGTACTTGAAGTTCATGCGGTAGGTCTTGCCCACCAGCGCATGGTCAACGTTTATTCTTTCGTCATCAAGTGCTTTCTTGATGGTAAGGACGACTTCCGCATGGTCACCGACCGCGGATAGAACCTCGATCCGACCTTGGGCATTCACCCGAAAAACAAAATCAACTTCTCCCTTGAACTCCCCCTGAGTTGGTACAGGAATACTGATCAGGTTAATGACCTTGTTTTGAAGAGCTGTTGGGTTATCAACCAAAGTCCCATAATCAGTGCCACCCGCAATCACGGCGGCAAACCCTGATAGAGTCAATGTTGAGGCGAGGATGAGTTTTCTAAATTGTTTCACAGCGTTTGAGAATTTCAGTTTGATACTTCTCTTTATTCAAAGTATGTGCCAAAAGCATATATTGTTGTAAGTCAGTTGTTTAGGGTGTTCGGGGTAGGTCTTTACACTGCTCCACTGTTTCACCTTGAAACAGTCAATTGTACCAGAATGGAACAGTTGGGTTCAGAGCTTGATGGATTTCCACAGGCTAAGAAGACGGCCCGGTTCAATAGAAGGCCTATCCTCTCTACGAAAATTCTCGTATGTTTGTGGGGTTGTATGGTTATCATCGCCGGACCCTCAAAGAATCAAGATGTCTGAAAATCAACCTCGGTTACTGATCATAGACGATGATCCCGATGTTCTGTTAGCAGCAAAATTGCTTTTAAAGCGAAGGTATCCTCATATCCAGACTGAAAATGATCCCTATCGCCTCAATGCAATCCTGAAAAATGATCATTATGATCTTGTCCTCCTGGATATGAATTTCAGGGCGGGGTCAAGCAACGGGAATGAGGGAATCCGGTGGATGAAAAAAATTCTCCGTCAATCTCCGACCACGCATGTAATCCTGATGACGGCCTACGGGGAAATAGAACTTGCAGTGCGGGCCATGAAAGAAGGTGCCTCCGATTTTGTGGTGAAACCCTGGCAAAATGACCACCTGTTGGAAAGTATTGCCACTGCACTGGAAGAAAAGAAGGATGCTGAAACATTAGCCATCAGTGGAAAGACCTCGGTTTCCCAGCCTGGATTTGGATCTATTGTAGGTCAGTCCCAGGCCATGAAGGATGTTTTCGCCACCATAGAAAAGGTAGGCAAGACAGATGTGAATGTATTGGTGCTGGGGGAGAATGGAACTGGTAAAGAATTGATTGCACGGGCCCTGCATCAGTCCAGTCCCCGAAAGGACAAAGTATTTGTAAATGTCGATTTAGGAGCGATCCCGGAGTCTCTGTTTGAATCTGAGCTCTTTGGTCATACCAAGGGGTCTTTTACCGATGCACGTGAAGACCGGGCTGGTCGCTTTGAACACGCCGATGGAGGTACCCTGTTTCTCGATGAGATCGGTAACCTTTCTATGCCCCTTCAGGCAAAATTGCTTACCGCTCTGCAAAGCAGAGAAATTACGCGGGTGGGATCCAACAAGTCTCAGAAAACAGATATCCGCCTGATTTGCGCGACCAATATGCCCCTCTACCAAATGGTGGCAGACAGCAGTTTCAGACAGGATTTGCTTTACCGGATCAATACGGTTGAGATCACTCTCCCCTCATTGAGGGAACGGAGTGAGGATGTTGTCCACCTCGCAAATTACTACCTGGATATTTACGCCAGTAAATACAACAAGGGGGATATGGAGATCCTTCCCGAAACATTGAAAAAACTTCAGCAATATGCCTGGCCTGGAAATATCAGAGAGTTGCAGCACTCTTTGGAAAGGGCAGTCATATTGAGTGATTTTCCAGCCCTGAGGCCTGATGACTTTAATCTTCAGGGGGCCAGTATCCCAACTTCAGGAGCAGCACCGGCTCAGGAACAAGACAACCTCAATTTGGAAGAAGTTGAAAAGAGCGCCATCCGTGATGCCATCCTGAAGCACAACGGAAACCTCTCCCGTGCCGCAAAAGAATTGGGTCTCGGGCGTACCACCCTTTACAGAAAGCTCTCAAAATATGGCCTTTAAGAATTTTACCATTCAGGTAATCGTCAGGGTCATACTCCTATTTGGACTCCTTGTCCTGGAGACTTATGTTATCATGCTGGCCAAGTGGCCTATAACGGCTTTCATTATCGGTGTGCTTTGCCTTGGGTTGATGGCCGAAATCATTCGATATATCACCAAAACCAATCGGGATCTCAACACCTTCCTGCAATCTGTCCGCCACCATGATTTTACCGCGAGTTTTTCTTCGGGAAGGCGAGGACCTAGCTTCAGTGCCTTAAAAAATGCCTTCAATGAGGTCATTCATGAATTCAGGTTGTTGGAAGCGGAAAAGGAGAGCCATCACCATTACCTGCAAACGGTTATTGAGCACATTGGGGTGGCTTTGATCTGTATAGACCAGAATGAAGAAGTAAGTCTGATGAACAAGGCAGCAAAAGACCTTCTCGAGAAGCCTTATATGAAATGGATCGGGGCCATTGAACGAATTGATGAGAACATGCTGACTGTGATCAGACGCCTGCATTCAGGAGAGAAGGAACTGGTAAAGGTGGTGGTCAATGGAGAATTGAGGCAAATCGCCATCAGTGCGACCGAATTTACCCTGATGGGTGTGGAATATAAACTCCTTTCTTTGCAGGATATCCGCGTAGAATTGGATAGCAGGGAAGTAGATGCCTGGCAGAAATTGATCCGGGTCCTGACCCATGAGATCATGAATTCGGTTACACCTTTGTCCACCCTCTCAGGGGTGATGAAAGAATATCTGCAGGATGAAGATGGGAATCTACTGTCACCGGAGCAATTGGACCAGGAGGCAATGGAAGATATGCAAATGGGGCTGGCTACGATTGAAAGCAGGACCAAAGGATTGTTGAAATTCGTGGGCGCCTATCGGAGTCTGCTCAAGATACCAAAACCCAATTTCAATGAGGTGGTAGTGCAGGATCTGGTGACGAGGATTTGCATGCTTTTGCAAAGTCAGCTCAAGGAGAGAAAGATTGAATTGAAGACCAAGCTACCGGAGAAGCCAGTCAGTATAATGGCTGACGACAGCCTGGTCGAGCAGGTTTTGATCAACCTGATCAAAAATGCAATGGAGGCTGTTGAGGGTCACGAAGGAGCCTTTATCGAAGTGGCAGTTTCTCAGCCTAAACCCACCCGTACCCTGATCCAGGTCCGAGACAACGGGGCAGGCATAGAGGAGGAGCATATCAACAATATCTTTGTTCCTTTCTTTACCACTAAAAAAGAAGGGACCGGGATTGGCCTGAGTCTTTCCCGCCAGATCATGCGCCTCCACAAAGGATCGATTTCGGTGAAAACTGAGGTAGGAGAGGGGACATTATTTTCGCTGGAGTTCTGAAATTTCGTAATTTATTCCAATGAAGAAGCTCAACCTGTTGGTCATAGGGGTATTGATGGCCCTACCTTTCAGCATATTTTCCCAGACGGTGACCGGTTCCTTTGATTTCGGGGGAGTGAGTCGCAATTACCGGGTCCACATTCCGCCCGGCTACAATGGGAGCAGCCCGGTCCCTCTGGTTTTCAACCTGCACGGCTATACTTCCAATGCGCTCCAGCAGGAGTTCTATTCGGATATGAACTCCGTTGCTGATACGGCCGGGTTCATCGTCTGCTATGCGGATGGGATCGGCAATGCCTGGAATTCGGGATTTACCCCGCCTTATTTCGGTGGAATTGACGACGTCGGCTTCATCAGTGTATTGATCGACACCCTTTCTGCGAACTACAATATCGACCCGGCGAGGGTTTACAGTTGTGGGATGTCCAATGGAGGCTTTATGAGCTTCAGGCTGGCATGTGAATTGGAGGATAGAATTGCTGCAATTGCCTCTGTAACCGGGACCATGACCACCTTGCAAACCAGCAATTGTACACCTTCCCGGCCCATGCCGGTCCTGCAAATTCATGGGACACTTGATGCAACCGTGGCCTACCTGGGAAATGCGCTTTCATTGCCTGTCGACTCAGTGATCAATTACTGGCGGGTTGCCAATGGTTGCACTGCCCCGGTGGTCAATACCAACCTGCCTGACCTCGTCCTGGAAGGTTCAACCGTATCCACCCAATCCTACACCGGTTGTACCGATGGGGTAGAGGTGCTGCACTACAAGGTTGCCAATGGAGGGCATACCTGGCCAGGAGCCTTCCCTATTCCCAGCGGGATCACCAACCAAGACATCGATGCCAGTGTTGAAATCTGGAATTTCTTCAAGCGCTTTAGCCATCCCAATCCGATCTTGGTTGGCTTAGAGGAGGATTTTCCCAGGGCCAACTTCCCAACCATCGGGCCGAATCCTGTCTTGGATCAACTCAGATTGAAGGAGATACCGGTTGGACTTGAAATAGAAGTAATCGACTTACAAGGCAGGGCCATCTATCCCAAAAAGATGGTGGACCAAACTGAGCTTGAAATACCAACTGAATCCTGGGCACCGGGTATTTACCTCATAAGGATGTCGGTAGAAGGACAAGAGCATTCTGAAAAGGTGGTCAAAGGTTAATCTGCTGCCTTTTCTAAAAACTTTTCCAAAAGATAATCTCAAGCTGCACCAATTCCGCTGAATAATTTGCAATTTGCCGGTAGGATCGAGTAAAGACTTGTACGTCAGTCATCCAAATCCTTAAAATAAGCTATTACTTACCCAAGTTTTTATTCATCGGCCTCAATATCAGAGTTCTTTCAGGGCTATGAGAAGGGGGAATACTTATTTTGCAATTAATTTGAATCTGAATATGAAGAAAATGTTTACCACAAGAATAACTTCCTTTTTGCTTGGAATGATCCTGGTGGTCCTGTGTGGCTCAAATGCCCAAGCCCAGGTCCTCTCGGAAAGTTTTGATGGCACCTTCCCACCTGCTGGCTGGGCGGTATTTGACAATGGAGTCGGAACCAATATCAGCTGGTCTCAAAATACTACATCTTTTGCTGGTGCGGGTTCCGCCTATACCAACTATGACTGCAGTGTAACCGCTAGTTCTGAGGATTGGCTGGTAACCCCATTGTTGGCAATTACAGCAGGTAATACGATTATGAGTTATTACCACCAGCAACCTGACGGCTTCGATTATGGCTCTCTCTACGAAGTCCGCATTTCTACCACCTCTCAGACGGCTACTGCATCCTTTACCAGCATTGATACGCTGACTGAGTCCCAGGTACCCACTTCCTGGGGATTGTACAGCGTTGATTTGAGCGCTTACATCGGACAATCCATCTACATCGCATTTGTCCACACCCAGAATTGCGGAGACGATTATTATATCGATGAATTGCTGATTGGTAACCCTCCCTGTATCCCTCCATCCTTTCTGGCGGCTGGTAATGTTACGGCAACCTCAGCTGACATCAGTTGGACCAGTTCTGCTCCACAAGCCGAAGTTTCGGTTGTCCCTGCGGGCAACCAACCTGCTGGTGGTGGATTGTATGGAAACTCCCCTGCTACAGTCGGTGGCTTGATGGGAGCTACCAACTACGATGCCTATGTCCGCAGCGTATGTGCAGGTGGCGCTGAATTGCTTATCACTGGTGCTTTTGATGGCCCTCTTTCTGGAGGTCAGCCCAAAGTGATCGAACTGTATGCACAGGATTCCATTCCTGACCTGAGTGTCTTCGCAGTGGGAACCGCCAACAATGGCGGAGGTACCACCGCTCCCAATGGAGAATTCACCTTCCCCGCAGTTTCTGTAGCTGCTGGGACCTATATTCACATTACTTCGGATTCAGCTGATTTCGTTACCTACTTCGGAACAAGTCCTGATTATGAAGCTTCCGTAGCCCTGATCAATGGTGATGATGCAGTTGAACTGATCCGCGCAGGAGTTGTCATTGACATCTTCGGTGTGGACACCGTTGATGGTACAGGACAGTCATGGGACTACCTGGATGGTTGGGCCTACCGCAAGAACAACCGTGGTGCCAATGGTGGGTTCTTCGTAGATACCAATTGGGTTTTCTCAGGTATCAACGCAGTTGATGGCTGTTCTGCCAACTCTACCTGCGGGTCTACCTTCCCAATCGGAACCTATACCGGAACATTTGATGCCTCACCATGGGTAGGTCCTGTATCTTTCACGACCCTCTGTCCCGGACCATTGACGGCTCCATGGATCGAAAGCTTCGATGGAAATTCGCTTCCCGGTTGCTGGACTGAATCCTTTGTACAGGACCAGTGGCGGTTCTCAACCGGTGCCGGATGGGAAGCTGCAAACGCAGGTGACCATACGGGCAACGGTGGTAATTACGCCTGGTTGGATGCCTCTATCCATGATGATGGAGATACAGCAACCCTGCTCTCTCCCCAAATCATCACCGATAGCCTGAACATTCCCGAGCTGTCTTATTGGATTTTCTCTAACAATACCAACGATACAACCGCCCACAATACGCTTTTGGTTGACTTCTACGACGGTGCCACCTGGCACCGGGTGGATAGTATCAAAGATGACCTTGGTTCCAGCTGGGTTGAACGTATCATTCCGATTGACACCTTCAACATCACCGGCCCGGTCGAAATCCTGTTCACCAACATCGGGGAGTTTGGCAGTAGTTTCTACAACGATATCCTCATCGACGATGTGAATATCCGCGAGCAGCCTACCTGCCCGAACCCAACCAATGTATCTATCGACTCACTGACCGATACGACTGCATTTATCAGCTTTATTTCGGTTGCCCCGGGAGATACTTTCTACTACGCCTTGGTACCACAGGGACAGTCACCAGTACCCCCTTATACCCAGTCATTGTCCACCAATATCACATTGACTGGCCTTTCACCGAACACCAGCTATTCCTTCTATCTGCAGGAATTCTGTGCCGTCGGTGATTCCAGTAACCTGATTGGTCCGTTCAACTTCACTACCAACTGCCCGGCAGTGGTTCAGTACGACAATGACACGACTGCTTTCCCGATAAGCTCGTTGCCATTCAATATTGCATCCAGTACCGATTGTAATACCGACCAGATCGGTAATACAGCTCCGGATGTTTGGTATGCAGTCACAGTTGATCCCTGTGCGGATACATTGAATGTATCCCTCTGCGGATCTGGTTTTGATACCTACCTGCGTCTATATGATACCAACCTTACTTTGGTGGATGACAACGATGACAACGGGCCATTCTGTACTGGCTTACAGTCCTCTATCTCTACCCCAGTAACTGGCGGTGCAACCTATTTCATCGTGGTTGAAGGATTCGGTGCCAATTCAGGCTCTTATATCCTGGATGTCACCCAAAATATCGGGCCTTCTCCCGATCCAAGCTTCAGCTTTGGTGCAGCCACCTACTGTGCAGATTCATCTGCAGTACTGCCAACCGTGACCGGTGACTCAGGTGGTGTATTTTCCGCTTCAGGTGGTCTGGCTATTGACACATTGACGGGTCAGTTTATCACCGATGTTGCCGGAACCTATACCGTATCCTACACGGTTGACAATGGCTTCTGTGTCTTAACCGACACCTTTGCCGTAACGGTTGATCCATTTGATGTTGCTGACATCGCTTACTCTGCCGATTCAGTATGTGCGGGTGGAGCCAATGTTACCCCCACCATCAATGGAACCACAGGTGGTATCTTCACCGCTGGCGCTGGCCTGGTGATCAACCCATCAACTGGTGAAGTTGACGTAGCTGCCTCAACCCCTGGTGTGTACGCTGTTCAGTATGCCACCAATGGCAACTGTGCAGACAGTACCACTCAAAGCCTGACGGTCGTCGCTACCAACGACGCCTCATTTACCTTTGCATCAGACACTTTCTGTCTGGATAGCACGAACCCACTGCCTACCGCAGTTACAGCTGGTGGTACCTACAGTGCACCTGCCGGTCTCGTCATTGATCCCAACACCGGAGAGATCGACCTGGCCAACAGTACACTTGGCACCTATACCGTGAACTATGACTTCACTGGCCTCTGTCCTTCCAATGGAACCTACGCAGTAACCATCGTGGATTGCTCCGTAGGTCTGTACGATCGTCTCGACGATCTCAGCATGTACCAGGTGTATCCAAATCCAAATACGGGTCGCTTCAACCTGGTCAACCAGGGCATCGACAAAGATGTACTCATCCAGGTAACCGATCTGCAAGGCAAGGTGATCCTTGAGCAGCAGACCGAGTTGATCCAGGGTGAGCAAAAGCAATTGGACATGGGTGATGTAACTGCCGGAACCTACTTCCTCCGGGTGGTAGACGGTAAGAAGGTCGCCAACTTCAAGCTGAACGTGAACCGGAAATGATCCTGAACAGGCCAGCCAAGAGATCATATTCTTGGCTGGTGCTGTACCACATACGAAATTAATTCTTCGTCAAAAGGATGCCCTTCATCGAAATGTGAAGGGCATCTTTATTGTAAAGCCCTTAACTTGGCAACCAGAATTTAACCTCAGAATACTATGCGTTGGAAAGGCAGACAACAAAGTAGAAATGTAGAAGACCGTCGTGGATCAGGTGGCAGGGGAATTCCCAGGAGAGCGGGTCGGGTAGGAGGAGGACTGGGAGTCGTCGGTGTCGTAGCCGCGGTTGTGATTTATCTTATGGGAGGTGATCCTTCAGCACTTCTGAGCAGTGGAAGTGGCGGAGGGTCGGGAGTCAGTCCAAGCCCACGTCCCCAAACCTCTCAACCCTATCAGGGATCAAAGAAAGAGGAGGAGTTAAAAGACTTTGTATCGGTAGTACTCCAGGATACAGAAGATGCCTGGGATAAGATTTTCAAAGAGCAGGTAAGTGGGGCTGGCTACCAGGATCCCAATCTGGTGATCTTCAACGATCAGGTCAGTTCTGCCTGTGGCCTTGCCGATGCAGGAACCGGGCCTTTCTACTGCCCCGGTGATGACCGGGTCTACCTCGACCTGAGTTTCAGCGATGAACTCAAAAACAATTTTGGTGCCGACGGGGATTTCGCCCTCGCCTATGTGATCGCCCATGAGGTAGGTCACCATGTACAAAACCTCCTGGGAACCTTGCAGAAAGTCCAGCGGGAAAAAGCGAGGTCCAGCGAAGCGCAGAAAAATGCACTGCAGGTTCGGGTGGAATTGCAAGCCGACTTTTATGCCGGAGTCTGGGCCCATTATACCCAGAAGATGAAGAATGTGCTGGACACAGGTGACCTTCAGGAAGCGATCAATGCAGCTCAGGCAGTTGGTGATGACCGTATTCAGAAGCGTTCCCGCGGCTATGTCGTTCCTGAATCATTCACCCATGGCACTTCCGCTCAACGCGCTCGCTGGTTCAAAAAAGGGTATTCAACAGGAAGATTGACCGATGGTGATACTTTCAATGCAAAATCATTGTAGGTTAGGGAATATGTGTTGTTGTCAAGGGGCCTTTTCCCTAATTTTAGACCTCATTCAAAGAAGTAGCTATGAATAAGATTTCCCTTGCCATCCATGGCGGTGCTGGTAACATTCAGAAAGAATCTCTTTCTCCTGAAATGGAAGCACGGTACAAAGAAGCACTTAAGACGGCTCTGGACCTTGGTTACAAAGCCCTCGAAGAAGGAAAAACTGCGGTGGAAGCAGTCGAGATTGCTGTCATCAGTATGGAAGACTGTCCACTCTTCAACGCTGGTCGTGGTTCAGTTTTTACGGCTTATGGTGACCATGAACTGGACGCCGCCATCATGGACGGGGCAACCCGTAAGGCCGGGGCCATCACCCTCGTAGACCAGATTCGAAATCCGGTTCACCTGGCCAGACTCGTAATGGAAGAGTCGGTACACGTGTTTCTTGGTGGACACCGTGCCAAAGGCTTTGCCCGTAAAATGGGGGTCGAACTTGAGCCAGCGGGTTGGTTTCACAATGAATTCCGCTACAAGCAGTGGCAAAAGCTCCGTGGATCAGATAATTTTCAATTGGACAATACCCAATACGTCGACGAAAAATTCGGGACGGTTGGTGCCGTTGCCCTCGATCAACATGGAAACATTGCCGCTGCAACCTCCACCGGTGGGATGACCAACAAGCACTATGGACGCATCGGAGACAGCCCCATCATTGGTGCTGGTACTTATGCCAACAACAGCACCTGTGCTGTTTCATGTACCGGAAGTGGTGAATTCTTCATCAGAGGCCTGGCTGCTTATGACATTTCAGCATTGATGGAATTCAAAGGGGTTGGACTCGCAGAAGCAGCTGAGGAAGTCATCAACAAGCGAATCGTAGAGCTAGGTGGAGAAGGAGGATGTATCGCAGTGGATGCTGAAGGAAACATCGCCATGCCGTTCAATACCCTCGGTATGTACCGGGCCTATCGCAAAGCGGATGGATCCGAAGAGATCAGCATCTACGGAGACTGAATCAATCTTTCATCGAGACTGAACCAATCTCTCATCGAGACTGAACCAATCTGGCTCAGAGACTGAACCAATCTGCCACGGAGAATAACCTCCTCTACGCAGGCTGAAATTACCGTTTGATCAATTTTCCTGACCAGGCTTCCCCTGTTTCTCCGGTAACCCGAACGAGATAGGTTCCAGCCGGCATTGTCGCGACCGAGATCGTTGCTTCAAAACCTTCGATCCGACCTTTACGGGCTAAGCTCCCTTTCAAGTCCATGATTTCAAAAGATGCCCCGGCAGCGGGAACCTGCAACCTGACCAGATCAACCGTGGGGTTAGGATACATACTGACCTCAAGGTCATGATCAACATTAGGAACAGCTGCGATCACATCGGGAAGCAAAGAATCCATCGGGAAAGTCATGATCGAACGGGCATGGGTGCCGGCAACCAGGCGATTTCTTAACATGTCCCAATCCATGTCGTAGACGGGGCAAACCGGCATATTGTTCCCCACCCGTTCCCAGGTCTGGCCCCAGTCCTGGGTAGCATAGACGCCACCATCAGAAGCCACCACCCAAACGGAATCGTGGCTGGGATGGATCAAAATATCATTCAATCCAATCGCGGGAAGGTTCCCCGATACATCCGTCCAGCTGCTTCCCGTATTGGTAGAGCGGAAGACATGCGGGGTAAATTCATTGAACCGATAACCGGAAACTGTGACAAAAACCTCATTCGGATTGTGGGGAGAAGCTTTGATACTGGTGATATAGCGGTCCGGGATACCATTTGAAATATCCGTCCAGGAGCCACCCGCATTGGTAGTGACATGGACATTGCCATCTGAGGTGCCGGCATAAATGGTCAAGGCATTGAAAGGTGATTCATCAATGGTGGTAATGGTATGGAAACGCCCGGAAGAGCTGACTACCCCATCGGTAAGGTCAGGGCTGATCGAATACCAGTTGTGGTTGAAGAGCCCATTGGCATTCTTGTAAATACGGTAGGTCCCGGTATAGTATACCTGGTCATTGCTGGGACTGATGGTGACAGGCATGTCCCAGTTGCGACGGTCATTGAAGTCGATGCCCTGGTTGAAATCATAGAAATTGAATCCCATATCATCGCTGTAGACCAGGTTACCATTCTGAGTCTCTGCTACCATATTGTTGGGATTGTTGTCAAACAAGACCTGGAAGCCATCCCCACCATAATTCCGAATCCATGCGTCCATAGTGGCTGCATTTCCGCTACATGTTCCATTGTCCTGGGCGCCACCATAATAGCTATCCGGCCAATGCGGATAAGCCTGAACCCGGTAGAATTGTGTATTGGGAATCTCGTCGATATCACTCCAGGAAGAGCCATTGTCGGTGGTTAGATAGAGCCCACCATCGGTAGCCAGGTAGAAAGAGGAGGCTCCGGTGAAAATGATATCGTGCTTGTCCGCATGGACATCGTACTGCCACCAATTGGGGTCCACGATTTCCCAGGTCTGGCCAAAGTCAGGGGTACGCCACAACTGTACACCCAGGATGTAGATGTCGGAGGGAGCGAAAGGATTGACAAAGACATTGCCAAAATACCAGCCGAATCCACCCAATGCATTTGGGTCAATCGTAGCAATCGAAATGGTATCCCAGGAGGCGCCCGCATCAAGCGAAGTATACACCCCGCCCAGTTGTAGATTTAAGTCAACATAGCTGGCATATAGTTTCGCTGGGTTTCCGGCATCAATGGCCAGGTTGACCCTGCTCATGACCCCGGAAGGAAGCCCATTGGATAGTTGGTTCCAACTGTTGCCTCCATCGGTGGTCTTCCAGATTTTTGCATCCACACCCGCAATCATGGATTCGAAATTGTTGCGGATGCGGTTCCAACTGGAAGCATACAGCACCTGGCTGTTGTTGGGGTCCATGACGAGGTCGATGATCCCGGTGCTGTCATTCAAATACAGGCTTTGCACCCAGCTATTACCCCCGTCGGTGCTGGTATAGAGGCCACGATCGGCATTGCGTTCCTGGGGAAGGCCCATGGTGGCGACGTAGAGCTTATTGGTATTGTTGGGATCAATCAGGATCCTTGAAGTGATCCGGGTATTCTGAAGCCCAATATTGTTCCAGGTAGTGCCGGCATCAGTACTTTTGTAAACCCCGTTTCCAATGAACATATACCCACCGATATTCTGGTCACCTGTCCCCGCGTAAACCACCTGAGAACTACCGGGCTCGAAAGTGATGTCTCCCATGGCCAGGGAATTGTTGTCATCAAAAATTGGATTCCAACTGTTTCCCGCATCTGTAGTTTTGAAAATCCCCCCGGTGACCGCTCCTACCAAAATCGTACTGGGATTGTTGGGGTCAATGGCGATGGCATTGAGTCGGCCACCGATATTGGTGGGGCCTTGCTGGGTCCAGGGAGTGTTGGCCAGTCCGGCCTGGGTTTTGGCGGCGGAGTAGTTACCCATTCGGCTGCGGACCTGATTCATACCTGCTTCATAAGCTCTGAGATCAAGTTCCTTGTCGGGATAACTTCGGATTGCACTGAAATGGTCGTTGGGCTGGGACATTTTGTCCATCCGCTCTGGATGATTGGCCATGGACTGGAGACTTGCTGGAGGGCCCAGGTGGGGAAGATGCGCATCGGCAGAAGCGACCACTCCTTGCCCATCTTGCTGGCAGGAAGCGCCACAGTCAAAGGGCTGCCACCACAGGAGTCCGGCAGTAAGGAGCAAGAAGGGTACGATGGTCCAGGTAAACTTTTTCATGACAGAATTGAGATTCAAAGGATAGACTCCTATACTACCAATTTTTCCGTGATAACCCTCAACCCTAACGGGTGAAAAAAAGGTAATTGATTACACACTTTGGAGAGAAAGTACATTGGATTCTGATCCTTTCTACTTACTTTTCCTTAACCGACGCTCTTTCCTGCAATCTACCAATCCAAAATGCTTTCTATCCGCTCATCGGGACACCTCAATCGTTTCTTATCTGCTTTATGGAGTGGACTCCTGATGGTATGCCTTGCAACTTCGGTCATGGGCCAGGTTGGTGCAAATGACATGGAAACAGGTGACGTGGAAGGAGACAGCATCAACCAAGTCATAGCTTCCATCACGGACAGCACCCGGAAGTTGGCCACGCTGCAGGAGATTTATACCCCCCTCATTTACGATGATCCTCAGGCCTGTATCCGTTATGCCCGGCAAGCCTTGGAAATTGCAGTGTTACTGGGGGATTTTGAAGCTGAAGTGGATGCTTTGCAAACCATCGCCTGGGTGTACCAGGGATTGAATTACCTCGATCTCGCCCTGGACCGAAGCCTCAAGGCAGAGCAGATTTGCAAGACGAATGGCCTTGAGGAACCGCTGGGGAATATCTACAATACGCTGGGCTCAATCGAATACGGGACTGGAAACCTGAAGGAAGCGATTGATTATTTCCGAAGATCACTTGAAATCCGGCGTAAGTTCGGGCCAGAAAGCTCGGTTGCTGCTTCATTGAACAATATCGGATTGCTTTCCATGGAAACTGAAGAGCTGGATACGGCGAGGCAATACCTGCAGGAGGCACTGGTACTTTACAAAGAAATAGGTTTTGAGCGTGGGGAAATTACCGTGATGGGCAACCTGGGGGACCTGGCAAGAATCGAAGAAAATTACGGGGAGGCGCGGAGTAGTTTCCAGTCAGCCATTGACCAGGCCGAAGGTGCCTCATTGGCCGATCTGGAATTTACCCTTCAACATGCCCTTGCCATTACGGAAAGGGATGCGGGCAACCAAGGGCAGGCGCGCCGTCTCCTGGAGGAAATCGTTGATTCAACCGAGGGGTCTGATCCTCTGTCAGCAATGGTGTATGGGGAATTGGCGGCCATGGCAGAGAAAAACGGAGATTTACGCAAAGCCCTCAATTACCTCAAGTTGCAATCGGCAATCAATGACTCACTCAAGGTCAGGGAAAGAGACGACCAGTTGGAATCGGTACAAACCCTCAACAAAATCTCTCTGGAAGAACAGGAAATTCAGTTCCAGCAACAACAGGATGCACTGACCAAGGATGCAAAGCTGAAGCGTGCGCAACTGGTCTCGGGACTTTACCTGATCGGTGCCCTGGCTTTACTGGTAGTGGCGATCACCTTGTTCATGCGGTTCAGGGAGCACCGACGGCTCAGCCAACGACTCAGCGTGGAGGTAGAAGAAAGAACAAGGGACCTTATCCATGCCAATTCTGAACTGAATACTTTTATTTACCAATCCTCCCACGACCTGCGGGGCCCCATCAATACCATCATGGGCTTGCAGCAACTCCTGGAAGGTGGAACTGTGGAAACCGCCCAGGTTGCCAATATGCTGGACCGCAAGGTGAGACAGTTGGAGAAAGGGCAGCGGAGCCTGGTCCATTCCATGGAGTTGCGCAACCGGAAGTTGGAATCCACCGTGGTAAATATCAAAGAATTGGTCTCCGAGGTGGTTAAGCAGATCGTTCAGGGCAAAGAAGCCAGGAACGTTAAATTTCAATTAGATATTGAAGATCAACTGACCTACCAAACCGACCCCTGGGTACTGTCTGTCCTGCTGGAGCATCTGGTGGACAATGCCGTTGTGTTCAGTAGTGGAAAAAGCAAGCCACGGGTTAGAATCGGAGCCAAGACCACCGGAGAAACCTTGGAATTGACCATTGAAGACAACGGAATCGGGATGACCGACGAAGTCAAGCGTCAAGCCACCAAAATGTTTTACCGGGGTTCCAACAGGTCCACCGGGAACGGGCTTGGCCTGTACAATGTTCAGTTGGCCGTGGATCTCCTCCAGGGCGAACTTCACTTTGAAGGAACTCCCGGGGGAGGTGCCACCATTCGGATCATCTTGGCTTAGTTACTGGTTCGCTACCATATCCTTTTACTGGTTCGCCACCAACACTATACCCATTGATTTGAGATTCCCAGATTTTAATTTCAGGTAGTAGACCCCGGTTGAAAGATTGCCCAGGTTCAGGGTGTGCTCAAATGTCAATCCATCGGGTTGTAGCATGTCCTGCGAAATCACCTGCCCCAATGGATTCACCAAAGTCAATTCAACCGCATTCAACTCTTCCAACTGAATACTTAGGTGAAGCTCCGAAAGGACAGGGATGGGCCAGTAGCTAAAGTCCAATTGATTGACCGGTTCTGGAATATTCAGACAGATCCCTACCTCGATGGTGTCCTGCCCAGGGCAGCCATTGGCATCAATGACCTCGACATGGAAAATTCCCGGCTGGCCAATGGTCAGGGTGTTGAGTGTACTGCCATCCGACCAAAGTACCGAGCTCCACCCGCTTCCAGCATCCAGGGTTAACTGGTCTCCTGGACAAATGGCTGTATCAGCTCCGAGGCTGACCAGAGGGGCTGGAAAATTGACAATTTCCAGGGAGTCGGTAGCCGTTCCTGCACAGGCTGAGTCGGATACGGTTACCCAATAGGTTCCGGCCAACCAGGCCGTATACTGCTGGAAAGGAGATCCGTCCTGCCAACTGTAGCTGGCAAATCCCGGGCCAGGGTCAAGGGCTGCCACCTCACCTTCGCAAAGGATCAGATCCGGGCCCAAATCAGGGGAAAGGCTGGGGCCACTGGAGAGTACCAGCGTATCGGAAGGGCGGCATTGGCTGCCTCCGGAGACCGTACACCAGAAGGTTCCGGGACCAGTCGCGTTGAAAGTCTGCAAGCCAGACCCATCCTGCCATTGGTAACTCGTATAGCCTGAACCAGCATCCAGAACCAGTGATGCGCCCGAACAGATGGTCAGGTCAGGGCCCAGGTAAAGGGTGGTATCGGAAGGGAGGACATGGATATCCAACTGTCCGGGGAAAACACCGCATTCGAGGGAGTCCATTATGGTGATTCGAGCCAGGCCCGGACCCTGGAAACCTAAGGTTACGGTGGAATCATTGCTGCTGAGGATGGTCGCAGGACCAGCTACCAGAACTTCCCGGATTACGCCGGGTTTACAAGGTGGGGGCAGGGTATAATTTATCCCATTGGAAAATGCGCAGACACTGTCCGGCCCAAGGGGAACCTGACCAAGACAATTTGCATAGGGATAGTGTTTGTAAGGGAGGCCAAATTTTGTTTCCTCTGATCCGGAAAGGAGAACCCCCGGCTCGGTATAATTACAAGCCAATCCCAATACATTAGGGTTTTCTACAACTCCCAGGTATCGGTTGGGGCCAAATAAACTCTGGTTGCTCAAGCTGATGTAGATCCTGCCATCAGGCCCCATTTGTGCCCCTGATTGAGAGTAATAGCCGGTATTAGTCGTAGGAAGGGTGACACGTGTGGTCCAAATCTGAAAAGCATTGATATAACTGAGATCAAATTGCCGGATGGCACCATTAGAGTAGGAACCAAAAGTAGCGTAGAGCAATTTCCCGTTTGGGGAGAATTCGAGTCCATAAACCGGTGGATTACTTGGAGGCAAGGACTTGGCATTGCTCACTTGCCCGGTGGAAGGATTAAAATCAAAAATTTCCAGGATACCTCCTCCGTTAATCGCTACTGCGATTCTTGTGCCATCAGGGCTGAACTTCATGCAGCCAATCGGCCCATAGGCACTTGTAAGAAGATCGGGGTGAACCGATCCTACACTTGATATGACTGGGGAACCCACCCCGGCTACCGTTACGGGCCAGGCGTAAAAGCCATTAGAGCTAATGGCATGGGTCATGACCCAGGCCGTGTCCTGACCGGGTAGCTGGATGCAGGCGTTCTTTTCAGTCATGTTCATAGACAAAAATTGGTTTTTGATGGTTAACCCACCTAATCCTCCATCCAGAGACATGTCAATTTCAGAATAACTCAACTGATGATCAGGCCAGGCATCTGAAATGGTAAAAACACTGTAGACGCCGGGGGTTCCCGGTTTGGGAAATATGGTGACCGCTTGAGAGGTGGATGTCCCACCAATTAAGCCACTCCCATTGAGCATCACTTGGTGGTTGCGGTTGAAAACCCGGTTGCCGTCCGAATAGATCATAAGATCACCAGCCGAATCACATACGGAAGCACATCCCTCGATGGCCGAAAACTGAGAATTGATAGTGGGACCGACCGTGGGGAGACCGTTGTTGAAATCTATGCTTCTCGATTCTCCAAATGTCCAAACATTGTGGGAGTTGTCCAGACAAGCACCAGCAGAGAGGAAAAAACCCAAGGATGTATCCGAACATGTCGGACCATGGGCAATCAATTGAATATAGGTGCCACCCGGGCTGCCAGGAGTTACGGTGAAGTTGGTAGCAGTTGATTGGGAGATGCCATCTGTCAACCACTCAAAACCCTGGCTTCCACCCGTAGAGGTATTTACAAATTGCACTGGGGTACCCACAGGGACATTGCTGGCCGAAGCGGTGAACGATGCAATATCAGGACAAGTCACCGTGATGGTTTCTGAAACGATTTCAAGGCATGCAGGATCAGTGTTGCTTGCTTCGAGGGCAATGACATAGGTTCCTTCAGCCGGGAAGGTATAACTAGCATTTTGGTTGGTAGAAAAGGGAACTCCATCGACCAACCAAGTGTAATTGATCGCTCCGGTAGTGGAATTGGAAAAGTTGACTGTTGCGCCTACTGCGACTGAAGTGGCGGAGCTGGTAAAACCGGGATTGATGGCTGTAAGACAAGGGTCAGCACATCCATCGCTGCTCAACAAGCTCATTCTTGGGCCAGCCAGGGCGGCTTCCATTCTCTGGGCCTGCCCAGGACTAAAGGCACTCTGACAAACCTGATATCCGTAATCCATATAATTGATTATCATGTCGGGTTGGTCACCCAATCCTCCCAGACTTACTGGTCGAAATGGGTTGTTGGTACTGGTGTCATCCTCATCACTGGTACAGGTATTGACTGAGGCCCCGCAATTTGCGGGACTTGTGGAATTGTCAGGAGGGGTATCACAAACCTTGTCCCCGTCCAACATGCAATTGTTGTTGATACACCCTCCCTCAAAAGTGTGGTAGAGTCCCAGATAATGACCGACTTCATGGATAAAAACCTTAGAAGAACTGGGGCTGGTTCCAAAGTAGTTGGCTTCATTGACGATCCCATCTTCAGGAAGCCCATGTGCTGCTGGCAAGAAAGCATACCCGCTTACCCCGGGTCCTAAAGAGAGGGAGGTGATCTCGTTGACGACCCAAATATTTATATAGCGGGTCGGGTCCCACCGGCTGAGGTTTTTCAGATTGAGGTCCTGGGTTTCCATGGTCACATTGGTGAGCGGCGACTGAACCCGGACGATCCCATTGCTTGGATTGCCTCCGGGATCACTACTTGCCAGGCAAAAGCGGATATTGACCGGGGAGCCTGTGTTGGGATCGTAGGGAGCTTGATTGGCAAAGGCGTCATTGAGGTTTTCCAGGGCCATAAAAACCTGGTTGGCGGAAATATTGGCATTGCCACCATTGTGGATGATATGTACCACGACAGGGATGGTATCCGGACCACCCATAGTTCTGGTGTTTTCCGATTGCAAACGCTGCAAATGGAAAATGAGGTTGTCGGTGGTTTGCTGAGCGCGCAGCAGGTCAGGATCATTCTGAATTGCCCTTTGCCAGAGCCAGTCTGTACCACAATCAGAAGAGGTTGGAGCTTGGCCATGAAGAAGTTGGCAAAAGGAAAGCAAGATCAGGTAGGAAAATACTGATTTGAAGATAGGAGTCATGGTAACAATTCTATCCTCGAATATACATAGAAACGAAAAGACCTGGCTGATCAAAAATACGCTGGCGGACCTGGCAAGGATCGAAGAAAATTACGGGGAGGCGCGGAGTAGTTTCCAGTCAGCCATTGACCAGGCCGAAGGTGCCTCATTGGCCGATCTGGAATTTACCCTTCAACATGCCCTTGCCATTACGGAAAGGGATGCGGGCAACCAAGGGCAGGCGCGCCGTCTCCTGGAGGAAATCGTTGATTCAACCGAGGGGTCTGATCCTCTGTCAGCAATGGTGTATGGGGAATTGGCGGCCATGGCAGAGAAAAACGGAGATTTACGCAAAGCCCTCAATTACCTCAAGTTGCAATCGGCAATCAATGACTCACTCAAGGTCAGGGAAAGAGACGACCAGTTGGAATCGGTACAAACCCTCAACAAAATCTCTCTGGAAGAACAGGAAATTCAGTTCCAGCAACAACAGGATGCACTGACCAAGGATGCAAAGCTGAAGCGTGCGCAACTGGTCTCGGGACTTTACCTGAGTGGCCAATATGCTGGACCGCAAGGTGATACAGTTGGAGAAAGGGCAGCGGAGCCTGGTCCACTCCATGGAGTTGCGCAACCGGAAGTTGGAATCCACCCCTGTGAATATCAGAGAATTGGTGGACGGTGTGATCAAGCCTTTTAGACAGGAGAAAGCAGCCAGTAAAGTTGATTTCCAATTCGACATTGAAAACGGCCTGACTTACCAAACAGATTCATGGGTACTTTCGATTTTGCTGGAGCATCTGGTGGACAATGCCGTTGTGTTCAGTGCCGAAAAGAACCGGCCACGGGTGAGAATCGGAGCCAGGATGAAGGGGGAAACCTTAGAGTTGAGCGTAGAAGACAACGGAATCGGGATGACCGACGAGGTAAAAAACCAAGCCACCAAGATGTTTTACCGTGGTTCCAACCGGTCTACCGGGAACGGGCTTGGCCTGTACAATGTTCAGTTAGCCGTGGATCTCCTTGAAGGTGAACTTCACTTTGAAGGAACTCCCGGGGGAGGCACCACCGTTCGGGTCACCTTGGCTTAGGAGTCACTTCTCTTTCAGAAGTTTATTCCCATCCCCCTCCGAGGGCCCGGTAAATATCCACCCTGGCATGCATTTGTGCCATCTTGATCTCCACCAATTCAAATCTCGACTCCAAAGCATCGCGTTGGGTCAGCAATACCTCCATATAGTCGGCGCGGGCCGACCTGAAAAGGGTATTTGAAATCTCGATTGACTCGGTGAGTGCCTTCACCTGCTGCGCCTTCAGGTCGTAGCTGCTTTCCAGGTTATTGATATTGGCCAACTGGTTGGTCACCTCGATGACGGCCCGCAGCAGGGTCCGTTCGTAATCGTAGACCGCCTGTACCTGTTTGGCATTCGCATTCAGGTACATCGCCTTGATCCGCTTCCGGTTCAGTAGGGGAGCGGCCAGATCACCTGCCAGTGAGAAGAGCATCGACTCAGGAGTCTTGAGCAGAGAGGCCAGGCTAAAACTCTGGAAACCAACCCCCGCTGAAATTCCCAGAGATGGATAAAAGTCCGCCTTGGCTACTTTGACGTCCAGTTTGGCCGCCTCCAATTGCAACTCAGCCTGTCGGATATCGGGACGGTTGTCGAGCAATTGGGAAGGAATGCCCGCCTGTATGGGGGCAGGAGCGAGGCTGTTGAAGGTGCTTGAATCACGGGGAATGGGCTGAGGAAACCTGCCCAGGAGGAAATTGATCCTGTTCTCGGTTTCGATGATGTCCTGTTGGATACCGTACTGCAAACCCTTGGTTTTGAGTACCTGGGCCTCAAACCTGCGGACGGCCAATTCGTTCACCCTGGCTGCCTGCTTCTCCATCTTCACGATCTTCAGGGCATCGCTCTGAATCCCGATGTTCTGCATTACGATGGCCAACTCGTTGTCCAGGGCCAGCAATTCATAATAAGCAGTGGCTATTTCTGAGACCAGGGTGGTGACCATGAAATTCCGGCCTTCCAGGGTGGATAAGTATCCCATATAGGCTGATTTCCTGGCGTTGCGCAGTTTCTTCCAAACGTCAACTTCCCAGCTAGCTACCGCCCCGAACCCAAAATCGGTGTAGGGCTCTGGAAACCGCTGGCCGGGTTCCACGTCCACATTGGCTTCCAAAGCACCGTTGCGGGTGTAGCGGCCCACCTTGTCGACCCCGGCTCCGCCGGTGAAATCCACAAAGGGCAGGTATTCCCCTTTTCTGACGGATACCTCATTGTTGGCGATCTGAATCTCCTGAAGGATGATGTTCAACTCCTGGTTGTAGGTGAGCGCGGTGTCAATCAGGCCCACCAGGATAGGATCGTCAAAATAATCCCGCCATTTGACCTTGGCTATATTGACGGTATCGAGGGCATTGGCAAAGCTTTCAGGAACTTTTCGGTTGGCGGTCCGGGTGTCCAGTGTCGGGATGCAGGAGCTGAACCCCAGGGTGAAGAGAACCAGAACGAACCAAATATGTATATAGTTATGTTTCATGGAAATCATGATTTGGGTTGAGGATGTGAAGGATGCTCAGAAAGCGGTCTGTCGATTTCACCTTTGATCATTTGACGACCTTCTGAAAGCCTGGCAAAGATGTAGTACAAGCCTGGGACAATGACGACCCCGAATACTGTACCGAACACCATGCCACCAAGTGCGGAAGCACCAATGGTACGGTTCCCGATGGCGCCTGCTCCGGAGGCCATGACCAGCGGAATCAGGCCGGCAACGAAGGCAAAGGATGTCATCAGGATAGGACGAAAACGCACCTTGGCACCTTCAATCGCTGCTTCCAGAATACTTGTACCATGTCGGTTTTTCTGAACCGCAAACTCGACGATCAATACTGCATTTTTCCCCAGTAGTCCGATGAGCATGATGATCCCGATCTGGGCGTAAATATCATTGTCCAGCCCCATCAGCCGCAGCATCAAAAAGGAACCGAATATCCCGATTGGCAGGGAAAACAGCACGACCAATGGCAGGAGGAAACTTTCGTATTGGGCGGCCAGAACCAGGTAGACAAATATCAATACCACCGTGAAAACGAGAACTGATTCATTCCCCCGGTTTGCTTCGTCGTAAGAAAGGCCTTCCCAGGCAATGTCATATCCCCGCGGCAAAGTTTGATCCGAGACTTCCCGGATGGCCTCAATCGCATCTGCGGTCGTATATCCGGGAGCGGGAAGCCCGCGGATGGCCGCCGAATTGTACATATTGTAGCGGGTAATTTCATTGGGCCCCTGGGTTTTCTTAAGCTGCATAAAGGAAGAATAAGGGACCATCTCGCCAGCATCATTTTTAACGAAAAGCCCCATGATATCAGAGGGAAGTCTCCGGAATTCAGGAGCGGATTGAACGTAAACCTTGAAAAAGCGGCCAAAGCGGATAAATCCCTGTTCATAGGTACTGCCAATCAAAATATTGAGGTTTTCCATGGCCTTGCCGATGGACACCCCTTTTTGCATGGCAATCTTATTGTCAATCTCCAATTCGTACTGGGGATAATTGGCGGCAAAGAAGGTAAATAAGCCAGTCAACTCTTTGCGCTTACGTAAGTCATCCATGAATTTCTGGTTGATCCGGTCAAACTCCTGGTAGTCGGTGTCTGTGGTCTTATCGAGCAATCGCATCGAGAAGCCACCCGAAGAGCCAAAGCCCGGTACAGCGGGCGGTTCAAAAAACTCGACGACCGCACCCAGGTTCTTCGACTCCTCTTCCAGTTCCTCCATGACTTCCGTCACCGACAGATCCCGTTCTGACCAAGGCTTGAGGTTGATCAGGCAGGTTCCGGCATTCGAGCCCCGGCCTTCCGTCATGATCTCGTATCCGGCCAGGGAAGAAACCGACTCTACAGCGGGCATCTCTTCACAGATTTTTTGCAACTGCTGGGAAACCTGATTGGTCCTTTCCAGGGTGGCACCGGGAGGGGTTTGGATAATGGCATAAATGGTGCCCTGGTCCTCGTTGGGAATAAAACCAGCCGGTAGAATCTGATTGACTCCAAATATTCCCAGACCAAATGCCAGAAGGATGCCGAAGGTAATCCACCATTTGTCGACGATGAGCCGCAATACCTTTACATAACTCGCGGTGGCTTTGTCAAATCCACGGTTGAAGCCATCCAGCAAGCGTTTCAGAAGGTGACGCCTTTGAGGCTTACCGTGGTTATTTTTCAACAGCATGGCCGAAAGGACCGGGGTGAGCGTCAGGGCAACCAAAGCCGAGATGAGGATCGCGCTGGCCATGGTGATGGAGAATTGGCGGTAAAATGTACCTACCGGACCGGACATAAAGGAGATGGGGAGGAAGACCGCCACCATAACCATGGTAATGGCGATAATCGCGCCGCTGATTTCCCCCATGACTTTCCGCACCGCATGATAGGGCGAAAGGTTCTCTTCCTGCATCTTCGCATGGACTGCCTCTACCACCACAATGGCATCGTCCACCACAATTCCGATCGCCAGCACCAGGGCAAACAGAGTCACCAGGTTAATAGACAGACCCAAAAGCTGGAGGATAAAGAAGGTGCCGATCAGGGAAACTGGAACCGCGAGGATAGGGATCAGGGTGGAACGCCAATCCCCGAGAAATACAAAAACCACCAGGGCTACCAGGATAAATGCATCCCGCAGGGTATGGCTGACCTGTTCAATAGAGGCATCCAAAAACTGTGATACGTCATAGCTGATTTTGTAGTCCACCCCCGGCGGGAAACTTGCTTTCATCTCTTCGAGCTTTTCCTTTACCTCTTCAATCACCACACTGGCATTGCTACCATAGTTCTGCTTCAGGACGATAGCGGTGGAGGGCTTTCCGTCCAGATTGGAATAGATATCGAAAAATTCACTGCCCAACTCTACGGTGGCAATGTCCCGTAAATGGATGCTTTCCCCTTCGGAATTGGCCCGAATGATGATGTCTTCGTATTCTTCAGGCTTATTGTACCTTCCCTTATAGGTCAATACATATTCAAGTGACTGGGCCGCAATGCCGGAGCTTCGGCCTATTCTGCCCGGACGCCCGATGATACTTTGTTCACTCAGGGCTTCCATGACCTCTTCCACCGAGATATTGTAAGCACGCATCCGGTCAGGATTGAGCCAGACCCGCATCGCATATTTCCGGCTTCCCAGAATATTTGCCCTTGCCACCCCTTGAATCCGCTTGATCTCTGGAATCATCTGGACGTCGGCATAGTTGTACAGGAATTTTTCATCCAGGTTTTCGTTCTCGCTGTACAAGTTGATGTACATCAACATGCTGGGTTGGATGGGCATGATGATGACCCCTTCACGTTGGACCAGATCGGGTAGCAGGGGCATTACCCGGTCCACCCTGGTTTTTACCTGGATCATCGCCTGGTTGGGATCGGTTCCCGGTTCAAAGACGATCCGGAGGGTCGCTTCACCGGCACTGGTGGCATCGGTAGCGATATACCTCATTCCCTCTACCCCATTGATAGAATTCTCCAGGGTGATCAGGGTGGATTTTACCAGAACATCAGCACTCGAGCCGGGGTAGGCAATAAATATATTAACCGTCGTCGGGGCAATCTGTGGAAACTGGGATATTGGTAATTCGGTGATCGCCATGGTGCCTGTAAAGACGATCACAATCGATATCACAATGGCCAAGACTGGCCGATGTATTATTTTACTAAACATGACTTTCTGATTTGAGATACTTGACTTACTCTGCGTACAGATCCAAATGTGATATCACATCTTTGGGGTCCTTGAAATCGTACTTGATTTCCTGACCTTCTTTCACAAGTCGCAAGCCTTCGATCAGGATCTTGTCTTTAGCATCGAGCCCATCTTTGACGACATACAAATGCGGCATTTCCTCACCAATGGTAACCTGCTTTGATTTGACCCGATTGTCTTCACCGACTACGAAAACATATTGTTTGTCAAGAATCTCATAGGTGGCTTTCTGGGGAATGATGAGGGCGTCGTCAAGCACGACCTGCATCTGTATATTGCCGGTTTCCCCATGGCGCAAGAGGCCTTTGGGATTGGGGAAGGTGGCTCGGAAAGCGATATTGCCCGTTTCATTGTTGAAGTCAGCTTCTATTGTCTCCACCACCCCGGGGTGCTCGAACAGGTGGTTGTTGGCCATCATCAGACTGACGTGCGTCTTGTCCTGGGTTTTCAAACTGGACTCATAATCCAGGTATTCAGCTTCCGGAACGTTGAAATACACCCACATTTTGTGGTTGTCGGAGAGTTCTGTCAAGAGGTCGCCCTCTTCAATCAGGCTCCCCAACCGAGCGTGGAAGCGGTCGATGATCCCATCGAAAGGGGCGTGGATTTCGGTGAAGTCGAGGTGAACCTTAGCCAATGCCATCTCGGCTTTTGCCTTTTGAAGCTTGGCTTCAGCCATGGCCAGCTCATTCGGAGCCACTACATTGCTGTCGGCCAGCTTTTTCGTATTCTGGTATTCGATTTCGGCAAAATTGACCTCTGCCTGGGCCTTTTGCAATTCTGCTTCGTAAAGTCGGGGCATGATCTGAAACAGCAATTGGCCTTCTTTGACAAATTGTCCTTCGTCTACAAATATCTCCTGCAAATAGCCCCTTTCCTGAGCTCTTAATTCGATGTGCTGGATGGAGTGGATTTGGCAAACATAGTCCTGGGTGATGGAGGTGTCCATGACGACCGGGCTGCTTACCTGAAAAGTTGTTTCTTTTTCATGATGCTCTTCGTGCGTTTCACAACCGGCCAGGCCGATGGAAACACTCAGGATCATGAGAATGAATAGTCTGCTCATAACTGAATGCTGTAAAAAAACTGTTTGGAATGAAGGCTGGATGCGTCAACAGCCAGATGTGTTTGAACCCTTTCTGATTGGGAGCAACACGGGAAAACAACTTCAAAGCTCGCTTCGAAGGGATTTCAGTTTAATACAGCGCTCAGCAGTGGAAACGCAATTGACAATAAAGGAGGAAGAGTTTCGGGTGGTTCTGGGAGCTCAGACTGAACGAATTGCCCTGCTGGACAAATCCCGAGAACGCGGTGAGGTTGTGAAATGATTCTGAAGGAAGAATGGGGCCAAAGTCTACAAAATCATGGTCGTCAGTGGAGAATTCACCTGATCTGAATTCTCTTTCCGACTCTTCTTCCCATCCTGATTCCAGTTCCGCAACGATCAGGTTGTCCTGAAACAAAGAAATCCATACTTCATTCGTTACCGAGAATGAAAGCAGGATTGCCAGGACACCATATAAAAACTTACGGTTCATTGGGCGTAAATGTAACAACTTTATCAGAACTACAAAGGAATGGAGGTTACATTATTTATTGGATGATCTGGCAAAGGTCCACCAGCCATCCCACCAAATAAATTTCAGACCGGATGGTCCCTGAGATCTCGCAAACCCATTGGGAAGAGCGGCACCCTTGTGACCTGAGAGGGTGCAAACCTGAGGGGTAATTATCACACGCGTGTGATGTTATGGTCACACGCGTGTGATAATTACCCCTCGGCCCTGCGCCTCAAGCGTACACGCGTGTGACGTTAGGGTCACACGCGTGTGACCTCCAACCCTCGGCTCCGCGCCTCAAGCGCACACGCGTGTGATGTTAGGGTCACGCGCGTGTGACTCCCAACCCTCGGCCCTGCGCCTCAAACGCACACGCGTGTGATGTTATGGTCACGCGCGTGTGCGCCTGAACCCTCGGCACTGCGTCTCAAACGTACGCGCGTGTGCGCCCTGGCCATCGGCGCGTACCCTCAAACGCACACGCGTGTGATGTTATGGTCACACGCGTGTGACCATAACCCCTCGGCCCTGCGCCCTAAACGTACACGCATGTGATGTTGGGGTTACGCGCGTGTGCGCCTGAGCCCTTGGCGCTAGGCGTCAAACGTACGCGCGTGTGATGTTGAGGTTACACACGCGTGCTCTCCAACCCTCAGCCCCGGGCCTCGAACGTCACATCCTTGTTCGGTTATTCCAGCGAATGGACCCCTTTGGTCGAGCACGCGTGTGACTATTGCCCTGCAAACTCAAGGGGTTGGTGTCATAGGCGCGTGACTATAAAACCTCGGAAAAGCAGGAAATTGGTTGCGGAATGGGTGAAATTAGACCTTTCTCCTTCACTGTTCCTCCCGCACTGAAGGAACAGTTCCCTTTCGCAAAGCCCGGATTGGCCCCCATTGGACTATCCCCTCCCGACCACCGTCACCACATCCGCATCCGGGGTAAGCCGCTCACCAGTCGTTCCTTTTTCAGGAAACTCCATTTGGCTCAGGACATAGCGCATCGCCTCCATCCGGGCTTTGTCCTTGTCGTCTCCCTTGATGATCACCCAGGGGCTGTGCGGGGTGGCGGTCCGGGAAAACATCTCCAGTTTATAGTTCGTGTAACTGTCCCATTTCTGCTGGGCCTCCATATCGACCGTGCTCAGTTTCCACTGTTGCAGCGGTTCAGTCAGGCGTTCTTCAAGCCGCCTTTTCTGTTCATCTATATTGATCGAGAACCACAACTTGACGATCACGACCCCATCTTCACTCAGCATCTTCTCAACCTGGAGCACATGTTTCATGAATTGCTCGTATTGGTCATTGGTACAGAATCCCATCACAGGCTCCACCACGGCCCGGTTGTACCAGCTCCTGTCAAAAAATACGATCTCTCCGGGGTCAGGCAGATGATTGAGGTAGCGCTGGAAATACCATTGCTTGCGCTCGACTTCTGAAGGTTTGTTGAGAGCAACAATGCGGTAGCCACGGGGATTGATAAACCGGACGAAGCGCATGATCGCACCACCTTTCCCAGCTGTATCCCGGCCTTCAAATATGATCAGCAACCGTTTACCGGTCTTCATCAGGTCACGTTGCATCCAGACCATTTCTGTTTGGAGACGGATGTATTCCGGATTGGTTTCTAAAGAATGCAATGCCATAATCTCAAGCCTTTGGGGTTTGGTGAAATATCGGGCCGAAGGTAGGAATATGGTGGGAAATTATTTTAGACTTTTTGCATCTCATGCTGCAGGTATCCTTTCAATGCTATCAGGGTTCAGAACCAGTTGATGACAAAGGCGTCCCCTTAGATGGAGGCGCTCTTGGTTATCGTGACATGTTGGTATGGCTAAATAGAAATGGAGGGCGAAATACAATTCAGTCTTCCTCCAACCGGGCGGTCTCCCCATCCTTCGTATTTTTGAACCCAGTGGTTCAGCATGGTCCTCAAAGCCTCGGGATCGGCAACCGATCCCAGATCAATCTGATACCTGCCCGCAAAGCCGCCATCGGATATAAAGGCTGTCCAGGGGCGTACTTCACCCGCTACCTTTTCTATCCCAGGCAATAAGTTCTTGAAATTCCTTTGTACCCAGGCTTGAACCAGTTCGAGGCCACGGCGATCACGGCCTGAAACTTCAATTTCAATCTTTCCTCGGCTGACTGCGTTGGGGTTCTGATTGGCTGCAAAGAAATCAATCCACCGCCCGCCCTCCTGGCGGATATTCCATATCGTATCCAGCCCTGCTTCCACCGCGGCACGGATCACTTTCAAGGTCCCCGGCGTCACGCTCCGGGTCACATTCCGGTCCAATGAAGCGCCGCAAGGCCGCCACTTCCAGGGAAGCAGAAAGCGTCATTTGCGCAGAAATCTCAAAGTGGCGAAAGCCTTCGGTGGGCAAATGACTGGGTCGGGAAATAGGCACTTCAGCTGGATATGCTACATACATCAGGTCGATCCGATGTCCATCAAACTCACCTTTCAGAACCGGGACCAAGTCAGTTTCATGGTGCCTGAGATGATCCAGTCCCTCCAATTCGCCTGCCGCCAACCGAAGACACTGATCCCGTTCCACCCGGCCAATGCACAGGAAATCAAAGTCGGAAGAGGAGTCTTATTTCAGACCCCTTTATAGCGTTTGTTGAAGATTTGAAGCTGTTTTCAATGATTATATTTTGATCATTGCATAGCCCTGGTTTACTAACAATGCCTCCCCCTCGACTGGATTATTGACCATCAATATCGTCACCTATTCTTGAGGTTCGATTCCCGCTCCCGGTACTTGGCGACGGGACAAAGGTGAGATTATCGAACCTTTGTACCGTTTTGGGTTTTTGAGGGTGGTTTTAGTGGGTTCGATATTCGAACTGTCGGGTATGTGGATGGAATTTGTCGTTCAAAACTAACAGGCTATTTCCGTCTAAGACAGATTGAATGGATGAGAGTCTGGAGAATGCTCATAGGTTATTTACCTTCCATTAATCTTCTTTTGATTATGGCGACATTTTGTTAAATTACGAATCAAGGCACGAATGGCCTTTCCTAATAGTTAAAGAATTTCAATTCAAAAGTTTATTTATGAGCAGTCCTAATAAAACAGATCGTCAAATTTCATCTTTCGGTGACCATATTTATGATCTATCTGAACAAGATCAAGACAAGGTCAAGGCTATGCGGGCTTTTGCGAAAAAGAGTGATGCTACCAATGAGGCTGATGTTAAGGCTATGGTGGATTATTGGAAAGAGCATAAGCATGCACTTCTTACGGCAATTGTCGATATGGAACAAGCAGCGGCAAACTATATACCCTCAAAAAAAGGTAAACCTGATGATATAGCAATCTACAAGACATACCGGGAGGCATTGAGAAATAGCAAGGTCCTGACAACCTTATCTGATGACTCTTCCAATCCGGTATGGAAACTTAAAGATGTGGACGATATGAAAACCAAGGTTGCGAAAGCACTCACAAAATACAGCGCGGTCAAAAAAGAAAAGGTGGAAGCATTTATCACGGAGATGATCAATGCAGTTCAAGACTACGATGGACAACGTGAAAGTAAAGAAACCTTATTTGCGTTAGACAGTACAACTGCAATCTCGCACTCCAGTGCATTTACCTTTGTGGAGATTACTTATAACGAATGGAACGCCAAGGTCTGTGGAACAAATATGAAACACTTCTGGGATACGAGTTTTTCAATTGGGCAAATAACTGTTACGCTTGATGAAGATGCACTCATTCCTCCGGTATACAGACGACTTGCGGAACGTTATCTCGAAAACCTAATTTAATAATGGAAATGGTTGGCTTTTGGTCTGTTGACATAGTTTGACTTGCTGTTTAGTTTGTTGGCAGCATGCCAAAATATTATATCACAAATAAAAGTGCCTTCTACTGAAATCAATATTCAGTCTATGACCGTTCTCTTCTAATTCTAAATTGAGCCTTTTCGGGAGGTTTTGAAAGTGAACCATAACGAGAGGTTCATAAAATGAGATGCGACGACCAAATTTGGCGACCCGTCTGCGTTTGTGCGGGGTTTATGATTCGGTCGCCATTTGTCTTGAATTTTTGAAGTGGGTTGAAATCTCCATCCAAGCCTCCAAATCCTCTCTTGTGGGTTCGATATTTGTCCCGTCCGTGATACATGGCGACGGGACAAAGGTGAGATTATCGAACCTTTGTCCCGTTCTTTGGTTTTTGAGGATGGTTTATTGGGGTTCGATATTTGTCCCATCGGATAGGGGGATGGGATTTTTGTCATAAAAACGTATTACTTTTTAAGTAGACGAGGCTTTCAGAGCACCATTTGGAGTTTTCAAAGTAACAGGGAATTGTGTAGACAATTCGTAAATCATTCTTGTTTCACTATTTTATTTCAAGAAATCCGATGACCGCGAAATCAAAATAATATGTTGATTTAAAATCTGGATGATCTTGGAGGAATATATGTTTCCTGAATGCGCTAGACCCGTCAATGATATCCAATATATCTACTTCCTCGAAGTGTTGAATCTTGTTGTCATAGAAATGATTATGTGAGCTTAGGTAGGCCAGGAATTCTTTCACTTCTGATTGAGAAAATGGAACCCCATCTTCTTCCTTCGGGTCAAATTTGTACCATTCAACATCTCCAAACGAAAATTCTGAGACATTCAGAGTGCTCTTTCCGTGAATAAAATGCTTCACCTTTGAATGAATTGTGTATCCTTCCATATCGCTGTATCATTATTGAGGTTTCAAAAAAGATCAAATTCCTGATCGTTTGCGTCTTCGATTTTTCGGTTCGCTAGATATACAACCAAACTCGTACAAAGTCCGACCATAAGTTCGGCTTCCGCATAAGATGGCGGATTGCCCTCCTTCAAATGTCGTCCTTGCTCGGAGGAGAACCCCCAAATCTTGCTAACAACTTCATTTAAGGGACGTGGCACGATATCAGGATGTTTCCTAATTAGTTCTCCCAAGGTTTTCTTTTGATCTCCCGCTACCTCTCTGGCCAAACATTCTAACGAAGCCGAGGCATGCTGAATTGCTCCGGTAATATCCGGATTAGGTCTACGAGATAAGTCGTGAATCGCTTCTTCAATTTTGGTTCTAGCAGTTTTGATATGGGCTTTCTTCAGCACTTCAGTGGCTTTTGAAATATTGGCCTCGAAGGTCTCGTCGCCTCTGAATTCAATCTGCCCCTTATGAAATTTCCAACCTATTCCATTTTCATTGAAGAATTCATTGATCTCCCCCTCAAATTGAGTACGTTTCGCTCTATCGAATTTTTCCCATATTTCCTCGATGATATCGTAAATTTTGTACCATGAGGCTTCCCTGATCAGGGAAAGTGCTTCATCATTAATGTTCGGGAATTCACTCCAATTGTTGGGGTCAGGAGCCTTTCTCAATACATTGCAAATGATCTTCCTGATTCCCGAAGGCTGAATGCCCAATCCAAGCAACGACATGTAAACAAAATCCCGTAGCCCCTCTGGAGCTTCATCTCTGGTGACAATAGGTTTTGGCTTTTCGGAATATCCTAGTCGCTTGGAGAATCGTTTCTTGGTCATAAATGTTCGTTCAATTGCTTCTTAAAAGCAGCGTCTATTTCGTTCTGAAATGGTGTTATGAATTCATAGGCGACATGAAAATCAGAGTCAGCGGCCTGGAAATGCCCTCTGTATAATGTAACGCCTCGCAATGTGTACAGATAATCCTTGAAGCGGCCATTTTCATCTGTATCATAATCCTGAACACCGTAGACTTTGAAATCGTGCCCATTGAATTTCCCAAATTGAAGTCCGCCCCCAACCGTAGTACAACTGGAGTCCCCAACAACGTCCCTGATAATGTGTAATTCGCTAAGGCTACGGTTGCCACCATGCAGCACCTGCGCATAGCTGGCTCCAGATCCATAGAATTTGATTCCGGGTGATTTAAGAATCTCGTCAAACCGACATTCCAGCCCATTCGGAGCTGCCTCAGTTGAAAAGCAAAACACTCGAATTTTTGACTGGACAGGACAATATCCAGCGATGACTATTTGACAGATTGCTTTATCCCGAAGTGCCTGAGCAAGCTCTTTTGAATTGTGTTCATATACTTTGAACACGGTCCTCATCATTCCTTCAAAGGAATGGTCCGTATAGCCCGGAGCATATTGCAAGTTCTGAAGAATTTCGAAAATTGACTCTTTGATTCCGTAGGAATTGATGAAACTCCCAGCAATCGCTACTCCAAGCGTATGCGCATAATCTATTGTTGACTTCCCTGTTTCCGAAGCAATCGGACTTTGGATCCTAACCGGCAGTGAGAACACTTTGATGCCAGCATCAAAATTTCCTCCTGGGAAATTGATCCTTGAATCAGAAGAGAGAGTTACGTTCCCATCTCGAAATCTCTTAGCTACAACTAAAGTCATTTTCTATTCTACTTGTTCTTCGATATATCAGTACAAAATCTTACTAACTCTCCCGATCCAGAAGCGTTTTTAAAAGAAGGTCTTTGAGCTGATGTGATGGACAAAATATAGCGATTTCTTTTGCCTAAACCTTAAATTATGTCGCAATTGTAGAGTATACGTTTCCCGTGCATGGTAGATGCAGAACCAGCGACAAACAAAGGATAGTTGATAGCTTGGTTTTCATGGATGGCATGATTCTTGGAATTATTCGGGAGAGATGAACTGCAAATCCTCACTAAGAGAATCATTGAATATGTTTGGATCGAACCTTGGATTCCCTGTGTTCTGATAGATCGACTTGGGCTAACTTTTGACTGAATCCAATATTTTTAGTGATCTGGGCCTAAAATACCTTAGTAATTCTTTGGGACACTAATTGAACTTCGAAAGTATGCCGCAAACTCATTCCACGCCTCCAAATCCCCCATTGTGGGTTCGATATTGGTCCCGTCCGGGGTACCCCGATGAGACCCTGGTGAATTTTCGCAGGGTCTTCGTGATTCTCAGGGGTTGATATCGCCTTGAATTGGCTGGAAAAGACGAAAAGTGAATTTACCTTTGGGGCTAGAACCCTGTCCGATTTTTTGTCGAAAATCATGCTACTGTACCGTCCTGAAAACACCTTACAGATTGTCTTGTACTGGTTTCGTCCTACAGTTGAGGAGGTTGCAAATTGGCTCTACTGATATAGCTTGACAATACTGAATGCGGATCGGAATGCGGCTTTGTTTAAGCGGATTGTTGGGTATTTGAGGTATTGGGGTGGGTGAGGAAACAACCTTCTCCAATCTTCTCGTTTTGACATGTCACAGTTTTGCCGCTGGACCGTCAATCAAAACGACGGACCCTTTGCTGTATTGATTCCTGCGTTTCTTCATCTAGCAATTCGAATTGGAGGGAACGACGAAGAACAATTTTAGCTGCGGCCACCAGTTGGTGCTCATGGTGGGAGGGAGAGTAACTGTCTACTGCTCGGTAAGATCCAATTCCAAGAGCTTGCGCATCTCAAAAAGCAGTTCCTGCATAGCTGGAGGGAGTTCACTGGGGCGAGAATTTTGCTGGTCCATGGTGGGGTATTCTTTTTACAAAGATGATTTAAAGCGCAGTACTGATCAAGTGGGGGGCTTGGCGATTTGAGGGTGGGTGTCCACTTTCCGCCTGCAACCAACCCAAAGTCCTCCTTTTGTCCTACTATATAACCCCATCCCTCCATCCATGCCTGCATGCGAAATCTATCTTGGGGGCAGTTATGATCGAAACCGCACTCCATATCCTCACACGTCAATTGAACGAGTATGTTCAGATAAAGGGCAACATCTCAGATGACCGCGTGGTGTTTCTAGAGGGCAGGCAATCCCAGCAAATCAGCTTCAAGGACAACCGGGTGACGGCGGTCTTGGTGAACCTGGAGGAAGAGAGGGAGAACCGAAAGGGAAACCCCTTTGCTGCCATTGATGCGATGGGGAGACAGTTTCCCGTACAGCCCGAAATTCGCTTGAACCTGTACGTCTTGTTTGTCACCAATTCGGAGAAGTATATCCAAGCGATGAAATTCCTTTCTCTGGTGATCCAGTTTTTCCAAGCCAATCGCGTCTTTGACCAGCAAACCCATCCTGAAATCGGGCCGGACATCGGCAAGCTCTGGGTCGAATTAGTGACGCTTCCCTTTTCGAAGCAAAATGAGGTTTGGAATGCCTTGAGGACGACCTACCACCCTTCGGTCCTCTACAGAGTGCGGATGATTACCTATGCGGACAAGGACGCTCTGCGCTTTGCACAGCAGACTCGTGAATTGGCGCTTCGCATTGAAACACAGACCAAGGAGGGAGAGGCAAGGTGATGCGGAGAAAGCTATTTGAGCTTGCAGTTGAGCATTCCTATTGGGCACCTGATGCACCACAAGGATTGGAATTGTGTGCAGTTGAAAAGACCTCGATTCAGTTGCGGAAATACAGGCTCGAAACCCGCTGTCTGCCGAGGAAAATAGAAGTCTGGGCGGATATTTTTCCTGGTGCGGTAGGTAAACCAGCCTTTTCGATGTCCGAGTGGGTATTCTTCCTCAAGGGAAATGCGGTTAATTTCTGGAAATACACCGAATGGAACGCCGAGCCGAGCACAGGGAGATTGCCCGTATTCGCGAATGCGAAGCACAAATTGGAATTGAAGCGGCAAAGTTCGGGCTCCAGGGTAGAAGGAGGACGACTTTTCTCCAAATCGATGCCCCTTGCGAAGATCAAAGTAAACCTGCCCAAAGGCGCATGGAAATTCGAAAAGGACTTTTCCTACCAACTAAAGCTCAATGCCCGCTCTGCCCCCTGGACCTACCTGCTGGTGACCCGCCAGCCATCGCCAGACTTTTCCATCACCGGAAAGGACCACGAATTCAGGTCTGCCACCTTGCTGGACAGCGATACGCAGAAGCCGCTGGAGCAAGCGCTGTTAGAACAGTATCCCGCATCGGATGGATTTTTCATCTACGCTATTCGATCCACCATTTCCATTCCCCTGCATCACCATACCCAGCCCAAACTGACCCTGCAAGGCCCCATGGGACCACTCAGCACCTGCCTAAGAGTCCCTGACCCTGCAAACAACTTCACCCAAGTGCTCAATCTGCTTTCCCACCACTCAAAAACACAATTCCCATGATAAAAACACATACACCCGGCGTCTACGTGGAGGAATTGCCTTCCTCGCCGCCCTCCGTGGCCGAAGTCTCCACCGCCATTCCCGCTTTCCTTGGCTACACCGCCATTCAACCCCATCCCATTGATGGAGTCTCGGTCAGGCGCATCACCTCCATGCTTCATTTTCAAAAGACCTTTGGTGGACCTGCGGTTCCGGAAACCACTGTGGACATCAAATGGAGTATGCAGGACAAGAAGAAGGAGGTCGAAAGCTTGGATGTCAAGCCTGATCCCATCGATTTCAAGCTTTATTACGCCATCAAACACTACTTCCACAATGGAGGCGGACCTTGCTACATCATCTCCGTAGGGACCTATTCCAAGCAAAAGCCACAGCCGGATGCATTCAATAATGGACTCGCGGCGCTTGCAAAAGAAGACGAACCCACCTTGATCGTATTGACGGACGCCGCTTGTGGCATGGAAGGGGACGCCGAAGCATACTATGGTCTGGTCACAAAGGCTTTGAAAGACTGCAAAGACTTGCAGGACCGGTTTACCATCGTGGATGTCTTGCCAGTAGAAAAGTCCGATGTACTGAATACCGTCCAAGACTTCCGCGACAGATTCAGCGGGAACTTCCTCGAATACGGTGCCGCCTACTATCCATGGCTCAAGACAAGTCTGCCAATTGAGTTTGAGGACAAGAAAGTGACGGTCAATGAGGTCGATATGCCGCCCAACCACTGGGAAGTGGAAGTAGACGGGTTGGCCTTTTCTTCCAAAGCCCAAGACTCCAAGGTCAGCATTTGCTTGAACCCAAATCTCTCCGAGAAGTTGCAGCCGCAGTTCAATGGAAACGAATTGATCTTGGAATTGAAAGTGCCGCTCAGCCCCGCAGAGATTGTGCAAGAATTCGAAGCTTGGAATGAAAAGAACTCAGGCAAAGCTGGAGAAAATGGATTTTTCCTCAAAAAAGGGGAGGGGGATTTCAAGGGGAAATTACCCAAGGCGGAGGCGATTGAACTGACACCCAAGGAGCGGCACCATTACCGCTTGACCTTGGGAGAAAACAATAAGGGCTTGGTATTCTCCGCTGAGGAAAATGGATGGGCGGTGGAGCTAGTGGAAGAGGAGGCCAGTGGGACGAAGAAAGCGGGAGACTCGGATGAACCGAAAGATACAGGCTCAGAACCCGCTGGACTGCGGATAGAATTGACCGATCAAAACATCAAAATCTCCGGTCCCAAAACCCAACTCGTCGCAAATGCCATTGTAAGCGCTTGCCATGAAAACGTCGAGTTTGCGAAAAGCCCAGTCACCGTCACCCAATTGGGAGATGGGACCGCTCCCATTGCTGTGGCCGCAGCCCGGAAATTGGAGGAAGAGCCTAGCAACCTGCCCTTTGAAGTGTCCTTGGGGGGAGTTCAGGGTCTGATCGCCTCCTATCAAAAGCCTGGCGGAAAGCTGCTGTTCTCAAAAGGAGATCTCAACGTGTCTTTGGAGGGCAATATCCTCACCTTCCAAGCCCAAAACGATACCGCAGTCACCGACATCTTGAAGAAATTCAAGGAAGAGATCAAAAACAATGCCTGGGCACTCATGCAAAGGGGAGATGGAAGTGCGACTTTCGAATCTCTGATACCGAAAAATGAACCCAAATATACTGCCGCGACTTTATGGACGGCCAACTTGGGAGCAGTGATTTTGTATAGTCAAATTGAGCCTGTAGCGGGAGACATCGCATTGGCGGATGGAATCAAGTTGAAAGTCGATCAAGAAAAAAAGATCTCCTTTGAAGGCCAAGTCACAGCGGAGTTACTTCAAAAGCATAATTGGTCCTCGACGCTCTTAAAAGGTCTTTGGGTTGCCGGTTCTGGGAAAGGGGAGGTCAAAGCTGGTTCGCAATTCAACAGGGTGGAGGGACAAACTTTTTCTTACGGCTGCGAAACCGAGATGAAGGCATGGGCGCCGGACAATACCCTTTCGATGGATCTTGGAATCGGAGGCGAGTGGGCACTGGCAGCAGACCCACAAGGAAATACCCTCAAGGTCACTGTTGTGGCGAAAACCAAACTGGTTGATTTGGTGAAGAAATTCAACCAAGAACCACTCGAAACTCGGAAAAGTACGGTCTTGATTCCCACCACGAAGGATTTGGACTTGGAGGCGAAGGTGTTCCTGCCCGGTGTTGCGCTTGACCAGCAGCAAAAGCCCGGTACCGTCTCGGAACTGCCCTTGGGAACGGGACTGGTACTTGAAACACGGGAAAAGGGGCTAAAAGTTGAAGTCGTGGAACCCAAAGAAGGAAAGGCCACCATAGCTGTAAACGAAGACAAGAAACGCCTGACCATCGCCATGGCAGGTAAAAATAGCCAAGCGGTTCAGGAGCAATTTCAGAAAAGCGAATGGGCGCAATTGTGTTCGCTTCATGTCACGGACAAAGCAATACCTGTTCCAGTGATGCCCCTGCGGTCTGTACAGCCATCCTTCGGCCTGCCCTATGAAGCTCAGTTGGGAGTAGGGAATGGTTTCCGAGTGGAAAAAAGCAATGGCAACGGCTCCCTGATGCTGGAAATCAGCGATGGAGCAAAAGGGATCAAGTTCTTGGAAGATGGAGACTTGCTGACGGTTACATGCCCCAAGGGCAGCTTGGCCAAAGACATCACCACTGCCTTTTTCAAAGAAAAGAAGCAAGGTAAGGAGCACTGGAGCTTCTTCCAATTGGGTGATGGTAGCAAAGCATTTTCCAGTCTGGAAATGCGTCCCATCGAGGTCGACCAAGGCACGGGCGGAAGCAAACGAAAGGCCAAATTGGACGAGATCCGCTTCCTCTTCACCGGACTGTACAACCAGATCAAGGCCCGCTTGTCGAAAATCTACGTCACCCTACCACCCAGCGCAGCCATAGCCGGCATCTACGCCAGCGTGGACCGCACCCGCGGCGTCTGGAAAGCCCCCGCCAACATCAGCATCGCCTCCATTTCCCATCCCCTGCACAAGATCAACGACGCCATTCAAAGCCAGTTGAACATTGACGCCACCTCCGGGAAGTCCGTCAATGCCATCCGCTTTTTCCCCGGCAAAGGCAACCTCGTCTGGGGCGCGCGGACCCTCGCCGGTAACGACAACAACTGGCGCTATATCTCTGTCCGCCGTTTTGTCATCATGGTGGAGGAATCCATCCGCAAAGCCACCGCATTCGCCGTCTTCGAACCAAACACCTCTGAAACCTGGCTCAAAGTCAGCTCTATGATTGACAGCTTCCTCTACAACATGTTCCAACAAGGAGCACTCGCAGGTGCCAAGCAGGAGGAAGCCTTCTATGTCCACGTCGGCTTGGGGATCACCATGAATGAACAGGACATCCGCGAAGGCAAAATGATCGTGGAAATCGGTTTGGCCGTCGTCCGTCCTGCTGAATTTATTGTCCTTCGCTTTTCGCAAAAATTGGAGGAGGCCTGAGCCAAAATTCCTATATTGAACTCTAAATCAACACGAAATGAGCAAATCCAATTTTAAGACCCCCGGAATCTACGTGGAGGAGGTGAACAGTTTCCCACCCTCAGTGGTAGAAGTATCCTCCGCCGTCCCTGCCTTCCTCGGCTACACGGAAAAGGCGCCAGGGGACTTTCCCGCGATCCGCCGCATCACCAGCCTCAACGATTTCCAATTGCACTTCGGCGGTTCCTTCCCTGTCAATTTCAATGTCACCTTGAAAGGGGACAAGGAAAAAAGTCTGTCCAAGGTGGAATTGACCGACCCGGATTCCATGATGCCCCAATACCTGATGCGCTACAACCTGGAGCTCTACTTTAAAAATGGCGGAGGTCCCTGCTACATCGTTTCGGTTGGCAAATATGGAGCGGCTCCCAAGACGAACAAGGACTTCGAGGGCGGCCTCAAAGCATTGGAATTGGAGGACGAACCCACCTTGTTGGTGCTGAGCGATGCTTTGGGAAAGGGCAACATTTACATGGAAGTGGCGAAGATGGCCTTGGACCATTGCAAGAAAATGCAGGACCGGTTTTGCATCCTGGACGTACCCATGCCCTTGAATGCAACCGATGCCCGAAGTACCATAAAAGCCTTCCGGTCCGGCATAGGTACCAAGGCGCTCAGTTATGGTGCAGCCTATTTTCCATTCCTCCAAACCACCATTCCCCTTGACTACGATGAGGAAAAGACGGGAACTGTGGACCAAGTCCAATCCATTGTGGCCATCAAAACCTCCGACAATGCACTTTACTATCAAATCATTTCAGAGTTGGGGAAATACAAGGCCATTTTGCCCCCCGGTCCCGCTTTGGCGGGTGTCTATACCAGCATGGACAACAGCCGTGGCGTTTGGAAAGCTCCCGCAAATGTCAGCCTCAGCGGCGTGATCGCTCCACAAGAGAAAATCTCTCATCAAGACCAGGAATTTCTGAATGTGGATGTGGAAAGTGGGAAATCGGTGAATGCCATTCGCACATTTCCCGGCAAAGGCGTGATGGTTTGGGGTGGACGCACCCTCCTTGGCAATGACAACGATTGGCGTTATATCTCCGTCCGTCGCTTGTTCATCATAGTCGAAGAGTCGCTCCGCAAAGCCACCCAATTCGCCGTTTTCGAACCCAACGAGGCCGGCACCTGGCTCAAGGTCAAGTCCATGATTGACTCCTACCTCTACGGCTTGTGGAAACAAGGCGCCATGGCGGGGGAAAGCCAAGATCAAGCCTATTTCATCAACATCGGTCTGGGCGTGACCATGACTCCCCAAGATATCCTCGAAGGAAAGATGATCGTGGAAGTCGGTCTTGCACCGGTACGCCCCGCCGAATTCATCTTGCTGAAATTCAGCCAAATCCTCCAACAATCTTGATTTCAAACTCCAAAACATAATCCCAGATGTCAGAACAAGCATATTACCCATTGCCCATTTACAATTTCCGAGTTGAAATTGAGGGCGATTCCACCCCGATTGGCTTCTCCGAAGTCTCCGGCCTCGCCATCGAACACGAAGCGATGAGCTATACCGAGAGCTACAGCGGAGGTGGCCGCAAAGGCTCCGTCCAAGTCCACATGCTCGGCCAACCCAAACCCGCCAACATCACCATGAAAAAGGGCTTCGCTGCACCCAACAGCATGCGCATCCTCCACGACTGGCTGAAATCCGCCCAAGAATACCGCCCGGACAAGAAGGACATCACCGTCTCCATGTGCGACGAGCAAGGCATGCCCGTCGTCCGCTGGAAAATCGTCGGCGCATTTCCCACCAAGCTGGAGATCCCGGGCCTCGACGCCAAGTCCAACGACGTAGCAGTGGGCACCCTGAGCCTGACGGCAGACGAAGTCAAATTGCTCACCTGATCCAGCGATGTCCCGCAGCCTTGAAAACCAACACTACCCGCTGCCGGTGTACAGCTTCCGCGTTTTTCTGGCGGAAAAGGCAAAGCCGGTATCGGACCAAGGCAAAAATGCAAAGGCCTTGGGGACAGAGTTCATGGGCTTTTCCAGCGTGGAAGGGCTGAGCCAAGAGCGGGATTCCGTGCGCTACTACCACGGCCTCAGTTGGCGGACAGGCGCCATTACCCAGCTCGGCATGCACAAGCCGCTTACCATTACCCTCAAACGGGGGCTGGCTCCGAAACGGAACCAACTCACCAAGTGGTTCCAGGAAGGAGGCGAGGCACGTGACCTCGAAGTACATTTGCTCGATCCCGCGCACAATCCCAGTGTGGTGTGGAAGGTCTACAAGGCCTTGCCCACCAAGCTTGATGGGCCGGGGTTCACAGCCAACTCCAATGAAATCGCGGTCGAACAGATCAGCCTGACGGCGGAATCCTTACGCGTAATTTTTCTGTAATAGTCTAAACAGCATTGTTCCATGGAAACAGTTCAATTGGGAACACAGGACAGCCTTGCCCTGGGCTATCGGTTCAAGGTTTCCTTCGAATACCAGTCTTCGGATCAAAACTTCGAAATGGTTTTCCAAAAAGTATCTGGAATCGGGGTGAAAAGAGCCACTACTGACAGCGGAAATCGCAAAGACAGGGTGGGGCGCAAACAGTTCACGAACCTGACGCTGAACAAGGGCATGAGCCTCAAGGCCAATAAACGGTGGAATACATTTCTTCAAACTTTGTTCACGAAGCAGGTGGCCATTATCAAGGCGGTTGTGGTGACCTTGCTCACCGATGAGGGGCAGCCAGGAAGGTCGTGGAAGATGGACAATGTCACCCTGATTGGGTGGAGTTTCTCAGAATTGGACGCCAGCAGTTCCAATATCGTGATGGAAACCATCGAATTGGCTTACGAAGATTTGAAATTTCTAAAAATATAGCTCCCCATGGCAATAGAAATCAAAGAAATGGTCATTCGTGTAGAGTTGGAACCCGATGGAGATCCCGGAACTCCGGCAGCTATGGGCAATTCCGCCATTGACCCGGAAATGATCATCGAAGCCTGTGTGCGCCGGGTATTGGCCATCCTCAACAGAGACAAGGAACGATAAGCCATGAAGAAGACCCAGAAACTGGAAAAGCTGACGGTACAATGCTACACGAAGGCCATTCGCTCGGGCAGCCCCGAGGACACTTTCCAAGTGAGTTTCAACCCGGAGTCCTATACCCACAGGTTCCTGAATGCGCTCACCACCCGTCAAGGCATCGCTACCCTTGGGATCCGTGAAGCCTATGCCTATGCCCGTCCGGAGGAATTGTCCTTTACCCTGGTATTTGACACCACCGTGGAAGATGGGGACAGGCAAACTTCGGAGGTGTTTCCGGCTGTTCGGGATTTCCTTTCCGCCACCTACCACAGTGTTGGAGAGATCCACGCGCCGTACTACCTGCGTTTGGTTTGGGGAGAATTGAGTTTCAATTGCCGTTTGCAACAGGCCGAAGTCACTTACAGCGATTTTGGCCCCAACGGCATTCCCTACCGGGCCGAGGTCCAAGCCCGTTTCATCGGTGAATCCGAAGACCCCACAGGTTCCAAAACCTTCAATTCCCCGGACCTGACGCACATCCGCACCACTGGGGCCGGCGATTCCCTGCCCCTCATGACCAAGCGCATCTATGGCAGCAGTTTGGTGATGGTCGCCCTTGCCCACGCCAATGGACTCGACTCACTGCGGTTGCTTCCCCCCGGACGCCAACTCCATTTTCCACCCCTAAAAACCTGAACTAATGCCAATATACGTTTCTCTGAAAGTCGATGGGGATCCAATCTCCACAGCCTACGCGATCGCAGGGATCGAAGTGCAAAGGAGCCTCAACCGGGTGCCTTGGGCCGAGGTCGTGCTGCTGGAGGACCACCAATTGGAGGACCAAATTGCCTTTCGGGACGACCCCGCATTTCAGCCGGGCAAACAACTGGAAATCATGTTGCGCGTTGGGGGAAACGAAGGCAAGGACCAAACCGTATTTGCGGGAATCATCACCGGAAATCAGCTGCGGACAAGAAGAACCGGGCTGGAAATGACCATTCAGGTGCACGATCCGATTTTCCAAGCGACCCTCGAACGACGCAATGCCTATTTCGAAGAAATGGACGACGCGAAAATCCTCCAAGACGTGCTGGGGAGCTATCCGGGATGCGAGTTGGCCAAGATCGACGGGGGAGGAGTGAACCACCCCGAAATGATACAATACAACAGCACCGACTGGGACTTTGCGCTTGCAAGGATGCGTGCCAATGGGCAGCTCTTGGCGGTGACGGATGGCAAGTTGGAAATCTTGGCTCCCGAGTCTTTGGCAGCAGAGGTTAGGCTGACCTTGGGAAAGGACGAAATCTTGGACATGGAACTGGCCGTGGACCTGCGTTGGGCGGCGGACAAAGTCCAAGTGAAGAGTTGGAATGGTGCGGACAAGGAATTACAAGACACTGAGGAAGCATCGAGACCGCGACTTTCACCGGGGAAATGGGGAAAGGAAACCCGACCAGGAGCTTTTCCCGGGCAGCCCCTGGAAATGCTTTTTCCCGCGCCCATTGAATCGGAGGAAGCCACCGCCTACGGAAAAGGGCGGCAGGTGCAAGACGCACTTTCTATCCTCCGAGGAACCGTTACGGTAAGGGGCGGGAAAGAATACCGCTTGGGGCAAGTCATCGAGCTCGTGAAGGTTGGGGGGAATTTTGACGGTCCGGCGCTATTGACCGGCATCAGCCACGAAGCGAACCCCTTGGGCTGGCTGACCCACCTGCAGTTTGGGATGGCACATACGCCATTTCCCAGTCCTGAAAAAATCAATGCTCCACCTGCATCCGGTCTTTTGCCAGCCATTGGTGGACTTCATTTGGGCATCGTGGACCAGTACACCGAGGATGAAGTGGGCGCGCATCGCATCAAAGTCATGCTGCCGGGACTTGCGGGTAAGGCAAAGTACCAATGGGCACGTTGGTTGGCACCCGATGCAGGAGATGGGAGAGGAGTGATGTTCAGGCCGGAGAAAGGAGATGAAGTGGTGGTCGGATTTTTGAACGACGATCCACGCCACCCCATTGTCTTGGGGGCATTGCACAGCAGTTCCGCGCCGCCGCCCCAAGAACCGGACGAGGCCAATACCTACAAAGGCATTTTCACCCGCTCGAAATTGAAAATTCAGTTCGACGACGAGAAAAAGACCATCCTGGTCGAAACCCCCGGTGGGCAGCAGGTCTGCCTAGACGACGAAACGCCTCAACTGCTCCTCAAAAATGAAAAAAATGAAGTGGTGATGGACGGCGACGGGGTCGCGATTTCTACCAAAGGAAAAATCACTTTGGACGCAAAGGGGGATATCGAATTGAAAACCACCGGCAATCTCAGCTTCGAAGCATCACAAGTCAAAACCAAATAGGAATATGGAACAAACGGATCAAGGCGCACAGTTTTTCGGGACAGGATGGAAATTTCCCCCCACATTTGGCGACCAAGGCGGGGACCTGGCAACGGTCAGCCGGGAAGCGGCCGTTCACCAAAGCCTGCGAATCCTCTTGACCACCTATTTAGGAGAACGCAGCCTGAACCCGGAATATGGCTCCGGCCTGTTCCAATACCAATTTGGAGAATTGAGCCAACAGCTATTGACCGGCATCCGGAAGGCCGTCGAAAACGCCATTTTTCGCAACGAGCCGCGCATTCACCTCAACAGCGTCCAGCTCCAGGAAGATCCCGACACCCAGGGCCTGCTGCTCATTCTTGTGAATTACACCATCAAAGCCACCAACTCCCGCTTCAACCTCGTATATCCTTACTACCTCAATGAAGGGAGCAGGTCCCTAGCCTAAAGCACCATGGCAGATTTTATCATCAAGGACGGCGATCTCGCCAATTTCCTCCCCAACTTCGGAAACGCAGTGGTGACGGTGCGCCCCGGACCCATTTCGGCGGATTCCAAGTCGGAGATCAATGGCAGTCCCATGGCCGTGGACGGTGATGAAAGCACGGTCGAGGTCAGCGGTTGCATGTACCTGGCACCGCCTTTTGTAATCCCCGGCTCCGGCACCATCAAAATCAAAGCCCTCGGCAGCGACCAACTGGCAAAGAAGTACACGGTGGAGGGGAAGATGGTCATCCTCAAAGGCAGCCAGTTCGAGGCCGAATTCCAGGTGCAAAATCCAGCCCAACAACCTACGCCCAGTGGTCCTGTGCCCGATTCCACGCCATTCTACTCCGGGAAGGGCATGTTCATCACCACCAATTTCAAGCATTATGGTGCCTGACTTGCCCCCTAACAGCAGCGGGACCAGCCAAAGCGAGCGGTCCAATCCCTTTTTGGATCCTGCGCGCGTGCCCGTGGAGGAGCGTGGACTAAAGGAATGGCTGAAACGGCTTCAAGAACTCGCGGGGCGATTGGCTTTTGAGCCGATAGAGGGTGGCCCCACCCAGACCTGGGACAAGCTCCTGAGCTATGGGGGCGAAAGGCCGGAAGAATTTCTGGAAGACCTGCTACGACATGCCGAATCACCGGGTGTTTTCGATGGGGATTCCGGGAAAAAACGGGCTTTGGGGCGTCCGCACCTGGCCCTCCTGTTGGTCTTTCTCAAGATGCTGGCCCCGGCGCACCATGCTTTCAATCAGATCAGCGCCCGCCATCTGGACCTCTACTACCGCAAGGTGTTGGGCTTTGAACCCCGGCCTCCCCAAGCGGATGTCCTTCATGTCCTATTCCAACTGCACAAGGATTCCGAGCAATGCCTGGTACGCAAGGGAAGCGAATTGGACGCCGGGAAGGATGCCGATGGCAAAGCCCTTAGCTACATCTTGGATGCGGACCTTTTGGTCACCAAGGCCCGCATCCACCGCATTCACACTCTCCACAAAGAATACCGCTGGTTGACCTTCGGGGAAGTCTTGGAGAAGGTGTGGGGAGAATTGCCCGCGGTCAAGGGAGAAATACCCAGGCTGGAGACCTTCCAGCGGATGGTGGAGCAACGTGCGCCCGAGCAACTGCGCTACCTGAACCGCTACATGGGATTGGACAGTTTTGATGCGCTGTTTGAGATCATCCGTGAGTGGTCCAGCGAGGAAGACCAGCCCGTGCCGCAGCAATTGGAGGTGGCGCGTTTGGCGGAGTTGTATGCAAACCGTTTCCGCCGCAATTGGAGGGCTCAGATTCAGCGGATGGCTCCTTGGAAGGAGGGCATTCGGCAGGTAATGGATAAGGTCTTTGTCCAATTCAAGATCCTTTCTCCTGACGTGTTTCAAGAGCTGTGGAACCGGAACTTGAAATGGGTAGAGCAAAAAGAAAAGCCAGAGGAAGAAAGAGCAAAAGAATTGCAGCAGCAATTGGGCCTGACCACAGCCGAATTCAGTTACCTCGCTGGTCTGAAGTTTGAGACCCTTGCGCCTAAAGATGCGGACCGAAAGCGGCAAATGGACAGACAGCAGCAACGGGTGGTGGAAATCCTGGCCGATGCCTTGTTGGAGGTGAAGAAAGAGATCTTGCCGGGGGAAAAACTGCTCCGCTTGCATTCCATTTCCACAAACAAAGAGGCAGCCATGGCGGAAGAGGGGGCAGCTTGGTCGCCTTTCGGAGCTTTGGAGAATTCGCGCAAACCCGCTCGCATGGGCATGGTCTTGGTCAGTCCCATGCTGAACCTGCCCGATGGGCAACGAAGCATCGAGTTGAATGTGGATTTCGAAAAGGGGTTGGGCGTATTCTTGGGAAAAATTCTTTCCTTGAATGGATCGGAGAAGGAGGAGGGAAGGGAAAATCGTGACAAGATCATCCAGTCCATTCTGCAAAAAGCACTGAGCTTTTCCTTCACCACTGCGAAAGGCCTGTTCCGAAAAAATCCGGTCCAGCATTCCCCCGCCATTGACCGGGAGAACAAGCGACTCACCTGGAAATTCACCTTTTCCAAATCTGCCTCACCCATCGAGCCACTGGGCAAAATGCCTCAAAATGCTGCCTTCCCGGCCACCGACCCCGCCTTGGTCCTGAGGTTCAACAATGAACCCGTGACCGAGGCGAAAGTCCACCCATTGGAGCTGTTTCAAGGGCTGGAACTCAAGAAAATCGCTTTGGGCGTTGAAGTCCAAGACAGCAAGGTTTTCAAAATCGGCAATGAAAAAGGCGTGCTCAATCCCAAAAAGCCCTTCCAGCCCTTTGGCCGAGAACCAGCTGCGGGTGACAACTTTTTCCTCGCCCATCCGGCCCTCGGCCGACCTGAGACAAGCGGTTTTTCCTTGGACATCACCTGGAAGGGAGCGCCCCGGAACATCGGAGACCATTACGAGAACTACCAAAAGGTCCACCGGGGGAAGCCGGATACCGAAGAGGCCTTGTTCAATCCAGAAGCCAAAGATCCCCTGCAAGTCCCCCACCTAAAGGTCTTTGCCGTTTCTCCGACCAAAGAATTTCCCCTGGAAGCGGTGTGGCCCCTTTTCCAGCAGGTCACCGATACCGACAGCAAAAACGAAATCCGTATTGACGGCACCTGCGCGATTTCCTTTGCCCCTTCATTTCCCAAGCGAAAAGGCGAGGCTTTGGCCACCAATCCGGCCGGAACAGCCCAACGGCTCTCCGCGTTCCCCGACGAGCCCACCGATTGGCCCTCTCATTTCCGCTTCGAGCTTCAGCAGCCCGATCTCCAACACAGCAATTACAGCCGTCTCCTGACCCGCCGCACCAATTTACTCGCCGCAGACCTGGTCAAAGAATTGCCCAAAAGTGACTGGGCCGAGCTGCTACTGCCCGAGCCATATACCCCCACCGTCCGCACATGCTCATTTTCCTATACCGCCTCCCAAGAAGTCGCTTTCCCACTTCCCAAGAAAAGCGGATTGACACTGTTCCAATTGGAACCCTTCGGTTACCAGGAGTTCCAACCAAAAGCAATGGGGGAGGAGAAACTTTGGCTTTTCGCATCGGAGGCAGGTCCCATGGGGCAGTTGCTGATCGCGGTGGAGGAACTGAAGCTGCCGAGTTTGCTTTCCATCCTGTTCCAATTGGAGCCGGGCGGAGAGGACCACGACGGCGTCTTGCCAGAGTTGCTTTGGGAGTACTGGACCAAGGAGGGATGGAAGGCACTGGACCAAAGCCAAGTGCTGGAAGACAGTACCAAAGGCCTGCGCCAAAGCGGCATCATCCAGGTCAAAATGCCCATCGACGCGGCAAGAGGCGACCACCGATTGCCCGATGCCTCCTACTGGCTGCGCATTTCTGTTCCCGACCACGCCAAGCGTTTTCCCAAATGCCGCCACATCAGCTTGCAAGCCGCCAAGGCGCATTTGCTATCCACCGACCATGCCGAAGCCCACTTTCGCAAGCCCTTGGAGGGGGGAAGCGTGAAGGGCCTGGTAAGCCGGCAAGCGGGCATCAAATCCGTGGACCAAGTCTGGCCATCTTGGGGACAAGGATCCGCCGAAACCGGTGCCGAATTGTACACCCGCATTGGGGAACGGCTCCGCCACAAGCGCCGCCCGCAGACGACCTGGGACTACGAACGCCTTGTCCTCGATGCCTTCCCCGAAATATTCAAGGTCAAATGCCTCTCTTGGCGGCAACTGCCCACTGGCAAACCCGGTGAAGTAGGCCTTTTCCTCATCCCGGATGTGCGGGGAGAGGTTCCCGAAACGGATTTTGCGCCCCCCGCACCCTTCGCGGACCTGGCCCTCCGAACGCGGGTGCAGGAATTCCTGCAGCCGCTCTGTTCACCGGAGACCCGCTTGAGCGTCCGCAATCCCGATTATGTAGAGCTGCAGGTCAAGGCCATGGTCAACTTTGCCGATGGCCGCAACCCGCAGTTCTACCTCGGCCAATTGCAGCGCGACCTCGCGCGCTTGTTTTCGCCTTGGGCCTTTGAGGCGGAGGGCGACATCTCCCTGGGTGCTGAAATCCATCCCACAGCCGTAGCGGAGTTCATCCAAGAACGCGATTATGTGGATTTCGTCCTCTTCTGCCAACTCATACAGATCGGCAAATATGGCATGGGTTTCGCCGGAGATGGCGGCAGTCCCATCAACACCGGTGGCTACCCGGTCGTGTTCATTTCCGCGCCGCAGCACAACTTGTTCATCTTGGACGAGGAAACCGATCCCCGGGACATCAGCTTGGGCATCGGTTGGAGCCAAGTGGCCCTCGATTTCCAGATTTCCTGATCCATTCACCCCAATTCTATCACCATGTCTGACACCAATTCCCGCAGCGACCTCAAGGAAAAATTCAAGAATGGCAAGACGCCTTCCGAAAGCGATTTCCAAACCTTGATCAATTCGAGTTTCAACCAAAAGGACGACCGCATGAGCCGCCCGAACGATTCGCCGCTAATTTTGGCGGCGGAGACGAGTGGGGATGTGATCCGTCTGACCATGGGGGGGAAACAGTTCGACCTCCGCTTGGACGAGCAAGGCAATTTGTACCTGAAAGGGCGAGGTGTGGTGGTGCCCGGAGATTTGCAGGCGGGGAATCTAAAACTGGCAGGGGCCAAGGTCTCTGCGGAGCGGTGGAATTTGGAGCTGGCGGCTGGGGAGGGGAAACGGGTGGTACTGTCGCCCAAGGCGCGGGTGGGGGGCTTGGAT
>CAYGRE010000049.1:0-48834 GCA_964352215.1 uncultured Bacteroidia bacterium
ACTATTCGTTGACTGTATCAATCTGGAAAGCGACGGCTTGTCGCACTTCGAACTTCTTACCCTCCGGTGTACAATCGGTCAATGCAGTGTGTATTGGCCGATTGTATTTTATGCCACTTTGTAAATGGCTGAAAATCAACGCAATTTAGGTTCGAACTCCCGCTAGGGTTAACTTCAGGAAGTAGGCTATTGTCCATTACGCTTATGTATATGATTATTCCAAAGGAGGGACACCTGTAAATCAATCTCACCGGATCTAAACCATAATCCCGGTTTTAGAAATCTAAAATTGTCACGGAGATTCAAACTTCGAATACCCATGGCTCATACTCTCTCTTGATAATGATATCAAAATTGTATCTCTGCTTTATGTCTTCTCCATCCACCTTGAGAATATCATAATATTCCTTCCGAGAATGGTTAAAGTAGAAAATAAGCTCCTTCTCGTTCCCTTTTCGGACATGGTCCATAATGATTCTGGCAAGGCATTCTTTGTCGGGATGTTTAAAACGTTTCCCATCAGTGGAAACTATAAAATCCACACAATCTATCAGCTCAAGCAACTTTTCATTCAAATTCCCTTTGCTTCCATGATGTGATAGCTTTACGTAGTCTACCTTCAGCGGGTTATCGGAAGAATATCCAAGACTTTCAAGGGATTCTATAACGGTTCCCGGCCATGAATCTCCCAATAGTAAGAGACGTTTGTCACCTGCTTCAAGTAGGATCGCGATACTGGCACCATTCGGATCAGAATCCTCCTGCTCGAACTTTTTGGCAGCCAACTCCTCTATTTTTTGTCCATAATCCCAATCTTTAGCCTTACGTCCCCTACTTACTTTGATCTCCTTTCTTCTTAATTCGTCATCCCAATGCTTCTGCAGGTTTGGCATGTGTTCCGGATCAGGGGACAAGACGGTGATTTTTACACCAAGCTCTTTTTCGAGGTCAGCATAGTTCTTCAATCTTAGTATCGGTTCCTTGCCCGTCCAACTTCCATCCACCTTCAGGTGCTTTTGGAGATTATAACCCTGTTCTGCGCTAACCTTCCGTCCTTTGGGTGGCTGAATCGGAATCGGATATTCCTCCCCGGAGTTGAACCAGACTTTTTTCACAAAATCCGATCGATAACGCCCCTCCTCATACATTTTGAGAATCCCTCCAATGTGGTCAGAGTCGTAATGCGTAATGATGAGAAGATCAATATATTCTCCTAGCTTCTGAATTTGATCAAGTTCCTTATACAGCCCACTAGGATCGTCATCAAAGGTTTTCTCAGTCCCTCCGTCGATCATGATGTGCTTTCTTCTACCTTGGGAATACTCTAATGAGACCAAAAGCGCATCTCCATGATGGGCTTTATGTACTTCAAGTCGAATTTTAGCAGCTTTCATATTCTATTTTTTCGGTTTTAGCCACATCAAATAGTATAAAGCGGACGTGGTATGAAATGACTTTCTTCAGGCACAAGTCGTGACACTTGTCAGTTTTTGAGAATTCAATGTGATTTAGATTGCCGTATGAAGCTCAAGCGGACAATTGGGAAAATCACAACATTGACCAGAACGAAATTCGAGGGGAAAGATCGGAAAGATAGGGACCATGAAGAGACAGGAACTAACCAGGGAACTGGAATCGTAATTAACAGACTTCCTGATACAAAACAAGTAGTAGTGCTGACAGCGGGCCATTGCGCATTTGCAGGACCTGCCCTTGAGCATAAAACCGAACTCCCGCTCACTGACGAAATCGAAATCGAATCACTCATGGAAGAGCAAAAAACCAGGAGTTTCAAAGCGATACCGATTTTGGAGAGAGACTTAGCCATACTTCTGCTCCACGAATCTGAGGATTGGATGTGTCCAACCACAAGGGTCATACTTGTTGAAAATCCGCCAGAATACAACGTATTGCTGGGGGTGTACGGTGTCCCGAGTTTTTTGGAGGAGGGATATTCAAAAGGAGCCAGACTCAGGGAGATCAAGGATTGCATCCTTGACGAGATGAACCCTGATAACCATGAATTCTATGTTGAAACGAAAAGAAAATCTGAAAGCGATCCCAGATACGTACAAGGGATGTCCGGAGGCGGGGTTTTCGTGACGCATTACAAGGGCAAGAAAAGCAGTGAATTCCTTCCAGTTGACCATTTAGTTTCAGACAATCTTTTTCTGGTCGGTACAGTAATTGAGGTAAAAGATGGTCCCGAGAATCTAAAATGTGAATCGGTCGACTCGCTGAAAGGACTTCCAGAGGTGAAGGGGATGGAGTATTGGAAAGAAAAGGAGTTTGTTGAGTACATGGAGGATCGGATTCTCATCAGGGAAATCGCAGCTAGATTGGGAGAAGCATGCCATGAAGCGGATGGTCAGCCACGAATTGCCTATAATTTACTTCAAAGGTTGAGGAAGAAGCTGGAGCCACAATTTGAAACGTATGGAAACAAGCTTCGTGGGTTTGTTGATCAGATTGAAATTGCGGAAGGGCATTCCATAAAATTTGTAAAAAAACCATTGAATTCAGACGAGATTCAAGCTATTGACAGAAACCTTCTGGTCAATCTGAAGCAAGTTTCAGAATCGTTCTTGTTATCACCCTCTTTCGAATCATTTTCCTCCCGAATCTATAAGCTAACCCGAAATGAGTAATACCATGAAATTAATACGGATCTTCTTTCTAATAACCGTATTCACCTCTTTCTGGAATTCTGGCAAAGGGCAATATTGTCAGTACATTGTTGGCAGGCTTGGTGAATATCAACTGTGCAAGTTTGCCGATTGGGAAGTTTTATTGAGAACCGAAGAAGGCAAAATATCATGGAGAAGGGGGGAGGGGCATCCAATGACCATTGTCACCATCTCTGCTATAAATGCTGAAGAGAAGGACGGAATCTTATACTTTGACTCGATGGAGGAGCGGGCAATAGTTCGTAAAAAAGATGGTGGTTGGAAACATTTGCCAGGAGCGGAATTTCCTATTCCATTTAATGATCCTGAGTATCAAAGATTCCAAACATTGTTATATGAAATACTCGAAAATCGGGGCTGTATAGTATCTGTTTGGCCTCCTTAAATTTTCTTTTCGTGTGACCCACTGAAGTTTTTTGAGGCAAACAATTATTGTTAACAAAACCCCAAAACGTAACCAGTTATGCCTGACAACCCAATTGATCCCCAAGAGACAGACAATCTCCCTCCCGTCGAAACCAATGAAAAGGCGACTTTTTCCATTAGCGGAACAGTTTTTCGGCATGAAAGCCTGGAACGGATGAAATTTGCCGTGCTAACCGCCACGCGCAAACGAGGTAAGAATGAACCAGAAGTGGGGCCGGTCCTCTCCACCACGGCAGATGACGACGGTGATTTTGCGTTCGACGGCTTGGATAAAGGTGAATGGATCATTAATGCATTCCATAAAAAGAGCCAATTCTCGAAAAAAATAAACCTTGACCTTCAGAAAGACAGGAAGGACATCGATATTTATATGTCGCCTCTTTCAACCGATGCGGACACATCAGCAGGATGGAAATTTTTGCTATCGTCCATCGGTGTGTTACTCGCCTTGGGTGTCGCCTATGTCTTCTTGCATATCAATCTTCCAAGGTCGCAGGGCCCTCTGGATGAAAATATTCTCGGGACTGTCCAGACAATGAAAAAGCGGGTTCAAAAAATTGCATCTCAAAATGATAGCCTCCAACTGGGACCGACAATTGCAAAATTGGATCTCGCAGTCCAAAAGCTTCCACTTGCAAATTCATTGACGAAGCTCTATATCACCCCCCTTAAAACGAAATTTGAGGTAGGGGAAGTGGATTCGGTTAAGTTGATTTTGGAGAGCATGGCAAAGGATTCCCTACTTAAGGGGCTTAGTGAAAATGTTTCATTTCTGACCAAAGCCGTCCAAAAATATATTCAGCTTAAAGGAGATGCGGACCTAAACACACAGCAAAGCCGGTTGGACACTACCTTGAAAACCGTTCTCAAGGAGAATAAATTGCTTAAAACAGCCTATCGGGACTCTCTTGGTGGCTTGCTGGGAAAAGTTGAAAAAGCCCGGTCACAAAACAATTCCGTTGCTTTGATCCATCAATTAAGCGCATTGGAGGAAGGGATTCAAAATCCAGTCATTACAAAAGTCTTTTCGAAATGGACCGAATACCCTTGGCTAATGTTGGAGGTCTTGCTATGGGCACTTGCCGGTATTCTGGTTCACAAGATTATTGTGGTTGGGAGCTACCTGAGGTTTGGCAGCTTCTATAGTCGGGGAATTCCAATGCATCTTAGTCATTATTTTGCCGTACCCTTAATGGTGCTGGTCGCAATGATGCTGTTGTCTTTGGTTTCATTTGAATTCGCACTTGAGTCCGGTCAGTCTGTCAAGATCGATTTCAAATACCCTTACATTCTTGCCGCATTTTCATTTGTCCTGGCGAACCAACCATGGGGTATTCTTCGGTTCATTCATTCCTCTGCAAAGTCAATTACAAGTTCAATTAATAAAAAGAATAAAACTGAACACGCGGATGACCCGAAAAATAGTATTGATTGAGATATAGTGATCTATTCTCAATTTCAGATCAAACAATAGTTCAATTAAAAACCCTGCCAAGCTTCTAAATCCTCCTCCAAGGTGTCCGAACTCTGAACCCTCCGGTGTACAATCGCAGCCTCCCGGAATTTTGGGCAATGCGACAAATCTCGGTTGACTTAAGATCAACAAGACCTTCTATCAATGTGTACCGTTTCCGGCAGCAGCAGACATGTCGGCAACTGAGGCACCGGCGGTGTTGTCACCGATATAATTACGGTGGTCCGCCATCAATTGCAGGTTCCGGACCATGTGGCGCAAGGGATTAAGAATGTCTTCAGCCGAAACTTCTACCTGCTCCTCACCTTCCTGGGGCGCGGGGACATCGTTTTCAGTGTAGAACTCAACTCCTATCCTGACCAGGCAGATCATCCGTTGCACGTCCTGGGTGGTCCGCAAGTCCATTTCTGTTCCCATCAACCGCTGGCCGCGGTTCCCTTCGATGGTGGAAATCGTGTAATCGTCATAGGATTCCACGGTCACCGTATGGCTGGAGGTCCCGGAATAATTGTTCGTGGTAGTGTTCGTATTCATGATCACGATATCACCGGCTTGAGGAGTTATCCGATCCGCGAAAAAGTCGTCGATTTCTTGTTCCTTGTCCTGTTGGACGGGTTCACCTACCACGTTCTGACGCAAGGTGATCCAGTCAGCACGGTCGATGGAGTCACCTGAATAATCCTGGAAGTCGGAGGGATCAGAGAAGTCATCGACACCGGTCAGGAGGTTCCTGCCTTCGGTTGCCCAGTAGTCCAGGCGCATGCCTGAGTTGAAGATCCGTGGGCCACCGCTACTCAGGTCATCCTCAAATCCTGTCATGCGCTTCAAGTAACCGGAGAACATCGTACACCAGGGACTGCCGTTCGGCGTATTGCCGACCTCATCCTTGAAGTGGTTGACGAAGGTGCCCCGGTTGTTGTTCACAGTGGCCAGGTTTTCCCAGGACTGGTTGTTGCCGCCATGGTAGAGGACGCCCATGAGCCACTCTAGTCGTCCGATCTCGACCTGGATCAAACCTATGCCAAGGATTTTTTCTGCGTCGGTCACATCGGTGCGGGCGAGGAACCGTCCCAGGTCTTCTTCCGAAGGGAAGTTCTCGCGGACAAAGGTCACCAATCCATCTTCGTTGTTCTGGTCAGGGTTGGACCAGAGGGCTGTCTGCCGTTCTGCAGTGGTTCCGGCCAGCATGACATCGAGGGCTTCGTCGTTCATGGAGACACCATTGCCGAGTGCGGTATCCAAGGCTTCTCCCACTCCATTGAGACCATCGTTGAAAGCATCGTTGCCGAAGCGGACGGAGGAAATCCCGCCCATTTCTTCGTCGACTGCTGGATCTCCCTCTACGGTAGCATCAGCCCTGAGAATTACATCCTCGGCCAACTCACCCAGGTTATAGAAATCGACCGCAACCTGCAGGACCGCATCCCGCTCGTCCGCGGTGATCATGGCACGCACGATGTGGTCCAGAGTGGCATGGTCCAGACGGCCATCCGTCCGGGTGATCGTATTGTTTTGCTGGTAATTCGAAATGGCCTGGCAAGTAGCGGCATCCATGGTTCCGGTGGTGGAGGCGCGAAGGAAGGACTGGATAATATTGACTGAACGCGCCTGGTCAAACAGAAACCCGTTGTGGCTTTCTGCCGCCGTGAGTTGAGTGGCGGTGAGCGTCACTAAGTTGGCATTGACAGGTGTGCCTTGGGTAGTAGCGTTCCCGGAAGTTTGATAGGTGATTTGATTCACCGCGTTCAAGCTGGTTTCAAGGGCGGTGACCGAGGCGAAAGAAGCCTCACTCAGGAAGACCTTCTTCATTTGGTTGGGCGCATCTGTCAGTACCGCCCCTTCGGTCGCATCGCTGCTGAGGGTCATGTTGGAGAAGGGAACCTCGATCCGCCAATCCACGGTGGCCTCGCTGTCTAACTCCACTGTGACAAACATGTTTTGGTTGACATTCACGTAGTCCATGGCCAGGATGGCGGCTTGGTTCTGTAAATCAGCCTCTACCATCTGAACAAAAAGCACATCGAACAGCGCTCTCGTCAAGTGGCCATCGGTGGCGTTGAAATTGGCACGGGTATCTGCGATCTGTCCTTCCAAATCGGTGATGATAGCACCGGTGTCAGTATTCAGCAGTTCCACCTCCGCGTCTGTTGGAGGTCCGACCCGGTTGATGATCTCATCCCTCAAAGCATCGTTCTGCTGGGCTACCGTCAACTGACCGTTCAGGGTATTCAACCGTCGGGTATTGCTGAAGACGGCCAGCGCACGGATCGTATCCACGTCGAATTCTCCCGAACCTCCGACCCCGAGTGTATCCTGCAACAACCTGATGCTTACCCGGTCCATGCTTTGGCCTTCATTGTAGGCAATGGCAGCAGCAAGTTGCGCTTCAGTCAATTCTGCATTTGTGGTCGTCGTTGTATTCTCCGAAGCTTCGTACAATCCTTCCTCCACCACCGTCCGGACCGGCACTTCTGCATCCTGGATTTGGTCTTTCGAGTCTTCCCCTTGCTCCGCCAATGCAATTATCTCAGCCGCTGCATCGTTCACGGTTGAATTGTCTTCGGATTCTGCTTCCCATTTGCGTGCTTCCGGTTCCAGCAGCATTGGGGTTGAAGCCATCATCCAGACCCCTTCTACCTCTTCGCCTTCACCAGACCGATCCTCTACCCATACATGGTGCAATTCGTCCTGAGTCGGCACCCGCAGCATCTCTGTGAGCAGCGGATTACCCGTTGGGGAAAGTCCCAGACCAAACTCAGGTACCTCCATCAGCTCATCCAGGGTTGGTAAGTAAATCTCAGCGCCGTCGGGCAAGGTCTTGTAAGGTACATTGGAGGGATGATTGGAAAGACGGACGAAAAGGGAGAAATCGTCGTAGGTCGCAACTGCGATGGCGCTCCAGGTATCCCCAGCCTTCGCCACCACGGTCGAACCCGGCTCAAATACCCGGTTGTCTACCTCGGGCTCCTGAGTTTCACCGTCTGAGGTGGTCCGTACCTGTCCCACAGCGACCGAAGTCAGGTCTCCCGGGATCGGCTCCTGACCGCCCACGCCCGGGCCATCTGTAACTGCCACGCGATCTACCGCCGCCATTTCCAGGGTCTGCAGGTCAGACCTTTTCGGTATGACCACCACGGTACCTTCGGACAAGGTTTTACCGGTATTCTCCGAGTATTCAGCCAGTTTTACTGCCAGTTCCCAATTGCCATAAGCTTTTTGTGCTAACATGGACCAGGTATCGCCATCCAATGCCTCAATAGAGGATTGTGGAGCGATGCCCCGCTGAACCACAGGAAGCGGATCCAAAGCGTTCATTTCGCTCCAGGTAGGCAATATGTATGACAGCTTACCACCCGATCCGCCAGCTGGAGCCAGCTCCATCATTTGCTTGGAGTCTTCTGTCGACTTTGCAGCTGCCACCTGGCCGCCACCCGGATTGGGATTGTGGGCGATGATCCAGGCCGCACGCTCTTCGTGGCCGTAGACCACCTTGGCAACCGATTTGATTTCGTCTGCGGTCAGCCGCACCGTATCGCCAGGATTGGCATCCTCCCAGGCCGTCCCCACCACTTCGCCGCCGAAGTTGTTCGCCAGGATGAAGTCGATCAGTCCTTCGGCCACCTTCACCGCATTCTCCGCATCCAATTGTGTGGCATCTTCCGCGAATGTCGCCACCCGCATCAACTCCTGACCTGCCGTTTGCCCTTCATCATACGCCATCGCCTCCTCGGCCAGTTCCGTGACCAGGCGATCTGGTGAACCCATCCACATTTCAGGGTTACGGTCACTGTCCGAAGACACCCATACCTGGAGGCCTGTGGAACCGATTGCTGTCGGGGCGACCTCGATCCACGGCGGCCCAAGCTGATCCGCTGAAGGGAGGGTAATCGACACACCTTCCAGGACCTCAGGGACCATGGGATTATGAGCTTTCAAGGCATCAGCATATCCTGCATCGCCATAGGCGAACAGCGCGATCATGTAGTAATTCTCAAACCAATGCGCATGCTCGATCACACCAGGAACAGGGAAGCGTTCCTGCCAGAGTCCACTTTCGTGCATTTCCACTATTTCTCCCTTGGTAGGAATCCGTGCCTGGAATTGGGGGACAGGCGGACCGTTGTAAGTATTGTTGTTGTTTCCGAAATCGAACATGTCATCCTCGAAATCATCAAGAACCAAGGGGCCGCCGCCTCCACCGCTATTGTTGTTATTGTTATTGTTCTGCTGATAGTCGTTGTAAGCCGTTTCTGAGCTCATCTGGCCTACGTTGTAGGGATAATTCAGGAGGTAGACCACATAGCTGCTGTGACCGAATGCTTCCTCTGCCAGCTGTTCCCAGGTCCTGCCGGTCCGCTTCACAAATGCGCCTTCTTCCGCCGTGTAGGTCGGGCGGTCCGACACATCCGGATTGTCCTCCCAGTTGCTGCCATAGGAGGCGGTGAATATCCGATCGAGTTCTCGCCGCTCGTCCCTGTCCTGCCCGAGGAAGCTTTCGTACTGGTCCCGGACACGTTTGGGGCCGCCCACCAGTTCCGTCATTTCCCGAACTCCGGCTGTACCTTCATTGCTAAGCGTATATTGGAGCACTTTGAGGATCCTGCTTTCGTCCTTTTCGCCGGTCCATCCTTTGATCATGCCTTCCAGAATCTTGGCCCGGTCTTCCAGGATCGCCTCCTCGTGCTTGCCTTGATCCACCATGTCGCGGTAAGGCTTGGATTTATCGAAAATGATCCAAATGCTATAAGAACCGCTCAGGATTCCCAGCATGTTGGAGATCGTAGTGCCTTCCTCGATCAGGTTCTCGTCCATGAGCTGCGTCCGGAAACTTTCGACCGCATCCCGCTTTTCATTGATCTCATCCTTGCTCGGCTTCTTGAAGAGTAACCAGATTAACAATCCGATCGGACCACCTTTGATGAAGGATTGGAAACCATCAGCCAAAACTTTGATCAGGTCGGCCACTGCGGCTACCCCCTGGGCATACTCTCCAACCTTGGCCAGTTCACCGCCAAGTCCTGTCCCTGCTACTTTGCCTTCTTCTTCCTGCTGGGTCGGTGTCTCCAGTCCGTCTGTCAAACCGGTGAGGCCCACCTCAGACTCGGGTTCCTGCTCGTTATTGTTATAACCCAGGGAGGATTCATTGTTCAAACCTTCGGGCGTGGGGATCGGTGCTCCTTGTGGTTGCAAGGTCTGCGTTTCCACTGCTGGGGCCTCGCCAGCAGGCTCTTCCTTGTCACCAAAGGCAAAGCTACCCGACCAGTTGATGGCACCCATATTCCCCAATTCCTGGTCCACCAGATCCCATACCTTCTCCCCATCCCAGAGGCCCAATACGCCCCATTTCATATAAGCCTCCACCAGCAGCTTAAGAATCGGGTTGATCGCCAGATCAATACCCATGGTACCCCAGACACCGTCTTCACCACCGTGTAGTGCAATCCTTGGCGCCAGCTCGATCGGGATGTTCAGGCCGATCCCGGCGCGGATACCGCCGGTCAGGTGCAACAGCCCGTCGATGCCCAGGATCAGTTCGAGGTAAGCCATCAGCTTTGCCTCGATGTCGATTCCCCATGAAGCGCTCAACTCTGCGAAGAAGTCGGGGAAACCGCCCGAAAGGGGTTTCCAACTCTCCACACCGACAGTCCCGAAGACCATCAGCGGACGGGTGTTGATCGCCATGCCGAAGAGGATACCTGCTTCCAATGCCACTAAGCCCGGGATCAGCGGTACCTGTATGCCCAGATTGAAATCCATCCCCCATAGCTCACTCGCCTCCATCAGAACGGCATTGTAAGACAGGGAAGCTGAAATTTCAGGATCCATCTCCTGATCCATCGCTACCGTCGCTTGTCCGCTCAGGCCCTTCATCAGGCCTACCTGCACGGTGCCGAGCAAGGAGAATTGCTCCCCGTCGATGGTGGCATCGATCCGACCATTGAGGTATTTGTCTTCCTCCTCGTCCTGGAACCATGAAAACTCCAGCCAGCCGGCACCGACGAAGGAACTGCCCTCGCCATCATTGGACCAGGTGAGGTCTGCTTCACCCGATGCAGTGAAGTCACCGATGTAAGCGTCCAGACGGGCGTGACCTCCCAGCGCGACCACTTCATTGTTGCGGATGGTGATCCCACCTTCGAGTTCGCTGACGACCAGCTTGTCGCTGAAGAGGGAATATGAATTGTCGGTCGCCAGGTTGGCGTCCAGGGAACGTATTATTTTCTGAGTGGGATCGTATTCGATGCTGGCCGAAATGGAGATCTCACTGTTTCCGTCGTCGTAGATGGCCTCAACCTGACCGCTCAATGACACGACCTTCCCGCCTTGAATCTCCACCGAGAGCATCGCGCCCTCAGTGACACTCACCTCACCAGCGCCTACATCCATCTTGAGGCTACGCAGCAAGCTCGCCATCGCCATGCCTTCCTGAAGCGACAGCCCGGAGTCTGTAACCGCGATCTGTCCATTCACACTGCCCGCAAGCAAATCTCCTTCCTGGTCGGCCACTTCCATAGAAAGCGCACCTTCGATACCGGTGAGGGTGCCACTTTCCAAAGTCGCCCCCAGTCCTGAGGTGGGAAGGATGGAGACCCCGAGGCCGTCTTCCTCCACTGAGCTCAGTTCCAATCGCCTTAACAGTTCCAATTGGGCGGACAGGGATAGCCCTTGCCCGCGAGGAAGTGAAGTGGCTACCGACATGCGTGCCAAAGCCGATTCCTGATCGGAAACTTCCAAACCCAGGCTGGCATCGACGTTGGAGATGCCGCTGTTGTCCAGCGAAACAAACAGCTGGCTGCCGGGGAGGACAGAAGTGGTATATACACCGCCCTCAAAAAGGGTGAAGGAAGCACTCGTGACTGCGTGCAGCATTCCCAGGAAGCCAAAAGGATTGAGCACCGCCTGCCCGGCAAAAGTGAGCCGGCCGATGCGTCTTGTCGCACTGTCCAATCCCGCTGTGAATTCCAAATCCACCTTGTTCAGGGAGTTTTCCTCGAACCACAGCGTCATCAAGGCTCCTGCATCCACGGTGGTGCTCAGGTGTTGTGACTCCAGCACCTCCGTCATTTCCGGTGCATTCAGTCCACCAGTCACCGCCAACCGCACCTTTTTCAATACAACGTCCAGGCCCTGGGGGCCCAGATTTGCTTCCAGCTCGGCGGTTCCTCCCGCCTCGATGCCATTCGCAGAACTCAAAGTCACCTCGGGCACTACTGTCGCTGAACCTTCCATCACCAGTCCCTCTTCGCTGCCGAAGCTGGCGGACACCTGGAAGCCTTCCGGCAGGTGCACGTCCACTCCGGGAGCTACAGAAATCGTGCGGGGCTCTGACACCAGGTTTGCATTTCCTGACCAATTGGAATTCGACCAATCTACCCTCACCTCCGCAGATCCCGTCGCCAGTCCATCGTCGGTCACCACCCCGATATTTCCTTCCAGGATCGCCTCTTCATTTCCAAATACGAAATGGAGGCTTCCATCCGTCGTTTTGAGACCCGGTACGATCGCCGTCCCTGCCGGCACCAACACATCGATCTTCCCCGCAAATCCCTCTTCAGTCACCTGGGCATAAATTTCCGTCGGCAAGCCCAGGAATTCATGTTCCATCTGGAGCTGCACACTTACATTACCCGCTGCATCGATCGCAAGGGTCAATTCAATCCCCGACAAATAATCGGATTCCACGACCAATGTTCCTGAAACGAACGCCCCTTCCGCGATCTCCACCTCAAGCCGCTTCGCCACACAGCCGGGGAAGATTTCCAGGTTCAAGGGTACGGAAGTGGTCTCTTCGATCCCAGCGAGGTCAATTGCCAGTTGGATGCCCAATAGTATCAGGGGAGGCACGATACTGTTTGAACCCCCCGTTTCGTTGTCCCCGAGTAACTCACCATCGTTTGTCAGACTTGGTCTCCGGGAACCGGGCAGCGGGTTCAACTGTACCGGTGGTGTGCTTGGCGAGTCTCCTCCACCTGCATCATTACCGCCATCCTCAGCCCCGTCGGCAAACGTATCAGCCTGGGCTTCAGTAGCTTGTTCCACAAAATCCTCCTCTGGAGCCTCCTCCTCCAGCGTAGAAGAAGAGAGCAATTGAAAGGGGGGCGGAGCCATGGACAGGGTCCCTTGTTCTGGAGTTGATTGATCTGGAGACAAGGCTTCAAGGCTGTGTTGCGACACAGAGTCGTTAGAAGAATGAACCATTTAAGATGACATGTTTAGCGTTGACTGATCCTGGCTTTAAATTAGGATATTCGACGGAAAACGCAAACAGATTTGAGGGCGAATCGACACAAATTTGGAATGGATGGACATAAATAAGCTTTGACTTCCATTTTTCCAGTGCTGGTCAGTACTGTCTAATTGCGCCGCGATTCCTGCAGTTTGGATATATTATGAATCAGGAAGTTGAAATCGCAGGGAGAAAAAGCGAAATTGACGTTTTTTCAGACCTTGTCCTGTATATATCCGAAACCCAAGAAAAGAGGGAAATACATAACCGATGTACTTTACACAATAAAAGACAAACAATTGACTGAACAGATTAAAACAGAACTGAAGCGACTTGAAGAAGAGAAGGACATAAAAATCCTTTATGCCGTTGAATCGGGAAGCCGGGCTTGGGGATTTGCTTCTACCAACAGTGATTGGGACGTAAGATTCATTTACGTTCATAGACCTGAATGGTACTTAAGCATAGATGACAAGCGGGACAGTATAGAAGTCATGCTGCCCAACGATTTTGACTTGGCAGGTTGGGAACTTCGGAAAACCCTGAAGTTGTTTCGAAAATCCAATCCACCACTACTGGAGTGGCTAAGAAGCCCTATGATTTACCTGGAACAGTTCAAGACTGCTGACCAATTGCGAACGTTGATCAAAGACTATTTTAACCCCAGGTCTTGTACTTACCATTATCTACACATGGCAGAAGGAAACTACCGGAACTATCTGAAAGCTGATTTGGTGCGTCTAAAGAGATACTTTTATGTACTCCGACCAATCCTTGCTTGTAAATGGATTGAATCAAACGGAACGACGCCTCCAATTGAATTTCAAACATTGGTTGACTCTCAAATTGACAACCAGGAACTGAGAAAAGAAATAGACCATCTGCTGGAACGTAAAAAGTCAGGAGAAGAGCTTGATAGAAAGCCCCGGATTCCAATGATCAATGACTACGTTGAATCTCAGATCACGCACTTTAACCAAGTCGTGAAGGGATATGAAAAGGAATCCAAGCCAGAAACAGAAAAGCTCGACAAGCTATTCAGGCAGACGTTGACCGAGGTTTGGGAATAAGCAAATACGAAGGCACAAATACCCGATTGCATTGCTCAACCTCACCTCCCACGCATCCCAGGCCTGCCTCCCCCATTCATCCCCGGACGCTGGTTTTGCTTTTGATTATTGAGGCGCTGCAAAACGATCCGGGTAAAGTCTTGTTCCGCGCGGTAGAGTTTGGCAACCTTTCGGATCGGTAATACCCGCTTGAATTCAGCATGGTAGCGGGTGAAAATATTGTATTCTTTCTCCTTCATCTGGACAAACCCGTCGACCATTTTCTCCACCTCTTTATCAGACATGGAATCGAAGTCTCCCTTACTCTCCTGGTAGTCATTTTTCAGCTTTTGACGCACTGCCTGGACTTCACTCTGGTACTGGTTGTAAACCGGCCAAAATACCTGTGCTTCATCCGGGGTAAGAGAAAGGCGCTTGGTGAGAAATGCGATCCTGACCGAAGCCAGATCCATATCACCATTGTCTTGCCCCAACAGGGGAAAGGCCATCAATACCATCAAAAGGGTCGCGAGTATATGTTTCATTTTCATCGGTTCTAAAATTATTGGTACAACAGGTCTTCAATTCCTTCGAGGTCAAATCTATCCAACTCATCCAGATCGAGGTCATCCAATTCTTCAACATCTGCGGAATCACCCTGATAAAGATCCATATCGTCGAAATTCAAATTTAGACCTTGTCCCAACTGATCCACTTCCCAGGCCGCCAGCGCTTCATCTCCCATCATCTCCACGATCTCTTCGTCACTCACCAGAGAAAAGTCGATTTGCGACATCAATTCTTCTGTATCAAATGGGCTTGCATCCACGGTTGCGCTTTGCGCGTTCTGGTTGGGAAGTCCTTCAATGGAAAGGTCAACCGACCTCACCAGGAAGTAAACCCCCACCGCAACCAGCAGTGCGATCACCGCCGCTATGCTGTAAATCTTTGGCCCCATGCGCAGAGTGTCTCCCGGTGCCACTGGTTCCGGAGCTACATTTGATCCACCTGACTCAGATGCCTCTGTTGACAAACTCGCTGGACCTGACTCATCTGCTCGGCCTGCCCCACCTGACTGGTCCAGGTCACGGATGCGCGCCATCATAGACCCCGGAAGCGTATCGAAATAACCTTCAGGAGCGTCGTAGGGCTGCTTCCCCTTCAGTGAGTTAAGGAGCGGAGCGTCCTTTTCCCAGTCTTCATTGTATGCGTCTACATCTGCCATCGTATCTGTTTGATCCTTGCAATTCAGAAAGGTTTAATCACCCCGTAAAAAAGATTCCACCTTTTTTACCGCATGATGGAAAGAAGCCTTCAGAGAGCCCACCGTTCCCCCCAGGATTTCCTGAATTTCCTGGTATTTCAGTTCTTCAAAGTACTTCATATTGAATACCAGGCGCTGTTTTTCCGGGAGGGTGGCAATGGCGGCCCGGAGTTTCGCCTGGATATCTTCTCCGGTCAGGGTGTCGGTGGAGTGGTGACTGTGGGCCAGGTTATCTTCCAAATCTGCCACATCTGAAAAAGAACGTTTCTTTTCACGGTTCAGAAAAGTCAGGCATTCATTGGTGGCAATCCGGTAAAGCCAGGTTTTCAATTTAGAATCCCCCCGAAAGTTTTCAATGCTCTTCCAGGCTTTGATGAAAGTAACCTGGAGCAGATCGTCCGTATCTGAATGCCCCTTTACCATCTTGCGAATATGCCAGTAAAGAGGTTCCTGATGACGACGAATGACTTCCTCGAAAGCCTTAGCCCGCTGCTGGGGATCTTTCAAGGTCCTCACCAAATCGATATCATCCTGAACCTGACTACTGGTAGCGCCCATGGGCAATCCGTTTCTGTATTATCGTTTGGTCATTGGACAGCGGGCCCGGCAAAAGGTTTAACCCGAGAGCAGGAAAAATACAAAAATCAAAATGAAGAATTATCTTTGGCCTGATACAAACGGGACAAACGCATTCCGGTCATTTTTCAATTGCATAGTCACGTAGTATTGCATAGTCAAATAGCAGCTCCTATGAGAACATTTACCCTGATAATCCTTTTTCTTTCTTCCTGCTTCTACGCAACAGCCCAATCTGTCCCCTCGACCGCCCTCCCCGGCACCCACTTGGTAGGAACCCGTGACCTGAGCTTTACAGATGCCAACCTCTCCGATCCCAATGTCGACGTCAGGGTGTATTATCCGGGAACGACGGCTGGTCCCAATGCAAACGTGGAATCAGGTACCTTTCCCGTTGTGGCATTTGGCCATGGCTTCAACCTGGACTACCTCGATTATGAAGAGATATGTACCCACCTGGCTTCCTGGGGTTATATAGTCGTTACCCCAGATGTGCAGAATGGCTTCAATGTCGACCATCAGGAATATGCCCGTGAACTGGCGGCCTGCATCCAATGGCTTCAGGCAGAAGGGCAGAACAACAGCTCCGATTTCTTTGGGGTGGTGGATGTCGTTTCAGGTGTCTTTGGACACAGCATGGGAGGCGGCGCTTCGGCCCTGGTGCCATCTGTATTTCCAGGGATCAATGCGGTTTCCGGATTGGCAGCCGCCGAGACAAATCCATCTGCCATTGCAGCATTGGGAAATTACAGCGGTCCTTACCAGGTTATCAGTGGGACATCAGACAATACCGCTCCTGAATCCAGCAATCAGATTCCTATGTACACCGCGGCCACCGGTGCCAAGCAATGGGTAAGCATTACCGGGGGAGCTCATTGCAAATTCACCGACAATACGACCATTTGCGACCTCGTCTCGAGTGCGGGCAGTATTTCCCGGGACGACCAGATTTACCTGTCCAATAAGTACACCACCGCGTTTTTCAATTATTACCTCAAGCAGGACAACCAGGCATTGCCCTTTTTGTGCGGAGATTCCATCACTGCCGATCAGAGCAATTCCCTTATCACCTACCAGACCAATATCAATTGTCCTACCGTGGGCTTGACCGATCCTCAACCAGCGGTCAGCGTCTTTCCCAATCCAGCCGATGATCTCATTAAAGTAAGTGGATTGCAAATGGTGACCGTATTCGCCGCAGATGGCCGGAAAATGGGCGACTTTACCACGACCAATCAGGAAGGAGTCGTCATCAACCTGGCATCCTGGCCCCGAGGGATCTACTTCATTCAGGGAAGTATGGTGCGACGCACCTTCATAAAACAATAGGAACCGCTCAAAATGTAGATAATTCAGATTGGAGCAGAGGAGGATTAGCCGGAATTTTCGGGTATGAAATTCCTGCACACTGGAGATTGGCATTTGGGGAAACGCCTCGAGCGGTTTGAACGTGGCGAAGAACAACAAGCAGTTCTCAAAGAGATATGCCGCATCGCTGACGAAGAAGCGGTCGATCTGGTACTGATTTCTGGCGATCTCTACGATTCTTTCAATCCCCCCAACCAAGCGGTAGAAGATTTTTTCCGCACCGTGAAAGCCTTGAGCAAGAACGGAAAGCGGGCCGTAGTAGCCATTGCCGGAAACCACGATTCGCCACAGCGCATCGAAGCCCCGGACCCACTGGCCCGGGCCAGCGGCATCCTCTTCACCGGATTCCCGGATTCCCAGTCGCCTACTTTTGACCTGGATACAGGCCTGGCCCTGACCCGGTCCGCACCCGGATTCGCGGAGCTGCAACTTCCCGGCGTCTCCTATCCGGTGCGCCTCCTGCTCACCCCTTACGCCAACGAAACCCGCCTCCGCAAAGCCCTCGGAGAGGAAGTAGAAGTGCGTGACCTGCTCCAGAAGCATTGGCAGGAACTCTCAGAAACCTATTGCGATACCCAGGGCGTCAACCTGCTCATGGCCCATTTGTATATGATGCCGGAGGGGAGTACCCCACCCGAGGAGCCGGAAGACGAGCGTCCCATTCGGGTTGGCAACGCTTCCGCCATTTACACAAATTGTATTCCCGATGCCATTCAATACGTAGCCATGGGGCACCTGCACCGCTACCAGGTGATGAAGGGCGGTCCCTGTCCGGTTGTGTATCCCAGTAGCATCCTGGCCTACAGCTTTTCGGAAGCCCGGCAAAAGAAATATGTCGTGATCGGGGAAGTAGAGCCAGGCGGCGAGGTCGAATTCAGCCGGAGAGAACTGGATGCGGGCTTGCCCTTGGAACGGAAGGCCTTTTCTGAGATTGACGAAGCTATCACCTGGCTGGCCGAAAATCAGGAATGTTATGTGGAATTGACCATCCAGACAGATTCATATATCGAAGGAGCAGACCGGAAGCGGATGATGGAAGCACACCCACGGATCATCGGACCGATTCCCGAATTTACCGGGAAAGCTGCCAATCCCGAGAATGGACCGAGCATCGACCTCAGCCAGGGACGGAAAGAACTCTTCCGGTCATTTTTCAAGGAGCGCAAAGGAGTAGGACCGAGCGAGGAGATCATGGGACTGCTGGAAGAAATATTGCAAATGGGAGGGGACAAATGATACCTATAAAACTGGAAATCGAAGGCTTGTACAGCTATCAGGAACGGGCGGTGATTGACTTTTCGCGGTTGAGCGAGGGGAGACTCTTTGGCATATTTGGTGCGGTAGGGAGTGGAAAATCGGCCTTGTTGGAGGCGATCACTTTTGCTTTGTACGGTGAGACTGAGCGCATGGGGGCCACCGGACGCAATTACAATATGATGAATCTCCGGTCCGACCGCTTGTTCATCGGGTTTGAATTCAGCGCCGGGCAGGAGCATCAGGAGTACAAGTTTGAAGTCAGGAGCACCCGCAATTCGAAGAACTTTGACAAAGTGGGGACCTATGATCGGGTAGGGTATCAATGGTCCGGCAAAGAATGGATTCCCCTGGAAAGCAATGACGCGACCCGGATTCTCCACCTCAGCTACAACAATTTCATCAAGACCATCATCATCCCGCAGGGCAAATTTCAGGAGTTTCTCCACCTGACCGCCACCCCAAGGACCCAGATGCTACAGGAGATTTTTGAACTCCATCGCTTTGACCTCTCAGGGCCGACCAAGCGACTTACCGAGGAAAATGACCATGCCTTGAGCCGCTTGCAGGGGAGTTTGCAGGAAGTTCCGGAGATCGCGGAGGAAGAATTGAAGCAATTGGAGCAGAAACAAGGGGAACAGCAGGAAGCCCTCACCAAATTGGAATTGCGCCTGGAGGCCTTGGAGAAACAGGGTGCGGAACTGAAGCAGATCAAAGAGATCAAAGACAACCTCGCCGAAGTACGGGACACATTGGATATCCTTGAGCCCTCAGAGCCTGAGTTCAAGGAAAAGGAGGCCCGCCTGAAGCAATACACCAAAGTATTGAGTGCCTTTGGCGAGCCTTTGCAGCGGCACAAGTCTTTTGTAGAAAGGCAGCAGAGTCTGGAAAAAGAACAATTAGCGCTAGAATCCCAAAAAGCACCATTAAAGGAAGAGATCAGCCAGTTGGAAAAGCGGTACGGGCTTGCACTGGAAGCTTATGAGCAGCGTGAATCCCTGCGCTCAAAAGCCGGAGAACTCAAGACCCTCCTGGAAATGATTGAAATCGCCCAGGCCCAAAAGGAGCTCGAGGAACGCCTGGTCAAAGGGAACGGCTTGGTCGAAGCGCAGCAGCAGAAAAGGGAGACACTGAAGGAGGCGCTGAAGACACTGGAGGGGAAAGTGAATGCCTTGCGGGAGGAAATGCCCGACGGGGAACTATTGCAAGCCCTGCGCTCATGGTTTGAGCAATTCAAGTACAAGCAGGAAGCCCTCGCAGAATCTCTTCGTGAGCAGGAGGTAACTGAGGCGAAGGCGAAACGGGAGAATAAGGAATTGCTGGATTGGATCACCCAACCCTTGGTGCAAAGCGTGGCGGTCGATGGTGAACGGTCACTTGACGGACTTGAAAAGGCACTTGAAACTGAAATCCAGGCACTCGAAGATGAGCTTGATAGCTTTCAAAAGCGGAGCCAGGAATTACAGTTGCAAAGCGGTCTGGCCAGTTATGCCGAAGCCCTCGTTTCCGGGGAAGCATGCCCATTGTGTGGGGCGACCGATCACCCAGCCCCATTCCATTCCGAAGGAGCATCCAGCCAGTTGGAGAAATTGGACAAGCAGGCGGAGGCCACGCGGCGGCGACTCCGGGAGCTTCGCAACCTTAAGCCCCAGTTGCATGGCTGGAAGTTGCAGGAAAAACAAAATGAAGACCAACTTGCCAAGGCAAAGGCTACCACTGAGTCCCGGTCCCAGGTGGTACAGGAACATATAAAGGCATTCAATTGGGAAGGATTTCAACCGGACCAGCCTCAAGCACTTGAGGCACTCACAGCCAAAGAGAAGAGTCTTCGGGAGGAGTTGGGAAAGGGTGAGAAAGAATTGCAGACTTTGAGAGAACAGGTCGAGCAGAATCAGCAGGAGATTGACCGTTTTCAGAAAGCATTGACTGAGATGGTCGTTACCTCCTCGACCCAAAAAGCGAAGTTGGAAACCCTGTCCGCATCTTTGCAGCACTTTGCATACGACGCCTTCCAAGAGCAATCCCGAGAGGAAATCCAAAAGCAAAGTGATGAATTCACGGCCCTTTACCAGCAGGTCACCCAGGAATATGAGGCGGCAAAGGCAAGCCTGGAGACCAAAAAGGATGCCTACCGTACCCTGGAAAAGAACCTCGAGTTTGGGGCCAGAGGGTTGAAGCAGGTCGCCTCAGAATTGGAGCAATTGAACCAGGATCTCAGGAAAAAGGTGGAAGCCCATCAATTGCGTGACTTGGAAGAAGTTGAGAGAATATTGGCCTGGGAGCTTGATCCGGTGGCAGAAGAGGAGGAGATACGTGTTTTTAGAAAGGATTTGGACCGGGCACGGACGGAATGGGTTACCTATAAAAAACAGGAGGCCGGGAGGACTTATGATCCTGAGGTCTATGCGAAACTGATGGAAGAGTTGGAACAAGGAAAAGTCCAACGCAGCCAATTGGAGCAGGAGCTGGCCGGTTTGCAATTCAAAGTCAAAGACTACCGGGAAAAGATAGCGAAGCGGAAAGCCCTGCTGGAAGAACTGGAGAAATTACAATTGCGGGCCGATAACCTGAAAGTCTTGGAACTCCTCTTCCGGGGATCAGGATTTGTCAACTATGTCTCCACCATTTACCTGAGAGAGTTGTGCCTACGGGCCAATATTCGCTTCCAGCAACTGACCCGGCACCAGCTATCGCTGGAAATTGATGAGAAAAACGATTTCCAGGTGCGGGACAATCTGAATGGGGGGCGACTGAGAAGTGTAAAGACCCTGAGTGGGGGGCAGACCTTCCAGGCCTCCCTCTGCCTTGCCCTTGCGCTGGCCGACAATATCACCCACCGGGTGGGCAGCAGCCAAAACTTCTTCTTCCTGGATGAAGGATTTGGCACCCTCGACCGGGACTCCCTGGCATTGGTATTTGAAACCCTCAAGCAACTCCGGAAAGAAAACCGCATTGTTGGTGTGATCTCCCACGTAGAGGAAATGCAGCAGGAGATTGACCATAGCCTCCTCATTCGCAAGGATGAAGAACGGGGCAGCTTGGTCAAAGGAAGTTGGGAGTGAATTGGAATTGTAACCACAGGGTGGGGATTCTAAGTAGCCTTTACCTGCGGAATCTATTATTTTTGTGCGCTATGCGAAAGTTGATTTTTCCATTGTTGATCCTGCTCAGTACCAGCATTTATTGGTCCTGTAATACCAAAGTCCCCAATCGGCAGCTTGCCCTTGAGCTTTGGACTTCTTTTGATGAGCACTATGCCTTCTTTGAACTTCGGGGGGTGAACTGGAAGATTGCCCGGGACAGCATCACAGCTGAGGCGGTCAGGGCCGAATCCGATTCTGCCCTCTTCGAAGTCTTCTGCAAGTACATGCAAGGATTTGGTGATTCGCATATCAACCTGGTTTCGGACTCGATGCGAATCCAATGCAATGGAGGTGCCAAGCCACTCTTTTTCCAGGAATTCCCCACCGACAGCAGTTACCAGGCTTTGCTGGCCATCCGGGATTCTACCCTGGCGGAAATGGGGATCAGAGGATTACGGGATTCTCCAAGTGAAGTTTTCCGCTATGGCAAGTCGGAAGACAATGCCTGGGGCTACCTGCAAATCAAACGCTTTTATGGCATCAGCCAGGCCAGCCTGGAGGTAGAACTCGATCTGATATTCGAGGCCGTCGCAGATGTCGAGGCCCTCATCGTTGACATCCGAACCAACCCCGGCGGCAACGATCCCACTGCACTGCGGGTCGCCGAACATTTCTACGGAGAGCGTAGCCTGGGCTACTTCAAGCATAGCCGCGATGGCAAAGACCATGAGGACTTCACCGCATTGGAAGCCTATTGGTTGGAGCCACTCCCGGAAGACAAGCCTTATCTTGGCAAAGTATATTTCCTCACCAATGGTGCCGCAGGCAGTGCCGCCGACGTCTTTGCCCTGCTCATGTACCAACGCCCCAATGTGGTCAGGGTAGGAACCAATACCGAAGGCATTTTCTCCGATATGTACCGCGATACCCTGAGCAATGGTTGGGCCTTGACCTTGTCCCACCAGCGCTACTTCTCCGCCCAGATGGAGCAATTTGAAAAAGTAGGCGTACCGGTGGAATATGAAATCGCCAATACCAAGGAAGATTTGGCGCGGGGCTTTGACCCTGTGATCAAAACTGTTGAAGAGATTCAGGCTGGGAATCTTTAAAAATGAACTACAAGGAAACATTCTTCGAACCGTTTCGGAGCCGTTCTCATCCTTCAGCAGATCAAATTCTCCGCTCCACGGTAGCTTATGGAGGAACAGAGTTGAAAAGGCTTCTTGCTGAATGTTCATCCAACTCACTTTCTAATCCTGATATCAGAACAGTGATTGGTGGAAATTTATGGATGTTGACCCCAGAGGCATACAGTTATTTTTTGCCGGCATTTATGCGGGCATCCCTGAAATCCTACCAGTCACTCAGCATATTTGTTTCCGAATTTCTAGGTTCCCTTACCAAGCCTACCCGTGAGGATATCGAAGAGGGAATAAATAGATTATCATCTATTCCCGATAAGGTGGGTTTGTCGGAAGAAACGTTAGAAAAACTTCGGGAGCAGCAAATGGAATGGTATGAAAGTGGTACTCCTGGGGCCATTTTCCACCAGCGTGCGACCGGGTTTACCCATACTGAAGGAAAGGCAGTCCTCACTTTCTTAGAAACTTTGAGGAAGACCCACGGTGAAGACTTTCCCTTCGATGAAATAGATGAAGCGATAGACCGCCACTGGGTTCAATACCAAGAGTGAAAGCTCGCCCGCAGAAGAGATTGATCCATCACAAACTCACCCTCAAACTCATTTACCAACCACCAGATTGATCTGGTACGCCTTGGGTGAATTCCGATAGGGCTCCGATTTTAGAACCAATTCCCCATTTGCGTCATAGACATAAATGATAATGTCCGCACCGCCACTTTCCTTTCCGTCAATGATAAAGTCACTCGCCTCATAAGGAATTCTGTATTCCCCCTTGCCATTGGTGGTAACAGCTGCGCCAAGAGGATTCTCTCCCGTAAAATCCTGATCGACCGCCTTGACCCTTAACCCGGCCATCGGCTGCCGCTTTTCATTGGTGATCATACCCCAAACCAGGAATTCAGACTGGTCGTCTGAAGGATTATCATCCTGAGGAGGTGGGCATACCTCCGATGAAAGCACAATGTCCCGATTTTCGTAACCTCCCGGTTCAATGGCTGAAGCATCTTTTTCCCTATGGAGCACTTTATTGTTGGCATCGGTCACAGTAAGAAACAGAGCTTTTCCCTTGTATTTAGAGGTCAGCTCCTTGTTCGTGATGGCGAAAACATAGTAGCCATTTTCATCGGCGCAGACGTGTCCCAAAGGTTTCGCCCACTCACCTTTTTCATTGAAAAGGGAAAGGGTAAGTCCCGGAAGTCCTTGCCCGGTTGAGTCAAAAACAGTTCCATAAACCCGCCAGGCATTTGCATCAGGTGCAGGAATATTAGAACCATTCCGGGAGATCGTTTCCCGGATTCCAGCCGCCCACTTGCTATGGTTTACAAGTCGTTGGTCAATTTTGGTGACCCTGGTATGATTCTCCCCATATTTAGAAACCAGACGCTTTCTTTCTCTTACCAAGGCCAAGTCAAGATTGGATTGCAATTCTCCGCTCAGGACTACCTGGGTAGCGTGATCTGATTCCATGACATCCAGCGATTCTTCCAGACACTGGGCTACTTCTTTATTGGTCAATTTATTGTTCTTCATGATAAGGTGTCTAAGTTGCGTCGAAATCAGTAATCGTATCTGTATGCCTTTACCGGGATATAGGAGACCTGTTCGTTGTACTCCATTTCGTGTATCACTTGTTGAACGGTTTCCCGGCAGGAGAGCACATCCGTAAAACCTTCCAGGTTGTTCACAAAAACCTTCCTCGTACCTTGGGCAAAGAGGCAGTGACTGGATTGGTTATTCGTAGTGGTATTCAGGAATCCTTTCGAATAAAGGGAATAACTCAAAGTTGGCAGGGCTTCTTCAAGACGATTTCCCAGGGTTCGAATGGTAGTTCCCGCAAGCATTACGTGGTTGATGACCATTGGACTGTACAATGGCTTCTTATCCGGAGTTGGCAGTGGTGCAGACCACCGGATCTGGCATTGATTCCCCGAGAATTCTACATCATCTTTAGATTGGATGAGAATGGATGCGGTCAAACGACTGGAGTTCTGGCCCCTGATGTCCAGAGTAACCTGATTATTGGAAAATAAGGTAATTCCAGTAGGTATTTGCAACCGGCGGTCCATTGCCTCAAGGATGGCCTTTAACTTTCCATCATCCTTGGCCTGCCGCTCGTAAGACGGCTTGATATGGGCCAGTTGTTGATAGGTAGGGGCCATGCTTAACTTTTGTAGCTCCCGGGAGATACCGACATTTCGGATAATGATACAAGCTCCCCGGATGGAGACAGGATTGGTAGGGTCAAATTCCTGGGTAGTGAAAGAGTTTCCAATCACTGATACCCGGCCCAATACGTTCAGGAAGAGGGCTTGCCCCATTGGCTGAACCACAATATTGTTGTGGATTTGTGCTGCGGGTATTCCGAAAGAAAGGAATGCTTCGGGATCATTGGAGTCGGCATCGTACCCAAACTGGTAGGAGAAAGCGACCATAATCCCAGCGCGAAGCCCTTGCCGCAACTGGTTCTGGAATGCAGCAAAGCCCTTGTTTCTCGCGGCGCTACGGGGACCGTTGTTCAGAATACGGTTGTTCGAAATGACCAGTTCCCGACCTGTACGAATGAATATCCCACAGATTGGATCGGCAATACTCAAGCCACAGTCTTCCACCCGGTTCTCCTCAATCATTCCCCCATCACAAGCATCCAGGACAATTCCACCAAACCCATAGTTTCGTTCCTTATCATCTCGGGGAAGTTGTAAGGCACATCTTTGAATAAGGTTGTGATAGAGGGTCAGGGATTCGACCAGAATAACCAATCCTTCTTTTTCATAAACCGGGTTGAAAAATGCAGCCACCCCTACACCTGCCAGTCCCATTTGCCGAATTGTATTCCGCTCGATCACGATTTCATACAATACCCCACGGAATCCAAGGACGTAATCCCGGATGAAGTCAGCCTGGTATTCGGTAGAATAGACCTCTCCCGTGAATTGTGCTTCATATTGCACGCGTTGATAGGCCTTCTCACTCACTTCGTTTGCACTAAAATCTGCACTCAATTCACCAGTGTCGGTGATAGAACCCAAATTTGTAAGGGGGCTTTGGTCTTCCACCACCGGAGGGGCGAAGGTGTGACCCAGTGTGACTCCATTTCCAGCCCCATTCAGAATGGTATTTTCCCGAATACGGACGTTTTCAGAACCACCGCCAATCTGAATTCCTCCGAGTGCTTTGAAGTTGACCCTCGGAATAAAATCTGCCAGCAGGGCAATGACGGTGAAAAACCGAATGAATAACTTTTCCAGTTTGAAATCTACCGCGTAGAATCCTCCTTTTTCCGGTGGACAATCGTCATAGATTCCCCCTCCGGGTTCATCGTTCCCCCAAGGGTCATTTCCTGGGTCATCTGGATTGGGAGCCGGTACTACCGTTATCCGGTTCCATTCGATCAAAACACGGTCGGCCAGACAAAAAATTCCCCGCATCGCACCTTCCCGGTCGGGCAATGCAATTTCGTTGTGCCCGATGTAGATATCGTTCTCACCGCCTTTGTTCTCATTGGCACGGATGAAAATGCCATATTCACCAGCGAGTATCCGGTTGTGCCGGATCGAAATCCGGGCAGAATTATCCCCTTTAAGCAGATTGTCATCCAATCTGATAGCCGTTCCCTTGGACGAGCCAAAGTTCAGGTGCTCCACCGTGATGTTCTCGGACCCACTAATGGCAATGATCGGATCTGAAGATGTCTCTTTGCGTGGAATGAGATAACTCCGGTCCCCACACCCTGAGATGACAATATTTCTGCGGTTCAGCAACTTCAGATTCGCCTGGTGGGTACCTGCCAATACACAGATTCGCCCCCCTTCTTCAGGCAAATTGGCAACCGCCTCTTCGAGGTCGTTGAAGTCTCCAAAGCTGTGACGTCCATCTCCAACATCAAATGTGCAACACGTTTCCAGGTCGGTAAGCGGGCGGAAGGTTTTCCGACAATCGCGGGTAATCGCTCCCTCAACATTCTGGTTATTGGCTTCCCAACGGATGATGGCCAGGGGAGCATAATACTTTCGGAAACCCTGAGGAGGCATTCCTGTAACCTGAACCTTCCAGGGCATAGCCTCATGAGGTGTTTCAGGTCGTAGCGCGACCACCCAATGCTGCCCGGGATTGAGATTGCTCCCGGTAATGGTAATGTTGACGCCCGTATTCTGAAGGTTGACAGAGCTTCCCGCGGTGAAGGGGATGTTGGCTGGAGAAAGGGTATCCGATCCCCGGTTCCAGACACGCATATAAAGATGGGTGTCTGCATCACCGGTGAGCCATGTGTCTCCGAAGCCTGCTGAAACGGGGTCGGCCAGGGTGATTTCTTCACTTTCCGGGTCATAAGAAACGGTCAACTTACTCAGATGCCCCGCTATTTCTGCGACTTTTTCGCCATTGGGAAGGATGGCTGACCAAGGCAGGATTTCCACTGTTTGTCCTGACAAGGGCCAATGATGCTGGTCATGCGGTGGTGTCAGTAGTTTAAAGGTCGTGGAATCAATCTGCTGAACCCGGTACAGTGGGGCTGCATTGTCAAATCCCCAGGTGAAATGCTGGTCATCAATCAATTGTACCCTGATTGCTGTATTTTCAGCACCTAAGTAGCCACCCGCCAAATTGGGGGCGCAGAGATCATCTGTGATCCCATCTTCTGAAAACTCTACCTGAAGCTGAGCGTCAGGGATCAACTCATGGGAGTGGTTGATTTGTCCGAGGTTGGTATCAGCCCAGTCTTTCACCAAGGCGGACCAGGCATCGAAGCATTCTCCGGACCCGGTATCCTGAAAGACCTTAATTCTACGCATCGTACGCATCCGGGTAGAAGTATCCGGACCAGCGAGGGCCGCTTCAAACAATTCATTGTCTTCGATGGCACTCACCGGTTGCTGCCAGGCCTCTACATAAATGAGGTCGTAGCGGGGCTCATCGAGTTCCGCAAGGTCAGGAACAGGATAAAGTCCATCATCCTGGCCCAACCAGTCCTCCTGGGTCCTATAAGTGGTGTCCTCCTCGTCCAATTCCAACCGAAGCCCCCCCAGGTGAAGGGTGCCGGAGGAAATCAAGAAGTCCACCAAACCGTCCACCTCTTGTAAATTGACGATCTTAAAACCGTCGTCCGGACTTCCAAAGGGGCCAATGACTTCCACCCTGGTTCTGCGGCGTTCTTCGTTCTCGATCCGCTCGTTCTCATTCCAGTCATCGTCCATCATGACCCTGCCCTGTTGCATCCGCACACTTGCGTAATGTTTTTTCGGGTCAAAGGTGTTTCGGGAAATATCGTATGCAGCCATTACGGTATGTTTTAAGTTTCATTGATGAAAATTGGGATCAACCCAAAAGGCATATATTCTGCAACCTTCAGTTGCAAACTGTCTAGTTTAATCGGGTTCGCCAGCGCAGAAAACACGCCGATCTCTGAACCATTTTCAGCACCTCTGCGGATAACCTCAGGAGCACTTTCGCTGATCTGAGCATATCCGGGATGTCCAAATTCACGGGAGGTGAACCAGTGACCGCTTTGATCGAAAGCCAGCAATTCATAAGGATAGGGTCGGGGCAGCCGGCTTCCGATGGGGGCAGCACTGAACCTGAAGCAGCCGGTTTGGGTGTTTCGAACCCTTGACGCTCCGGTCAGCAAAACCTCAGAAGCCTGAAGCGAGAGCCAGTCGGATTCTCCGAACACCGTTACCCGATCCAGTTTTGCAGCTGTATCAGGCATGGATAAGGCAATCCCGGCACCAAGATGTTGCACAACGGAGTCACACAGGACCAAAGACTCGAGGTCGCCATCATCTACCACCTGGATCGGCCCGGTTATAGAGTGGTCGACAATCAACTGTTCTACTTTTCCTGCAATGGACAGGGTGATAGAAGCCATCGCATTGCCCAGAATATCAATCCCTCCTCCGGGATCCAGGGTGCAATTCCGAATCACAACACATTCATAGTCACCAACCAGGCGTATCTCGACCGCGCCATCTGCTCCAATCCAGAGTCCATCCAAAATGAGCATGGCATCCGTATTTGAGTCTGTGTCGATGAGCCAGTCGCTGGCCAACCTGATATAGGGGCGTTTGCCATTGGCGGCTTGAAGTCTGCAATTGGAAATCCCATTGAGGTTCGGAAGACCGGAATAGGTACGGTTGTCTTCTATTTGTGTCACCTTATCTCCTTGCAAATTTGCAGGAGTAATAGGATTGCCATCCTGAACCAGAAAATCAGGTGCAACTTCCTCAACTGCGCGTCGGTCATAGGTTCCTGCCCCAAAATTCCCAGAGAACCCGTAGTGGTAATTCACGGTCAGGTTTTCGGTGGGGGTGGGGGGAAGGGAAGCAAAAGCCAGGTGCCCTTTTTCCGGGGAAATGACCACTCGCTTTTCGGGTGGTGCATCGGAGGTATTCCAACCCGTGAGGTCGCCTGCAGCCACCTCTTCACCGGGGACCGCCGACCCATCGATCTCAACCGATAAGGTTATAGGATAAAGCGCAGATTTACCTGAATCCGGGGTCAAAGCCACCTTCATCAGAGCTTTTAAAACCTCAAAGTTGGGAGGGGTAATCAGGTCGACAGCTGAAGGAAGGGACAATATGCTCTGCTTCAATCGGGCATCCCCTTTGATTCTCCACCCTACCCATGATTCCAAATCTGTTCTGGCCGCCGGAGTCAAGCCGGGAGAAACCATCAATTGATTTATCTTTTCCAGATCAAGCTGGTAATTGACATCGCCCAAGAGGCGGCACCGGATTGGTCCGGGAACTTCCCATTCCTGGGCAGATTGCCACTCCTGCCAGACGTATCCTTCGCCGCGCCCCCGTCGGTTGAACAGGGGAATGCTGCGTCCGGAAGGGTCAAAACTGAACCCTAAACCATCCCCCCTGGAGAATGGACTCACATCTGTAACTGGGAATGATTGCAGTCGGTAGAGGTAAAAGGCCAGTTTAGGGATGCCATATCTCCCCAAGGATCCCCTGTGCTGGCGGATGTCAGCGAAATGGTGGTATTCTTCAAATGGACCACCCGCAAGTTCTGCTATTCCCGGCCTGCGAATGTCTGCCCAACCTCCGGGTTGAGAACCAGAATTCTTACCGGCATAAGGTGAAGGAGCCGGATCCAATCCATGTCGGGGCCTGCCCAAACGCTGGAACTGCTCGACCACTTTCCCTTCCCATTGGGCAATGTCGCTGATCAATTCCTCCAGTACCCTGAGGGTTCCCTTTCTGCGTCGGTAATATATGGTTTTGGCAACGTCGACCCTTCTCCCACGTAAATTGGAGGCCGAGACCAACCGGGTTCCCAGCAATTCTCCCAAATAGGGGACTGCCCAATCGTCACATAAATCAATGAACTGATCATCCCAGAGGCGATCCTGACTTCTTCGAAGGATAGCTGCCTGGCGGGCCAGGACACTGACAAGCGAACGGAGTACATCCGGGCGGGGGCCCACACCATCCTCGTATCGGTATATGCTGGGGATCATTTCCCACAACTTCTCAGTATAATACCTTTCAAAGGCATCCTCAGCTGGGAGATATGTGGTTTGGCTTTCGATCATGAGCTTGTGCCTTTAAGTTCAATGGTAAGGGGATAGGTCTCAAAGTCAAAGAAATACCCTGAATACTGCTTTTTGGCAAATGAATTAAATGGGGTAGGCGAACCTGGCAGTTCATTCCAAAAAACACTTCTTAGGGCAGTGGCTCCGGGAACCGCAAGAACTGCGGCATACAGGCGACTCCGGTAAAAATGCTGGCCAATCCCAATGTTCTTTGCCACGAGAAACCCGGATTCAGCATCCAATAATTTGTCTTCCAGGGCAGCTTGAAGTTGAGCCCGGTTGTACTTCGGATCAATCTCAACCTCCAGTTTTAACTGGATGCTCCGGGCAGTCGCCGGAACCACTGTGAAAGCCGTATTGGGGTCGGTAAGATTGGCCATCCGCTGGACAATCTTCTGCTTCAGTGAGGTTCCCCCAATGTACCATATATGTGCAGTGGGGCGTTGTCCGTCCTTCGACCACTTCCATTCAGCCTGGGCCACCACTACTCCCGGAATTGCCAGGGCGACGACCTCCATGTCCTTCATGGAGACGACGCGGCCCAGCAACAGGGCTGAGCCAGGCCCGTGCCGGCGCATATCTTTTGCCGATTCTGCATCGGCTCCTGCTTCAGCAGCTACGGGATTGAGAATGGCCTGCAAACCTGCAGCCGGTTTGGACATTTGATTGATGGAGCCAGCCGGAGGGCTGGCGGCTCCAGCACCAAACCGGTAGTGGGCAATCACATTCTGGAAGCCTGAGGGCAACCGACGTCCCCGGACACCATCTCCGAAAGTGACCATTGATTTTCCCTCATCTGTTTGCCGAACGATATAGACAGAATCATCTTCACCCGCCTTGAAGAAATTTGGAATTTCTGTCCACTTGATCCCGTCGACAAATACTTCGAGGCTATTGACAACTCCCTGGTCATTCTCAGCAGTAGGTGACAGGAAATAGGTAAGCGGATCCTTTTTCAGGAGAAAGGACTGGTTTTTAGAGGAAGCATCTCCACTGCCCAACGTCTCGTTGAGCACCGATTCCCCACGGCTGGCGTGCAGGACATTCGCATAGACTTTGACGTCAGAATACAAGGGATCAATCCAGGTTGACCGATCAGGTATTTCCAACTCGAGGTGGTTGTCGGAAAGCTCTCCCCTCAGAGCGATTCCCCGATTGTTTTTGTCTTCCAGTAGGAAATCATGGGGTTCAAAAGGGGCCAGCGGTTCTTCGACTGGTTTGGTCAGGAGAAGCGGATCATCCGAAGAGAGGGCCTGTTGAGGTTCCTGGACAATTATTCCGGCTCTCCGCAAGCCAATATGGACCCGAATCGTAGATACCTCAGGGGAGTTCCAGGCAAGTGAGAAATTCAGGATTCCACCATCGCCTTCTTTGCTCAGATAAATGGTGGTCACCGGGGCAAAACTATCTTCAGGAGTGGATTCTTCTACCGATTCAATCACTCCCCAATGGAGGAATGCGCCGAAGGTTACAATGGCATGCTGTCCGGCAAGTACATCCGGATACACCCGGTCTAGTTGCATCCAATTGCTTTCACCCGATGACTTTTTTCCCAGCGCCCGGACCCGGGCCGACATGCCAGGAGTGAAGAGCCCCACCTTTGCAATCGCGGAACCTTTTTGCAACCAGCTTGAACGGTCAAGCTCCAGGCGGGTATAGTTCTGACCATCCGTGCCACTTATCGGTTTCAACTCGTTGACCCTTAGGACATTGCTTTGATAGGGCTTGCCCTCATTGAGAACCAGTAGCAACCGCCCCTCGTCCAATACTGAGGTGGGGCGAACCAGGAAATGGCTGGGGTAAGCATGACTGGTCAACAGGAGGGGAGTCCTTTGTAAATTCCATTGGTTGGCGAAGGGGTGGATGGCGGTGTCCTTCTCCAATTCGAATATTTGGGGTGGTTCCTCCCCAAATGAACCCGACCGAAAAGCAGTCCCTTTGGAGATGCTGACCGGTTTACGACCATCTGCCAAAGCGGCCAGTTTCACCGTCCCGGCAATGGCTGGCCGGGGGAGGTAGCCCAGCAGGCCCAAAAGTTTGCGGACGGAGGGACGCATGCGGCTGGTACGGAGGTAGGCTTCATGCGCAATGACATCGTCGTAGAAGGAAATAGAGTCGCAGATATAAGCCCACATTTCAATCAGCATGAGTCCCAGGTCATCCTCTTTTCTGGCTTGCCAGTTGGCGAGGGGGGCATAATGATGGATTTCCGCGAGCATGGCGCGTCTGAATTCGGGAAAGGTGGCCACCTGCCGGGGTAATTCCTTCAACCCCGCCGGAATATTCGTAGGCGTGGGATGTACAAAGGCATCACAGGGACAATTCGGATTTTGATTTTCAAGTGCTTCTAAGCTCATCATGCGCCTCCATGGGTTTTAATCTTTAAAGTTCCCTGCTCGGGGTAGAGGGGATCGTTGCTGATCCGAATGATAGCTGTCCGGCCAGGGTCGTAAGATTCCCGGTCGAAGGGTTGCCAGCCAAACCACCCTCTGCGTCGGAAGCGAATAGATTCTACCGCCTTGACCCCTTCAACCATTTGTATCTGCGCTTCCAGGCTTGAGCGGTTGAGGTGGCCGCCAAAGGTGAATCGATCCGGGGAAAAGAATCCTTCTTGGGGACGGAGTCCTTTTTTGCCAAACAAGGCGACGAGGATACGGGCTTTTACTTCTCCGGCAAAGGCATGATCAGACAAGCAAACATCAATTTCCAAGTCCAAATCGGCATATTCAGGGGAGCTGATATAGACCTGTCTTCCCGCTTGTCTGAAGCGGTCCATTTGCGCTTCCAATTCTTCCCTTTGCCTGCTGGGAAGCAGCACAGATCCTTTCGGATCGGGGGTAACAAAAGCCGTCAACCAGCTACCCGTCCACCTGAACTGCGTGCCAGCCTTTTGCACCCAATTCAGCCGTTCCGCAGCTTCAGAATAGTCTTCAGGCCTTACCGCCCGGTAGGTTATCGCACGGAAAGCTTCCGGTGCCAGTTTCCGTACCTCCTCAAGTCCCTCGGCCTCCTGGCCATTGGTCAGTGGAAAGGGATTTTCAACCGACTCGATAAAGGGAAGAACGGAATTGTCAAAATGGACGATTGATTCAGCTGCGACATTGCCCCTGGCTCCATTCCCCAGCCGGTAAGTCGATTCAAATATGGTTCCTTCGGCAGGAATACGGCCAAATTCTCCATTCCCAAAGCGAACTGTTTTCCCTTCGCCTGTATCATAGTCTTGGTGGACAATCTCTATTCCCGGGCGTTGGTATCCCACTACTCTGCGCCAAAGGCCATCGTCGAGGGTATAGTCAGGATCATTGGGAAAGGAGGACGGACTTCCTATAAATGAAGTTCTCCATTGCCAGGGAGCTGCATCTGCAGGGAGCCAATTGGTCCCATCAAACTCAACCTCCTGAAGGATAATCTCAGGCAGTGCTTTTCCAGTATTTTCTCCATGCCAAACCAGGGGCAAGTCATCTGAGCCCCCTAAACTGAACAGGTAAATGGGGACATCTCCAGCGCCACGCCTTTCAATGGCCCGAGAAAGTATTCCATAATTGGGGTCAGAGAGCAGTACAGGATCTGGATCTTCTCCGACGATAAACCTTTCAATGGTAGTTGCCCCCGCAGAAATCGGCAGGATATTTCCCCGGACCACAAGTCGGGTCATGTCCATTTCAAAGGGGAGCGCAAATTGGGGATCCCACACAATCCGGGTAACCTCTATGCCAAACACCCGATCGGTAAAATCTTCGACTTCTGTAATACGCACCAGGTGCACTTTTGAAGGAAAATCGGGCTCGGGAAGCGTTTTTAGGACCATCCATTGGATGTCATTGGGCCCTCCGGGGGCGAGGAGCGCCTGATGATGGCCCACGACATATACTTCAGTGGAACCGACTGCCAGGCAGGTATCGTCTTCATCCCAGCAATGCGGGGCGAATTGGTTCCGCAGAGGATGGACATAGTAGGGTTTGGCAGCCTTGATTTCTTCCAGATTTTGTCCCACCTCAAAGGAAATGGGTTCATCGGTGTCGCTGAGCGCCCATATTCTGGTTCCGGCGTTGACCATTTGGGGGAGGGCGCCTGATACAGACATATCTATCCAACCAGATGCTCCCAGTCCATCGTGCATGGGGTAATCTACCATTCTGGCATGCCGGCGTACCGATCTGCGTTGGCTGGCAGTTTCCAGATAAGCCTCCCTGGAAACCCGGTCCTGGAAATAGGCCATTTCATCTCCCATCGCGCTCATCACCTCCATGAGCATGATTCCCGCATCTGCCTCCAGGCGGTCGTTCCAGTCGGGATAGCGCAAGGAAGCATAGTCCAGCAATGCTGTTCGGAAGCTGTCAAAGTCGCGGGCAGAATAGTCGATGGGAGCATCTACCCATTCTTCCGGAGGGCACTCATGCCCAGGAACTTTGCAGTCCAGGTCACTGGGACAGTCGGCTTTGAAGCTGAATGACAGGTGATTGAAGTAGCGATCTATGCGGAGATCATCAATGGACAGCTTGAAAAGGGAGAATCCCCCTGGTCCTGCGGCTTCGATCCTAAGGATATGCTTATCGTCGGGCTTCATCCAAAGTATGGAATCAACCTTTATTTCAGTGCCTTCGGATGGACTGAATATCCGAATGGATTCCAGGGCCAAATCATCTACCAGGGTAGGGCTGAGTTGTCCCGGATCTCTGAGGAAATGAACATCCAGTGTACGTTGGTTGGGATGGACATAGATGAAGTCTATCCCGGTAACGGGAAGTTCTCCCAACCCCTGGCCGGTTGTCAATAGGCGTTTTCTTCTGTCTTCTGCATCCATCAGCCGGTAATATCAAGGTTTAAGAAGCGCCTTTCCTGAAGGGCTTTGATTGTGAAGACCACTTTGATTGACAGCACCGCATCAATGGCCTGGACTTCTACTTTCTCCACTTTGATCAATGATCCCAACCATCTTTCCAGTGCCTGGAAGACTGAGATTTTAGCCATACTGGCGGAAGCTTCACTGTTGGGACTGAACAGCATACGGCGCACATCACAACCGAATTCTGGCCGGTTGATGCGTTCGCCCGGACTGGTGAGCAGGACCTGCTTCATCAGTTGGATCACGTGCTCACGGTAATCATTTTCCTCAGCCCAGGTCCGGAGACCTAGGTTGATGGCAAAGGGATATTTGATGCTTTTGATGGCCTTGTTCATGATCTTCGTTGCGCTAAGTGATATCTATGATGGCATCAATGCTGACTTCAGCATCGTGTTGGTGAGCTCCATCGGTATTGGTCTGCTCTGGAATGGATACATTGTGACTGTGGAAAGCACCTCCACTGGAGGAGGAAGTGCTGCCGTCTACGGTCACACTGTGGCTATGGGGAGAACTGGTTGTTTTGACCATAATTTGGAAGGCTTCCGGGTTTTCCTGAAAATGGCGGACCACTCCTTTGGCAACTGAGACGAAGATGAGGCGCATCTGGTCGGTGACTTCCGGCAATGGCAAATCTCCCATGGCGACCGGCCATTCTTCCCGGAAAGCGTCTTCGATCGCTTTGGCCATAGAGCCATTCCACTCGGAGACTTTAGCCGGGTTTTTGGACAGATTGATATTTCCTGATCTTAATCCCATAGTGATTGAATCAACCGGTTTTTACTTTAAGTGAAAGCATGGAGGGCAGTGGTGGTGGAATGGGAGGCAGAGGCGGAGCTGGGGTAACCGGAAATGCTCCCAGTGCCATTTGACCAGGGTGGGTGTGGCTTTGGTACAATTGGACCAACTGATTGAGGTAGTTCAGGAGATCATCTCCAAACACCACGGGATGCGTCGAATTTTCAACCAACTCAATCAGGGGGGCCTCTACCACTGCTTTGACCATGCCCTTGATCTTGATCTGCCCCTGCATGACCTCAATAGTCAGGAGGTTGCCCTGGCTGGAGTCACTTAGGGTGATCGTTTGGCCGGTATCATCCAGACTTACGATCAGTCCGGAAGAGGTCCGAACCACCTTGACCATAGGATCCGGGGGGGCGTTTTTTTCATTCAGGGGAGTTTCCCCATCTCCCCAGAATCCACCGGTCCAGATTGGGTAGGAGGGTTCTCCGGCTTCAAATTCCACCCAAACTCCAGCCCCGACTTCAGGAATCATATAGTGGCCAGCCATGGCACCGGTATAGGGAACACAAGGCATGGCCCATGCTTGCAATTCACCCAGGACGGCGGGTACGCTGACCTGGACCCTTCCCTTTTTGGTAGGATCAGAATTGTCGATGACTGTCCCCCGGTACTTACCAAAGTATCGGTTCCGCACCCAATCGAGCAATTGATCTGTTGTATTGTCGTTCATGCTAATCTCATTTCATATTCCGGGTCCTACGGCGTTTCTGATCAGTTCCAGCTCCATGGTATGTGCTGTCTCAGTGATTTGGTGACGGACACCAGCCACCAAATAGGTGCCACTGTGAAGGTTGCCTGCACCCTCGACCTTCACCAAGGAAGCGGCCCTGACCACGGTACCCAATTGATGGAGGCTGGTCTGACAGCTTGCCCGAATGAAGAAATCCGCTTCCACTAAGGTTCCTTGGCCGCGGGCCAAAAGATCTCCCACATCATCCACCGGGGAAGAGACCAGGGTGGAGCGGACTTCTGGTGAGAACAGTTGGCGGGGAATGGAGCCCATGGGCGGTTGAGGTGAAACGGGTACCAGACCCGGCAAGGCGACTTTCGTGCTGAGATCAAGTTGACTTGCCTGGGTAAGGTTCGGCCGCTCAACATCCCAGGAAATACTCAGCGCATCTATATTGTAGTTCTCTTGGTTAATTCGCAGCGTCGTTTCTTCCATCCCTACCACATTGGGACGCTGGAAATGGGCAGTTTCTATTCCGAGAGGGTTGCAGGTAACCCAGAATTTGAACCCATTTCTACGGGCCAGCTTTCGAATAAACTGAAGATCGGTACTCCGCTGGATGAGGTTGTGCTTCAATTGGACATGCATGCCATTGGTTACTCCGATATCGGGAATCATGCCATAGCTGCTGACGATCATCCTGACCGCATCGCCATCTGTACCTTCATAGGTGGATGAGTTGATCTGCCGATTCATCGCAAGGCTTGAATCCCCGCCATTCACATCAAGGTAGGAGCCTTCTCCTCCGTTTTGGATTTCTATTTGGTGACTGAAGATCGGGCCTTTCACCAGACAGAACAAGTCTGTCCCGGACGGAACCAGGATCGAAAGATTGGAACCCGGTCCGATTCGCAGGTCATTCACCCTGGAGAGGTCGCCATCTTCTACATCTACTGCATACCGGATGGTATACATAGTTGTCTCCCCCAGTTGTTCATGGACCTGGACATATTCTACCTGGCCTTCTCCCATTAGATCAGGAGCAGGGATTCCGTTGACTTGTATGATCGCACCGAGGCCCATGAGAATTCTTTCTAAGGAGATTGAAATTGTTGAGGAATGGCTATTTCAGGCTTTTCACTCAAGGATTCAGCCAGCATTACATCGTTAGCTTCTGCCAGTCGCCAGTATGCCTTCGCATCTTTGAGGTACTGGAAGGCAAGGTGGTCCGGGCGTTGTCCCTGGATCAGGCGGTGATAGCCCGCGAGGTCCTGCAGCGGGGCACGGGCAGGGGCTACGACCGTTACAATCCGGCCCCGGCGATCCTTCACCTGGTAAGTTTCAACTTGAGCATATCGACTGTTTTTATAGAACATGGTTGCGATGAATTGAAGGGTTAAAAGGGAAGCATCCCGATGACGGACTCTACATTGTTAAGGGTGTTGGCAATGGCAAGTGCCTGCTGCTGAACCCGGTGATAAGTCCAGGCAAAATTGGCCATGCTGGTGCTGGCGGAATGGGTAAATCCACCTGGTGAATCTCCTGCCCTGAGTACAACCAGGGTGAGGTTAACCGTTGCTCTGGAAGGGTAGAGAGAAGGAAGGAATTCCTGTTCCTCCACTGAAAAAGTATTGATCCTTACGGGGAGAATCCTTCCTGGACCCCAGATGAAGAAGCACGGAGGGACAGTTGCTCTTTCCGTGGACGGCAATCCCGGTAGACTCCCACCGAGGGCACTGGCCACATCCTGTAACAATCCAGAAGCGGAGGGATCAGGATAGAGGAGCAATTCCAAAGCGGCCAGTCGGTCTGCAACCCCGGCAAGAATGGTGACCGGATGACTTTCAGGCTTTTCAAGTCCATCGGCCGCATCAAGTTCCAGGGTAAGGGTGATGCTTTCTCCGGGTGGCTGAGGTTGTACGGTAGCAGGTTGCTGACTGGATTGGCCACCCCTCGTATTACCTCCACCAGAAGGTGAATGGATGGTGATGGAGCGGCTCAGTTTTTCCGGATTGTACTGGAACATGATAACCTCAGGTATGGGCACCACCAAGGAACTGGACAATTTGACCAGGGCACCTTTGATGAGTTGGGGACTACGTGGAAATTCTGAGGACATACTGTTCCTATTGAGGTTGAGTTTTTGGACCTTCTACCTGGGTTTGGATGGCTACCTGACTCTGGATGGCTACCTTGCTCTGGATGGCTACCTGACTTTGGATAGAACGAACAACTGCGTTTACAATCTCTCCAGCGAGTCGTTGGCGAGGCATCTGGGGTGAAAGCGAAAGGCTGACGTTCAGGTCCCCTAAGTCACCACCGGTCTGGAACTGATGGGCCTGGCCAGCCAAACCCAAACTGACTTCTTCAGCAAGTCGGCCAGCTTCAGACTTACTCATTCCTGGTATCCGCAGGACCAATTGTTCGATGTTCATAAAGCCATCTGGTTTAAGCGTCTTCTGGTTTCAGGGCTGAGGCCCCTGCCTTCTTTGATCAATTCCCGGTCTATCCCAACCAGAATGTGAGCGATGTTGAGGTCCAGCCCTTGTTTGCGTGCGACGAAAACAGCCGACAGCACTGCATACTTGATCTGGGCCCCGGTAATGTCCACCAAGGAGGCGATTTGCTGCAATGCATTTTGGTGCCTTTCGGAAAAATCCGGTTCGATCATCTCGCTGAGCAAGCGGGTCCACAACAGCAGCCTTTGGGATTCGTCAGGTCTGGGGAAATCGTAGACAAAGCGCAGACGCCGGATAAAGGCGGAGTCGATATTTGACTTTCGGTTGGTCGCAAGGATGGCCAAACCGGGGTAGTTTTCGATTGCCTGAAGTAGATAATTGGTATCAGCATTGGCATAGCGGTCGTGTGCATCTTTGATGTCGGTACGTTTCCCAAAGAGGGTGTCGGCTTCATCAAAGAGTAAAACGGCATGCATTTGCTCAGCTTTGCGAAGTACCTTTTCGATGTGCTTCGACGTTTCCCCTACGTATTTGCTTACCACCGAAGACAGATCAATCCTGAACAGATCCAATTCCATCCCAGCAGCTATTACCTGGGCCGTCATGGTTTTTCCAGTTCCGGGGGGGCCGGCAAAAAGCGCCATCAACCCTTTCCCCTGTGGAAACAATCGCCCCGCCTTAGAGTCCTCCCACCACAATTCCCGTTCCTGGGCTTCAAAGACAAAATCCTGGAGGCTCTCTTTCAGGTAGCTGGACAGAGACAAATCTTCCCAGGTAAATGGGCAGGGCAGAAGTTGGGCAAGTTTTCCCAGATCGTACCTGGTGGTACTGCGCAATACTTCCATGGCTGCTTCAGGGGAGTCAGCCCCTTTGTCACGGACCAGGCATACCTGACCAACCGGGGTACGGTATCTATAGACCAGGTGATCCTGCATTTCTTTGGACCAACCAGAGAAGGAGGGGACCAGGCTTTCCCACAGTTGGCGACGCTCACCAATGCTGGGCGAGGGCAATTGTATGGTGAAATCGATTAGTCCTTCAGCGGCCCGAACTGGTTTTTCCTGGTCGGTAAAGAGAAATTGCAATGGGAAGGGTGAAACCGAGTTGGGCCACTCCTTCTCAAGGAGGTCGTCTCCAATCCAACCCAAGGCCGCATGGTCTACATATCCTTGCCTTTGGGCCAAAATGAATATTTGTTCCCAATCCTCAGCCGGAATCCCATCGACATTGAGGACCAGCAAAGCCAAGCCTAACTTTTGGGCCAAGTGGAGCGCGAAAGTCCTGCGACCACTTCCCTCCGCTCCTTGTACAATCAGGCGTATCCGCCGGTTGGGCTGGCTCAGTTGTTGTCGCAACAATTCCAGAGTGTCTTCCACTGGCCAGGAAGTCAGTGGATCCTGAAGTGAAGGGAATTTTACCCGCCCAACAAGTTGGGGGGCAAGAATTTTTCTTCCCTGGAACCAAGCCAGCACCCAGGGATGAACTTCAAACCCTTTTCCACTGGGACTGGGTAGAATGAACTTCCAGATTTCGAGGTTGGCAAGGAGTTGGCCCTGGTCGGCCGGGGAATAACCAAATAATTTTTCAACCAACTCCCGGTCCATAAAACCATCTCCATTCTGGTCATTGAGATAGGCAAATACCTTTTTGAGACGGGGATCCAGGGCGGCTGCAAGGCAGGTCTGCAGGAGATCCACCTCGGTTTGGTTCAAAGCGAACATCTGAGCAATGAAGGATAGCGGGGAGTTTGCATCCTCCCGGATCGCTTTGTTACAGTCTCCGATTAACCTGTTGAGGTGCTTTGCATCGGCATTTGATGATTCCCATAACTGCTCTGCTTGCCAGTTGTCTTCAGCATCAATGATCTTGTCAACTACGGCATGGATAGTACTTGGTGTATCCGGATCTGCCTCTTGATTGCGCCAGATGGCCCGCAACCACAAGCTCCTTTTCTTTGCATGCAGGCGTACCCGGTCCAGCACCAACTGGAGAGGAGATTGGCCTTCAATTCCATTCAATTCTTTGGCTGGAATTCCGGAAAGGATATGTGGGAGAGTACTCATGAGACTTCTATCCAACGGGGAGGGGATTCTACCCCATTGACAAACAGGCGCAAGGGAAGGCGGTCTCCGCTGGTAACACCGACGGGCAGCCGGAATTCCATATTGTTTGCATCAATCACCCTGAATTGGCCATCCCCGTCGAGCGGTCCGGCCAGCTTTTGTTCCAATCGGTCGGGACCGATATAGAGATTGAGCTTGAGTTGTTCGATTCCACTGTCCAGGAAGGTGAAGAGGTAGCCAGCCAGCGGGATATTCACGCCTGCTGCCAAAGGAACGTTCAGGGTGGAATCAATCCGTGGCACAACCGTGAAAGGACACTGGTTGGAGTACTCAGTGATCCGTCCTGCCTCAGTATGTGAAACACGCACTGCATAAATATCGGGCAGCAGTGGCCGGGTGGTCGCAGCACCATTGAACCAAACAGATTCCCGGACTGCAACCCGGATTTCATTTGCTGATTGCTCCAGCGCCCAACCTTCGGGGGCCCGGACGATTCCCGGCTCATCCCATTTACTGTGGATCAGTTCGAGGGTAACGTCAGACAAGTTGACACCATTGAGCACCAACTGGTAAGGTGTAGGGTCGGGGGGAAGTGCTCCTGAAGGGGCTGGTGGAACCTGTGCGGGCTGGAAAATGAGATCCCGGCTTTGGTTGTCGATGGGGGAAATAAAGGAGACTAAATTACTGGACCCGATCAGCTTGGGGTGACCGGAGATGGTGGTGAATATATTGTATTCAAAAACCCTCCCTTTTCGAATCTGGGCTACTTCTGGTTCCAGTAGGACCACCGAAACCTCATAGTAAGCTGCCAGATTCAGGTTGGCTTCTCCGGGAGTCCAATAGCCAATGGCTTCCTGAGGGGAGACAGGTTTGTACACAATTCTGAATCGGTTGCTTCGGCCGCGGATGTCAAGCGGAAATACGGGAGACGTGATGGGGTTGTCAACGACATCCAAGGCACCTTTTACAACCGTCGTATCGTTGATATTGGGATAATCATGGAGTCCCTTCATGGCCACCGCCATCATTTGCTGTTCCATCAATACATCCTGTCCTCCGCTGGCATTGGCATCACTTTGGTAGCAACTCAACTGATAGTGAAGGGTTAACCCCATTGAAGTATATGCAACCGGGGGCGTATTTCCACCGGGGGCAGGTAAATTCTTATAGTGGCTGTCTTCGGTGATGTGATACAGAAAAATGCCAATCCCGTTGCTGGTGGTTCGAACCGGAGGATAAGCCAGCACTGCAGGTATGTTAATAGAAGGCCAACTTCCTGGTACACGAAAGACCCGGTCGATCAGGTTGATCAATGTGCTGGTTACGTTGGATATGTCCCTGAGTGCCATGATTAAATTTGCCCTAATCCGAATTTTAGATTGTTGTTGAGTTCTCTGGTCTGATGTTGCCTTGCCAGAGAGGATGGGGGGACAGCCTGAACTGGGGATGGTACAGGCACAGCCGGTTTTGGTTGGGTGATTTCCACCGTAATCTTGCCAATGTTCAATTGAGGAGCTGTTTTATTGTCTTGTCCTTTCGCTTTGGAGGGCGATGAAGGGAGCGGTTTGTCTCGTGGATGAAGCACGGCGATGCCTTTGCGCTCCTGGGTTCGGTTTGCGAGAGAGTTTCTTTCCTCTTGGGGAAGGAGGCTTGGCAGTGACGCTTCTTTTTGAGCCCCCCTCAGAGGTTTTTTTTCTAAAGGAATACCTGACTCCGCCCCTGGTGGCGTTAAGGATGAAGCAACTTCATGCTTCTGCTTCTTTGCTTTCCCAATATCCTGATCTCCTTTATTTACAGAAGGTTCCCTTTTTGGAAACCCACGCTCTTCCAGGCTTTGAACCTTGCCAGATGGGGGGATCATTTGATTCGGAGGAGGCCAAGGTCCTTCCTGAAACCGAAAGGGATTTGGCTGACCTTGCGGTTTTAACTCAGATTCTTTGGCTTGATCGTTTGGGATTTCCTGCTGAAGTTGTTTCTGATGTTCCTGGTGACTTTGTTGAGTTACTTTTCCAGATGTGGGGCGTAATTTTTGCCCAGTCGATTCAATTGTTCCCGGCGTAAAATTCTGAGGAACGGACAAGGAATTGTCCGGGTCATCTGTACGCCTGTTGTCAGGATTTATCTGTTTCTGAATGGGCCCAGGGCCAGGAGTTTCCAGTGGGGAAATCCTGACTTCTCCTTCTTCGGAATTACCAAGTGGGGAAGGAATCGGTGCGTACTGCTCCGCCTGGCCCCTCTGGATACCATCTATACCGAATCCTTGCCTCTGAGGAAGCAGGATGGGGCCCGGTGCCAAGCCATGTGCCCTTCTTACCATTCTTGGAAAAAATCCATGCATTGTATTCTGTTTTTCCTTGCTCGGAATACTTAAATGAGGTCCAATTCCCGCTCGATGATTTGTACATACCTCTTTCGGTCAGATCTGGCGAGGCTGAGGATCTCTTGCAAACTCCACCCATAATGAGAGGCCATTCGATGCACCTCCCAGGTCAGTTTCTTTTTGCTTTGCACCAGGGCCTGTAACAGGTAGTGTTGTACATCGAAATGAGTGGAGGATGTGTACCCGCATTCAGGACAATTCGCTTCCAATTCCCGGCTCAACATCGGTGCAAGCTGCTCGATCTCTTTTTCCAATTCTTCTTGCTTCTCCTTCAGGACTCCGTCCAGCAGACAGCTTTGCAGCAGGTGCTCAGCAGCATCTTGTTCGGGAAGGCCCAGAACCTCTAACTCATCTTTTCCTGTAGGAACTCTGAATTGCAGTCCGGAATCCGTTTGATAGGATTCCGCTGGTAGGGTTGAAGGTGTTGGGTTCGGGAAGGTGTGCTCCACCAAGGCCGAGAGAGAAAAATCGAGGTCGAACTGTTCCTTACAATTGGGACAGGTGAGCGTTCCTTGAATCTGATCTCCAAAAGTCTGTTGGTAAATGCCGGCCAGAACCCGGTCCCGGTCCGCAGAAGCCAAATCTTGTGCATGCAGCATCCCTTTGATGGATGGATGGTTTTTGACCATCAATTGGTCCACCAAGCGGATCGCAGATTTTAGATCACTTCCACCGATCCACTGCTCTTCATTTCCAGACAACTCGCGCAAATAAATCTGACTAATTCCAGGAGTAAACCGGAGAGTTTGAACATAAGCATTCATGGTGGGCCTTGAGGATAGATCAGAATTCAGTTGGTTCTGTCACGTCTGCATCTTGCTCCCAACCCTCGTGGGCAAGAACGATTGACTCAATTGCAATTGCATTTCCATTTGCATCAAGCTCGGGAATGGCTGTGAATTCCTTCACCCATGCCCGGTAGACGTTGTAACTCATCGCGACACTGCCCTGCTCATTGAGCAATTCAATGGTGAGGTCCTTGCGGAAGTTCTTGAGTGACATACCGGGGTCTCCTTCAAAATTATGAACAAGATTGGCCCAGGTCTTGAAATCGGCGTCATGGGTCAGGCCACGTTCCAGGGTGATGTCCTCATAGGTCGTTTTAGCCGGTGATTTTCTGATGGTACTTGGGTCACCTCCCTGTCGGTGGTCCACCACTTCAGTGGACTTTTTCAGCGAAGAGACCTTGCTTATGCCTGCAACGACTTTTCCATCCCAACGGACCCGGAATTTAAAATTCTTGTAAGGGTCAAACCGATTTGTATTTACCGGAAACTGAGTATTTGCCATGATAATCTAGGATTAAAGTCTTTTATACTTCGACCTGACCGGCCATTTGTTGGAGTGAAAGGATGACGAATTCGGCTGGTTTCAGGGGCGCGAATCCGACCAGGACATTGACAATCCCCAGGTTGATATCGTTCTGGGTGGTTGTCTCGCTGTCGCATTTGACAAAAAATGCATCGTCCCTTTTCTGCCCCTGGAATGCTCCTTGACGGAAGAGGTTTTGCATAAATGCCCCAACATTGAGTCTGATCTGAGCCCATAGTGGCTCATCGTTGGGTTCAAATACCACCCACTTCAGGCCACGGTACAAGCTTTCTTCGATAAAGAGGGCTGTTCTGCGGACTGGTACATACTTCCATTCAGAAGCCATCTGGTCATTGCCACGCAGGGTACGTGCTCCCCAACTGACTGGGCCATAGACGGGGAAATTTCGAAGGCAGTTGATTCCCAGCGGATTCAGGGATCCATTTTCTGGATCTGTGAGTACATAGCCCAATCCGGTAACGCTGTTAAGAGTAGCGTCTGTTCCTGCTGGTGCTTTCCATACCCCGCGGCTGGTATCGGTTCGTGAGTACAGTCCTGCCATGGCTCCACTTGGAGCAGAAAGTCGGGGCTGTCCCCCATTTAATGGGTCTGGAATCTGTATCCAGGGATAGTAGATCGCTGCGTAATCGCTTTTGGGAAGTGATGAACCATCCACTCGGGTTGCAATTTGGGAAGGGGTAACATCAGCACGTGGAGCATCCACGATCATAAAGGCACGGCGTTCCTTGCAATAAGCATCGCTGTCCATAAGAATCCCGGAATTGTCGATCCCCGGAAGGACCAGGATATTGAAGATGTCTTCGCCTTCGAGGGCGTAAATCCCCTGACGCAATGAACGGCTTCCGATATAGCTGCTGTAGGCATCTGCGGGATCAAGTGCAGATTCTGTTCCTCCGGTCAGGACAGTATTTTGCTGGATAGATCCTGTTCCTACTAAAAGGAGATCTGCAGCCAGTGTATCAGACTCATAGTTCGCGATTTGTATGGCTGATCCGGCACCTCGACTACCTGAGGTCAGGACAATTGTGCTTCCATCGACCGAAGCAGTAAATGCGTCGTAGCCGAGCACGCCGGGGCGTAGCGCCCGAACACCGGCTTGAATCCGGCTGGCCAGTTCTATTCGACGGTCTCCAACCGCCAATGCTAAGAAGATTGCATCATCAACTTCCAGAGGCATTCGCTGGGGTAAATTCCCATCCAGACTCACTGAAATATTGCCATCGCTGGCACCATTCATGATGGGCCCCGTAATGGCCGCGGTTGTATAGGTCGAAGGCAATGGGCTCTGAGCAGGTCGGATGGAAGCGGCCGCATCAACCTGGTCACCACCGTTGGCGGGACCCAATTGAAGCCGGACCGAAACATCATTGCTGAGTCCTGATAGGATTTCCACCCGGGAGTTTTCGCCTGCGGTGGCTGAAGTGATCACCAATGAGGTTCCATTTAATGCGCAAGCCCAATCGGCAGAGGCAGCATCAATGAAAGTCGCCAAAGCAGCAAGGTTGGCCGGAACCGGATCCAAAGTAACTGTCTGAGGAGCACCTCCATTTACTGCAATCCTGAACTGATTGTGACTTGAATCAATAAGCGTATTGAGCGCGGCTGTGATATTTCCACTTGAAGCATTCCCGCTCCCTACCGCAGTAGCAGCAGTACGCGTCACCACGATGAATTCCGAAATCCCGTTTACGAGCTGATCTTTTGCGACATACCGGGGATGCCCGGCTGCCATCGATAGGTTGGCAAAGAATTCCGTTCGGCTGTTCCCTGGGCTGTCAGGGTCAGTATAACTGACACTGAGGTTAAAGGTACTGTTGGGAGTTGTGGTATTGTAGTCTATTCTAACCTCGATATTGTTGCCGGAAAGGCCAGGTTCGAGGGCGGTGATCGTCAGAGATGGGGCTGCTGGGGCGGAAGTGGGAAGGTCTACCGTAGCAGGGCTGGTATTTCCTGCCACCCGGACGATGATCGCCTGGCTTCCACCATTCAGGAAGAAGGAACGAACCGAATAACTCATTTCCGAGCTACTCTGTAAGCCTCCAAACCGTTTCTCATATTCAGAATAGTTGAAAATCTTGACCGGTTTGTTAATGGGGCCTCGCTTGGCCTCTCCAACAAATGCAGTGACGGAGGTACTGACCCCTACAATGGTCCTAACACCACTGGGGAGTTCCTGGACATATACGCCAGGATAGGTGGGTTGCACAGGCATAGTTTATCGAATACTTGTGTGAATAATAAATGTGTTGGTCGGTCTCTGGTAACGATGACCGAAATCAAATCTTCACTATTTGACAGTAAGATTCAAGGCTGGTAGGAGGAGCGGTCTTAAGGGAGAATGAACGGTTGAATTTGGGGAATGAATGGCGGGATACAGGCGGAGAAAACAAATTAGGGAATTGAAATAGTTAATGTAGTATTGACACTTAACTGGCTGTGGACGATAAAGTTATGATGAAAGTCATTTATTTATATGATGAAATAATGTAACTTGATGACCTATGGTTACATCTGTTTTCCAAAACCTGAGTTCTCAATCCTCTGTTCTTGAAAAGCAAGGAAGATCTGGGAAGCCAAACCCTTTGACCAGGGAAAGTGGTCGGAAGGGAATGGCACCAGTTGGGGGCTTTCCGAGCATGGTTCCACAGGAGGCTGATCAACGGCAAAATGACCCGGACCGGCCTGTCCGTCATAAGGTCTATATGAACAAATGGAAACTGGTAAAAGGACCCACCGGGAAGGGAAATTGTAAATGTGGTGGAAGCTGTTCCAAGTGTAAGAACAAAGCTTCCCGCTCACAGGACAGTCCGGCAGATCTCAGAAACCATTCTCGGGCAAAGGTTAATGGTACTTCTGCGGGCAGCTTTGGAAGGAGTTTGAAAATCATGGACAGTGTATCCACTGAAGATGCTGGAGCAATAGCATCTGTGCATGAAAAGCAACAAAGGGGAGGTGGTAGCGGGCCTTCATCTGGTACCCCAACAACTCCAACCCATACCAACCCTTCTACATGTCCTACTCAGGTCGTTACCATGGGATCACCGCTTTGTGGTAGGGTCTATGGAGCTACGGCAACATATTGCTATCCTGGTTCGACCAATTGGTGGTTCAAAGAAAGGGTAGTCATGGGTTCGCCAAATACTTGTGTTCCCGGTGCGACCATCAATCAAACTACAACTCCCTTTCAAGCGGGAGCTACATCCTGTATCCAGGATCTGATCCATAACCAAAATGGGCCTCCAAGTTCAGTTGCACCCTGCTCTATTGTCACCAACCAAACGGTCTTCGCAGGTCCGACCCGTGCACAAGTAAATATGTGCCAATATCAGAATGTGCAAAGAATAGATGTTACTGCTGGCCCCTTATTTGGAGTTACGACTACTTCTGCTGGAGTTTCTGCTACTTGTTAAATCACGAAAAGGAGAACCGCCTTTGCAAACATCTAAAAAAGCAGTTGGATTGATCCTTTTATCCCTTTGTGCTTTCCTTATTTCCGCCCGTAATCCTCCCAATATGTCCCCTGAAACCTGGGATCGTGATTTGCCAGCTCTGAAACTAAAGAAAGTTGATTTTCAGTGGAATTCATTGAGTGAAGGGTGGAATGAATTGGCACATCATTATTTACTTCGATCTGTTCTGGTACTTGAGGATCGGGAAGTGGAGCAGTTTCCTTTTCGTTTTGTTTGCCGTTCATGCCGGGTTAGAGACCTGTATGATGAACTCGCCGAGCACTACCAATTGAATTGGTCCCAGGATGAAAAGACAGGAATTACCTGGCTGTATCCCCGAAATCGATCCTACTTGGAATTGCTTCCTCAGAAAATCCGCATCCAAGACGATCAGTTCGGTCTGCCAATGCGGAGTGGGGTCATCCAAGCCCTTTATGAATCACCTGATATAGAGATAGATATCTACCCCTGGAGTTCTCTGTTTGTCAATACCTTTGATTACCCGGTCGATGTTCCAGCTGGTGATTATACCTTGCGCGATCTTCTGAATCTGAGTGCATCTGCAAATCCAACCAAGACTTTTTTTTTACAGCCAGGTTATGCGGGAGTTCAAGTCACAGAATTGAACATGACCCGTGATGAAGCAGGACCGGTCCCATTGGGCGCGGCCCATCTCTGGGATCTTAATATTGGGAAATGGAGTCGGAGGCAGGTTCCAGACGAAGAGGAGATTGTTCAGGTTTTG
>CAYGRE010000050.1:0-47912 GCA_964352215.1 uncultured Bacteroidia bacterium
ACCCTGACCGTGCCTGCCCCCTTATCGCTCCCCTGTACACATCCCAACGGCAGGCCTAGTTCCGACCAGGCCATCCGTCAATGGCTGAACTCCGCCTACGGCGATGACGACTGTTCCTGCGTAGTCCTGACCTATACAGCCCCACCTTGGTTCCAATCTTCCTGTTCAGGATTCTCCACCCTGATCACCTTTTCGGTTACGGACGAGTGTGGCAACCTGACCACAGGATCTTCTACCATTACGATTTATGATAGCCTGCCCCCAACCGCCACCTGCCCAGCCAATATTGTGGTAGGAACGGATTCCGGGGTATGTACCGCTGCAGTCGACTTCAATGTAGGCGCTAATGACGTTTGCGGTTCCACCACCCTGAACCTGAGCGATACCTCCGGAACTACTTACCCGCTCGGAACGCATACTGTCTTTGTAGATGTGACCGATCAATGCGGCTATACCGATTCCTGCTCCTTCACCATTACAGTTGAAGACCAAACCGGACCGGAATTCAGCGCTTGCCCCGGCGATATCAACCTCGATATCTGTGACCCGGTCGCTACCTGGATTCCTCCAACTGCCTCCGATCTCTGCAATTCCCCGGTAACCCTGACCAACCCAAGTGTGTCTCCCGGAGATTCATTCCCGGTAGGTACTACCACTGTCACCTACACGGCAACTGATGCGATTGGGAATCCAAGCACTTGCAGCTTTGATGTAACCGTTGCGGCTTCACCCCTGGCATTGTCCGGCAATGCACCTGTAAAGGCTTGCAATACCAATATCTCTTGCACAGGTGGGAACGATGGCCTGATTGACGTTACCGTCAATGGCGGTTGTCCTCCTTACAGCTACAATTGGAGCAATGGTTCACAGCAGGAAGATCAACTCGACCTCCCCGCAGGGAATTATTCTCTGACTGTCACCGATGATATAGGCCAGCAGAAAACGATGCAGATGACCCTGACCGAGCCGACCGCGCTTGCCGTCTCAGCCGTCGTGACCGACGACAGTTGTGGCAATCTGACGGGTGGTTCGATTGACCTAACCATCTCCGGCGGTTCCAATTGTCAGGCTTACAACATTCAGTTGACCGGCCCCAACGGTTTCCAGTCCTCTGCCCTCAACAACGACAACCTTTCTGCAGGCACTTATAACCTGAGCGTCACCGATGCCCAGGGATGTACTGCCTCAGCAACTTACCAGATTCAGTTGTCAGATGAGACTGCACCGGTGGCCGTTTGTCAGGATATCACCGTGCAACTTGCCGCTGATGGTACCTACAACCTCACCGCTTCTGAAATCGACGGTGGCAGCTTCGACAACTGTGGCATCGACAGCATCTATATTTGTGCCGAGACCTGCACCTTGGTAGACTTCAATACCGATGGCAATGGAAACGCCCTGTCCGCAGGAACCTCTATCACCAACCAGTTGGCTGGCTATGGTATCAGCAATGTCACCGCCCAGGGAGGAATCAACCAGGCCTGGATATTTGACAGCAGCAATCCTACCGGCAACGATCCCGACCTCGGAACTCCGAATGCACAATACAATGGACCTGGCATCGGCAACGGTGGCGCCTCCAACACGACTGCACTTGGCAACCTCCTCATCATCCAGGAAAACAACAACGGCGCTCCGGATGACAATGCCGGTGGTGGTACCCTGAGCTTGACTTTTGACAGCCCGGTTTCGCTGAACTACGTTACCCTGGTGGACATTGAAGAAAACGGTGGAACGGTTCAACTCACCACCACCAATGGTCCGGTGACGATTAATATCCCCGCCCAGGGCAACAACGCTGTTCAGCAACTACCGATCAATGTGGATGGCGTTACCCAGATGGACATTGTGCTGCAGGGCTCCGGCGCCCTCGCCAACCTTGAATACTGCTCTGACGATTGCAACACCAACTTCACCTGTGCCGATGTTGGCCAGAATGAAGTCGTATTGACGGTGGTGGATGCCAGTGGCAATTCTGCTACCTGCACCGCTAATGTAACCGTCGAGGAAGTCATCAACCTTACCTTGACTTGCCCTGCACCGATCACAACCGCTTGTGATGGCAACGGCGGCGCCCATGTCAATTGGAACATGCCAGTCGCTTCTTTGAGTGGTCCTTGTACCAACCTGATCAGCAATCCTCATATCCCTGGGTACTGCTACCTCGGCGAGTTTGAAGGCAACCGTTACTACCGTTCCATTCACCGTTTCAACTGGATGGACGCCAACGATGCGGCTCAGGCAGCGGGTGGTCACCTTGCCGTGATCGACAATGCCAATGAAAATGAATTCGTTCGTCAGAGCCTTTCGCGCAATGTGGCTTGGATCGGTCTCACTGACATGGCAAATGAAGGCACTTTCGAGTGGGTCAACGGAGACCCGCTGGCCTACACCAATTGGAAAAACGGAGACCCTGACAATGCTGGTGGAAACTGTACAACTGCCGGACCTTTGGGTGAAGCCGATTTTGCAGTCTTGGAGCAGTACAATGGCAAATGGCTGGATCGCCGTGGCTGCCAGAACTATGAATTCATCATGGAAATCCCGGCTGGCAACTTCATCAGTGTGACCCAGGTTTCTGGCCCTGCCTCTGGCGATTTCTTCCCGGTTGGCACCACTGAGGTTGCTTTCCTGGCAACTGCTCCCAATGGTGACACCGCTACCTGTAGCTTCACTGTGACTGTAGAAGATTGCCCTATCCAGTATTGTCATGCCAGCGCTTATTGCAGCAATTATGAATACATCGACCAGGTTGACCTTGGCAGCCTGAGCAACCACTCCGGCAACGACAACGGATACGGTGACTACACCAATCTGAAGGAAACCCTGATCGCAGGTGGTCAGGCCAGTATCACGCTGGACCCTGGATTCTCTGGTCAATCATACCGTGAATACTGGAAAGTATGGATCGACTGGAACCGCGATGGTGACTTCACCGATAGTGGGGAAATGGTCTTCTATGGAAATGGAAATTCTGACATTAGCGGTACGATCTCTGTACCTGCCAATGCAGCGGCTGGCGATCTGAGAATGAGAGTGGCCATGCAATGGAATTGTTATCCTTCTGGTCCTTGCTGTACTTACCAGTACGGTGAAGTGGAAGACTACACCGTTGAAGTGGTAGCTGGCAATGCAAGAACCGCACCATCTGCACCACAGGCTCCGGTCGAAGTGGTTGAAGGTGCTGCTCAAGCGATGTCAACCGGCTTCGAATTCAGCCAGGTATTCCCGAACCCAGCCCTTAAAGCAATGGGACAGCAGGTCACGCTTGATTTCCGGGCCGGAACTGCTGGTCAGGTTCTCCTTCAAGTGACCGATCTCTACGGAAGAGTGCTTGACAGCCAGACCCTCGATGTCACGGTTGGAGCCAACCGCAGCTTCATCTCCACCACGAACCTGGCGGCTGGGACCTATCTGGTTCAGCTCAAGTCTGACCATGGAAATACCACCCGGAAACTGGTGGTTCAGTAACGATTTAATTAGTTCACGGTATACCTTAGGGCAGGGCAGCTTTGGCTGATTCCTGCCCTTTTTGATTCCTGCCCTTTTTGATTCCTGCCCTTTTTTAATTTGTCCAGCAGTGCTTTCGGTACTTTGCCTTATCCCACTTCATTCACATTAAGATCTAATTGACTGGGTTCACTTGGCCTAGGCATGAGTGCCACTCGGCCAAATCGTGAGTTCCACTCATGATTTTCATGGGTAGCACTCACGATTTCCATGGGTGACACTTACGGTTTTCGTGAGCTCCACTCACCTAAATCATAAGTGAGACTAACCATGGGAAGCTCTCCTACTGCATCTCAGGGCAGGTTTGCCTCATGTACGTGTTGTTGTTTTCTCCTTTGGGTGCGGAGTTTAGACGGGCTCCTGGCGGAGACCAGGGTGGTGGTCGGGACAGCGCTATTGTCCTTGAATGATACCGGCATTTCGCCTGCGCGAATCCTTTGCTACCCTCAAGCGGGAGTTATGCTAAGGGACAAGGGTAGTGGAAAATAGGCCCCAGGGCAGTTCAGGTGGCGATTTGGCGGAGAGATATTCGGTCTTTTCGGGACGGATGCCTCACGTGGCACGAAATATCACTCATGATCAGGCCGAGTGGTGTTGACACTTGGTGTAAGTAGTATTTACACTAAGTGTCAATATTGCTGACAGTGAGTGTTAGTAAGGCTGCGTTTACGGCTCCTCAAGCTAGGTTTTAGGCGGAACTCCACTCACGTGGGAATGAGTCCTGCTGATGGATTGGCTGGGTTCCACTCAGGTTAGTAGGGAGTGAAACTCATGGTTTGGGAGAGTTAAACTGATAAATTGGGGGAGTGGAGCTTGCCAATAGTGACAGCGGTACTGATCTTCTGGCGGAGCGGCACTCATGTTTCAGGAGGTGGCACCCATTCCGAGCGACAGCGGTACTGATGTTTTGCCGGAGTCCAGCTTATTCCTGGGCGGAGTAGAACTGATGTTTTGCCTGAGTCCAGCTTAGTTCTTCACCACTTTAATCTTATTGGCCAGACCTTCCAATCCGATGGGGTAATTCATAAATGGAAGGGCTTCACCATACTGGTTGGTGATGTAGAAGACCATATTGTTGTTGCGGCGTTCGACCAAGCTCACAATCTGCAAATCCATACATGCACCCTTTTCTCCATCATAGATATTGTGGGTACTGATGGACCAGTCGCCATCCTTGGAGGACTTGACCAGTTCTGACTTACGGACCAGGGAGCAAATTCGCAGGTAACCATCGTTGTCAAAATCGAAATTGTGCTGACGGACCCGAACCACTTCTTCATTGACAAAAGGATAGAGGTGGGACATGCCTTTGCCCATCCGGAAATTGTACTCGAAAGTAAACGGTTCGCAGCCTTCTACTTCCACATTGTTATTGGGTTCGGTACTGATGAAATACCGAAAAAGGTTGCCATCGTCTCCGGAAACGCCCTGGGTGATCACTTTGAAATAGATTTTTTCCTGGCCTCCGAATTTGACCCTTTCTCCCTCAGCCGGGTTGATCGGGCCGAAGGTATAATACTTGTTGTCGTATTTGGAGTTGCTGTCAAAGGTTTTGGAATAAATCAGGGTTCCTGCCTGGTATTTGCCAATGGGGTCGATGGAACGGGCATCTGGTTCTGAAAATGCTCCCGGTCCTCCGATCACACTGAATTTGGTCCGGGTATTGAATCCCCCTTTGTTTTCGTCGTGTTCACCACCAATATCGGGATCGAAGACCCTCAGATAAATGGTTTCATCATAGTCAGCGGGTAGGGAGATAAAGAAGATGGAGCAATGGTCGTCGTCGCCCCAGTCAGGTGGAGCTTCTGGTCCAAAGGTGACCAGAAAGGGGATATTTTCCTCAATTCGGGGAACTGCCTGGGCGAATCCGGCCGCAGAGGTCATGAAGAGGAGGGCCATTACAAGCATGGATACTTTTCTTAGAAATCCAGGCCTTGGTTTTGATAGTTGTTGGTTGTTCACGGTGTTATTGTTTTGAAAGCTTCTCTATGCGGAATTCTACCCGTCGGTTTTCTTGTCTGCCAGCCGGGGTAGCATTGTTGGCGATAGGTTCATTTTCCCCGGCTCCCTGGATTTCCAGCTGGTCGGGATGGCACCCTGACAAAACCAGAAAACGGCCCACTTCTCCTGCCCTGAGACGGGACAATTCCAGGTTGTAGGCTTGCTCACCAATATTGTCGGTATGGCCTGCGATATTGAATTTTAGTTCCGGGTGGTCTTGTATGAAACGCACCAAACGGTTCAACTCCGCAAAGGATTCCTGCTTGATGGTGCTTTTGTCAAAGTCAAAAAAGAGGTTGTTGATTTTGACCGGGAGTTGGTAGCGGATCATATCATCGATGGAGATCAGTTCGAGGTCCTGATCGATCACGATGTCCCCCGCATAATTGGTGAGATCGAGGTGGTGAGAAACGGTATAATAGCCTTCCAAATCAATATAGTATCCGTAGAAAGCTTCTTTGGGAAGGGATTCCTGGTAATGGCCGGAATCTCTAATGGCAGTTTCCATCAAAACTTCACCGGTGCGGAGATTTTCCCAGATGATGGTGCCTTCAATAGGGATGTTGTTTTTGTCCTTGACCGTGCCAGTTACCGTAATTTCATTTGCCAAATCTCCAGGCAGCCAATTTTTCCTGAAATACTTCTCGCCCACCTTGTCTTTGATGACGCTTGGATGTTTGAAGCCCAGGGAACGGTAGCGGGGGAGTAGGGTGAATGCGCTATCGAGGGTCAACTCTTCAGGGGTAAGGTAGCGGTAGACACCATCTGAGTATCGCTCTTCCACGCCGGGAACCCGTTTGTACAAGGGGCTCTCTTTTGGCATCGGCTTCAGGGAGGAGCCCAGTTGGATGCGGTAGCGGATGTTTTCGTTGTCGGTTGGTTCAAGGCCAGTGCTCCCGTCTGGGTCAAGTTTTGGTGTGCCATCCGGGTTGAGAACTGGTGTGCCATCAGGATTGAGCGCAATCGGGCCCTTTCCCTCTTGATAGAACGTGCGTTCTACGCACTCCTGAACCGGGTTCCCTAATTGATCAATTCCTCTGATACCGAGCGAAACCAGGAGAGAATCATCTTCCGGGGCGGGTAGGGTAATCGTATTGCTGCCTTCTTTCCATCCATTGCCAATGGACCAGTGGTAAGACTCAATCTGAGTTTCCTCTGGCCGGCCATTGGTGGCTGAGAACAGGTTGTCTGCAGAAGTCAGCATTTCCGGACCCTCGATGAACAAAGGATAGGGATATTCGACTTCCAGCTCGAATCCGGCCTGGTTGAAAACGGGTTCTCCGGTGAGGGAGTCGGTCACCACCAGGCGAATCTGGTAGGTCCCCGTATTCGCGTAGCAATGACGGACCCGGATTCCCTTTTCAGAATCGCCGTCGCCAAAGTCCCAGGCATAGTACAACCCATAGGGAAGATCGGACCCGGTGATTTCATCGAAAAAGGTATAGCAATAATCAAACTGTCTGACCGGAATACAATCCGCAAAAGGGGGAATCGGTGGGGTGGGCTCTTCAAAAAGCGTCACCGAATAGATGTCATCATCTCTGCCTCCGTACTTTCGGTTAGAGGTGAACCAGCCTGTCAGGGTGCTGTCTTCGAGATAGAAGGCGAAATCATCTTTTGGGCCATTGATGGGAGCGGGGAAATGCTCCAGATATTGACTGTTACCGGAAAGGTTGTCACTGTTCCGATTGCGGCCGTTGTTGTTCAGATTTTCACTGTTCTGATTGCGGATTTCCCGGGTGCCAATGTATCTGGTAACCTTTCCATTTGTTAAATCTGCCTCGTCACGGAGGATGTACAAATCGAGTCCTCCCAAGCCGGGGTGGCTGGTAGAAGCAAATACAAGATGTCCCTCCGAACTGATGGTTGGGAAGACCTCATTGCCGGGACCATTGACGACAGGACCGAGGTTGCGCACATTTTTCAGGCTGAGATTGGATAAGGGCACCACGTAGAGATCCATTCCTCCGTATCCGCCGGGGAGATCAGCAGAGAAATACAAGCGGTTGTTTTCGGTGTCCACCCAGGGGTGGCTGACGGTTTGATCGGAGATATCCGAAAAAGCAGGCGTGGGAATTTCCCATTTGCCGTTTACCCTTTTGCTGGACCAGATACTTTCAATGGGAGTGCCTTCACCGGGATTGAGGTTCGAGCGGGTGAAATAAATGACCATGCTGTCGGAACTGATCCAGGCCGGTCCTTCGTGGAGTCGGGAATTGATGGTGTTGGAAAATGGTTTAGGGTCTCGCTTCCATTTGTCTGTACCCTTGCGCTCAATATAATAGAGGTCAGAGAGGGCTGTTTGGGTGATGGAAGAACTGAATTTCACCCCGGCCCTGCTGTTGTACCGTTCTGAGCCATAGAGCATGCCGTTTCCATAAGGAACTCCCCCGAAGTCAGATTGTAAAGAATTGAAGGGGAGGCGTTGGACAATGGCGAGGGAAGTGTCAGTAGTTACCTGGCCCCTTCCCAACATGGGAAGCAGCGTAATCAAAAGGATATGGAGAATCCGTCTTTGCATTACCAGTAATAGCGTGGTCGGTCGGTTTTCAATTCATAGCCGAAGTCATAAGACAGGGTGAAGCTGTGGCTTCCGCTGTTCCAGGGTCGCAACTCCGGTCGGCTCCAGCCAAATGCATAGCCCAGGTGAAGTTGATGGTTGAGCTGGACCTCCGCGAGAAATGTCCAGTCCCCGTTGTTGCGCCAACTTGCTCCCAGCCATACCAGGTCTTTGGTGATGAGGAACAGGTTCAAGTCGAGTTGAGGATCAATTTCGGGGATGAATTTGAAGAGAGTGGTGGGCTTGAGCTTGAAGGACCCATTCAGGGGGATGAGGAAGCCACCAGTGGCGAGGTAATAGGGGGTGCGCCCGGCTTCACCTCCATAGAGATCGTAACGGTCGGAATAGTAGCCCAGGAGTTTGGGTGCAGAAAGGCCGAGGTAAAACCGCGGGTTTTCGTACCAGATACCGAAGCCTGCTTCGGGGGCGACGAGCAGGGGAGAGTTTTCCATGAATTCTACATCGCCGGGGTCGGTGGTAGCAACTTCGGCAGCCCGGATTTGGAGGGTGGATACCCCGGCGGAGAGACCAAAAGCCAACTTCCCACTTCTCTTGATTGGGATGCGGTAGGCATAAGTCAGGTCAAACTGGTTTTGGCGAAGGGGGCCGCTCTGGGAAAAGGAGCCAAGGATGCCGAATCCATTGCGCCGGCTTTTGCTGACACCGTCAAGGGCTACCGTACCCAGGAAAGGAGCGTTGCCAAAACCGGTCCATTGTTGGCGGACCATGATGGCGCCATGCAGGACTTCCCGACTCCCGGAGTAGGCGGGGTTGAGGACAAGACCGTTGAAGAGGTACTGGTCGATTTGTGGGGGAGTTTGTGCTTTCCCAATCTCAAACGACCAGCAGAGCAGACATAAAATGACTGTCAGTTGGGTTGATAAGATGGAAAAAGACCTCATTAGTTTAGTGGTTGGGAAACTCTACAACTTAAAATTAAGGTATTTTACTATGATCAGAGCATGATTTCGATCAGTTGGCTCATTAGGCTATAAAGGAATGCTTTTAGGCTTTGGGAGACCCATACGACTGGGCGGAGCAGAAGAGGAATATTATATACAGCAGAGCAAAAGAGGGTAATTCAAATAGCAGAGCATAAAGGGGTGTAATACTATAAGGCAGAGTATTTATACCTACCTTCAATATAACTAAAAAATAACAAAGGTGAGCAGGTCGGGGTTACAGGGACGAAATGATGGAACTATTTCCCGCCCTCTACTGCCTTTTGGGGATGGTTCGGAATTTCGGGTGGTTTATTTTATGCGCTTTTTCTGTTCATCTACCAGCGAGCACCTTATATGGCTCTGATTTCGGCCATCGTTTCTATTGCCGGGGTGGGCAGTATCCTGTACATGCTGTTGGCAGGTCCGATTACCGGGAAAATGGCCGCCATTCACCTCAGTGGAGATGTGGCAGGAACCATTGGGTTCGGAATAGCCGCCTGGATAGAAAATAAGTCAAGAAAAAGCGTTTGAAGCCCCTTATCCAGAGTAAATGGACATTCGGAGGCTTGATTTCTCAGTTTCCTTTGCCCATCTTCGTCACCTATCTGCGATACAACCGTATATAAGCGTATGATACTGAAGGGTTTCGGAAGACGGCTATTGTGGCTGATTGCATTAACCATGTCTTTCCAGTGGGCTTTGGCTCAGGCGGAGGTGGGCGGAACGCTTTTGTATCTCGATGGGAAAAATATCACCCGACGGGCCAAGTTTGAATTGAAGCACGATGACTTGATCCGGTTTGATGGGTATGGCTTGCTGGCGGGTTCAAGTATGCAGCTCGAAGCGAGGAAGAATGGGGTGAAGGTGTACGATGAGGTCTTTGAATCAAATTCCCGGGGGGAAATGAAGACGATTTTATTCTTTCCCAAAGCCAAGTCCCGGATCAAACTCACGGCATATTATACGACCAGGAATGGGAGGGAGCGTAAGGTTAGCTTCTATTTGGACCCCGTAAAATTTGAAACAGGGCGTCGGAAGCCCCCGACAACCCCGTTTCTCCGTTGATTGAGATATGCGCTTTTTACAATGTGTGCTCCGTCTTCTTGTAGAAGACTTCGCGTTTGCCCAGGTGTCCGAGGAAGTAATCCAGTGCTCCAGGGTGGCGACCTACCAATTCAGGTGGGAATACGCCTTTGCCCGTGAACTGCCCATTTAAGAGATAGTGAACTGCGCCGGTAGCGGTATAGCCAGTCGTGCGGGCCATAGATGAGGTTTTGCTGGGTACATGGTATTCATCGTAGAGGTCATAAACAACCTGCTTCCGCTGGCCATTTTCCTCCCCGGTTACCGTCACCCGCATCACGGTGAATTCTGGTTCTTCTTCGCCCAGCTTCCAATCCTTAAAGAGGAGTTGCGAACTCAGATCGAGGGGGCGAACCATTTGTCCTTTGACTTCGATGGCCTCTTCTCCAAAGAATCCGGTTTCTCTCAGCACCCGGACATACTCAATATGCCCAGGATACCGAAGTGTTTTTTCTTTGAGGTTGGGGATATGGGACATGGTATACAGGATAGAACGCAGTCCATCTGTATTGAAAGATTCGAGGGTGCCAATCCCTTCGAAATCAATCAACTCAGGGTCGGTGAGTGCTGGCCGGGTAATGATGACGCTATTTTCCACATACCGGGCTGGCCGGGTGTACTCTTCGATCACGTCGCTGGGTGAAAAGGGGGCTTTGTATGCAAATGGCCACTTACGAACTTTGGGCAAGCCACCTACCAGACATTCGAAGTCGGAGATTTTCCACTGGGTATCATAATGCCCGAGGATGATATTGTCCATGCCGGGGGCGACCCCGATATCGACCAGCGCGGTGAGCCCTTTTTCTTTGGCCAGCCCATCGAGGTCGAGGCAATTTTCTGGGAAGAAAGAGATATCGACTATGTTCTTTCCCGCTTCGAGGACTGATCTGAGGGTGGCGAAGCCGATTGATCCAGGCACAGCACTAAGTACGATATCAAATGGAGCGATCAGCGCCTTTAATTCCTTTTCGTCAGAGAGGTCAGTGACTTGAGTGGTAATGCTGGGATTACGTTTTTCAATACGAGCCAGGGCTTGAGGGTCAATGTCTGCAACCGTGACCTGAAGATCTGAAGCCAGATCCAGCGCCATCGCACTACCAACCATCCCTCCACCGAGCACAACGATGGATTGTTTCATTTAGGGTTTCCGTTTTTCCTTGTTCCTGTTCGGGCCATGATCCTCTGCCCGATTTCTTAGCTGCCACAATCTAGGATTTTTTTTGCAATTTCATCCCGGAATACGATTATTACAGCCAACACCTGAAAGAGTAAAAAATGAGTTTGGAAGCTATACTGAAAGAGAGCATTCGGGAAGTCCAGGATTTCCCACAGCCGGGGATCAATTTCAAAGATATTACCCCGATCATGCTCAATCCCTCCCTTGCCAAAAGGGTGGTCAGAGAGTTGACCGATCCCTGGCGGGACAGCCATGTGACCAAAGTAATCGGGATCGAAAGCCGTGGGTTTTTGTTTGGCCCCCAGATTGCCGCTGAATTGGATGCCGGGTTTGTACTGCTTCGGAAAGCAGGTAAGCTCCCTCCGGAAACAACCAGTATTTCCTACAAACTGGAATATGGCGAAGCCACCATCGAAATGGTCAAAGGTGCTATTCAGTATGGGGACCGCGTCTTGATCCACGACGATTTGCTGGCTACGGGCGGGACTGCCGGAGCTGCGGCACGCCTGGTGCAGCAGCTGGGAGCCGAAGTTTCCGGATTTAGCTTTTTGATCGAGTTGGATTTTCTCCATGGACGCAATACACTGATGGACTTTTCCGGAAATTCACATTCTGTCGTGCACTATTGATATTAAATCCTTTGGGATTTCCGAAATCATCATTTAGGGGTTATTTTTGAGTGTAAGTGAATCGATTATTCAAGTAATGGCAGTAGATACATACACAGCTCAGGCGGATGGCCTCGACTTTTCTTTGAATGAAAACCAAATCATGATTGCGGATATGATCCGCAAGTTCGGAGAAGAAAAGATCAAACCCTTCATACGCAAATACGACGAATCCCAGGAATTCCCCATTGAGATCATGAAGGAACTCGGACAACTGGGTCTGCTGGGGATTTTTGTACCGGTTGAGTACGGAGGTTCTGGTTTCGGTTATGCTGAGTATGCGACTGCGGTCATTGAACTTGGAAAGATTGATCCTTCCATTGCCCTTTCGGTTGCAGCGCACAATTCCTTGTGTACCGGTCACATCTATTACCATGGCAGCGAGGAGCAAAAACGCAAGTACTTGCCCAAGTTGGCCACGGGCGAATGGATCGGCGCCTGGGGCTTGACTGAGCCCAATACCGGCTCAGATGCCAGCAATATGAAGACAGTAGCGGTTCGTGACGGAGACGATTGGGTGCTCAATGGAGCCAAAAACTTCATTACCCATGGGATTTCCGGAGATGTTGCGGTGGTCGTGACCCGTACCGGGGAGCCAAGAACCAGTAGGAATTCGACTGCCTTTATCATTGAAAAAGGGACCCCAGGGTTCCGTGGCGGAAGGAAAGAAGACAAGCTCGGAATGCGTGCTTCAGAGACAGCCGAGTTGATCCTGGAAGATGTGCGTATTCCCGATTCACAGCGGATCGGAGAGGTTGGAACCGGATTTCACCAGTCCATGCAAGTCCTGGACGGAGGCCGGATTTCCATTGCCTCCCTTTCTATTGGCGTCTCCCGTGGTGCTTACGAAGCATCCCTGAAGTACTCCAAGGAACGGTACCAATTCGATCAGCCCATAGCAAATTTCCAGGCCATCAGCTTTAAGCTGGCCAATATGATCACCAAGATTGAGGCTTCCGAACTGCTGACCTTCAAGGCGGCTTCGCTCAAGGATGCAGGAAAGCCCATGACCCAGATTTCAGCTATGGCCAAGTACTATGCCTCCGAAGCATGTGTCGCCATTGCCAATGAAGCGGTCCAGATTCACGGCGGGTATGGCTATATCAAAGAATTTGGGGTAGAAAAGTTCTACCGTGACTCCAAGCTTTGTACCATCGGGGAAGGCACCAGCGAGATCCAGCAATTGGTCATTGCCAGAGGTTTACTGAGAGAATAGCCTTTTCCAAAAATCGGAGTCGTCCTGTATTTTTTGCATAAATTCGTATATTGGAAGTTAAGCTTGGATCTGTACCCCTCATCAGGTTCATATATACATAGCTGAACTAGATTTTGGATACAGAAACAAAAACATTAGAAACCAATTTAGATTCCTTTCAACTGATTCAGGACCCCACTGAATTTAGAGATCTTTGTACCCATTTTCAGGGTTTCTCCACCTTGGGAGTAGACTTTGAGGGAGAGTGGAACCTGCACCGTTATGGTCTTCACCTTTGTCTCATTCAGGTCAGTGATGGTAAGGATATATTTTTACTGGATCCCCTGGTAGTTGGCGATCTCAGCCCTTTTCTGGATGTATTGGAAAATCCGGATATCAATATCATTTCCCACGGTCCTCAGAGTGATATCGTATTGCTCGACCATTTATTTGGTCGGAGGCCCACCAATGTGTTTGATACGGAAAAGGCCGGGCAACTCTTAGGATATGAGAGCACCTCGCTGTCCGGTATGCTCGATCACCACTTTGGGCTGCAGAAGAATATGAAGGTCCGGGTTTCAGATTGGAACAAGCGGCCGCTCAAGGATAAGATGCTGAAATATGCCGCGATGGATGTCGCCTACCTGCATACCTTACAAGAACGCTTGATTGATGAGTTGCGTCAGCGGGGCCGTCTGCAATGGCACCGGGAAGAATGTGAGGCACTCGAGGACATCCGTTACCGCAAGAAGGAGCGACCCCATTTGGAAATCAGTCGGGCCAATCGCCTGGATTACCAGCAGGCACATGTATTGAAGCATCTGTATGAACTCCGCGACCAGATTGCACGTGATCTCGACAAGCCAGCTTATTATATCATTCCCAATGCAAAACTCGTGGAATTGGCCGGTCAACCCCCTAAAAATGTCAAGGGTTGGACTGAGCTCAAAGGGGTCAATCCCAGGATAAAAAGGCATGCGAAGTATTTCTACAATGCCGTGCAGGAGGCAATGAATTCAGAGCCGGAGCAGGTGGTTTCAGGCTACAAAGGGAATCGGGATGGACTGTCCAAAACAGCCTTTTTCAGACGGGTTGACCAGAGGACTCAGGTGCTGGAAGCCATCCGGGACCAGATCAAAGAGGCCTATGACATTTATCCGATGATCCTGAGTATGAAGAATCTGAAGAAGGTGGCTTATGGAGAAGCTACCCTGGACGATTTCAAAAACTGGCAAAAGACCATCGTGTTGGAAACGGCCGCCGAGTTAAAGCTCGACCTTGCTGTACTGACCGACTGATGCCCATACCTAAATCTTAAATTTCCAACGAGAGCCCATCATAGGCAATTTCGATGCCAGGTGGGAGGAGCTTGCTCACGTCTTCGTGTCGTCCCATCAAGTGGCTCAGGTGAGTGAAATAGGCCCGCTCAGGTTGGAGTTGTGCCACAATTTCAATGGCTTCTTCCAGGGAAAAATGGGACAAGTGCTTTTCCATCCGCAGGGCATTGAGCACCAATACTTTCAAACCCTTCAGCTTTTCCAGAGAGCGGTCGGGGATGTGGTTGGCATCGGTAATGTAGGCGAAGTTGCCCACCCGAAAACCAAGGACCGGCATTCGGTAATGTACAACCGGGATGGGAAGCCACTCCATACCAGCCACTTCAAAAGGGATCAATTCGTCAATGGTGTGGACTTTGACGGATGGAGCCCCGGGATATTTCACCTCTTCGAATACGTAGTAAAATTCCCTTTTCAGCGCTCCCTGGGTGAGCTTGTTGGCATAGATGTCCATGTCCCGGCGTTGCCGGAAATTGAAGGAGCGGATATCATCCATCCCGGCAATATGGTCTTTGTGGGGATGGGTGAATACTACGCCATCCAGGCGCTTAACCTGCTCGCGCAACATCTGTTCTCTAAAGTCCGGACCGGTATCAATAACCACAAATTTACCGTCCATTTCGATCATCCCCGAGGTGCGGGTTCGGTTGTCACGCGCATCAGGGGAAGTGCATACGGGACAGTCGCAGGCGATGACTGGAATCCCTTGGGAGGTGCCGGTGCCCAGAAATGTAAATTTCAAAACTGGATCTCCGTTTGGTTGAGTTGCTGGAGGAACTTTTTCTGCGAAGCATCCAGCAGGGAGAGGTCAGGCTCTATATGCCTGAGGATTTCCAACAGCGCATTTATTTTACTCTCCAGGGGGTAGAATTTGTTGATCACAATCACGTTTTGCTCTTCCAGCAAGCAATGGCCACTGCGAAAATTCCCGCGCTCATACCTGATTTTGTATTGGAGCGCAGAGAATATGCCTTCGAGTTTGCTATGTAATCCTTTGGTAGGCTTCACAATTTGAACTGATAGAAAGTAAATTTCGCCTGATGTCGGGAATCTTAGTGGCTCAGTTTTCCACGTTTTTCAATTCTCTGGGTATATCTTCTGCTGTCGCAGTTGCGATCTGGACCATGACAGCTGCTTTTCGGGGAGCCTTTTCCTTGATCTTGAAGGGGGCTTTTTCCCCTGGTGTCAACTGTTCGAAGACGACCTGAGAAGCTGAGTCCGTGATCATCCCTTCTGAATCACGGAAGTAGATCATCAGTTGGAAGTCCTTGTACATGGTCAGCTCCGAATTGTTGGTCAATGAGCCTTCGATGATCACTTCACCCAGCAGGTTGCGTCGGTCCTGGTAGTTGAGGGCCACAAAATCCTGGGGACGTGCCCTTTCATTGAGCCGCTGCTCACGTTCCAGTTCGAGGGGACTTGGCTCATCGGTGCTGGTTCCGGCACTGTCCAGGCCATTGGCATCAACATTTTCCGTTCCGGTGGCCGGTGCTGAATCTCCTTTGTCATAGAAGAAGATAAAGTAGACACCCAGGGCCAGGGTTAGGATAAGAATGATAGGGATGAGCGTTTTTTTCATAGGTCAGGATTTCAATAGCAAAGGTCAGGATTTATAAAAGGATGACGGAACCCAATCCAAGTAAAAGGGTATAGCCCAATATATCTGTGAATGCTGTCATAAGAATGGATGAAGCGACCGCCGGGTCAATATCCAATCGCTGCAATAAAAGGGGGATGGCCGACCCGGCAAAGGCAGCAATCAGGAGATTTCCGACCAAAGCCATAAATACGACCAAACCCAGCATTGGGTTGGCATTGATGCCCCAGGCCGTCAGCCCAACTGTGGTTCCCAGCACGAGGCCATTGACCAATCCGACAATGAGTTCTTTGCGGATGATGGATGCATACTGTTTACTCAGAACGCCGTCGGTGGCAATCCTTCGAATGGTCACGGCCAGGGCCTGAGTTGCTCCATTCCCGGCGACCCCTGCCACCACAGGCATAAAAGAGGCAATGATGACCAATTGGTCCAGGGTATTGGAGAAGCGGGAGATGACAAAGCCGGCCAGGGAGGCAGTGGCCAGATTGATCAACAACCAGGGAAGACGGCTTCTCACCGAATTGATCCAGTTACCACGAAGTTCTTCCTCTTCGGATACACCGGCCATTTTCAAAATATCCTCAGTGCTTTCCTCTTCGATGACGTCCATGACATCATCAAAGGTGATCCTTCCCAGCAACCGCATCTCGTCGTCGACTACCGGAAGGGCAGGGAGGTTGTATTGTTGGATTTTTCGGGCCGCTTCTTCCTGGTCTGCATTGACATTGATGGTGACCAGATCCGAGTCCATCAATTCTTTTACCGCGACCCAGGAACGGGCCTTGATCAGAGACTTGAGGGAGACCACTCCTTGTACCCGCTCCATCTCATCAACGACGTAAATGGCGTAAAAGTCCTCCATTTCCTCGGAGACTTCGATGACCAATTCGATTGCCTGCCGCTTGTTAAATTCAAGTGGAATCTTGATGACCTCCGGATTCATAATTCCGCCCGCAGAATCCTCGGGATAGGTCATCAGGTTGGTGATCGCAGTCTTGTTCTCCAGGGAGAGCTTGTCCATGATCATCTGCAGATCTTCCGGCTCCAGTTGTGCGAGAAGGTCGGCAGCATCATCCGGATCGAGCTCTTCGATGATTTTTACGGCTCGACGGGTGGAGATGGCCATCAGAAGCTCCTCTGGATTCGTCTCCTCGTCCATCTCGCTCAATACTTCAGAAGCCTGAACGATAGGCAACATCCGAATAATTACCTTGCGGGCATCCGGGCTAAGTGCTTCTAATAACAGGGCGAGGTCGGAGGAATGGAGTTTTTTGAGGTATGGTTTTGCCTGCTCAATAGAATGGGCCAGGATATGCTTGATCTTCTCAATGTTTCTGCTTGCCTCTGGCATAAGTCAAATTTAACCCACCAGATGTAAGGGGGCAAACTTTAAAAGGAGTAATAGGGGAGTATCCGAATCTTTCTCAGGAAAAGATCATTCGTCATCTTTGTCAAGGTCTTCGTCGTCCTTGTCATCTGATTCAAGTCCGGGATCTGGACGGTCATCAAACCAACCTTCTTTGTCGTTGGCATCTTTTTCAAGTGTTTTGTCTTCTGCCTCGTCGTCTTCGTCTTCTTCCAGAAGGGAGGCATCGTCGACCGAATTGTCAACTTCTTTGAGTTGCTCTTTCTTGACGAAGCGGTTGGCTACTTCCGGGTCAAAATTGTCACCAAAATACTCTTTGTAAGTATCCTGAAGAAGGGACAATACAGACTCGGTAACCTTGATGTCACTCTGGGCTCTCTTGCCAGAAGGAACGAATGGGGATTGGTTTTTATACTTAATAACTCTGGTACAATAGAGGCTGAAAACATAAGTTTCAGCGCGAAAGATCATTTTCAACTGTGGAAAAAAGCAGTCGGGCCCTTCCAGGGGATCTTCTGCCATAGAGTAATCTTCCAGGGTAAAGAACTTGTCATCGTAGGGGACATCAAGCTCAATTCTTTTGCGGTCGAATTGGGTACTGTAGGCTTTGGGCGCGTCCTGGGGAGACTTTACATCCAGGTCGACCAAAATTACTTTCTCCAGATCGCTGGCGGTTTGTGACACCCCAACTCCGGTGGCGCTGATCATCAGCACACCGATTAAGAAAAAAGAAAACCGAAACAGGAGAACCTTCATTTCCGATCCGTATAGTTTGTATGATAAATATACCAAGCTTACCCTATCTTTTCAAGGTAAAATGTTCCACTGATGACAATTGATTTGCCATGCGGGGAGGATTCATCTCTGGCAATGAGTTTTCCAATTGCGAGTGCGCTACCTGCGAGTGCTCTACCTGGTGGGCTTCGCCTGCGAGTGCGCTACCTGCGAGTGCTCCCACCTGGTGGGCTTCGCCTTGGAGGCACTCAGGTTGCCAACAGAGAATTACAGTACAGGTAGCAAAACCGATGCCAGAAAACGGGCATCAGTACCAAGTGGGAATAGAAAGATTTACTGGTACTCTTTGGGAGGTGCAGGTGGGGGAGTTTCGATACTTCCGGGAATCCCGATCAGGGGGAATTCTTTGCGTAAGGGGAAATATTCGAAATCTTCCGGCATATAGATTCGGCGGTGATCAGGGTGGCCTTTGAAGCGAATTCCCATCATATCCCAGGCTTCTCTTTCCAGCCAATTGGCACCAGCCCAGATATCGGTGACGGTATCCACTTCAGGATTTTCCTCTTCAACCCGGCAAGTAACCCTCAGGCGAGAGCCCTTCTCCATGTTGATCAGGTTGTAGCTGACCCCGAAGCGCAATTCATCGGTATAATAATCTACTGAGGTGAGATCAGATAAATAGTTGAAACCAAAGAGATCTTTGAGGGTCTTCATCACATCGTGGATGGATTCGGCCTTGACTTCAATGGTCAATTCTCCAGCGTACTGGCGGGTCCCAACGATTACATCGTTGAACTTTTCCTGGTATTGGGCGATTTCTTGGGTTATATCACTCATCGTATAGACATCATTGATCGATGGTTGCAGAAGGAGACCATGAAGCCGGGTCTTTACGCCAGGCATTGATGACTTCCATTTCAGCGGGCGAAATATACTCAATTTCGACTGCTTTCGCCAACAATTCATTCAGGTCTGCGAGTGAAGTGTTGGGGATGTCGGCTGCCGTCATGGCTTCAGCCGCCAATGGAAATCCATAAGTGAAGATGGAGATGAGTCCGGCGACTTTGCCTCCGGCGGCCCGGATGGCATCAATGGCTTTGATGCTGCTGCCTCCGGTGGAGATCAGGTCTTCGACCACGACGTAGGACAAATCCTGCTGGATCCGGCCTTCGATCTGGTTGCTCAGGCCATGGGCCTTGGGCTTGCTCCGCACATAAATGAAGGGGAGCTGGAGTTGGTCTGCGACCAACGCTCCCTGAGGTATGCCGGCGGTGGCGACACCGGCGACGCCGGTTGCTTCCGGGAAGGTGCCCCGGATCCGGGCCACGAGCTGATCCCGGATCGCGGTGCGCAGTGCCGGGTAGGACAGCGCGATGCGGTTGTCGCAGTAGACCGGGGACTTCCAACCGGAGGCCCAGGTGAATGGGTCCTGGGGCTGTAAGCGGACTGCCTGGATCGCCAGTAGCCCCGCTGCAATATTGGTTTTTGCCTCACTCATATTGTGGAGCGAAGTTAGGGAATATTATTCAGAACAGGTGAATAAAGGGCTTAAATACAAGGATAAGGGCATTTGATGGAAAGATATGGATTTTGGTGTATGATATTAATAAACATGAATATTGATCAATGCTTGAATGGAAATAAATGCACGCATTTACTGTGACTTTAATCTATGAGCCATAAATTTTGAGATATCAGCATGCAAATCTTAGCCCTGAAGTCCCCGGCCATTAAGGATTTGTGTAAGTTTACCTCCCATTGTATTCCCATTTCCAAATGGCCTTTGTACAATGAATATTACCCAGTTCGACTCCGGCTCATGAAGATTTACGCCCTAGACTTTCGCATTGAACTCCGCCCCCATCTCCCCTCGGCGCATTTCACCTGGCAACGCCTGCCGCTTGCGGAAATCGCAGAGCAGCTTCACCACAAAGGGGTTGACTTCCCGGATCAAATGTTCTACGCTGAAGCTTCCATGGAAAGTCTGGACCTGGTCCGCTCTCTGCTGGAGGATGCCAATGTCGCGGGTCAGCGTGCCACTTTGGTGCTTTTCCTCGCGAACCCCGACGAAGTCACAGAGTTCTTCGAAGCACTCAGAAACAGCTATCGACCTGAAACCGCGGCTGGGGGCCTGGTCCGCAATGATTCAGATGAGTTGCTGCTGATCGAACGGCTGGGGCGCTGGGACCTGCCCAAGGGCAAGGTTGAGGAGGGAGAATCTCTCGAAGAGGCCGCCATACGTGAGGTGGCGGAGGAAACCGGATTGACAGGTCATACCCTCGGACCGCATTTCATGGATACCTTTCACGTCTTCAAACGCAAAAAGAAGTGGAAATTCAAGGTGACACATTGGTACCTGATGACGGTCGGGAGAGATCGGGAGGGAAATAGAAGTGCATCTGACACAACTGAGGGGATGCAAGAAGCGAATAACCATGGCCATGAATTGAAACCCCAGACCGAGGAAGGCATTACCGAAGTAAAATGGTGGAGCAAAGAAGACCTCGCCAAGCAACTGCCTCCGACCTATCCTTTGATCGAAGACCTTTTGCAGAAAATAACCGAATGATCCACCCCCATCATCGAACGATTCACTCCATCATCCAATGATCCACCCCATCATAGAAAGCTGGCGTATCAACCACCAAGCGAATTTTCAACTGCTGGACTTGATTCCCGAAGACCATCTTGAGGATCGTTACGGACCTCGTACCCGCTCTGTTGCCCGCACCTTTGCCCACATCCATCACGTGCGGATACAATGGCTGGGAGCAGTCGGATTGGACCAGGAAGAAGGCTTGGAAAAGCTGGGGAGAAAGGATGGGAATGAGACAGAGGTTCTGAAAAAGCACCTGAACCGTTCCGCAGAGGTGATGGAAGCGATGCTGCTGCGGTGCATTGAGAAAGGGAAGGTATCTGGTTTCAAGGGAAGTCCTACCTCCTTTCTCAGTTATTTGGTTGCCCACGAAGCCCACCACCGGGGACAGATCGTCGTATCCCTCAGGCTGAATGGACACCTTTTGGGGGCTGACGGTATTCACAGCCTCTGGGATTGGAAATTGGACTGAAGGGGCAATCCCATTTGAAAAGGTCAATATTAAAAAATCAATCCCGGCAAGCATTCCCGATACAGACTTGTTAAATTCGCAGCATGACCCTGCAGAATGATCTGTTGCTCCGCGTCGCCCGTGGCGAAAAGGTGGAGCGCCCCCCCGTATGGCTGATGCGTCAAGCTGGCCGATTCCTGAGTGAATACCGTGAAGTCCGTGCCAAAGCGGGCTCTTTCAAAAACCTGATCGCCCACCCCGAAATGGCGGCCGAAGTCACCATTCAACCCGTGGATTTGATCGGGGTCGACGCGGCCATCATCTTTTCCGATATCCTGGTCCTCCCCGAAGCCATCGGCCTCAACTACGAGATGGTCGAAAAGAAAGGCCCGTTTTTCCCTGAAACCGTGCGCTCCCTCTCAGATCTGGAACGGCTCCACCCCATTCAGGATGACTCCAACCTGGACGATACTCTGGAAGCGATCCGCATCGTTAAGCGGGAACTCAATGGCAGGGTTCCACTGATCGGTTTCGCAGGCGCTCCCTGGACCATTTTCTGCTATATGACCGAGGGGCAGGGTTCCAAGACATTTTCGATTGCACGGTCACGCCTTTACCAGGACCCGGAATTTTCGCATACCCTGATGAGCATGATTACCGAGTCCACGATTATTTACCTCAAGCGGCAGATTGCCGCAGGAGCGGACATCGTTCAGGTATTTGACTCCTGGGCGGGTGTATTGGGCCGTGATCTCTACGAAGTGTATGCCATTCCCTATTTAGAGCGGATTTGTGATGCCATCACCGAAGTACCTGTGATCGTCTTCTCCAAAGGGGCTTTCCACTCCATCGATCTGATCGGGCAATTGGATTGCCAGGTAATCGGTCTGGACTGGTTGATCGAACCCCAGGCCGTACCGTTGCTGGCTCCCGGAAAGGCATTCCAGGGAAATCTGGACCCGGCTGCGCTCTACGCCGACCTTGAACTGGTAGAAGCCCAGACCCTGCACATGCTGGACCAGTTCCCTCCCGGCAGGCACATCGCCAATCTGGGACATGGAATCTATCCCGACCTGCCCCGCGAAGCAGTACAACTCTTCGTTGATACCGTGAAAAGCTTCACCTACGGTCCTTATGAATTGGAAGAGGATGTTTTTTTAGAAGAAGAGGGGCCAGAATCGACTGAACAATGAATAAACTACTCTTTTGCCTGTCCTTGCTTTTTCTGCTTAGCTGTGGATCGAAAAACGATGTCCAGGAAGACAGCAACAGTTTCACGCCTTTAGATACCAATTTCCGAAATACGGGCTTGTTGATTCCGAAGGGTGACTTTGCTTATACAATATTGTTTCAGGAAGGCGACCTGATCTTTGCCCCCGGTAATGAAACCGAGTTGGTACCTGCCAGAGGAAGACATGATTTCATGGCTTTTATCCCGATCAATGAGCAGCCGGACCACGGGGTTTTGTGGGTCAACCACGAAGCCCTGGATACGAATAGCCGTTTGGGAGATGGGGGAGGGGCCACAATCATGGAGGTTTTGAAAGATTCGACCGGTGAATGGACCGTGATCGGTCCCCCACATGCCATTGATTTCAGTACCGTCGGTGGCACCATGGGCAATTGTCTGGGAGCGGTGACTCCCTGGAGAACCGTGCTCACCTCAGAAGAGGTAGAGCCTACCCGGAATCTGGATTTCTTTCCCAAAGATGGGCCGCCGATATTAAGAGATACCAGTGAGGTCGACAGTTTGCCACGTTGGGCAAGTTACGGTTGGATGGTAGAAGTAGACGTCGACGGTAAAAAGGCTATCCGGAAGAATTATGCGATGGGCAGGCTCATGCATGAAGGCAATTATTGCATGGCCGATCAGAAGACGGTATATATGATGGATGACGAAGCACCGGGTGTATTCTTCAAATTTGTCGCTGATAAAGCGGGTAGTTACGAGAAGGGGCAATTGTATGCCTTTCAACTTCCTGACGAAGGCAACCGTGGTTCTTGGCTTCCCTTGTCCCGGGATCGGGATTCGCTGGTTTTTGCCAGGAAGATGGCCCTGCAACGCGGAGCAAGCATTTTCATTCGCATGGAGGACATTGAGCTGAGTGCCGACGGCATCTTTTACATAACTGAGACAGGCAAAGACAGCATCGATATGTCGGAGGGAATTGCTTTGGGAGGAAAGATCGCCCCCTGGCTGGAAAAGCATCACCTTGGGAACGGGGTCTATGACGATACTTATGGTCGGATCCTGACCTTCAATCCTGAAACAAACGCACTGAATGTCTTTTTAGAAGGGGGGCAGGCCAAGAAAGACAAGAGTATTCACCTTGGCAATCCAGACAACCTGGCTTTGGATCTCAAGCGCAATCAGTTGGTCATTCATGAGGACATCAATGAGGTCACCGGTGGCCGGGTTCCTGAAGCAAGTACGCATTGGATCAATGAAGTGTACGTCCTGGACCTGAACATTCAGTCGCCTACCCTGGACGACCTGCGGAGGTTGGTGGTGGCTCCCCATGGAGCAGAAACTACGGGAGGGACCTGGAGTCCGGATTTTTCCACCCTTTTCCTCAACCTGCAGCATCCCTCGAAAGCTAATCCGGCACCCTTTAACCGTGCATCGACAGTTGCCCTGACCGGCTGGAGGCAATAGTTAGGAATGTATAAATGGATTCCTTCCATTGAATCTGTTATCTTAAGCGTATGAGCCGTAGTGTTGGTTCCCGGGTTTCCTGTCTCAAGGGAATAGCCCTGCTTGCCTTATTCCTCTTGCCGAACTTTTTTCAAGTGAACCCCTTGAAAGCAGGGGGATTTTTACCTGAGGACTCAATCAGAATTCAGGGAATGTTGGATACCTTGATTGCCAATCGGCGGTCTGATTCCGACTGGGCGATGATGATGGCTGATTCAATTATCCGTGCCTCCAAGCGGGCTAACTTTCACCGGGGGATTCTGAACGGATACAATCAAAAAGGGAATGCCTACTGGGACAAAGGGGATTTTATTGCCTCGAGAAAGTATTACCTGGCGGCATTGCCCTGGTCAGATTCCATCAACAGTCCGAAGGGAAAGGCCATTGTCTTGAACAATGTCGGATCGGCGGAAAGGATGTTGGGGAATTATTCTGAAGCTTTAGGGTACCATCTTGAGGCAAGGGAGATATTTGAAAAGATAGGGGAGATGAAGGGGATGGCCACTGCGATCAACAATGCAGCTATCATTTACAAGGTACTGAATGACGACAGTACCGCGATCAGAGAGTACAAGATTTCTGCCGCCCTCTCTTATCAGGAGGGTAAGTTGGCCGGGTATGCCAGTTCCCTGATTAACATCAGCATATTATTCCAGGAAAGCAAAGAAACGGACAGCGCACGGTTTTACCTGGATCTCATCTTTGGAATTGATCCGGACAAGTTGCCACCGATCCGGCTTTGTCAGGCACAATCTTCACTTGCAAGCAACTATTTCATTACCGGGGACTACGACAGTGCCCTGGCCTGCATCAAGAGCTGCCAGAGAATAGCTGAGAATATCAGTGACGACTACCTGAAGTTAACCCTTAAGACCAAGGAGGGGAATATCCGGAGAAGGTTGGGGCAAAGGGCCCAGGCACGTAAACTCCTGGAAGAGGTACGGAATACTGCTCAGATAATGAAAGCTCCGGAGATTGAAAAGTCGGTGCTTCATATTTTGATCAGCATGGACGAAGAAGGCGGTGATTACAAAGGGGCGCTGGAGAAATACCGGGATCAGATTGAAATCAGGGACAGTATGCTGGGGGCGGAGCAACAGCAGCGGATAGCGGCCCTCAGAAATCAATACGAAGGTGAAAAGCGGGACCGGGAACTTGCAGAATTGAACCTGGAATTGGCCGCAGAGTCGGAGGCTTTGCGGAACCGGGAAATCGACTTGGAGCAGAGCCTTTTTCGGATCGGACTTTTGATCGCTTTGGCGGTATTGCTCCTGGTGGTGGTAGGGTTTATTGCCTATCGTTTATGGGAAAATGCACGGCGTACCCGCATGTTGAAAGAAAAGCAGGAGTTGACTGAGCGGGCTTTGCGGGAGAAAGAAGTATTGGTGGGAGAAGTTCATCACCGGGTCAAGAATAACCTTCAGGTGATATACAATATCCTGGATTTGCAATCCCGGACTTTGGAAGCAGGGGCGGGGAGGGAGGCTTTGCAGGAGAGCATGACGCGGATTTCAGCCATGGCTCTGGTCCACAATGAGCTCTACAGACAGGATGACCTCTCCGGGGTGAGGATGGAGGAGTACCTGCCCCGCCTGGCGAAGCTGGTGCAAAGAGGGTTTACCGGGAATACCGGATCGGTAGACGTAGAAGTTCAGGTCACCCCTGGTTTGGTTCTGGACCTGGACTCTGCCATTCCTATCGGGATGCTGATCAATGAATTGGTTACAAATTCGTTGAAGCATGCCTTTAAAGGAGGAGTAGATGGTAAGATTGGGGTTCGCCTGGAAAAGGTTGAGACTGAATTGGAGTTGGTGGTTTGGGACAATGGCCGTGGGAAGTCCGAAGATGGCGGTGCCGGATCGTTTGGAACACGGCTGATTCAGTCTCTGGTCAGACAGATGAAGGGGACCATGCAGGAATCGGTGGATGCAGGCACCAAAACCCTTGTCACCCTGAGAAAATTCAAAGAGTTGGAGGTATGATGTAGTTGGTTGTATGAAAGTTATAGTTGTGTGGTGTATGAAAGCGTGGGATGTATGATAGCGTTGGTAGTATGAATAAGACAAGGATAGTGATCGTAGAAGATGAGGCACTCATTGCAGATCATATTGCGATGTGTCTCGAGGATATGGGCTATGAGGTCGCTGGAATCGAGGAAGAGGGGCACGCTGCATTGGAATTGATAGACAGGGAAAGGCCCGATCTCTGCATGCTGGACATCAATCTGGCGGGAGCTTTGGATGGGGTAGACATTGCCCAGGAAATCAAGCGCCGGTTTGGAATTCCATTTATTTTTCTGACTTCGAATTCTAATAAGCGGACGATTGAACGGGTGAAGATGACCGAACCAGCCGGCTTTATTCTCAAGCCTTATACGGTAGAGGACCTGGAGACCAACCTGGGAATCATTCTCTACAAGTTGAAGCAGGTAGTTCACCAAGCGGGGCATGCAGGACAAGAGGGTCAAAAGGAAAACAGTTTCTTCATCCGTGAGAAACACGAGTTGATCCGGGTCCACTATGACGACATTTCGCATATTGAGGCAATGGACAATTACAGCCGTATCCACACTGCTAAAGGGAGGTTTGTTCTCAGTCAAACCTTGAAAACGGTTGAAAAGCGGCTTGAGCCTTATGGGTTTCTGCGGGTACACCGCTCTTATGTGGTCAATCTGTCCCGGATTGACCTGATTGCACCCCGCCACCTCGAACTGGGGGAAGTCCGGATTCCCATCAGTGAAGCACAACGTCAGAAATTGATGGAAAGGATATCCATATTCTGACTTGAATTCAGATCAGAATTGCATGCATTCGAACCAATGTTTACTAAATTTGCGGCATGAAGAAGGTACTTGTGATCGGCCCCCGTCCCCGCCTCGATGAATTCAGACAGCTGAAGCTTCAGGATGCAGAAATCAGCTATTTGGATCAGTTTTACATCGATCTGGACCAGGCAGACATTCCTTTTGACGATATCGAAAAGCCCGAAGATGAGTACTATATCGACAATATGGAGCTGGCCGATTATCAAATCGTCTTCGACCTGTCTCTGGATGACAATGTGGACAATTTCGACCTCTACATCGAACATGACCACCTGGTTGTCATCGGTTGTGCGGTGAAGCTCACCCTGGCAGAAATGGTATTTGAAACCACTTATGACCCTGGATTTAAGCTTTATGGGATGAATGCCATCCCAACTTTCATTGACCGCTCCCGTTTGGAATTGAGCCTCTACGATGATGCCTCAGCTGCAGACTTGGCGGAATTGATGGCTGCACTAGGTCTGGAATACGATCTGGTGGATGACCGGGTGGGGATGGTTACCCCCCGGATTGTATGCATGATCATCAACGAGGCCTGCTTCGTTTTACAGGAAGGTACGGCCGGAATTGCAGAAGTGGACCAGGCCATGAAGTTAGGGACCAATTATCCGCAGGGCCCCTTTGAATGGGCTGACAATATCGGGATCCATAATGTCTTTGATATTTTGGTTTCCCTGAAAGAAGAAAGTGGAGAAGAAAAGTATAAAATGGCTCCTCTGCTGAAGCGTTACCGCCTGAAGGAAAAAAGTTTCCTGAATTGAGCCACTACTTTGACGAGGAAAATCGCATTTTCAGGACACCCAGGATGGCCTCTTTGAAAATCCCCTGGTTCATCTTGGATTCCCCGCGGGTACGATCTGTAAAGGTAATAGGAACTTCTTTGATCTTAAATCCTGCTTTCCATGCCCGGTGCTTCATCTCGATCTGGAAGGCATAGCCCACAAACCGGGGGGGCTTTTCCAGAATTTTTTCCAATACCCTGCGGTGATAGCACTTAAATCCAGCAGTGGTGTCTTTGATGGGCATCCAAAGTACCATGCGTACATATACACTCGCATACTTACTCATCAACACCCGGTTTCTGGGCCAATTCTCTACGCCCCCACCTTTGGTATAACGGGAGCCAATGGACATGTCGAATCCTTCATCTTCACAAGCCGCCAATAACCGGACAAGGTCATCCGGATTGTGGCTGAAATCGCAGTCCATTTCGAAAATGTACTCATAGCCATGGTCCAATCCCCACTTGAATCCGTGGACATAGGCAGTGCCCAGGCCAAGCTTTCCGGTACGGGTCTCCAGAAATAATTTTCCTTCAAATTCTTGCTGTAAACCACGTACTATTTCCCCGGTTCCATCTGGAGAACTGTCATCCACGACCAACAGATGAAAGTCTTTTGGGAGGGAAAAGACCTTTCTGACCATCAGTTCTATGTTTTCCCGCTCATTGAAGGTGGGGATCACTACCAGATATTTTGGCATGGCCCAAATATAGGGCAAAAATCAAATACCCAAAAAGGGATTTGAAAGGGTTTAAGAAGGTCTTCCTCTCTACTTTTTACCTGAATACCTAACGTGACCCTCACTTTACGAAACATTATACCTGTAAACCAGCGTAAAACGTGACAAGAGCCTTGAATAGAAAGTTGTTTTGAACCCCTCCTTTTACTTACAGAGAGGAAACGGATTATGTGGAAATCGGAAATAAAAAATGCCCTTCGGGGTACAGCTCTGCTTAGTAGTGCCCGCTTAAGTCTTCTTGTATTGTTTCTGCTGGGAATAAACGGATTTCAGGCGCGTGCAAATGGATTGGACGATGACGGAAAGGACTTTGTTCGGACCTACAGCTGGGAATATGGGGGTGAGTCCTATTCTTTCTCTTACCGGATTCCCTGGGCAACCTACAATTATTATCAGGAAAGGCCCCGTTCTTACCGTAATTATGCCATCTATACTTATGAAAGCGAGGACCACCCTTTTATCAGAGGATTTGCCAATGCTTTGCAGTTGGAGGCCCGGGAACATGGGCTGAACAGCTGGGAAACGATCGGTTTTGTCACGGCTTTTGTACAACAGTTGCCTTATGTGAAGGAGGCTGGAGAATATCCCAAATTTCCGGTTGAGACCCTGGCGGACCGGGGCGGAGACTGTGAGGATAGCTCTATTTTGCTGGCCACGCTACTGGATCGGATGGGCTACGACATGTTATTGGTCAATCCTCCCGGCCACATGGCGGTGGCGCTGGCCTGTAAGAACTGTACCGGTCCCGCTTACGAAAAGGACGGACGCAAATACTATTATATCGAGACAACCGGCAAGGGGTTTGAGGTAGGAGAGATTCCCAAGGAGTACAAGACCTCCAAGGACAAGTTGTTTCGACTGAAGGTGGAGCCAGAGGAATTGTGGGTATTCTCGGCAGAGCCCGGTAAAGAGCGCAGCGGATCACCGGCCTACTACGTTTTTGAAAACGATGATACCGGGATTCAGCATTCAGGTGAAACCCGTATCCTGACGACGACCATTGTACGTACGATCACCATCAATGGCGAGACCTACACAACCACAACCGTGGTGAGGAAGATAGAATAAGCTGATTTAATTGTGGAAGACCATTGAAGGGCATAAGCACCTCTTCAACCACAAAGCACTGGCCCCGCCCTGGCGGGGTCTTTGCGTTTGTTTGAACTTAGGGAATAGGTCAACTAATTATATACAATCGTACTTCGAATTGTTTAAAACTTTGGAAAACAATTGCTTTAGCGTTATTTTAATGTTGTTTACCCAGAAAGAAACTCGTCAACTTAACGCGCCATGAATTTCGCAAGGAAGCTTTCCTTTGTTTTGCTCTTGTTTTTTGTCCCTTTAGGCATCGTTTACGGACAGACTGTTAACATTTTTGTCCATAAGTGGCCTTCTGGAAATTTCCCGGATCCCACCAATGTGCAAAACGTCTACAATACTGTATTTACGACTGTCAATGTCACCAGTGGTTTGGTGCCTTCGACCGGAAATATGAGTACCTATGACGTGCTGATAATGTGTGAGTTGACTTATAGCGGAACCAATTCCATTCTGTCAAACGCACAACGTCTGGTAGTTGAAAATTTTGTCAACCAAGGTGGGCATGTTGTATGGGTATCTGAAAACAGTGCTTCTGGCAATGCGCCAGGTTCCAATCAGTCTATCGCGGCGGTGCAGAATCTCTGGGGGTTAAATATTGCCAGGACACAATGCAGTACCAATCCGGTGGTACCTTACCATGGTGGTAACGGGCCCGGTGGTCTCTCCGGCGGTGTACCCAGTTTGGCGACAACTTCATCTTATGATTTCTTTTCCGGTCCGGCGCTGATGGAGCAGAATTGTGTCTTCTCCAGTGGATTGGGAACAGGCACCTGTAACCACACCAATGTTCAGGGAATGTGCTTTCTGCTGCCCACCCCCTATCTGTGTGATTTCCAGGGAACCATCACCCTTTATGGAGAAGTTCAGATGTGGTCTCAGTTCAGAACGGGAGGCAATTACAATACCCACTATGTCAATGTGGCCCGGATGCATGAAGCACTCCTAACTGGAAATATTACTGCGCTGGATGCTATCAATCTGGCTATGACTCCCAATTCGAGTTGCCCGGCACCAACACCATGCGCAGTTTTCTCTATTAACCTGCTCTCCTTTGATGCCCACCTCGAACCCGGTAACCATGGCCGTCTCCTGTGGTGGACTGAATCAGAAAACCAGAACCGAGGCTTTGAAATCGAACATGCTGAACCCGGCTCTCCGGATGACTTTCATAAAGTAGGTTGGCGCGATGGCGCTGGCACCACTACAGAACAGCAAATGTATGATTTCCGCGTTCCCAACCTGTCTCCTGGAACCCACCAGTTCCGACTCAGGGTAATTGATGAAAGCGGAATGGGCGAATACTCTGAAGTAAGGACACTTGAAGTCGAACCACAAGGTGTGCCGGTAGTTTCTCCGAATGTCTGGGCTGAATCTCAAAACCAGTTCCATGTATACTGGCCATCTTCCGAAGCTGTTTCGCTTTTTCTGCTTGACCTGAGAGGTAAACAAGTCGCAAAAATTCATTCAGGACAAATGGAAGCCGGAACCCACACTTTTGTGGTTCCCAGAGAATTGCTGACTTCGGGTTCATATATTTTGCGTGGAGCAGGCGCTACCCACCAACTTATTGAACGGATTTTAGTTTATTAGGGCATGAGCCCTTCCAATCCTGAATCGACATTCAGTTCTGCGACCGAGCAGAACAACCTGACCAATGAATTGAGCACCATCGAATATGAGATGATCAAGCATGTCATTGATGAGGTCGTTCCGGTCCACAAATTTCTGGGTATTACACTAAGGGAAGCCCGACGGGGTTATGCTGTGCTTCACATTCCATTTCGGGATGAGTTGGTCGGTGATCCACGTCATCGGCGTTGGCATGGCGGCATGCTGGCAACCCTGATCGATTCCGCGGGTGGGGCGGCAGCCATCACTACCTTTACCAGTGCCGAGGATCAGTGCTCCAGCATTGATATCAGGGTGGATTTTATGGAAGCTGGAAAACCAACTGATTTACTGGCTGAAGGAGAACTCGTTCGGGATGGCAACTCGGTACTGTTCTTCCGGATGCGGGTATGGCATGAAGAATCAGGTGAAGTAGTTGCTGAGGGGCGTGGGGCCTACCGGATCAGACGCCATGGTAACTCCACCAAGGACCTTGGTGCGGTGCTCAATGGTTCAGGTGAGGAAGAGTAGGAAGGGGCTCAGCGGACAATTTTTTCTAGGCAAACTGAAGATCGTATAATTTCCGGTAAATTCCGCCAACTTCTAACAATTCCTGGTGGTTTCCACTTTCCATCACCTTCCCTTTTTCCATGACCAGAATCAGATCGGCTTTCTGAATGGTAGACAAGCGGTGGGCTATGATAATGGAGGTGCGGCCACTCATGATCTTATCAATAGCCGCTTGAATCATTTCTTCTGACTCAGTATCCACGTTGGAAGTCGCCTCGTCGAGAATAAGGATTTTGGGATCATAGACGATCACCCTTGCGAAAGCGATCAACTGCCGCTGCCCGGAGGAAAGGGTAGCTCCTCTTTCCTGAACATTGTAGTCGTATTTGCCCGGAAGATTTTGGATAAACTTATCTGCCCCTACGATTTCGGCGGCCCGCATGGCCTTTTCGAGGCTGATCCTGGGATTGGCCAGGGTGATATTGTCATATATAGATCCCGAAAAGAGAAATACATCCTGGAGGACGAGTCCGATTTTTCTGCGGAGGGCTTGAAGTTGCAGCTCTGAAATGTCAAGGCCATTGAGGCTGATTCTTCCACGGTTGATGTCATAAAACCGCGTCAGGAGATTGATAATGGTACTTTTTCCGGCTCCGGTCGAACCCACAATCGCTACAGTCTCCCCTGGGTTAACTCTGAAGGAAACATCCTGCAATACCCAGTCATGGTCATTGTAGGCAAACCATACCTTGTGGAAGTCAATCGCAATTTCTTCTATGGGGTAGCCTTCCAGCTTCGGAAGATTAGTCAATTCTCCTTCATTCTCAATCACCTCTTCTGTATCCAATACCTGGAATATTCTCTCTGCACTCACCATACCAAGTTGAAGGGTATTGAACCGATCGGCCAACATGCGAATGGGGCGGAAGAACATGGTGATGTACATCAGAAATGCGACCAGGGTTCCAAAAGTGACGGTACCACTGAGGACGCTGCCAACTCCGTACCAAACCAGCAATGCAGTAGCCAGGGCAGTAATAATCTCTACCACTGGGAAGAAGATGCTATAAGCCATGACGGACTTGAGGTTGGCATCAAGGTGGTTCTTATTGATTTTGTCAAAACGATCCGCCTCCACCTCTTCCCGGCTGAATATCTGCGTGATCAGCATGCCAGTGATGTGCTCCTGCAGGAAAGAATTCATTTCACCCACATACTTCCGCACTTTCTGAAATGCAGAGCGAATCGCATTCTTGAAGATATAGGTTCCGAAGAGTAGGATGGGAATGGTAGAAATAATTACCAACGTCAGGGCCACATCTGTATATAGCATGACCGCGAAAATGACCACCAATTGGAGGATGTCTCCAAAGATGGTTACCAATCCTTCGCTGAAGACGTTGTTGAGGGTCTCGACATCGGAAATGGTGCGCGTCTGCAATTGACCCACCGGGTGATTGTCAAAGTACTTTGCCCGGAGGGCAGTGATGTGGTTGAATACCTGGAGTCTGAGATCGTGGATGATAGTCTGCCCCAACCATCCGGTCAGGTAGGTATTACCATACATGACCAGTGCCCTGAAAATCAGCACTCCCAATATGACCAGCACGAGAATTCTTACTCCCTCCACATTGCCATTCGCAGTGGGGTTGTCCAGTACGTACTGAAACAGGTAGGGGATCGCAGGAGCAATCAGGGACAATAAGATGGTGCTCAACAAGGATAAAATAAACCAGCCGCGGTAAGGACGTGCATAAGACAGTATTCTCTTGACCAATCGCCATTCGAATGCCGAGCCTTTAGATGATTTTTCCGCTTGATTTGATTTAGCCATTGATGGAGTACTAGATTATTGGAACCTTGTTGGCCCGGAATGGTTTCGTTTTGGGAAAGGTTCAAAACTCTATTTTTTCAAAACTACCGGGTGGATATACCACTTCGGTAAGGAAAAGACCATCTGCGGGGGCCGCACTTCCGGCCGCTCGCCGGTCTTTGCCACGGAGAATTTCCCTGAGGCCATCTGCATCCAGTTTCCCCTTCCCCATTTCGTACATGGTGCCGACCATGGCGCGTACCATTCCTCTGAGGAACCGGTTGGCCTTGACATGGTAGACCCACACATCTCCTTCTTTTTCCCACCGGGACTCCATGATATCGCAAATGAAGGTTTTGTTACTAGCGTTGGCTTTGCAAAAACTTTCAAAGGAGTCGAACTCTTTGATGACCTCTGCCCCTTCCTGCATGGGCCCTATTTGGATATCATCTTTGCACCACCAGGCGCGCTGGTAATAGTTGGGATCTTTGTTAAAGACGATGTTGTAGCGGTAAGCGCGGGAGATGGCATCGAACCGTGCATGGAAGTCGGGATTTATGGCACGGTAGACTTGCATGACGGCAATGGCAGGCGGGAGGATCCCATTGAGTGAGCGGAAAAAGTGGGGATGCAATTCACCTTCGTAGTCGAAATGGGTTGGCAGTTGCAATGCGTGTACACCTGCATCGGTTCGGCCGGCACCATAGGTGCCAACTTCTTGCCGGAGCAGCAGACTCAGTGCTTTGTTCAACTCACCTTGTACGGTGGTGGCGTTGGGCTGGAATTGCCAGCCGCTGTAATCTGTTCCTTTGTATCGTACGTCCAGGATGTACCGCATCGGCCTATAACCTTTCGACGATCATGGCCGCTCCCTGTCCAACGCCGACACACATGGTAGCAAGTCCGTATTTCACACCGGGACGACGCTTCATTTCATGAACGAGGGTGGTAGCGATTCTGGCACCGCTGCATCCCAATGGGTGACCCAGGGCAATGGCACCGCCATTGACATTGATGATGTCCGGGTCCAGACCGAGGTCACGGATGCAGGGGATGGATTGCGCTGCAAATGCTTCATTCAGCTCCACGAGCCCAATGTCGCCAATGCTCAATCCGGCACGCTTGAGTGCCTTCTGGGTGGCAGGAACCGGGCCTATACCCATGATTTGGGGATTGACTCCGGCGACGGCATGGCTGACGATGCGGGCCATGGGTTCGAGGTTGAAGCGTTTGAGGCTGGCTTCGTCGCAGACGAGCAGGGCGCAGGAGCCATCGTTGATGCCGGAGGCATTGCCTGCGGTGACGGTTCCGCCCTCGCGGAACACGGCTCTCAATTTGCCGAGGGCCTCAAGGCTGGTGTTGGGGCGGGGGTGCTCATCGGTATCGAAGATGATGGGATCGGCTTTGCGCTGGGGAATCTCCACAGCGATGATTTCATCGGCGAATTTACCCGCATGGTGGGCTGCCTGGTATTTCATCTGGGTGTCGAAGGCAAACTGGTCCTGCTCTTCGCGGCTGATGTTGTACATCTCAGCCAGGTTTTCAGCAGTTTCTCCCATGGCGATGGGAGGGTACATGGCGGCCAGCTTAGGGTTGACAAAGCGCCAGCCAAAGGTGGTGTCATGGATCTCCGCTGGCTTGCGGTAGGCACGCTCGGCTTTGGACATCACCATGGGACCTCTGGTCATGGACTCCTCGCCACCGGCGATGAATACGCTGCCGTCACCGCTGCGGATGCAGCGGCTGGCATCCATGATGGCTTGCAAGCCGGAGGCGCAGAGGCGGTTGACGGTGAGCCCGGCCACGGATTCTGGAAGGCCCGCCAGCAGGGCGGCCATCCGGGCCACATTCCGGTTGTCCTCACCCGCCTGGTTGGCGGCTCCGGCGATGACCTCCTCGATCGCGTTCAGGTCGAGAGATGGATTGCGCTGGATCAATGCCTTGATCACATGGGCCAGCATGTCATCGGGGCGTACTGAACTCAGCGTCCCGGCGAATCGTCCGATCGGGGTACGGACCGCATCAACTATATATGCACTGTTCATAAATTCAAAATCGTTCTGGTTGAGCCGGCAATTTAGCCTTTTCCCTCCAACTTCCCACGCAGCCAATCCACGTCAGCCACCTGTTCGGTTGCCGCGACCTCGGACCTGATGGCGGCCAGTTTCCGGGTATCCCCAGGTCGAAGGCGGCTCAGTTTCTTTACAAACCGGGTCAGATTCAGATAGTTCCTCCGATGGTGGGCAGAGATCAGCTTGTTACGCCGCAGGAAAATACGAAAGCTGTCGATCAGAGAATCCAGGGCTTCCGTTTCCTCCAACTCATAATAGATCTTGAGCAGCATCACTTTGGAGTCCAGGTTGTAAAATACATCATCGTAGTCCACTTGCTGAAGCAGTTTCAGCACCTGGCTGTATTCACGTTTGTAAAAGTAGAATTTGGCGAGGTTGTAGGTATAGGCATTCTCCCGATAGGCTTCGGGAATCTTTTCCCTGTACTTGTGAATAAATTTACCGGTCCATTCGTATTCTTCCCGCCGCAATCCAGCTACCACGATGTTTTTGTAATTCCAGGGAGATAAGTGGCCATTTTCCAGGAGAATACCCATTTCCAGGCATCGTTTGTACAGTTCCAGAATCTCACCCAGAAATTCAGATTGCCCCTTGTTGATCTTCCCGATACAATAGTTCATGGCAAAGGCATACATTTCATTCCCCTCTGAAGGCGTAAAGCCTGAGGAGTGCCGCACCAGTAGTTTCTTAAGTTCAAGGAAATGGGTGGTATCGTCCGGTTCAGTCAACATCTCATAGATTCGGAAATAGATCGCAATGCCCGGGATATGGTCGTAATTCCGCTTACGTAGGTGGATGAGAATCTCTTCCAACAGAAGGTTCTTGTAGTTCACATCGACCACCTGGCGGTTGTTGAGGATGGTGCAACTGTACTTGAGCTTGGAGAAGAGATAAAAGGTGTCCAGGCTGTCAACCGTTGCCTGCAAATGCGTTTCGCCGGACCGCTGGGAACGCTGCTCCAACCATGAGTTGTGCTCGGCCTGAAGCAGATAGTGCTCCATCAGTTGGTCATTCCCGATCCTGTCTGCAGGCCCCTTCCGGGAAATTTTCCTCCAGGTAAATTCGTAGAGGGAGGATGCTTTTCTGTGGCGGAGGGCACGCAAGAGATAACTCGCCTGGAGACCATTGCGCTTTTTGAGTTCATTGTCCGTGAGGAATCCCTCCACCAGCCGCAACAATTCTGAGCGGAGATGCCGGAGCTTCAGGTCATTGTAGGACTCGCCGGGAAATACCCTGCTCCATACAATCTCAGGATTGTCGGTCTCTTCCAGCATGGTATCCAATAACCTGATATGGATTGGATTCTCATTGAAATAGGGAGATGCAATGTATTTCTTCAAGCTTTGTTGCTCCCGGGAATCCAGTAAAGACAGAAGAGCCGGAAGCTTTGTTTTTTTTCTTGCCATAGTGAGTAGGGAAGATAGTGATTTCCGACAAATTGATAATAGTGTCCCGGTTTTAATCCCTGATATCAGTTCATTTTGTCGTAAATGCTATTTCATTATCCTGTTTCCAGTATATATGCTTCCGACAAATCATGAATATTGTCTTTGTTTAGGGGGCCACACTTTTAAATCTTTGTAGTGTGCAAAATCCAGAACGGATCATGATAGCAACTCAACAACATAAATCGCCCACCCTTATTCTTCAATTCATGAAGCATCGTTTTTTCTTAACAATTGTACTTGCCTTGTTGTCACTTCAAGTTTCCGGCTCTCACCTTCGAGGGATGAGTGTCTGGTACGAAACAACGGGCCAAGACACGATTGAGGTCCATAACCAGTATTATTATGAATGTACAGGTGTTGTCATAGCTGCCTACCATTTTGCGAATATGACTGGTGTGGGCACTGGATGCAACGCTCCTGTACCAATTTCAGCATCGAGCACCGTAAGCCTGATGGAGATCACGCCCTCCTGTCCCTCTGCGGTAAGTTCATGTATCAGTTCGACCTGGGATTATTATGGCGTTATGGTAAGTCATACCACCCGGGCCTATGATATTTCCGGTCTCAACTGTACCGAATACGATATCAGTGCTGCTACTTGTTGCCGAAACCCAAGTATTCAGAATCTGGTAAGTGCCAGTAACACTTCAGGGGCTTCCACCGCCAGGGTATCCTTAGCGGGGCTACAAGCTGGAAACAGTTCTCCTTCCTGGAATGAGGACCCCACTTTGTACGTTTTTGACCTCAACAATACTACCGTTTACAACCAAAGCGCAACCGATCCTGATGGCGATTCATTGGTATACTTCCTCGCAGCAGCCACAAGCGATAACGGTGTACTGGTGCCTTACAATGCCGGCTACTCTGCTACCAACCCCTTAGGAAGCAATTGGCAGGTTGACCTCGACCCAGTATTTGGACTGTTGACCTTTACCCCGGTAGTACCGAACAGTTTCTTTTCTGCAGTAGTGGTGGTAGGTGTTGAGGAATACAGGAATGGTGTATTGCTGGGAACCTACACCCGAGACATGTCAATAGTAGGATCACTACTGCCCAATACCCTTCCAAGCAATCCTCCCACTGTGGTAGGTTTACAAAATGCTGGTGGTGGTGGAGTCATCGTTGGGGATACCCTTTTGGTTTCGCCCAATTCAGCCTATTCTGTTGATATCCAGGGAAATGATATTGATCCTGGTGACATCACCATTTTGACCGCCTTTTGGAACGGAACCTCCAGTTATACTTTTTCCGATACCAATGTGGTCGTTTTTGACTCGGTATCCGGTCAGAATCCTATCGCAAGATTTACAGCTACTGCTCCGGGTCAGGGGACCTTCAGGCTGGTAGTAGGTGCCAGAGATTTCAACTGTGGAACCCCACAGATGGACACCAGAGAGTTCACGGTTATCGTGGGTGATACCGGTCTCGTATGGCCGGGAGATGCCAACGATGACCTGGTCGCTGATGTCAACGACTTACTTGCCATTGGACTCTCCTTTGGCAATACCGGGGCCGCACGTTCCGGAGCCAGCAACAACTGGATCGGCCAGTTTGCATTTCCCTGGCTCGACACCATCCAGGGCGGAGTAGATTTCAAACACCAGGACTGCAATGGCAGCGGTATCGTCAATGCCGATGACACCCTCGCCATCGTGCTGAATTATGGCCTCACCCATAACAAGACGGGCGGCGTCAATGGCGGCCCCAACGATCCGCCGCTTTTCATGGTCTTGCCCACCGATACAGCTATGGTAGGCGATACCCTCCACGCCCCGATCTACCTCGGTGATTCCGGTAATGCGGTGAGCAATGCTTATGGTATCGCTTTCACCCTCAACTACGATGCCACCCTGATTGACAGCAACAGCTTCTATATCACCTTCGACAACAATTGGATGGGGATGGCACCCAATGCCTTGGACCTATCCATAAATATGCATACGATGAATCGCTGTGATGCGGCATTCGTCCGGACCGACCACCAATCTCAGAATGGCATGGGCAGGATCGGAACCGCACATTTCATCATCATTGACAATATTGATGGGAAAAGAAATCTGCTCATCGCTGACACCTTGCCCTTGAGCTTCAGCAACGTCAATCTGATCGGGCTGGATGGTGAAGTGATCCCGGTAAATGCAATGCCCTCCGAACTGATCGTGACCGATGAATCGGTCGATCGTGTCGAGCCCGGATTTGAAATAGGAGTTCACGTTTACCCGAATCCTGCCCAAGAAGCGGTGACAGTGGAGACGGTGGGATACCCCATTGAGAGTCTGATCATGTATGACCTGCATGGAAAGGAATTGCTTCGCAAGTCCAGCACCACTGATCAAATAAGGATTGGTCTGCACGGCTTGCCAGGCGGCTTGTACTTCATCCACATCAAGACGGAAGTCGGCACTACAGTAAAAAAGCTCTTAGTAAAATAAAATACCCAAACATTTATCATAATAGAATCGGGCGGCCTTGGATTGGCTGCCCGATTTTATTTACTGAGGAGGTACTCTTTTCAAGCCCACTTAGGGTCTTCTTGGCGGATCACTTCTTCAATCCGGTCATAGACTTGGTTCTTCAAGCCCTCTACATCCTCCATCGTCATGCCTTTGGTCGGGATAGGACTGAGATGGATTTGCCGCATGGTACCGGGCCTCATCTTGGTAACCTTTGCCTGAGGCATCATCCACCGGGTATTCAAAGTTGCGATGGGCAAGACCGGGACCTGGCATTCGATGGCGAGGCGGAAGGCTCCGTCGTAAAATGATTTCATAACATTGTCGGTGCGGTTCTGGGTGCCCTCAGGATAGATCATGATGCTGGTGCCCGATTCGATCGCCGCAACCATCCTGTGATAGCTTGCCTTCCGGCTTTCAGCGCTGCTCCTGTCAACCATAATCCCCGAGGTCAGAAATATCTGCCCCATCAGCGGCAACTTGGTCAATTCCTTCTTGGCCAGCGTCTTGAAGAGCTGCCGTACCGTAGCATAAGAGATAATGGTATCGAGATAACTGTTGTGATTGGTCACGATGACCATAGTCTGGTTCTGAATAGAGCGGTCCCTACCCTTTGACCGGATCGGCATCATGGCCAATGCGGCCCAGAGCATAGCCCACCACCTCAGGATAAAATTGCTGTACCGGTTGGCTACCTTGGTCGGGAGTAGAAAGCCAGGCATCAACAGGACAAATGCCACCAGCATAGTTAGGATAAATGCCAACGCAACCCAGAAAATATAGATGTACTTCAGAACGACCATAACCAAAGATAGGATTTTATTCACGTGGGAATCAGGCGATATTTTTTAGAATACCGTACTTCTTCATATAGTGGTTGTAATATAGTTTGATCCCGTGGTTTTCCGGTCTTTCCAGAAAGGGATCGGCTTGCATAATGACAAAGGCTCCTTCCCTGGCTTCCTCGAAGATCGTCCCATCCTCTATAAATGAGGCCAATCTTAATTCCGGGAAATGACCACTTTGCCGGGTACCGAGAAAATCACCGTACCCCCGGATCTGCATATCAATTTCTGCGATCTTAAAGCCATCGTGGGTGTCGACCATGGCCTTGAGCCGCTTTTTTGCTTCCTCAGAGGGTTTCTTCCCAGCCATCAGGATGCAATAGCTCTGATGACCTCCACGTCCTACCCGACCCCGTAACTGGTGCAACTGTGAAAGGCCAAACTTGTCAGCATTCTCAATTACAATCATACTGGCATTGGGGACATCCACGCCCACTTCGATTACGGTGGTGGCGACCATAATTTGGGTTTCTCCCCGCTTGAAACGCTGCATCTCAAACTCTTTGGCATCGGGTTTCATACGCCCATGCACAATGCTGACATGCTCTTTGGGGAAAGCCCGGTTGATGGCTTCGTAGCCTTCCGTAACGGCCAGATAGTCCAGCTTTTCGGATTCTTCCACCAAGGGATAGACCACATAAATCTGACGGCCCAATTCGATTTCCTTCCGCATGAATCCAAATACCTGAAGCCGTTGAGCTTCAGTACGAACCGCAGTCAGGACCGGCTTACGTCCCGGAGGCATCTCGTCGATTTGAGAGACATCCACATCTCCATAGATGGTCAGGGCCAGGGTCCGGGGGATCGGGGTGGCTGTCATTACCATATTATGCGGATATATTCCAGCACCAGCCTTGTCCCACAATCGCTTTCGCTGTTCCACCCCAAACTTATGTTGCTCATCTACGATGACCATTCCCACATTTTTGAACTGGACTTTGTCTTCGATCAGGGCATGGGTACCCACCAAAATATCAATCACCCCTTCCTGTAGTTCAAAAAGCAATTGCTTGCGGGCACTTCCTTTTACGCTACCCGTAAGAAAACCGACTTTGAGGCCCAGAGGGTCACCATATTTGCGAATGCTGTTGTAATGCTGCTCCGCCAGGATCTCAGTAGGCGCCATGAGGGCTGCCTGGAACCCATTGTCCAGGGCCAACAACATGCTCATAAATGCAACCATCGTTTTACCAGATCCCACATCGCCCTGAATAAGCCGGTTCATTTGAACAGGCTGGGCAACATCTTTGCGAATTTCTTTCAAGACACGCTTTTGAGCACCTGTCAGTTCAAAGGGCAGGTATTCCTTGTAGAATGTATTGAAGTATTTGCCAACCGAGGGAAAAGGGTGGCTTCTGTGCTTGGGTTGCTGAACCAGTTTGCGCTCTGCCATCACCATCTGGAAAAAGAAGAACTCTTCAAATTTGAGCCGCTTTTCTGCCATGCGTAGCTTTTCCCAATTTTCAGGAAAGTGAATCTGCTTCAGTGCTTCCTTCCGGCTGAGGAGACCATAACGCTGACAAAGCCAGGGGTTCAGCGTTTCCTGAATGTCCACCGTAGCGATCTCAAGTAAGCTCTCCACCAGTCCCCTGATCCCCTTTGCATCAAGGCCTACTTTTTTCAGTTTCTCAGTGCTGTGGTACACAGGAGTAATCCCGAGGTTGTCCAGTAAATCTTCTCGGTTTTTGCCTCGTTCGATCTCAGGGTGGGCTATCTGGATGGTTCGGCCAAAGATTCTCGGGGTGCCATACAAAACAATTTCTTCATCTTCCGGCAGGTTGGCCCTTACCCATTTCAGGTTTTTGAACCAGACCAGATCGATAAAACCGGTACCATCAGTGAAGGTTCCGACCAGTCGGCCACCTCGTTTTCCTTTTTGATGATCGACCTCAATGATTTTGCCAATCAGGATCACGTGTTGAGTGTCAAAGCGTATATCCCGAATACGATTGATCTTGGACCGATCCAGGTATTTACGTGGGAAATAGGTAAGCAGGTCCGCATAGGTTTTGATACCAGCCTCCGATGCCAGGACTTCAGCCCTTTTGGGACCCACTTTTTTCAAATAGGTAATTTCCGTTTTCCAAATATTGAACCGCCCTGACATGGCTTAAAGATAGGAAAAGAGTAGAGAGGGAAACAGGTTTCAGGCAAGGAAGAGTCCACAAGATGGACATTCGAGCTTCCCAGGTTGTGTTTTGCTGTCACATGCCGGGCAAACCTGGGGAATTTCTTCAGGACGGATATCAAACAATTCCTCCAAGGCGTCCTTGGCCTCGTCATGTAAGTCACTGGAAACCAGGAATTCCATGGGCCCCAAAGCCGATGGAGCCGCAATGACCAGTGAATGGAGGAGCTCTCCTCTTACCGTATAAGGAATTTGGGTCCGGTCCAAAAGCATTTTGATGCGTATCGCCTCCACCTGGTCGTGTGCAGTGGCGATGGATACCAGCTTTTGAAATCTAGACATGGAGTGGGGTCAGGGATTGACTGTAATGGGGGTAGTCTGAATCAAATTGCTAATATTACCAGCCCGGTCAACAAGATAAACCTCGTATATCAGAGGTTCAGCATTTGGTTCTGCCGGGGGAGTCAAAATAGAAATAGTAATTTCTCCCTGAATAGAAGGTTTGCGCGTATCTGGAGTCAGACTGGGAATGGAATATGCGGTGGTCCTGGCGGGATTAGTGGCGAAAAAAGCCCTGGTATCTGTAATGTAAAGGTTGTTAACCTTCTCGGCACCTTCATAACCAAGATCACCATCTCCATCCTGATAGCGAAAAGTTAGCTGAATCTCATCAGCCGTAAACTGTGTTGCTTGCTCAGGAGAAATGCTGACGAATGTAATTTCCGGTTCCAGTGGGAAGACTGGAGAGTCATCACATGCCATCAGCAGGAGCAAAGGGAGTAGTATAATTGGCAGTTTTCGCATCTACTTATAAACGTAAGAAGTTAGCCAAAGTTTTGAATCTTGCCAACTCTATTTTGTGAATCACCAATGTGTCGGATAAGAGCACGTACCGCAGGGTTATTCATAGCTGATCAAAGTAAAAGATCCAATACCCAGATCAATTACCGCAGTGACGTATTGGGAGGGGTTTGCCTTGTAGGCGAGGTTGACATATACATTGTCACCCGAGTGATAAAAATTATCAGGAATGGTAACGGAGGAAAATAAGCTGTTCTGCAGGGTCAGCTTCATAGGAACGTTTTTGTGGACCATCATCTCACAGGCCCCGGCGCCGACTCCAACTTCAAGAGTCGTGGAATTGTAGAGTTTTTCACCAATGATGATCTTGGTGTCGCCCATGCCGTTGTCGATGAAAATCTTTTCAGCCCGTGCATATTCCAGATTCCTGAATACGATTTTAGACATGCCGCTGGCCAGGCGGAGGCGCTGCATCTTCTCCGGATTGGGCTTTTTATAGCTCAGGAAAATATCTGCATTACTGGATTCAATGTTGATCCCCCGCACTCTGAGGTCGGTTAAGTCAAGCCACGCACTTCCATGCCCCAATTGCATGTCAATCAACAGCAGTTGATTGATAGCCGGACGTAACTCTGCCAGGTACTTGGTTGGGTCATCATTGACCGACATACTCCCCCGCATTTTGACCTGGGTACCAGAATTGCTCGTCATTGAGGCCATATAAGTGGAGGTATTGGAACTCATCATGGAAACCTGAGTCCGCAATACGCGGCCTAATGTGTCGTGACGAATATCGGTCTTGGCGGTTTGCTCAGGGGTGTGAAATCGGACTTTATGGAAGGATTGGCAGTTGTTGCGGTTGATGAAGGTTTGGCCGATAGGGATGTCAAGAAAGAAGTCATATCTCTGAAAAAAAGAATCTGCTGGAATGGAATCCACCTTGGACAAATTTTGTCCGTAACACTGAGCTGCATACATCATCAGGTACGCAGACAATCCCAACGCCATTCTAATCATGGTTTCTTATACGGAGCAGACGGCATAGAGTTGTAAGAAAAGTGCATTTTTTTTGACACGTTTCTTTTGATTCCCGATCAATGAATCCATTTAGGTGAATCCGGACGATTTTGGCGAAAAGGTGAGGCAAAAAGAAAAAGGCCTCTTGCAAGGCCTTTTTCGTATTCAAAGCTAAATTTAATTAATCAAATCTTGATGATCTTCTTGCTGAGGCTTCCGTGTGATCCCTTGAGTTGGAGGAAGTAGATACCTTCGCTCATTACTGTAAGGTCAAGGGTCATTTTGTTGAGGCCGTATTCAGCTGAAATGGTCCGCTCAAGTACTTTTTCACCCTTCAGATTAAAGAGCTGTAAGCTCATGGGCGAATCCATATTGGAGGCGAAAGCGATATTAAGATAATCGACAGTTGGAACCGGGCCTACCTGGCGCCATTCCAGAACTACATCCAGACTGAAGGTCAGGGAAACAATCTCCGTTTCACTGCTTCGTCCATCAATGTCGACCTGGATTATTTTATAATAGTTAAGACCTTGGAGCGGACTATCATCAATGAAAGTATAGCTCATTCCCTGGTCAGAATTTCCTTGTGGATCAACCTGGGCGATCTGCACCCAGTTTCCATCATTTCCAGACCTCATGACGCTGAAATGGTGGTTGTTGATTTCTTGCACGGTTGACCAATTGACTTCTACGACATCCTCTTTTTTCTGGGCATCAAAGGAAGACCAAACAACAGGAAGAGTTGTAAAATCGATCAACATATCAGGATTGGGGTAACATCCAGCAATTGGATTACCAGTGCCTTCCATGCCATAGAGGCGAATGGAGTCAGGCACTTCACTGACAGTGATAACGAATTGGGAGCAGTCACTGTGAGGGCGTCCACACAAAGCGGTAGAGCTCACACAAGTATAAAAGCATCCCGGGGAGATATAGGCAACCCCAAAGTTGGCTCCGAAAGAGCCAGAAAAGGTGGTGGAATTATTGGTGCACATCGTTGTGTCCGAAGTCAGGGTATTAGGGGAGTACCCTCCAAAGGTCATGGTGAGAGGACCATAAACAGCAAAAGCAAAGGTTCCTGTCCAATTGTCGGCTCCTCTTGTTGAACCAATAATACCCCCTCCAACACAGAAAGTGGTGTAAATGGTATAATTGGTTCCATCAAATGAAACACTATCAAGGACATACTGAGTACGGTCACATGCCTTGGTAGAATTTGACGAGACCACCATAAAGGTTAAACCAATCAATAAACAGGAGAGAGCCCTGTAAAAAATTTTCATCTCGCGTATAATTAAATTTAGCTTCTTCGATCACTATAAATTCCAGAGAGGATGTGCCTTTGTGGAAAATCAAGTCATACATTCAAATGGGCACGCACACTAGGAACAACACTCTGGATAACGTTCGCTATTAATATTTGAATGTAGCATTTTTTTATCTTTTTCACAATGGCTTTCGATGAATGAGGTATACTACCGCATCAACTTGGCTTCTCTGGGTATGGTCTTTTTCCATAATTTTGTGGGTATAAAAATAAGGAAAATCTGTGCACCAGGTAGAACCATTTTACGGATGGGAGAAGCATTATCAGAGTAGTTATGATAAGTATTCTCCCTTTTATGGAGAGGCATACAGTGAAGTTTATTATGACCGCCAGGTTTATCAGTATCTGGCCCATCCCCAATGGGATGAGATCGGGTCCGAGTCCCTTTTGTTAAAAATTCTCTTTGTTGACTATGACAGAAGCTGTGCTGTCATTGAGCTGTTCGGGGTTTGGAATGACCTTTTGACCAATGACTTTAGATTGCTTCTGGATGCTTGCCTGGAGCCTCTCTTGGGGAACGGTGTGCATAAGTTTATCCTCATTATGGAAAATGTCCTCAACATTTACCTCGATGCGGATGATTATTACGAGTCCTTTCAGGAAGAAAATGACCAAGGCTGGATTTGCATGCTCCGGGCCCGTGAACATGTGCTTCAGGAGATGAAAGACAACGATATCACCCCCTACTTCTTCTGGTCTGATCAACTCGACGCGCTTCCCTGGCGGAAAATGAAACCGCTGGAATTGCTGAGCAAAGTAGAAGAAAAAATGAATATGTTCTTGCCCTAGATCTTGACGATCTTCTTCCGGAGCGTTCCTTGTGATCCTGTCAAACTCAGGTAGTAAACGCCAGCGCTCAAAGCACTGAGGTCCAGGGAAGTCCTGTTCAATCCATATTCTGCATTTGCAGGTCGATTTAAAACCTGCTCTCCCCTGATATTTAAAACCTGGAGGGTAAGCGGCTCCGTCGAATTGGTTACAAAAGATATGTTGAGCAGATGAGTCGTGGGAACAGGTCCAACCAGATGCCATTCAAGTTGGGTCTCCAATTCAAAATTGAGGGAGATGACTTCTGTCTCACTGGATCTTCCATCATTGTCAACCTGGATGATTTTATAATGGTTGGTTCCCGGCAAGGGAGCATCGTCGGTAAAAGAATAGCTTTGGGCATTTTCCGAATAGCCGATCGCATCAACGGTTCCAATTTGTGCCCATTCGCCATCTCCACCGGTCCGCATCACGCGATAATGACTGTTGTTAAATTCATGGGTCGTCCGCCAGGAGAGGTCTACCCGCTCATCTTGCTTCCTCGCATCAAAAGAACTCCAGATGACTGGCAAAATGGTAAAGTCAATGACCATATCCGGGTTGGGATAGCATCCGGCCACAGGGTTGCCGGTCCCTTCGAGCCCGTACAAGCGGATCGAATCGGGAAGTTCATTGAAAGTGACAATGAATTGATTGCAATCAGAATGAGGTCTTCCACATTGGGCAGTCGAGAAAATGCAGGAATAGTAGCAACTGTTCGTGATGAAAACCACTCCCGTGTCGGAGGGTATCCCCGGAACTTGACTAAAGGTAACCCCATTAGATTGACAAGCTGTTGTGTCAGAAGTATAGGAGGTGGGTGACCAACTAACCATTTGCATGGTAGGCGAGCCATACATCCCAAAGGCAAAAAGGCTGGTGAAGTTGTCGGCTCCCTGGGTGGAACCCACGATCCCTCCCCCTACACAAAAAGTGGTGTAAACCGTATAATTCGTGCCATCAAAGGCGACGCTGTCCAACACATAAAGAGATCTGTCACAGGCTTTTAATGGATTAGACGAATAACCTGATACGACAAAAACAAGGAGGAGACAGGATAAAATCCTGGGGAAAAGTTTCATGAAGAGACTGATAGTTTAGTTGACTGATAAAAATACGTTCAAAAAAGAAGCTGAAAAATGAGCATTTACAATGGTTCAAATTACCTCATTTTAGGGCGGAAAACCAAGGATTGACCATGTTATAGTTGAATTGGTGGACCAACTGCCTGACCAACACGTAGGTCAATGGCTTTTGCAGCCAGATAGCCTAGTCTGTATGGCAGCGTACAGGTTTACCCTTGCTGGAAAGGCTTTGTCTGTACGGCAGCGTACAGGTAAACCCTTGCTGGAAAGGCCTAGTCTGTACGGCAGCGGGTGGACTTCCGTACGCTGGTGGGTGGACCTAGGCCCTCCGGGGAACCTGTCAGGGCCCTCTGGGGAACCTGTCAGGGCCCTCTGGGGAGTCATCGGTGGTTCTCGGAGGTAGGTCCTGAGACCCTCCAGCATGCCTGGCATAACCCGCAGGAGGGTAGAGGTGAGCCCCCAGGGGGGCAACAGCAGACCCTCTCAGGGGGCCAATCGGCCCTTCAGGGTACCTGCATCCACCCGCTGGCGTATAGTGTACTACCCTCTGGTGTACAGTGTTCAGCCCGCTGGCGTACGGTCACCCACCCGCTGGCATACAGTCACCCACCCGCTGGCGTACAGTCACCCACCC
>CAYGRE010000051.1:0-46718 GCA_964352215.1 uncultured Bacteroidia bacterium
GGCCAGTTCTTTTTCGCCGATGGTGAAAAAAGCAGGCTGTTGGGCCTCGCAAGATAGCTTAGGGAGGACCAGAAAGATGAACAATAAATATGGAGATATCCGGACAAATCGCATGGAATTGAAAGCTAACGATTATCCTGCTTCTCAACCAAATCCCTGCCTTCATGGATCACATTCTCCAATTTCTGAGAGGACTGTTGCAGGTACATACAGGCCATTTCCAAGAGAAGCAAGCACAAGTAACATAAACCCTTTCAGGCTTACTGTGGTTGATACATTAATATTTTAGTATTTTTGCTTAGCCGATCACCTCGGTAATACCGGTTAATTCATCCCGATCAATTGAAAAAGAGACTCCTTTTCATAGCCGCTCTGTTTGGAATAGCCCTCCAGCTATCCGGCCAGAGTTGTACAGGCAATTTGGGAGACAATATCTTTACCGATGGGGACTTTGGGGCTGGACCTGCCAATATTTTCCCGGTTGATCCTCAGATCGCACCAGGGTATATTTATTCCACTCAACCTCCTCCTAACGATGGGTTCTATACTCTGACCAACAATATTGGGCAGTGGGCCAGCAATTTCGGTTGGATGACCATCGGGGACAACAGTCCCAACCCCAATGGCTATATGATGGTGGTCAATGCCAGCTTTGACCCCGGGCTTTTCTACCAGCAAGAGGTTACCGGTCTTTGTGAAAATACGCTCTATGAATTTTCCGTCGATGTCTTTAACCTGATCCGGTCCGGCAGCAATCTCATCCGGCCCAATATTTCCTTCCTCCTGGACGGCGCGATTGTCTACAATACGGGCAATGTTCCGGAAAATGAGCAATGGAATACCTACGGATTTACTTTTACGACCCTCCCCAATCAGACTTCCGTTACCTTGTCTTTGGCCAACAATGCTCCCGGTGGCCAAGGCAATGACATTGCCCTCGACAATATATCCTTTCGGCCCTGTGGTCCGGAGGCGCTGATTCTACCGGATACGGTGGTTGACCTCTGTGAAAATGGCTCTACCCTTGACCTGGAAGCAACCATTGTAGGCAACCAGTACCCGACCCCATACATCCAATGGCAGCAGAGTTTTGACCAGGGATTGACGTGGGTGGATATTTCCGGAGCCAATGGGATTATCTACACCCATACCAGCCTCACCGGAGGCATTTATTATTACCGCTATCTCCTGGCGAATGATCCCAACAACCTCCTCAACTCCCGTTGTCGGATCACCTCCAATGTCAAGATCATCAACATTGTGCCGACTTTTTTCTCCATCTCGGATACCCTTTGTGACGGACTTGTCTATCCCTTTGGCAATTCACTTTTGACCACTTCCGGCGTCTATATTGACAGCCTGACAACCTCTACGGGTTGCGACAGCATTGTAAGTCTGGACCTGACATTTGTACCCAATGAGATTTCGGCGGTCATTGACTTTGCCGATCCGAGCTGCTCCTATCTGGACGACGGGACTTTCGAGGTGAGTGCAGTATCCAATGGAACACCTCCCTATTCCTTTTCCTTTGATGGTAGCCCTTCTGATATTGGTCTGCCCATCTCCAACCTATCTGCCGGTGGGTATGGTTTTTCCATCGTTGACCGCTACCAATGTCAATTTGATTCTTCCCTTGTCCTGGTCAGTCCGCCCCCCTTTACCGTGGACTTGAGTGGAGCAACCGAGGTTTCCCTCGGGGATTCAGTAGAAGTGATCGCCCTGGCCAATGACCCCATCGCCCAATATACCTGGATGCCCGACTGGGTAGGTTGTGATACAGGCTGTTCACCGGTGACTTTCTTACCACAAAATACCGGTTATCTCACCCTAACCGCTACTTCAGAGCAGAATTGCGTGGCTACAGATTCGGTGCTCATCATCGTCAACGAAGTCCGGAATGTATTTATTCCAAGTGCTTTTACACCCAATGGGGACGGATTGAACGATGTTTTTATGGTCATAGGGGATATCCCAAGTGCCCAGCAGGTGGATCAGTTGCTCATCTTCAATCGTTGGGGAGGGGTGGTTTTTGAGAATTCAAATTTCCCGTTGAATGATCCGGCCCAAGGCTGGGATGGAAATTGGCGTGGCCAGCCAATCGCGGAAGGTGTCTATCCTTATGTCGCTCAAGTCAGGTTCCTGGACCAGGTGGTGTATACCTATTCCGGTACGGTTACCGTTTATCGCTGACGGAATGTATATTAGTGATCTCATATTTCTGAGTAATGTGCATTTAAATCTCAACGGCAATGAAACAATTTCTCCTTCTCGCTTGCGTCCTTTTCTTCGTTTCCTGTAACCAAACTGAAAAATCTACCGTTGGGGAATCCGACAAATCAGAAACAGTGACCGATGGGGCTGAGGAGTTGGCTTCGGAATTACAGCCCGGAGAAAATGCAACCGAAGAAAGTGCAACCAACAATGCGAAAGTCGCTTCTGCCTTGCCTGAAGGATTTCCATTTGGCCTGTCCATGTCGGATTTCAAGCAGGACAAAGTAAAAGAATATGGTGCCGGAGATTGCTACGGAACCCTACGGACCTACAGCAAAGAAAATATACGACTGGTAACCGACTCTTCCAGTTGTGGTGATTATGGAGGAACCAATTCCTATTACCTTTTCAAAGATGACCAGTTGGCCAAAGTCCATGTCAAACAGACCAGTGTAGATTTTGAGGCAGCAGAAGGTCAAGGGAATTACCTCGCTTCTGAAAAAATCTTCAGCCTCCAGGCTGTTCCACCTGTCAAGTATTCCCGAAGCGATCGGTTGGGCCAACCCGACTACACTTCCCTCAGCACGGATTTCAAGGTTGAAGAAATCGAGGATGCCAAGGCTCTCGCAGCGCAATTTGACAAAGATTTAAGGGCCACAGAAAATATTGGGTTGGAAGAATAGGTTCTCCACAAATTATGGCTCCGGCCAGGTAAGCGACCTCGGATAAATATTGTAGTTCCTAACCTAAAACTATGGATGCGCTAACGATTATTTCGATTCTGTTTTGCCTGGTCCTGATTTACTTCCTGGGAAGCACCCTGGTCTCAATGATCCTGGAACTGTGGAACCATCTCCGCAAGGGACGGGAGAAGTTTCTGGAGTCTCAACTGACGGACCGGCTGGGTGCGGATGCTGCCAAGTCGATTCTGAATGACCCGCTCGTCTCCGGACAAGGTAAAAAGGCTCCTAAAAAAATTCATCCGGATACATTTGGCGCGGTTGCCAGCTCCAACCTTACCCGTGATAAAGGAGATGTTTGTAACAAGATCGTAGATGCTGCAAAACGAAAAGCGGGGGCGGGAGATACCACCGGTGGTTCAACTGCTGATTCTACAGTGAATACAACTGGCGATAATAGCGCTGCCAGCACAAAAGAAGTCCCATCGGACCCCGAGGCCCTGAGTGACTGGTACAACAACTTTTCTGAAGAGATGAGTTCGGAGTTCAAATCGTCTCTGCGAATTCCTTCCCTGGTTGTTTCCACAATCATTGTGGTTTTGCTGAACCTGGATACGCTCAACATCAGCCGTTCGCTCTGGGAGAATCCTGCAACCAGCACTGAGATTTTCTCAAGCCTGAGTGTCTCGGATTGGAGCACCTTTATCCAAACTGATTCGGATGCGGCATCAGGGACTACCGAAGAACAACTAGCGAGCATTATGCTGGTGCTGAACGAATTTGACTCTTTGCAAGACAAGGGGCTTCCTATCGGATGGCATTCGGCAGCAGACCTCGGATTGGTCAAAGAAGACAAGGATACTTCAACGACTTTCAGGTTCCAATTGGTGACATCTGTGGATACCAGCGGCGGAAACAATGATTCCAATGTGACCGTTAACTCCAGCACTGCTTTCAAATACCTTCCCCCTTCCGGACAAGATGCTTTTCTACAGGATGCTGAGATCAAGGGGGAGGCAGGGAGAACCACGGCTATCTTTGGCACCACCGTCCCCAATCCGGAGCCAATTCTTAAAGAAGAGAATGGTACGCTCCTACTCAACTATGCCAATGTATTTGACGCTTTGAATGCAGACAGTATGCGCTCGGTATTCAAGGGTATCAACAATGATATTTATACTTTTGATGTCGCGGCCCATCTCTCTTATGCTCAACCTGGGGTCGGAAAGGTCTTCGTCGAAAACATCAAGACGATTAATTTCGTGACCATTATTGGCTGGTTGATCAGTATTATCTGTATTGGTATGGGAGCCCCCTTCTGGTATGACATCCTGAAAAAACTGATCAACCTGGGAACGGGCAAGGCGCCTTAAGCCTGATTGGTGCTTGGTCTTAGAGTTGACATGCCCCAATTGAAATAATCACTAATTTTACCCGCTGTGATCCGAAATTGAGTCACCTTCGTATCTGTTTGTAAGAAACGAAGAGACATTCATTTTTGTCCCTAAGAAGCGAACACCAAAATTATTGAACCAGTCTTTATATTGTCATGGTCAACCCCTATTTGATGCCCTACCTTAGAAATCTCCTCTTCCTATTCACAGCCTTTATCATGGTCTCATGTGCCTCCTCGGGAACCAGGAAGCCAGTTCAGGCTGGGGTTCCTCCTTCCCATGGGACCTGGGATATGCTCCTGAAAAAGCATGTAGATGATCTGGGGTTTGTGGATTACAGGGGCTTTATTCAGGACAGCGTCCTTTTGAACCAATATCTGGAAACCCTTTCTTCAAATCAACCGGTTGCCAAAAAGTGGACCCGCCAAGAGCAGATGGCCTTTTGGATCAATGCTTACAATGCCTTTACGGTTAAGATTGTCGCGGACAACTATCCGGTGGAGAGTATCAAAGACATTGGCCCCAATCTTTCCATCCCATTTGTCAATACGGTTTGGGACATCAAATTCATTTACATCGGTGGGGAAAAGCTGGATCTGAACAATATTGAGCATGCGAAGCTTAGGAAAGTGTTTGATGACCCAAGAATTCATGCCGCGGTGGTTTGTGCCTCTTATTCTTGTCCGCGACTCCTGAACCGGGCCTTTGTGGCCGATCGGCTGGACGAGCAGTTGGATATGATGATGCGGGATTTTCTGGCCGATGAACGGAAGAACATTCTCACCCCCGGCAAGGTTCAGTTGTCCAAGATATTTTCCTGGTACAAGCGGGATTTTCTGGATGGGGATATCAAAACGATCCAGCAATACATCGCCCAGTACACGGAGGTTGAAATTGACCCGGAAGCAGAGATCGAATCGCTGGAATACAATTGGAGCCTGAATGATATTGAGAAATAGTCGGGATTTTGGAGGATGGGGTATTGGCGAATGGATTTTTGCCAGATGGGGTTTTGCAAGGTGGGGTTTTTCCAGATGGATTTTTGCCAGATGGATTATGTGCCTGGTGCTTGGCCTCCTTTGGATTAGTGAGTTGCAGGGACAATCGAATTCGGTATCACCGGAGCAGGTTGGTTCATCTGAGCAGGCAGATTCCACTGAGCAGGCAGATTCCACTGAGCAGGCAGATTCCACTGAGCAGGCAGGTCCTAAAAAGTCACGCAATGGCTCCTTCCTTCCCCTCCCCATTGCTTTCTACACCCCCGAAACCCGGTTCGGCTTTGGTGCTGCGGCAGTCTACACCTTCCGCTTCAAAAATGAGTCGGACAGCACCAATTTCTCCCAACTCCAGGGCGGATTTGCCTATACGCAAAACAAGCAAATCCTGTCCTATCTCCCCTTCCGGCTTTACTGGAAAGAAGAACAATACCTGGCTTATGGTGAAGTGGGATACTATAAATACAATTACTTCTTCTTTGGGGTTGGCAATGACGAGGATCCGGACTATTCGGAACTCTATGACGTGAGTTTCCCACGGGTCCAACTGAATGTATTGCGAAAAATTGGCCAGCAAAATTACCTCGGTCTCCGCTACTGGCTCGATGACCTGAATATCTCCGGACTTGACCCCAATGGCCAACTGACTACCGGGGAAGTTCCCGGCAGTAGCGGCGGGCTGGCCTCCGGAATCGGAATCACCCATACCTATGACTCCCGGGATGGTCTCTTCACTCCCCGAACCGGAATTTTCGTTGACAATGCCCTGCTGATGTACAACCGCGCCACCTTGAGTGACTTCAACTATGTGCGCCTGACCTCGGATTTCAGTATGTATTTTCCGATGCCCAGAGAACAGGTCTTCGCGGTCAATGCTTTTGCGGACCTCACTTTCGGAAATGCTCCCTTTTTCCAGATGCCTCAATTGGGTGGGACCAAAAAAATGCGGGGCTATTACCAGGGAAGATTCCGCGACAAGAAATTGTGGCTTTTGCAATCGGAGTACCGGGTTCCAGTGGTGTGGCGATTGGGAATGGTTGGGTTCCTGAATTGGGGCATGGTGGCTGAGGAATTCAAAGACTTTGCCCTGTCATCCAGTCGGGTCACCTATGGAGCTGGTTTACGGGTCTTACTGCTGAAGGAAGAAGGGCTTAACCTCCGGGTTGATTATGGGCATGGCAAAGGTGGGGGTGGATGGTACATTACGGTTGGAGAAGCATTTTAAGCGGGGGCGGGAGCCAGAGCCAGAGCGTTTACAGGAGTAATAACGACACCAGAAGTTGAAACGGAAGTAGAAATTAAAACAGGAATAGGATAGTCTGAATGAGGATCAGCATAATTATACCAGTCATTAACGAGGAAGAGCATATTGGCAACCTCGTCCGGTACCTAAGCAAGCACGGTGGGGAAAGCATCGCGGAGATCCTGGTAATTGATGGTGGGAGTAGCGATCGGACAGTGGAAGAAGCCAGCAAAGCCGGAGCAACGGTCTTGTATTCCCCGAAAACGGGCCGGGCCTGCCAGATGAACTATGGGGTAGAACATGCCACCGGGAATCTCATTTGGTTTGTGCATGCCGATGTGGTCCCTCCTGCTTCCTTTGTCAGCGACATTCAGGAATCTCTGGATCTCGGTTTCAAGATGGGTGGATACCGTTTTCGCTTTGATTCCAAGCGCCTGATCCACCGCATTTTGTCCTGGGCAACCCGGCTGCCACTTGCAGTGTCAAGAGGAGGCGACCAGACGATATTCATTACCAGGGAATTTTTTGAAGCTTTAGAGGGGTATCGGGAAGACTATGTGATCATGGAAGAATACGAATTGATGCGCCGGGCCCGGAAATTGACCAAATTCAGGATCATCCCGAAGGACGTGGTAGTCTCAGCCAGGAAATACGAGGAAAACTCCTGGTTGCAGGTGAACCGGGCCAACTTTGTGGTGTACCGCATGTTTGTGCGGGGAGAAAATCCACAAAGGATGAAGGAAACTTATCATCGGATGATCAAGCATCCGAAGGACCGGGTGCATTAGGGATGCGCCTCGGTGCCGGAGGAATCAGCCAAGCTGTCTTAGACTGGAGAGGGTCGGACTGGGTCGGACTATGCCGGACTGAGCTGGACTGGACTGGACCAGATCCCAGTCACACAACCTCGCCTTGAACCAAAATACCCGTTTTACAGCAATAATAGTGTGGTTGATCCGGGATGTAAGCCGATGAACCGGGAGTGAGCAATGGAAGGATTTTCGCCTTTTCCTCCGCAGTGTATGAAGTCACTTCCAAAGCCGGGATATAGTCTTCTGCGAGGACACAATCCAGGTAGTTTTTGGCATGTTGGGGAATCGGCCGGGCGTAGGTCACGGTATGGGCTGAGACTTTGATATTGTCCATCCCAGCCTCCCGCAGCCATCCTGCCATGTATTCTATGTCCACTTCGGGACGGGAACTCAGGGCAGGCCGCAAGATCAGGTCAGATACGCGCACCAATTCAAATTCGAGGTGCCGATGACCGGTAAGCAATTGGGTGCGCTGCCAGCCATTGCAAAAGATGCCTACCTTCCCTCCTTTTCGGGTAACCCGCCCCATCTCTTTGATGACGGCTCCCGGATCTTCAAAAGAAGAGGACCAGAGAACGTCCGCGGTCCAGGCCCAATCAAACGATGCATCGGGAAACGGAAGTGGATCCGCCAGGTTAACTGGCTCAGGGAGGATATTGATATTGGCGACTCCATCGAAACGCTTGGCCGCAACCTCCAGGTGGTTACGGCTGAGGTCAACCCCTACGACTTCTCCTTTTTCCCCGACCCTTTTGCCGAAATACCCGAACAGATCTCCTGGTCCACATCCAGCATCCAGCCCTCTGGAATCGAGAGGTGGCGCGAAAGCTTCGATCGCTTCCGCAAGCGCGGGCTCCATGAACTGGTTGTAGGCGATGATATAATCCGCGTACTGGGGTTCAGTGATGATATCCATGTACTAATCGATCACTTTCAGATAGGCAAAATAGTAAGGCTTGTTCAGGTAATGCCCGGTAAACCATGGCAAATCCAATTGGTCCAGGCCGGTTTCCTTAGCCTTCCACACCGCCTGCGCGTAATCGTCCAAAGGCATCCATTCATCCCGCTTGCCAATGATATAATTCGACAGATCCACCCAGTCTTTCCCTTCAATAAATTCGGTCAGCTGTTCTACGGTGGCATGCATCAGCGCATTGTCCCGGATGTCCATCTCGATGTGCATGACTTCCGTTACGTGACCACCTTCAATCCAATCGAAACAGAAGTCAATTCCGTATTTGGGCTGGATATGGTACATCTTCCACAGTTTGGGAAATTTCTCTGCATACTTTTTAATCTGCTCCTTTGCCTCTCCCTCAAAACCAAAGCGATGGAGAATATGGGAGTGATCCATGAAGATTTGGGGATGCTCTTCTACCTGGGTAAACCAGTGCTGAAGGACCACATTCAGGGCATCGTCGGATACCCGGCGGGCCATGCGGTTTTCAGAATAGAAGTTCACCTTGTTCTGCTCGTGGAAGGTTTTCTCGATGGTATTGAGTTGATACCCTTCCCGGTCAAAGAAATCGAGGTCATTTTCAAAAAGTACAGAATCGTTATCAATGGGTTGTCCGAGATACAAATCATCAATGATCTCTGGCTGGTTGGATTTGAATAAAGCCATAACAGAAAAAAGTTGTTGTAGAGGAGATGAGGAAATTTGCCCTTTCTTAAGATAAGTAAATTTATTTCTCCAGGGAAATAAGTATTTGGCAATCCTCTAAAAGCTCTTTGGTCCATGTTGAATATTCTCTATTTTGTAGGATATGCTGTCTACCCAACCTCTCTCCCGGTATGGCTGAAGGAGAACTCTTGGCAGGTGATCAGTCCAATGGTCACAAACACATCGAAGAGATAGGAGGCGAACCGTATGCCCTTGTTTACTGGACCCGCTTTGATGAACCTTTACCTTCACAGGTATGGCAAAACTTCATGCAACAGGTTCCCGAGATTCTCTGGGAAAAGATCGAGCGCTACTTTCAATGGCAGGACAGGCACCGTTCTCTATTTGGCAAACTTCTCCTCAAAGCACTTATTGATGATCTCGGGTTAGAAGCCACGAGTTTGGAAAATCTTGGGTATACCCCATACCATCGCCCATCTATACCTGGAAAAGTAGATTTCAACCTTTCTCATGCAGGTAATTATGTCGTCTGTGCGGGGAGTCGCTTCAGCCGGGTTGGGATCGACATTGAGCAAATCAAACAAGTAAACCTGGACAATTTCTCCTTGGTTTTGACCCCTGCACAGACCGCTTTTATCAAAGATTCACAAGAACCCTTAAGAGAGTTTTTTCGATTGTGGACGCTCAAGGAAAGTGTTATCAAGGCGAATGGAAAAGGACTCACCATTCCCCTTAACCAGTTGGAAACAGATTACCAAAGCGTCGAAGTAGAAGGATTTACCTGGAATGTAAAGGAATTCCACCTGGATTCAGCACATCCCGGACATTTTGCATCCGAACTGCCAAGGATGCATCTTGAATTCAAGGAGCTGAATTTTTACCAGAAATAACCCTTAAAATAATCTCTGCCAGGGGTTTATCAACGGCTAATTGGGTTATACGACCTTGTCATTCAGCCATGCATCCATTATCTCGTTAAAAGCGTTGGGCTGTTCTACATAAGAGCAATGGCCTGCACCGCTGATGATCTGTAATTCCGCATTGCTAAGGGACTTGACCAAAGCGGCATTCAGTTCTTCGCTAACAAACAGGTCTTCTGATCCCTGTGCAACCAAAACGGGCATGGTCAGATTTCCAGTATTTTTATACATAGAATCCCGCTCGGCATAACCTATAAATGCCTTGTATATCGACGTTCCATCATTTGAAAGGTATTGGTGCCTCCAGGCTTCGACCCCATCTGGCCTGGCATTCCGGTAGGTATCGCTAAAAAATGCCTTTTCCCAGATTAAGGAGGTAGGATACATTCCCACAGTCATCTCGACGAGCTCGAGCCCATAGCCAGCAATGATATCCTGAATTCTGTTTTTGGGGGTTTGCAGAGGAGAATCTAAAAGGACCAACCCCGATATCTTATCTGCATTGTTAACTGCGTACTGCATGGCTACTCCTCCACCCATAGAATGCCCACAGATGATCGGCATGTCAAGGTTAAGGGTGGTGATAATCTGAGAAAGGTCTTCAACATAATTGTTGAAGTCTGAAACATCGTCCTGACCAGTTGAATCACCCATACCGCGCATGTCATAAGACACGATATTGTAAGGATTGGCTCTGGTTCCGTTGCCAAAATATTCGACCTGACGTGACCAGGTCTGAAGGTTAAAACTCCAGCCGTGAATGAAGACAATAGTAGGACTACCTGGCATAACCGATTGGTAGTAGGCCTGAATTCCATTGACATCGAGGTATCCGGTTCTAAATTCCATAGGTGTTGGTGTAATTAGGTGTTGGTGTAATTAGGTGTTGGATAAGTAATTTCCTGGGGGTTGATTAAAAAAAATCCTGGGTATTGGTTTGGGCAAATTGCTGATTCATCTTTTGGACCAGCAGCCGGGTTGTATTTTGGGCTCCATCGAATTCAAGGCTCCGATTTGCAGGTATAAAGTTGATTGTCTCTCTGATTTCCCGTGCAAGTCGCTCAGGATTTGCCATGTCCATCTCTAATTTCCTAAGTAGTCCCAGTTGCGCAAGTTGGTTGGCCCGTACAACTTGCTCTGAATTGCCTGAATTGGTAAATGGTAGTACCAGTGCAGGAACTTTGCATTGTAGCAGTTCCATCGAAGTATTGTAGCCACATTGGCTGACAGAAGCATAGGCCATAGCCAATTCAACTTGAAGATCAGTAACGGATCTGAGGACATCTACTCCTTCAACTCCCTCACCTTGCACAACCAAATCTTCCCATTCTTCCTGAGGAAGTAAAGGTCCACCTATCATTTTTAAGCCTACCCCTTTTCCAAATCCATATTGGCGGTAAGCATCAAGGGTCATCTGGAGCAGCGGGCCACCTACCTTACCACCTCCGGCAGACACAACTACGTGTGATCCTTCTGGTTTCCAGACCCTTGGTAGAGAATTTGTAACAAATCCAGTATAGTACAAGGGGACTTTCAGGTTCTCCAACTCGGGAAAGGAAGACTCCAGGCGAATAAAATCAGGATTGGAATGGATCAATAAACCGTCAAAGAATTGACTGCTTAAGGAGAGAGCCATTTTCTTTTCCATCGGGCTTTCCGCCAGCCCTGGTTCTACGATGTCACGAATGCTGGAGTAGATGCCAACTTGTTTCGGCCCCCGGCGAAGTTTACGCAAAAAGGGGATCAACTCTCCAGCCAACTGGGCCCGGCCAAACGGAAACAACTCGGTTATGACCACATCTGGCGAAAAGGTTTCCACCGTTTGCAGCAAGGCTTTGGTACGGGCCTTGATCACTTCCTGCAATGAACCCTTGTTTTGCACCGCTTTCAACTGCTGGTTCTCATCCAATTCCAGTGGGGGTAACTGGATGAATTCAATTCCTTCCGGAACGGGGAAACCCTTCGGGAACCGTCCGCCAGAAAGGAGAACCACCCGGAAATGAACCTTTAGTGATTCTACGAGAGCAAATGACCTTACCAAGTGCCCAATACCTACCGAATGGTGGCAAAAAAACAACAAGGTGGGTATGGGGGGCATTTTATTTTCCATATACCTCGTGGAATATCTTGAGGAAACTTGCAGCTTCTTGAGCGGGATCGGTAATATCCTCCCTCGCCTGGCGGCCCAACTGCGGGGGATTTTCTATGATCAATTCCCTCACCCTTAGTTTCCAATCATCCGTAGTAGGGCATAAGTACCCATTTTGACCGTCCCGAATCAGGTCTTTGAGACCTCCCACGGGTGAAGCAAGCACCGTGCGCTCACAAGCCATCGCCTCCAGGACAACATTTGGCATCCCATCATACAACGAAGGCTGCAGGACAATGTCGCAGAGAGAATAGGCGGCCCGAAGGGTACCGAGGTCTCGGATATAGGGAACTTGTTTTACCCAGGAAGGTACCTGGGACTGGAACTTTTTCCGTACCGTTCCGATGATCAAAGTCTGTGCATTGGCCAATTCAGGTTCAAGGGCTTCTAAAAGGGGCAATCCCCTGGCATGCTTAAACTCCCCCAATAAAGCCACAACTGGTCGGTCGTCCAGTCCCCACTCCTTTTTCAGTTCAAGGGCTCCGGTAACATCATGGTAAAACTGTTGCTTATCCACAGAGTTGGGTACAAAGGTAGCTTCTACGCCATACCATGCCTTCACCTTGGATTTCATTTCATTGGAGACCGTAGTTACCCGAGAGGCATTTTCAATGGTAAAAGCTACCCGTCCCCCGTACATCGCGGAAAAAAAGTCAAGGTTGACATCGTTGCCCCGAAGGGACGCAACCACGGGAATCCGCTTCAACTTTGCGGCAGCAACTGCACAAAAGGCTGCATTTCTTCCGAAATAACCAACAATCAAATCAGGCTTTACCTCTTCGATCTTCTCCAGGCAGCGGTGGGTCCAGGTCTGCATTTCTTCCCCACGCATCTCGGAATAGAAAGCATCCATGGGGGACTTTTTCTTGTCGGCCAAGGCTTCGAAGTCCGGACAGAATACTTCTACCGGCACCCCCAAGGCTACCAACGCATCGGTTACACGCGCAATTGACCGGGAAACACCTCCTTCTCTTCCTGGATTTGGTACGATGTATAGTATTTTCACAGTTTGGGTTTTCAATCAATATACTTCTGGGTTGGTTCTTTTCTCTACCCCGATGGTAGATGCCTTGAAGTGTCCGGGCCAGATGACCATTTCATCCGGTAGTTGAAATAGCTTGTGCTGAATGCTATCCAACAATTGGCCGAAGTCTTCCGGGTTGGTCGTCTTCCCTATGGTTCTTTGCATCAGGGTATCCCCCGTAAACAAGCCCTCTTTGCATTCGATACACACACTTCCCGGTGTATGTCCCGGAGTATGATGGATTTTGAACCACATGCTTCCAAATTGCAACTCATCTCCATCTTCCCAGAAATGGTCTGGCTTTGGTGGGACAGGAAGCCCATACCCAACTGTTTCCGCGGCCTCCTGGTAGTCGTCCATCAGGTGCAAATCAGCTTTGTGCAGGTAAATGGGTGCGCCTGAGAGTGCCTTGATCTGATCCAAACCATATATATGATCAATATGGGGATGGGTCAGGAAGATCGCGACAATCCGGGTCTCAGGTTTCAGCAGTGGCTTGATTTTATCCAAGGCCCTGTATCCAGGATCAATGACCACCGCATATTGCTGGTTATCATCCTGAACCAGATAAGTATTCTCTATGATGCTCCCAGTAACAAGGCAGTCAATCTTCATGTAGTAACTGACTCACGTGGAGGCTCAACTGTTCTATTCAACTTGTGTTTGTCTTCACCACGGAGTGTCAATACCCCCCAGTTCTCGAGGTCCCAGGACTTCTTGAAGTGCATGGCTTTGTGCTTGGTTACTCCTTCGTAGACCAGCGTATCGGTGGTAATCGCCCTGAAGTTGATTCCCATTCGACGGTTTTGAGAACGGTTGCCATTGTTCCCATGGATAACCCGTTCAGAGAAGATAATAAACTGGCCCGGACGAAGAGGGCGGTATTCCGCTTCCACATTGTCATCGATTCCCATGTCAAAGGCCGCGTTGTAAAACTTTGTTTTTCCGGTCAGATCTATGGTCCTGATACGGTCGTGGGTTCCTGGAATGAAGCGCACACATCCATTTTCCATATTGGCATCGTCCACGGCAATCCATACCGTTAACTGGAAGAGGTCGTTTCGGTCACGTGGTTTGAGCACAGGCCTTCTCAAATTCTCTATCATATAGGTAGAGGCCTGGTGCCAGGTAATTGGGGTAGCCCCGGCTTCCTGATTGAACACCTGCGAACGCCAGATCAGGATATCCGGACCCAGAAACTGAGCCAAACGTTCAGTGATGGCCGGGTGCTTGAACAGTCCTAATAGAAAAGCTGAATCAAGGTGGCGGTCCCGCACCGTTTTCATCCCAAAAGTCTTTGATTCAGTCTCAAGCAAAGTTTCAATTTCACGTTGGTAATGAGCCATTTCCTCTTCGGAGACCACGGTATAAGCCTCAGAATAGCCTTTATGGAAAAAGTCTTCCAATTCCTTGGGGCTCAACTTGTATTCATCGGCAACCTCTGCTCTTGCTTCTGTAGAAGTGACTTTGTATTCACAGGGCTGATCCATGTAAATCCTGGTGCCAAGGGTTTTTACGTGGACCCAAATCTGACTGGTGTCCCAGTGAAGCAGAAATTTCTGCATTCCTTTTGGGAACCACCTGGGAGGAAGGCGCAATACCTTAACGATTAGAACAGGGATGAGCTTAAGTGCTCTTGATGTGTTTTTCCATGCCATAGCTTTAAAATTTAATGAGGATTCTCCTCGCCCTTAATTTTCCATCGGTTCATATCGCTCAACCAGTTTGCCGATTTCAGCAAAAAGGGTACTGAGTTCTAACAGATTGTCATTTTTCGCTTTTATATCGCGCCAGTAAGCCTCTCCCACCACGACTTCTGCAATATTCTGAGGACCATTTTCCACTTCCTCTTTGAAATACTGACAGCCCTCCAGTGGCAGAATGGGAGTCATGCCCTGGGCCTTGATGAGTCGGGTAATGGTTGGGCTGGTTGCCACCATCCCGATGGAAGCCCATGGCCCCCAGTTGATCGTGAGGACACGGGTCTGCCTCCATCGCTTTTGGAGGTACCACGCGTAGCGGCTGACCACCTCATTGGCGGCAGCGTAATCAGTTTGTCCCATATTGCCAAAGGAACCTGAAGCGGAACCAAAAAATACCAGGATTTTGAGGGATTCCGGACGCAGAAAACGGTGCAGTAAAAATGCTGAATCGACCTTGGTATCATAGACCATATCGAACGATTCCTGGGTTTTATGGGTAAACCGCTGATCATCCAGCACGCCAACACCATTGAATACAGCATCTAACCGTCCATAATCGTCGTAAATACTTTGGATAAAGGTTTCCATTTGCCCTTCATTCCGCACATCTACCGATCGGTACACCACCTCCACTCCACTGGCGATCAAATCGGAAAAACTGGGATTGCTTCCGTCGGAAAACTCAACCACTTTGTCGGGATCGAAATCCTCCGACCGACCAGCGAGAATGAGTTTCATTCCCGGTTTCGCAAAATACTTTGTAATCTCGGATGTGATCCCCTTGGCTCCTCCTATGACCAATACCACCCAATCTTTATCCATACTCATTGGAGGTTCTTCCATGTCCTGAGGATAGATCACCTCTTTCAGTTCAAAGCTGACACGTTCTCCGTCCGGATAACCAATATCAACCGCCCCTTTTGGAAAGGAGACTTCGTCCAATATGCACTGGGCAACCTCTGCCACCACGGAGTCATTGTCAAAATCCACAACTCTTACTTGCATTCCTTCCCATTCTTTGGCGACGGATCGAAGCGTACCTGCAAATCCTCCGGCAGTTGGCAGACAAGGGGAATTGTTGTTGACAAAACGTGATTTGCGTCCAAACTGCCCTCCAAATGAAGATGCACCAAGGATTTGGGTCAAGCCAGTGTCTTCACCAGCTTCATGTTTCAGCCCGAAAAACCGGATGATTTGGAACAAACTCTTGGAATGAAGCTGAGAGATTTTCTGCCACTCTTCCAGTTGATCAGGTAATATGTGGTCCGAGAGCGGGGCAAGGTGAAGAATTCCACGTACTTGCTTCAGTTCCTTCCAGGCCTGCTCCAGTAGCAACTCCAGTTTCTCCCTTGAGAGAAGGGTCTCCTGATCTATAACAAAAGCCTTGCCTCCTTGTGATTCAATGGTGTATGCAACCTGACTTGCTACTCCCTGACCATCATCTGTGATGAGAAAGTTACCCTCCAGCGACCAGGTTCTGGGAAAGGGAAGACTCAAAGACACAGGACGGAATACAAATCGTGGCAAGGCCTTAATGTGGGAGGATGTGATGCTTTTGGAAACCTGATCGCCCAATCCCTGAGCATTTTTCTGGCTTGTATGTCCACTTCCATTGGAAGCAGCGGGGCTGACCTGAGCCGCAGACTCAACCCCATCAGACTTTTTTCCGATTGCGGATAAGGCAGGTTGCACCGGACTTATCTCAGCGGATTCTGTTTCGGAAAATATGAGCGCCACAATTTCCCTGATGCTCTTTATCCGCATCAAATTGGAGATCTGGGCTTGTAATTGTTCCTCCCAATGCGAAGGAAGAATTTGAATGATCTGATCCAGTACTTCTATACGTTTGATGGAGTCCACTCCCAGTTCTCCTTCCAGGTCCTGGTCCAGCCCGATCATTTCGGTTGGGTACCCGGTACGTTCACTCAGAAGGGTAAGTATCTCCTGGGTAATAAATTCAGGATTGATTTGCCTGTCGCTTTCATTGGTTGCATTTGCTACTTCCAATTGTACTTCCTCCCGGGCAGGTTCCTCGGTTTGAGACTCGGGTACGGGTAGATGGGTGGGCGGAATATTCGGGACTTGATTGCCAGGTGAACCAGTAACTTGCTGATTCGGTGAACCAGTAATTTGCTGGTTCGGCAAAGGCTGCTCATACACCTGTTGCACTGGAGGGGGAACAGATGCAGGGGAAATCTGCTGGCCACCATTGAGAAATGATTGCAATACCTTTTCCTGGGTTTGCAGAAACTGCTGCATGGTCTCCTGATAGGCCCGATAGCCTTCGAGTAACACATCGGCAGGTTGGAGGGAATGGGGGTTGGTGGATCCAACCGGTTGCTGTTGCTCTTGGGACGTCCAATTGGACTGAGGAGAAACAGCGGGCTGTACCGGATTCTGATGGGTATGATCTTGAGGTGCAGAAGGGGGAGTGACCCGATTCGGGGTTTGATTTTCCATATTTGCTTCTTGCTTGGTTTCAAAAGTGATGTGGGGAACCTTACCCCATTGGGCCTTCGCCTGGTTCATGGGGCGAATGAAATTCCCTTTGATGAAATGGGTCATCGGAGGAAGCGGTGCGGGAGGGGCAAATAGCTTTTGCATGTTGAGTTTCCAGGGTGTTTCAAGGCGGTTTTCCACCATGAGACTGGTCAAAGGGTTGTACCCAAGGGTATACAGATCGCCCAAGGCAATCAGCAAACTCCGCAGTCCCCCTCCCATGCTTTCGAGAGAAATCGCCTGAAATTCTTTGCCATCCAGAATCTGCTTGACCAATCCTGACAAGACCGTTTTCGGTCCGACTTCCAGAAATGTTCTACCACCGTCGGTGTGCATTTGCTCCACCTGCTGCATGAACCGCACCGGACTCAACAGGTGCTTTTTAAGCAAGGCCTGCATTTCTTCAGGTGAATCAGGATATGCTTCGGCAGTAGTATTGGAATATATAACTGCACTGGCTGGCTGAAAATGGGTAGCATCAATGGCCTCTGACAAAGGAGCTTGCACGGAATTGAAGAAATGTGTGTGGAAAGGACCAGCTACCTGAAGTACGTTGACACGCATTCCTGCCCCCTCTAACTTCTCTTTCATTTCCAGCAAAGCATTCCGCTCGCCGGAAATCACCGTTTGTCTTTTAGAATTGAAGTTGGCCATGTACACCCCTTCACCCTTGATATGAGGCTCTACTTCTTCCTCAGAAGCGAACACTACCGCCATCGTGCCATCCACCTCACAGCCTTCATTCATCAGTTGTCCGCGGGCTTGGGAAAGCTGAATCAGACCTGCTGCATCAATCACCCCAGCTGCTAAAAGTGAGGTCAACTCACCATAGCTGTGACCGGCTACCATTTCAGGCTCCAATCCCAAATCTTTGAGGAGTTTGAGGTATCCCATGGAAATGGTCCCGATTGCAGGTTGCGCATTTTGGGTGGCGGTCAGGCGCTGCTGCTGTTGGCTTGAGATGTTTTCATCCCAAGCGGTAGGAGGATAAATGGTGGCTGAAAAGAGACCGTCATTATCTCCTGTGATCATCTGGTTGGTAAACTCCAATGCCTCCCGCATCTGAGGGATGTACAAGGCGTTTTCCCTGGCCATGTTGAGGTATTGTGAACCCTGTCCGGGAAATACAAATGCTAATTTACCGGGGGATTGAGCCACCTGGGTAGCCAAAGAAAACCCTGGCTTATTTTTTATACTGTCATCGCCCTTTAATCTTCGTAGGGCTAGGTCAAGGTCTTTGAGCAGTGCCTCCGGACCATCGGCCACAATACTCAGTCGGAAAGGTGCTTCGGGCTTTCGTTCCGCTTGTTGTGCCAATACATAAGCCAATTCCCTGCCGGAAATATTCTCAGCGGTATGGATACCTTTGATGACTTCATTGATTTGCTGAACCATCTCCTGCTTGGTGTCGCAACCAAACCGAAAGAGTTCATAAGGCCAATGTTCTCCTCCTGGAGCAACTGCACGGTAATCACCGGCATATTCTTCCATGGCGACGTGGGCGTTGGTACCACCGAATCCAAATGCACTTACACCGACGCGGCGCGGATAATTCTTGGGTGACAACCAGGGAAGGGCATCTTTGAGAACAAAGGCCGGGGTATTTTGATCCTTGAGCAGAGCAATCGGTTCACTCTTCAAAGGCTGGGCCGGAAGTGTCTTGTAATAAAGTGACATCGCTCCCTTCAGGATTCCGATTACCCCCGCAGTCGTCTTCGTATGACCAATCAGCCCCTTTGCGGAACCCACTGCAACACTGTTTCCACCCGCTCCATGGGAAGAAAGAACATTGTTGAGAGAAGTAACTTCTACCGAATCCCCCTTGGAGGTTCCGGTGGCATGGGCCTCATAGAATCCAAGTGTAGCCGGTGAGAATCCTGCTTTTTTATATGCCCTTTCAAAGGCAACCTGCTGACCCTTCGATTGAGGTGCAGTTAACCCCGCTCCTTGCCCATCACTGGACAACCCTGCCCCCTGAAGCACGGCATAGATTTTATTGCCATCCCGCTCCGCATCTTCCAAACGTTTCAGCAAAACCAGGCAAATCCCTTCGCTGACAACGATACCATTACCCTGGGCATCGAATGGGGTTGACTCACCAGTGGGTGAGAGGGCACGGCTCTTGCTGAAGGCCTGGAAGCCGTAGGGCGTTGTCGCAAGATCAACCCCTCCTACAATTACAAGATTGCTGTTGCCAAACTCCAGTTCTTTGATGCCCAACTCGACAGCCGTCAAGGAAGAAGCACAGGCTGAATCGACTGCGTAGTTTGCACCCGAAAAATCAAAACGGTTGGCCACCCGGCCAGCATAGACATTGGTCAGGTTTCCGGCAAAGGTTTCTTCACTCCATTCCGGCAAGCGGTCGTAGTCCTCCTGTGCCCAGTTCTTGATGAACATCGGCATGGTAGCCCGAACCGTGAGCGCTTCTTTGGTATGGCTTGAACCTTCACTCCCCAGGATGATAGAGGTATTTTCACGATCGAAATCAGTCAGGTCAATCCCTGCATCCTTGAATAAATTCTCCACCGCTGAAAGCGTCAACAATTGCCCGGTGCTGGTGGATTTCAGAGAATGGGGGGGGATTCCAAATTTCATGGGGTCGAAAGGCAATTCATCCAAAAAGCCTCCCCACTTAGATACCAGTTTATCAGGGGTTTTGACATCGGGGTCGTAGAACAAGCGCCAATCCCAACGGTCCTTGGGGATTTCGGTAATGGCATTGTCCTTCTTGATCACATTCTCCCAAAATTTCTCAGCCGTCAATGCATGGGGTAAGAAAGCAGAAACACCGACGACCGCAATGCGAGAAGGATTGGGCTCTTCTTCCTGGGTAATTTCTCCAACAATATGGGAATTGAGGTACTGGCTGCCCCCTGCTGAAACAGTCTCATGAAGTTCAGCCAGGGTACAGGTAGAATCATGTAATCCGGCTACCTGACCAATCATAAACACGCCCTGCTTATATTGCTGGTCTTCGCTGATCTGGACCAATTCTCCCTTTTCATTGCGATCGAGACCTTTTGAAGCGACCCTCAACTTTCCTCGCAGAAGCATCTGCAGATTGTATGTGATTTCTTCCGGGCTCAGGCCTTCAGCCTCTCCATCCAGTCGGAGTTGGTTGAATGCTTCAACAATCGGAGTATCCACACAACGGATTGATCTTCCCGTCATATAGGTCAACAGCGCGGTTTCGTCGCATTCCAAAGCAGTTTCCTGAAATATGGGGAGGATCGTTTTTGTGGTGCGTATTTCTTCTGTAAACAGATAGGCTGTACCCATCACAATTCCTACCCTCGCCCCCTTTTCCGTGAGACGGCCTGCCAATGCGGCCACCATGGCTGCTGACATTTCATCATGGATCCCACCTGCAAAAAATACGGCCAATTCGCGGAAAGATTCAGGGGATAGTTCTCTGTCAAATGTTTCCAGGGCTTGTTCCCAAAGGATGAAGCTACTGGTGGGTCCAATGTGGCCACCTCCCTCCTCGCCTTCGAAGACAAATTTCCGAATTCCCCGCTTTAAGAATATCGTCAAAAGTTTACCCGAGGGCGCATGGAGATAGGTCTGAATACCCAACTTCTCCATGGTATTAGCTTGTTCGGCATTGCCTCCGGAGAGAATTGCAAAGGGAGGCTTAGCGGCGTGAATTTCAGCCATTTGAGCCTCAAAAAGCTCTTTTTCCAGAAAACCCAGGATACCAACTCCCCAAGGATGAGCCCCCATAACAGTGCGGGTGGCACTGACCATTTCCCGTGTCTCTTCCCCACTCTTTAATGCCACCGCCATCATGGGAAGGGCCCCTGCTTCTGCAACCGCAAGGGCGAACTCAGCATTTTCACTGACCCTGGTCATCGGCCCCTGAACAATGGGATATTCTGTCCCCTGGAACTGAGCCATGGGCGATCCAGCCGCCAGAGCTTTTGATCCCTGTGCCGATTCAATGTAATCCTTACTTTGCTGCTGAATTTCTTGAATCAATCTCCCGGTGGTCCGAAACCTGTCACGCATCCCCGCCATCAGGGCCATGGTCTGGCCCAGTTGCAAGTCAAAAGAATCGGGTTGGTTCCGGGCGTGAAACACCCTTACCTCTCCGGCTCCGGCGGCTTCGATCTTCGTCTCTTCACCGCGCAATATATTCAGAAAAGGTCTCCATGAATGGGGAACCGGTGATTCCGGCATGAGTAGCAATTGCTCCTCTAACACGACTCCTGATGCTCCTGCAACCCGACAGGCAGCCGCAGTTCCTACTCCGATACCGCCCTGTATGTACACTGGAACCTTGGCCTCCGCCAGTACTTTTTGAGAAAGTACAAAGGCAGCATCCTGCCCGATCTGACCAGCATTCTCCCGCCCTTTTGCCACAAGTACCTGAGGTACCAAAGGAAGATTCCCAAAACTCCCCAGCTGTTTTACATTGGTGATATCCGCCCAGAAAGTCCGGTGGGGTTGTGAAAGCCAATCTGCCTCCTCCTCCAACTTAGTGGCTAATTCCTCTTCCAGGGCCAGATCGGTCAACAATACGATACAATGACGGTCTGAAGTCCGGTCTAAAAGAGGGCGCAGGGTTGGTAGTTGCGTAAGGGAAAGCCGAAATCCGAAACGTGCACCAGAACTTGCTTTCGCCAGAAATTCATCCAGGTTATTCAATGCTTTGGGCAGCAGGCTTTCGGAGACTTGTCTGAGGTTAAAAATGGCAATCCCACCTGCGCGAACGGTCGCCAATCCCAAACCGGCATGGTCAAGGTGTAAGGGAGAGAAGGTCAGGACCTCAAATGAGGCTGAGAGGTTATTTTTCATACCAATGGCTTTTGAACGGGTGATACCAGCAATTCCTGATACAAGGAAAGCCAAGCATTTTTTTCATGTTCCGGGCTGAGGTTAGCGGCCAGTTTCCTGGCCCCCCCAGACAATCGGATCGTAAGCTGAGGATCAGACAAAACTCTTTGAATATGGTCGGAGAGAGATCTGATGTCTCCTACCGGTGCCAGGAGGGCATTTTCTTCATGTACCAGATAATCTTCACAGCCAGGGAAGCGTGTCGACACAATTGGAACTCCTAAGGATGCTGCTTCCAACATTGCATTGGGGAATCCTTCGCTGATCGAGGTGAGCACAAATAAGTGCATTTGTTTCAGGTAGGAACTGATGTCTTTCGGGGGCACAAGTCCTGTCCATTCGATTTCTGCTCCAATCTTCAATTTCTCTACCAAAGCCTTTGCTTCGGCCTCATAACTCTGATCGGCCTCAGAAAAATCGCCTACCATCAGGAGCTTTTTCCGCAGGAGGGACGGAAGTTGAGCATAAGTCTTCAACAAATCAGGAATGGACTTCTGAATTCTAAATTTTCCCACTGTACCGATGACACCCCGGTTATGTTCACCCAACTCCCAATAGGGATAGGAAGCAGGTACAATTGAATTGGGTATCAGTACAGTTCTTCCTGACAATCCTCCCACCTCAGTGATGCGGTTCAGGAGAGCCGAATTCATGGAAGTGAGACAAGAAAGGCTCCTCAGGATTTGATGGGTAAATCGCTTTTTGTCTGGCTGAGTCCATTCATAAGCGTCAGTTCCCCGGATACTCGCAATCAAGGGACGTTTCCCTTTCATGGCTACCATGCTGAGCGGAAAGGCCAGTGAAAACCAGAAAGCATGAAATAGCGTGTATTGATACTCCTGATCAAGTTGGAAGACTGCGCTGGAGAAAGCCCGCCCTTGATTGGCATCCAGTTGATCCCCTACCGGGATACGGTAGATCAGGTATCCTCCTCTTTGCTCCGGAGTTGGGATGGAAGTTAGCGGTGAACCAAGCACAGGTACCACCACGTGAACTGAGAAACCGGCCGAGACAAGAAAATTCACAACGCGTTCCGCAGCTATGGCTAAACCACCTACTGCCGGGTAATAATTACCAGGGGCAAAGCAGATATGTTGTTGATTTTCAGACACCGGGAATTCTTAACATTTCATGTTCTTTGTTGAGCTTGATGCCCTTGCCATCGACAGCTGCGATCCAACTCCCATCTTCCAGTTGGTGTACATCCATGTGATGCATACCGGCCCCATTCCAACCCATGCGGTTGAACTTCAGCACTGGACTTTCCGATATTTCACGTTCTCTGAAAGTATCAGGACTCAATTCCAATATTTCGAAAACCCTGACCGAGGAACCATATACCGGAAATCCATCCTGAACAATGCGGTAATATTTCCCTTCCCACACCACAACCTTACCACCGGGCCTGCTGCTGCGCACATCGCCAGCGATCAATGGGTTTCCAGCATGTGGTACCCAAGGTCCCTTCAAACCATCAGCATGGTAGATGACAAAATTATCTACCCCTTCTACGGCAAACATATACCACTTTCCCTGGTATTTGAACACGGTGGCATCAGCCAGATCTCCCTCAATCAGAGTCTGCTCAAATTCCCATTCCAAAGGAAACTTTTTGCAATGATATATGCGTACAGCATTGGCAGTACGGGTTTCAGGGATCATGTACAATTCACCCTTGTCCTCCAATGGCTGGGGATAAGAGAGGTGAAAGTCTTCGTCAATGATCAACTGATGATATTCCCAGTTGAGCAAATCATCGCTGCTGGCAATTCCGATCTTTCCGAGGCCATCTGATTTACGAACGACCTCATAAAAGAGGTACCACTTATCGTCTCTGCGTAAGAGAAATGGATCGGCGACACTATTCGAAGTAATATCCGTGACCTCAGAACCATTCAGGATGGATTGGTTGGCATCCCCCATTGGTTCCAGGACAAAAGGGCTGTCTCCTTTGTAGATGGAAATATTCCAGGTTTTTAAGAATAGTTTCGACTTCATTGATCAGAGATTTCAAGTGAATTGGGGGGAGCAAAGCCTATGTTTTGAAAGACTTTACAGTGGTAGTCTAACTGTACCTCGGGATAAAAATCCTGAAATACCTGCTTGGTAATGCCTTGCTCCGAGGATGCCAATTGCGGTACGGGATCGGTGTTGACTGCGGCTTCAAAAAACCGAAGGGAGGTATCCCTGCTTCCAATCCAGACCCCGCTATTGATATACTTGTAGGGTGTATTGTGCGCTTCAGCGCACCGCTCTTCAAATTTTTTGAACTTGGGGAGATTCGGCCAATTTATTACATCTGCGGAAATCAGGAGGCCGCAGTCAAACCATTCTAAAAATCGTTGCAGGACAATGGATGGGTCATCCAGGATGATCGCATCGCGTGAATCAATACCTAGTACATAAGGTGTCTGGATATTTTGGAGTGCATCTCTGGTCAGGAGAGGTTTGTGGTAGCTGTTGACCCATTTCTCCACTCCCTGCCCCAAAACCATGCATTCAAGGCCCAAGTGGTCCATACTTTTCTCAAACATCCCCATCGCCTCATGCCCGTTGTTCCAGGTTATCACTGTCAGGTTTTCGGTTGGCAGTATTTTCCGGCGGGGGCTTGAGAAAAAGCGGTCCCGGATCGGTTTCCAGTACGGCTTGATCTTGTGGGGTCCCTGCGCGTGAACCACAATCGGATGGGTATCGAAGTGTTTATTTCTTATCACGGTAAGGGTGATTGCTTATCACGGTAAGGGTGATTGCTTAATTCAGAATAGTTTCATTTCCGACCGCCAGTTGAATCCCACGCTCCTGAAGGAATTCTTTGACACTTGGGTCGCAGAGGGCCCGAAGTTCTTTTTCCCGGGGATTGAGGTACCATGCTCTCTTTTCCAGCTCTTTATCTACATAACCAGGGTGACAAACGAATTCTACTGCGCCTTCATTTTTGATTCTGCGAAAGGCTCCTAAAATATGCACCATCAGAGTTTTGGGGGTCACATTTTCCCCGTCCCAGGCATCGTAGTACAAGCCACCGGGGCGTGCGCCTAACATCCTGAATCGGTTCTCCATATTGGTGGTTAAAGGGCGGATGGTGAGGCCATACTTCCTGGCAAGTTCCACGTAGATCCTCAACATGGCGGGGTAGCGGTGAACATTGTGGTGGGAGTCCAGATGAGTGAGTTGAACCTGATGGTCCAGCATCCATTGAATTTGTGCTTCCCACTCAGTGCGTACCTCCTCCGGGTTGGGATCAAGCCAACTCTTTTTGTTCCGGGCAAAGCTGCCCTCTTCCGTCACCAGGCTGGACACTTTTCGCAGCGGGCTTAGTGGAGTCCCATCTGTCAACTGCAAATGCAACCCTACCCTTCCGGGAATCTGATTGATCAATTCCATCAATTGATCACGTCCCTCGGTGCAGACCATGGCCGAAGTCCTGGTCACTATGCCTTGCTGTATTCCTTCCAGAATTCCTCTTGAGACGCCATCTGTCAGCCCAAGATCATCCGCATTGACTATCAGATATTTCATTATTCAGCCATGCTTTGGGGCTCGTTGGTAGCCTTGTGAAGATTTTCGGAAACGAAGTCCCGAATCTGTCCAATGGTGAATTCAGTAACGTATTCTCCATCTTTCATTACCATGTCCTCATAGGGAACATGTGTCTGAAACCGCATATCTGCTGTTGCCAACATGTGCATGATGTCTACCGATGAGAATCCTAAGGTCTCAATCAACTTTGTGTGCTCGTCCAGATCAACTTCGGGTAGTTCGTACATCTCTATCATGTCCTGGAGGATGTCGATCAGAATGGTTTCAATTTCGTTTTTCGTTAATTCCATATTGACTGTTGTCGTTGATTTCAATGATATATGATTTTGCCTTGGTACCTTGCCAATGCTTTTTGAAGTGTCTGTAACCTTTCTGATCCGGAAGGTTGCGCCTTCCATGCATTTCTCTCCGTCTGGTCCAAACAGAAATGAACTATGGTTCTCCCCCAAATCCCACCACTTTCACCAATCAAATCTTCCGTCAGGCCAGCCACTGGAATTCCATCCCAGTCTCCTACTACGATTCTATCAATCCATTCGGTATCAAAAAACCGCAGTTGAAACCCTGTCATTCTGGCCAGAATCTGCTCCCTGGAGTCAAAAAACTCAAAAGTCCCTTCCACTCCTGAGAATTTGACTTTGATCATGGCCTTGCAACTCAACGTTTCTGCATGGTCGGGAAAATCAGCGAATTGCTCATACTTGTCCAGTCGATAAGGGAAAATCGGGGGGGTATCAGGTTTTCCAGATGCCAGCCAATAGGCCATCATTTGACCGGTACTGTCAAGCAGTACACCGGGAATCTGCATTTTCCACGGCCCCTTGCCTGTAAAAAAATTCGCATGATCAGCCCTTTGCATATTCGCCACTAAGCCTTTCGGCTTGTTCTCCAGAACGCGCTGGATTCCTTTGAATAATTTACCGTGAAACATCCTTTGTTCAAAGTATTGATCAAAGGTAATCTCCCGTTCCCGGGGTGCTCCCTGAAGGTCTGTTTCGGGTAACCCGGCATGGGAATAATCTGCTTTCAATATGACCTGGGCATCAAATCCAAGTGCCCTTTGCTCAGCTTGATTCACTTCAAAAATCTCCACGTGGACCATCTCCAGACCTGCTTCCCGAGTGGCATGTCTTTGAACCTTGATTTCCAGGTCGATGAATCCATTGTCCAGAGCCAACCAGGCATGGCTACGTGCATCTTTGATACCTGTCACTTTCCGTTCACCTTGAAAAAACAGAGCCGCTGCCTCGGAAACGATTTCCAGGCTCAGGGTAAAGGGGATTACGGCCAGCACTTTTCCCATAGCATGGTCGCGGAGCAGTGGATACTCAGAAAGGGAAATCCGCTTGCAGACCACCATTCCTTGCGAATCCCATCGCGCGGGTTGTGCCAGGAAAGGCCACGCTTCCTGGGGGAACCTTGCTATAGCAGGAGCAGGTGTACTACGGTTGCCGGGATTCTGACGGAGGGAATTGGTCAGATGGTTGAATCCCCGTTCCTGTGAGGAAAGAAAATCACGCATCAAATTCTGGTATTCCAAAAACAGCCTCTTGCGGGTGGAAGCTGGACTTGATGGTTGCGGCAGGGTCAGGATTGGCTTCTCAACTTTTAGCTGTTCCAGAACAGCAAAGCTTGTAAATTCTTCGGGCATCAAGCCTTCCAGCCTTATGGGGTAGCCCTTTACCCACATTTTGGCGCAGGCTTCGAAGATGGTCTCTACCTTATTCTTCTTTGGGTTATTGGCGGCCAGCACCAGGACGTCTTCTCCACGGAAAATGTCCTTGCCAAACCCGGACAAGCGGTTGTTGGGACCGCAGTCGACAAAAATCCGTGCTCCATCCTTGTACATTTGCGTAAGACAATCGGCAAAACGGACGGGTACCAACCATTGGCGGGCAAATTTTTCTTTGATTGCGTCTTCCTCATCCGGGAAAGGGAGGGTATCCACACAACTGTAGACCGGTACATTTCCAGGGCCAAATCCGAGTTGGTCCAACAACAGCCGGTTTACTTTAGCCCATGGCCGAAATAGTGTCGTATGAAAAGGAAATTCGGTCGGGATGGGAAAGGCGATCCCTCGGTTGAGGCGAAGGTTTTCAAGGGCAGCTTCTCTGCTTTCCTCTAACAGGAAAACGATCTGTTGGTTGTTGCAATTTTGCATACCGGGATAGACTCCATGTCCCATGGATTCTGACCACTTGACAACCTGCTCCCAGGAGAGGTTGTGAACTGCATAAAAGGAACCTTCAGGCGCTTTTGAGTCAATCCGGGGGTTTTGGAATTGACGCAATATTCTGATCAATAGCTCCGGGCTCTGGTACTGGAGCATTCCTGAGGCCACGCCTGCGGAGTTTTCCCCGTTGCTATGCCCCACCATCATATCACAAGGGACCCCCAGATCCTTTAGAATTTCATGATAGAACAATGAGACGACAGACCCGGCTGGCCCCCCATCTGTCAAGCCAAAACTGATTTCGGCCAATTGACTTTCCAATCGCGAGATGCGCTCAGGGAGGGGTATTCCTTCACGACTTTGCTCAAAAAATATAATTTCAAGCAGGTGCAGCCATTTTGCCGCAACCGGAAAGCGCATGAGGAGACCTTCCATCATCCCAGGATATTCAGCACCAAATCCAGGAAACATGAATGCTACCTTTCCCAAATCGGTGGAAATTTCGCCCCCATAAACACCATCTCCCCACCGAATTCTTTTGTTTTGGGAGGATTCGATCTTTTGCGCCAATATCTCCAATTTGGAGACAAGCTCTTCCTTTGACTGAAGTATCAGTACCACCCGGTAGCTTCCGGGGGTTTGGGAATGGTACTTCAGAGATTCCATTAAAATGGAATGGATGGCAAGGGGGTTCTGCTGAATCCGACGAACAAGGCTTTTGGTAACAATCAACAGGGCTTGCCTATCTGCTGCAGAGATAGCAAAAAATAAAAATTGTGGACTGTTTCCCTTGGTTTTCATAATAGAAAAGAGCTCACCCCGCTATAGAATCATATCGAGGTGAGCTTCTCATAACATTGACTTAGTTCTTCAAAGAAGCACGATGCTCAAGGTGACCATCTACCAAAGCCAAAGCATCAACGAGCGGAATAACCTGTACGTCATGCTTTGCACCGAGATGCATTTCACGAAGGGCGCGTGCAACCGCAGAATTACCTGATGCTTCAATGATGAAGCATACGCCACCAGAAACCAGGCCATAAGCGGCAAGGATCTTGCCAGCCTCAATTCCTGCACTAATTCTCTCCTTAACTTCTTTAAGAAGAGGGACATCAGCACCATTAAGCAGTGCTGGTCCTGAACTCAAAATAAGATATTTCATAAAAAAACCATTTGGTGAATAAATACGAATTATTGATATCAGTAAGTTTTGGGGACAGGTTTCCTTTCAAAGGAATTGACCATCCATCGAATCTCATTTTCCAGACCTTGCTCAATTCCTGTTTGAGGTTCATAACCAAGGATTTCGAAAGCCTTATCAAGGGCAGCTTCTGAACGAAGCACATCCCCGTTTTTGGGAGGTTGATAATCAACCTGAATATTTTTCTCAGGGAAGTGCCCTTTTAACAATCCGATCGCATAATTCAGGGTAACGCTTTTCAAGCCAGCTACGTTGACACGGTGGCAACCTTCCGGGGCACCCATCGCCAGGACATTGGCATTTACAATATCATCGATATAAGTAAAGGCCCGGCTTTGCTCACCATCTCCGAAAACCTTCAGTGGTCGATTTTCCAAAATCGCTTTGATGAAAATATTGAATACGCCATCTGGTCGCTGCTTGGGACCATAAACTGAGAAAAATCGCAACATCACACAATTAAGGCCAAAGCCAACATTGTAGGCCTTGCACAACTGCTCACCTGCTACTTTCGTCACGGCATAAGGCGATATCGGCATGTGCAGATAGTCCTCATGCAATGGATATGCCTTGTTATTCCCATATACAGATGAACTTGAAGCAAAGATAAACCGCTTGATCCGGTGGCGGGCGCTGGCTTCCAGTAACCTTTGCGTACCCAACACATTATTGTTGGAATAATTCACAAAGGCTTCCCCCCAAGAATTCCGAACCCCAGCCTGAGCTGCCATGTGGAAGACATAGTCACAACCTTGAATAAGGGAGTCCATGTCATCATAAGTTATATCCTGTTCAAAAAAATGGAAGGAATCATATTCCAGCAATTCGGCAATGTTGCCCAACTTAATGGACTTGTCGTAATAGGGGTCAAAGATATCAACCCCTTTGACTTCATGCCCATCCTTCAACAATCTTGCTGCGATCTGGGAGCCGATAAAGCCGGCCACACCTGTTACAAGGCACTTCATAATGAAAAATTTTAAGTCAGTAAAAATAAAAGCCCAAAAAAATTACTACCTCAATGCGGGTAGCCTCTGTTATAAACAATAATAAGAATAAAATCTATGCCATGAAAATTTTTGTCAAAAAGAGCCCTCCCTTTTGTAGATGGATTGGTCCTAATTCACAGCAAATAATTTGATTTACCTCTCTAATTACTGCACAAGCAAAAATTGGGTTACAAAACGGCTAAAGGTCAGAGAAACGGTCCTCAAGAACTTCAGTGAAGAGGAAGAAAATGTCTGCATTCAACCAAATTTTTAGCCAATTTGGATCAGGTTCATCCAGGGGCCAGAAGGCAAAATCCCCGAAAAGAATAATAACTAAAATTGCCTATTGCCATGAAGATCGGATTCATTACCTACGAGTATGGAGCAATCATGGGAGGTGTAGGCACCTCCTCCCAACGAATTTCCCAAGGGTTGCAAAAAAAAGGGCACCAAGTCCATGTATTCTTTCTGGACAGTTCCAAAAGGGTTGAGGATGCTGATTTTCATGAAATAGAAGAAGACGAGGGTGTTATTGTGCATCGGGTTGGACCCTGGGTAAATTCAAAACTTCCCAGTATTCCTGGCATGCCGACGCTAACTGCAGTACCGGAAATTGTGCAGACCTATCTACGTCGAAGGGTCAACGACTTGCTCCTGAAGGTAATTGCAAAGTATCCAATCGACTGCCTGATATCTTTTAACATGGTTCATCCCGGCATTCTTCCGATTTTCTTGTCCCGTCATTTTGATATTCCCTTTGTAGCAGGCCTCCGAGGCAGCGATATCGGCGTGATCATGTTTGGTCTGGACCGGCTTGCCCTTCTGAAGATGGTGATTGAATCCGCCGACCGAATCGTCTCGGTCAATCAGTATTTAGGTCAACGGATGCAAACTGTCTTCCCGATGGCGGAATCCAAAACCAAGGTCATTACCAATGGATACCGTATTCCAGAGATCCGCATCAGCAAGCAAGAAGCACGAGCGCGAATCCTCGATCGGACAGGATGGGCAGAGACGGACCTCATTCTTGTATTTTCGGGAACCATGCGAGAGGAAAAAGGACTCCTCGCACTCACCCAATTACTCCCCAAAATCGAACGGGAGAATATTCGTCTTTTTCTGATAGGACCGGGCCTGACAGAACGGGACAAGTTGGTTCGAGGCAAGATCTGGGATAGCTTTGTTGAAAATAACCAGATCCACATCACGGGCCTGGTGGAGCGTTCAGAAGTCCTTGAATGGGCTTATGGCGGCGACGTGATCTTCTTTCCAAGTACTTCCGAAGGCATCGCTAACGGATTGATCGAAGGCATGGGCCTTGGGCTCTGCCCGCTGGTTTCACATGTACTAGCAGAAGTGGTGGAGCATGGTCAGAGTGGCTGGGTAGTACCTGCCAATGATGTAGAGGGGTTCAGAGAAGCTTTGCTACACCTCAACCAAAACCGGGAATTGGTTCGTCAAATGGGAATAGCAGCGCAGCAATCCATCCGTTCCAACTTCAAGCCGGAAGAAGAGATCGATCAATACGATGCCGTGTTGCGGGAGGTGGTGGAGGAACGCAAATCCTGAAGCATCCGGGCTTGAGAGCCGACCAGTCGCTCAGGAGTCAACCCGTGCTCTTAGGAAACCGGTACTGAAACCCTGGAAGGCGGCGTATAGTAGGCCTTAAACTCGGGCCAAAAATCCAGGAGGTTGCTTTCTCTGGCCTTGTCCAGGTCATAGATGTAGGCCAGAAACTTTTCGAATTTCTTTTTATCCCAGGGGCGGTCCAGCATATTGAGGACATCCTTACACCGATCCCGGTATTTTGACTCCATGATCCGCTTTCGATAAATATCTTTGATGTCGTCAGGAAGGTGACGGGCCTGGAGAAAATCAGGGCCGGTCAGGATGTTCATATCTACGTCCACATCGACATCATCTGATTCGAAGTAAGTCAGTATCTCCACAATATTACCGGCATTCAGGGAGCTGATAACTGTATCGATGGCCATGTCTACCCTGGCATTTGCTTTCAGGTAATGGATATTGTCCATGATTTCGTTGAAATCACCACCAAAACGGATGTAATCATTCCGGTCGCCAACCCCATCGAGGGAGACCAACATCCGAATGGAATCGAACTGATTGAAATAATTCAGGGTCCGCTCCCGGCCGATATCAAATTTTGTCAGATTGGTCTGGTAATTCAGCATGATGCCCTGGCTATGCCCCGACTCAATCACCCGCTCCAAAAATTCGTAGTGCTTCTTCAACAGGAAAGGCTCTCCGCCAATGATACGTACACTGCGAATAAAGGGCAGGAGGTCCATGACCTCATCAACAAAACTTTCATATCCTGCGGTGCTGTCAAATACCTGAAAGGAAGTAGCTTCGCCTAAATGGTCGAACCAATAGCCATTCTTAATTTTCTTCAACTCCTGAACCCGGGCGCTGGAATTCGAGGGGTGGCACATATAGCAACTCAGGTTGCAGACATTGCCAAAGATCCTCAATTTAACATCCAGAATTCGTTGATTGGGAAGAGCCCCTTCCACTTCCCCATTGGCATAATCGGTGATGTAATTCAGCAAGGGATTCTCTTCCGGATTCATCCGGTTCAGGATAAATTCATTGAATCCTTTGCGCTTGGTCATCATATCCCTTTTCTCCCCGGAGAGGCATTTGGCGCAGAGTTTATTGGTAGTGGCCAATTGCCCTGAAAGCATTTCCCGGCGGACTTTGTGCATGTCCGGGTGATCGAAATGATCGGCAAGCCCCACTTCGTTGACACCATGGTCAAATGCAGATGAATCACAACACAATTTCCACATCCCTTTGCTGTCATTGAATAGGTGAAAAAAGGGAAACATGCACAGGTACATGTTGGGATTTTCGTCTTTACACCCTTGAATGGTGTCCTGTATAGTAATTTTCTTTGCTTCCATAGTTGATAGGGGAATTAAAGATTGGACAAGGGAGAAGTTTCTGAGCTGGTCACCCGGTCTTCAGATCTGTACCAGGGCTTAAATTCTGGCCAGTGGTCAAGCAAATTCTTTTTCCGGTGATGGTCGAGGTCATAGGTGTATTCCATGAATTTCAGGAACAGTGCCTCATCCCTTTCCTGATTCAACATCCTGACTACATCTTGACAGCGATCGGCATAAGGGGAATCCTCAATTCGTTTGAGGTAGATAGCCTTGAGCTCATCTGGCAAGTGTTGTGCACGGAGAAAGTCAGGGCCGGTAACCATGTTGAAAGATACCTGGAGGTTCAACTCCTCTGATTCGTAAAATTCAATGATGTCAACGACTTCTCCCGCATTGAGCATACTTATGGTTGAGTAGATCTGGATTTCTACTTGTGGGATGTCGAGGAAGTAGCGGATATTGTCCAGGATCCCTTTGAAATTGGAGCCATGCCGGATGTAGTCATTTTTATCCCAGACCCCATCGAGGGAAACGTACAGATATATTTGTGAAAATTTGTCAAAGTAGCCTCCCAATCGCTCACGTGACCCACTGAAAAGGGTAAGGTTGGTATGGTAAGTCAGGATGATGCCTTCACTGTTACCTGAGTCTATCACCGTGTCCAGAAAGGTAAAGTGATTTTTAAGCAAGAATGGTTCCCCACCGATGATGCGGATGCTTCTGATGTAGGGCAAAAGGTCAACGATATCATTGACAAACTCCTCGTATTTGCCCTGGCTTTCAAAGACTCTGGGAGATGCATGATCGCCAAGATGCTCGAACCAGTATCCTCCTCTGATCTTTTTGACTTCCTGGATGCGGGTGGAAGAATTGGAGGGGCTACACATGTAACAACTCAAATTACACTGGTTCCCGAAAATTCTCAATTTGGCGTCCAGAATACGTCGGGGTGGATATGGATCTTCCTCGGAACGGTTTCCGTATTCGGCGATGGTTTCAATGAGGGGATTCTCACCCGGAGTCATCCGTCCCAGAACAAATTCATTCCAGCTTTGGCGAAAAGATTTGAGTCCCTTTTTCTCACCTTCCAGACATTTCCAACAGTACTTTCTCGTCTCCTTCAAATTACCAGTTACCATTTCCTCCCGAATAGTATGCATCAGTTCGGTACTAAGATGGGTCGATGAGTTGACCTCATTTACAGAATAATCGAATGGCTCTGCTTTACAGCACAATCCCCAGTTTCCTTCCGCATCATTGTAGAGATGGAAAAAGGGTAGCACACATAGAAATGAGGTTTCATCCTCCCCACGTAATGCTTTTATGGTTTCGGCAATTTCTTGCTTCATATCGGTTATCCCCTCAGGGATGATTTATAAAATAATATCAAAAAAGATGAAAGACTGAACATAAAGAACGGTCAAAATACTGAAAAAGAAAAATGGGATGGGATGATGCAAGGGTGTCTCGGGGAAGATTTCCTGAACTGAAAATAGCATTGGCACGACTTTTCTTGACCAAAGTGTTCACACATCTTCTAACCGTTTGTCTAAGCTGGAAATAGGATTGGGGATATCTTTGGTGCTGACCACAATATTGGGTCAAAGGCTCTCATCGCGGAATTCCCGATCTTCCGTGGATTGGGCTTCGCGCCTTCTCTTTGTTGCGCCCGTACTTGTGCGGACATGGCTCAGGGGTTGCGGGTTGTCACCCGCGGTTTTGCGGGTTGTGACCCGCGGTTTTGCGGGTTGTGACCCTCAGTTTTTCGGGTTGTGATGTGCTTGGTCGCGGGTTGTGACCCTCAGAATTTGGGGGTTGTGGTGTGCTTGGTTGCGGGTTGTGACCCTCGGAATTTTGGGGTTCTGGTGTGCTTAGCTGCGGGTCTCGTCCCTCGGTTTTGCGCCTCTACACCCTGAGATTTGAAGTAACTCCGCGATCCTCCTCCTATCCATGCAATGAAGTCTTTCAAGGATTGACCCGACAAAACCCGGCTGACTGGCCTTTAATTTGAAATCTCCCCAGTGGAATTTCGCCTCTTCACGTAAAGGACATTGCAGAATTTCGCCTCTTCACGTAAAGGACATTGCAGAATTTCGCCTCTTCAAGCACCACATTTTGCCCTATTTTGCCACAAAACGCCACAAAACGCCATAGTTTGCCCGATTGACTTTGCTGACTTTCTCCATATTAAGGGCATTGATCAGGAATTATCACAAAAGTCGATCGTTATGAATACCAAGCGCATCTCAAAAAACTTCTCACAGTCCGAAATACAATCTCTCTACCAGGTCATTGGGACCATTGAGGGAATCTTTGATTTTGACCAGGGAGTCAGTCCGAAAGAAATGCCCCGTATGTTGCGGATCGGGCCGCACAACCTTCACTTCATCGGGAATATGCAACATGCCGTGCGTGAGTTTCCCTGGTTGACCCCAGGCTACCTTCCGAATGATGCCTTGGACGAAGGGCTGAAGTTGTACCAACAAATCGAGGTGCTGGAGGCACAACTCAAGGCACTGATCAGCAAAGTGAGGGATACGATGCTGGTGGCCGGGCACCATCTGGTGCGGGATAGCCTGGACATGTATCAAAATCTTAAAAAGGCAGTTCAGCGTGGCGTGAGTGGTGCAAAGGCATATTTTGACAGGGTAAAGTGGCGGTTTGACCGGGGGAGGAAGAAGGGGGAAGCTGTTGAGGGGGTGGAGTTTTCCAAGGGTGGGGAGGCTCGGACGGCTGGCACAGCCGAAGAGGCTGATGCTGGTTTTGAGAATAGGACTTTGGTGGTGTGGAAAGGGAATCGGCATCCGGATGGGTTGGGAAAGGAGGTTTGGGACAGGCTTGGCTTGGTTGACCAAGTTAGGGAGGGGCCGCCTCTGTAAATGGTCCTAGGAACAAAAATGCTGTAAATCGTCCATGAATGACCACCAATTGCCGTTTTTCATTCTTCTGGATATGGAACTTATTTCCATATCAAGGTATAAATAAGTTTAGAGATCAAAGAACCGCGATCCTAGATTAGATCAAATACTAATAAATAAACCCCTAAAATGAAATACTCGATCTATCTACTTAACCGGGAATACCAAAGAATTGAGGATGTACGGTTACTCTTGATTGACCCTGATTATGCAAGGGTGAAAAATAAATGGGCGACCCCTGAATTCGATTTCGCATTTTATCTGAAGCAAAATGATCCAAAACCTCCTTCTTGGGTCGGGCAGTTTGAGGATTTTGTAGAATTACCCATTGATGAAATGGCGACTCCCTATTCATCGGCAGTGATCTTGGTCCGTAAAAAGTTTCCTAAGGAGTCGAGGGTCTTTGCAATCGCTTTTGGGGGAGGCTGGCATGTCATAAAGGATGAAATGAAGGAAATGGGCTTTGGATTGCGGATCGTCTTGAATGTACTGGTGCGCGAGGGGATCAAGGGTGGGCAGGCAAGAAAGCTTGCAGGAGATACCAAATCAAAAAATATCAGCCTGGGCAATCCAAGCCGCTTTTATGATCTTGAGTTCAACGATGAAATGGAATTGGTAAAGTCCCTGAGGGGTAGATCGCAAGATATTGATTTCGCATCAAATGTTTCAGGAGCTGATTCCCTCGTAATCAGTACCAAGGTTGATTTTTCTGAGCTCGAAAAGGTTCTCGATAAAGCCTATGGATACTTCAACTCAAAGGATTATCGAGAAGATTATGGCTTCATTGATAAGTTCAGACCATTAGGAAAAGGTCATAAGGCATTGATCGAAAACCTGAATCTAGAGTTGGTGAAGTTGCTAGAAAACCCTGACCGGACCAAGATTTCCATGATTGCTCCTCAATCTCTTATCAACAAGGGAATTGAGGAATGGAGCATTCGAGTAACCGCCTCAGAAGTTTCGGAAATAGAGGACTTGAGTCTTTTTGAAGTTCTGGAATTGATAAATCACATAGATCCAGGGTTTAAGTATGATCTCAACAGTATTACCAATCCGGGAGTGATTGGAATAATTCCCTACGAAGATGGCCGATTGGCCACAGAGCAAACGAAGCCTATACTTGATTTTCTGTCGGCAGAAATTTCTTTCAAGAAGGAGAATTATATCCTGCTCGATGGGAACTGGTATTATGTTGATTCAGAATACCTGAATGAACTGCACAGGACGCTTAGCAGGGCCGAAGTTGTAACTAAAGTCACAGGTCATCGATTCCCAACTTGGGGGAAGTCAGGAAAGTTTTACTTAAATGAAGCCATTTATAACAAACAGGTTGTAAGGGCCCGGAGGAATAACTTGATTCTGATGGACAAAGAACTTTTTGGGGTACCTGATGCAAATCAGTATTCGAAGATTGAGATATGCGACATACTTTCAGATAACCTGGAATTCATCCATGTCAAAAAGTGTTTGAGATCCCAGGACTATGCCTACCTATTTGATCAAGGAATGGTGGCAATGGAAACATTATTCCGATTTCACCAAGAAGAAACCATGGAGTTCATCAGTCGCCAAATTTCTAAAAATCCTCGGAGCTATATAAAGTATGAAAAACTAAAGGACAACCTGCATGGAATTCAACTGGTCTATGCAATTGCAACGAAAAAAAAGCCAGACAACTTTGTTAAGAATTTACCCTTCTTCTCAAAGATTGTACTTTTCCGTACAATCAAAGCAGTTGGTGCACTACTGACCAAGCCAATTAAGATCATTTTGATTCCATTTGAAGATTGAGGGGAATAAGAAGGTTGCATCTCAGGACCATCCAGCCAATCAGGATTTAGTAGAATACCAGAACTCGATTATTTAATAAGAGTCCTTTCCAACAATCGATTATTGGGGATGCTTGTTTTATTTCGAGATCAGAAATATCCACGGAAAATTGTAGTAATGTGGATTGATCTTAATAGATGAAACCTTAAGTCATTTTTCGAAATTGGTCCAGAGCTCTTTTAATTACATCAAGATCATTCAAACTATCTGGCTTCAAGATTATCCCAAGAACTGGCCCTCCTTCCAGTTCTATTGAATGATAAGAATCAAAAAAGTTCGCATCCAGAATCTCCCCTGCCTTTTTGAGGTAGTCTGTCCTCCAGGATGCTTCATTCAACATCCTAGAAAGCGTACTCCCAGCAACCCCAATCCTAACGGCCAACTCTTTCTGAGTCATTCCCACCTGAGCCAATCTAGCCCGCACCCTGTCCCCATCATGTATATTTTTCATCTTCTTCTAAGCGTTAAACCACCCCGTTGCAATTCTGCCCCCTCCGGGCCAGTAATCAACCACCAATACACCCCGTCCGGCAATGCTCCACCATCCCATTGATCAGAAGCATTCATCTGATGCACCTCACCCCCACTCCGGTTAAAGACCCTTATCCCATAATTCCCAAGATTTACCTGATCGAGCCAGACCACTTGCCAAACATCATTCTGACCATCTCCATTTGGGGTAAATACCTCTGGCACAAAGAAAGGCTGCTCTAAGACATAGTATTCCAATATCTCCGACTCCCCCGCACAGCCCAAAGCATTCGGAACCAACTCGACCAAATACCGGGCCGGATCCAATCCCAAAGCATCCAGGTCAAAGTCCACCAATTGGGAGCTACCCGGACCAATCGAAGCCGTCACCCCTGAATCCAAGAGATTGCCCTGATAGGACAAATTCCAATCCACAATTGTAAAGGGAGTATCTGATTCCAACCTCAAGGGTATCTCCCCCTTCCGCAATACCGAGCCCGAAGGAGGATCGACGGAAAGATCAGGTCTGGGGCGCACCGTGATTTGCTGAGAAACTGAAACCGAACACCCAAACGCATTGCCAATCACCCCGGTCACAATATCCCCATCATGCAAGGAATCCAATTCAAGAAAAAAGAACAGAGAATCGACCAAAGCCCCATTCAGCAAATAGGAAAACGAAATCCCGTCGTTGGCAGATAAACTCATACTCACAGGTTCTCCCTGGCAGATCACAGAATCCGGCTGCATAGCAAGAGCTGGATTTACAGGCAAAGGATGGATAGTGATTTCAGCCTCACCAGTTGCCGGACAATACCCACCTGTTCTGCAAAGAATCTCGTAAAACCCCGGTTGGCTTAAACCAGGTTCTACCATACCTCCATTCCCAATGGCTAACCCCGAAGAAGCTGAAAAGGAGGTAATCCCAACCGAGGCAGGATTGATCAGAATATCCGGCAAGACCGGGGCATCTTCCACACAAACCGCCTCCACCGGGTAAGAAAATTCCAACAATGGCTCCTGAAGCACATAGAAGGTATCCAACGGGTCCAAAGCACAAGGATTTCCAATATCAAACTGGACTACATAAGGACCACCCGCTGGGATTAAAGAAAGATCCAGAGAACCAAGGCTGGAATTGAGAAATACCACCCCGGCAGATCCGATGAATACACCCACAGAATCAGTAGTAAGAGAGGGCAAAGGAGGCGAAGAGTCCCGGCAAAATGTATCCAAGGGATAAGCCAGAACCGGGATATTGGGAAAATCCAGAATTTGCAGGGTTAGACTATAACTGGTTTGGCAGGAGCCAACAAAGCCATAAGTAACCTCATACAATCCAGGAACGGAAGCCAATAGATTTACCTCCCCGGTAACGGAATCTATGGCAATGCCAGGAAGGTTCCCGGAAAATAACCCTCCAGATGAATTCAGAGTAGGGAAAGGGTTGGAATCTGTTTTGCAAAATTGAGAAGCAGGATAGCTGAAAAAAGCATTGACCGAGTTGTTGATCTGAATGGTATCCAGCAGGGAATCCGGACAAACCCCGGAAGTCAGGTATTGAATGATATGCATACCCGCGCCACTGCTATCCAGATCGATCCTCCCAATACTGTCCACCACCGTACCCGAAGTAACCGCCTGAAAACTCCCTCCTCCATTGCCAATGATAAGCGGAATAGGATCGTTGTCGCCAAAACAATAGAAGTCAGGATTGTAACCGAAAGCAGCATCGTCGTTTTGGACAACCGTAATGAAATCATAAGCCGTATCACGGCAAAAGCCATTGCCCGATTGAATGTGCCGAATCAGGTAAGACGCTCCCGGTGCCAATACGCCATCGATGGGAATCTCAGGGATAGTAGTCGAATAGATCAATATACCCTGACTGAATACCTCGAAGGTTCCCGGATTAGGCACGGTATCAATCGGAAGGATCGAGTCCGATCCACAAACCTCAGTTGGAAGAATGACAAAGGAAGCATCGGGAATACTGTCAACTGTCAGGTTGAGTGCTGCAATAGCAGTATCGGGGCAAAGTCCCGGTGTCACATACATAATGGTATAATTTCCCGTTTGACTTAACATCGGATCAATCACCCCATTGGAATCCAGGATCAGGGAATTGGGCAGAGCTGTGAAAGTCCCACCAGATTGACCAGATAAGAACAAGGGGCCAACTGGGGAACTATTCTGACAAATCCGCTGGAAGTTCCCCTGATATGGGATCGGATAGGCAACGACTACCGAATCCTGTGGAAGTACCTCAATGACCAAGTGAGCTGAATCATAACAAGACTCCTCCACCCAATAATACAGATCGTAAGTACCTGGATCACACTGCCCCAAATCGACCAGGCCAATAGAATCATCCACCAGAACCAAGCCAGGATCAGGAGCAAAAAAATGCCCCCCTTTTGGAAAGAGCGAACCCGTATCGGCGAGTACATACCCAGAAGGGCAGTAACTCGCCGAATTCACAGAGCCAAATGTTGCCTGGGCGGGAACCCTGGGCAACACATCGATTTGGAAAGAGTCTCGAACAGGACAGGCGGGATGGGTCGTTTGGTAGGCAAAGGATTGGTCCAAACCGATGGCCCCGTTGTGCAGCGGGATTTCACCGTTGGGAAGGACAAAGAAACCGGGAGTCCCTGACAGGCAGCAAAATCCACCCAAAGAATCGGTGCTTACCAATCGAATCGGTCGCGGATTGGTATCTCCCACACAGAACACCGTATCAGCATAAGCAATCTCCAGAAAATCCCCCGTCAGGCAGATCGTATCGGTAGCCAGATATGGAATGGTCCCAAATGAATTGGAGGTAAACTTGATTAAATAAAGCGGTAAACATGTATCAGCTTCAAACAGGTCTGGCAGCAGAATCGTGACATTGTCATTGTTCCCCGATGGATTTGCATTCAATTGCAGGATCGGGCACTGAAAAGTATCTAACCTGACCACAAAAGAGTCAAAGTTGTCTCCATTTCCCACACTGATAAAATCCATACCCCGAATCATTACCGTCGCACCTTTACAGAAGGTCGTATCATTCAACGCGTAGGTAGAATCCAGGGCCGTACCTCCATAATCTGTAATACTGGGAAAGGGTGAATTCTGACCTTGAAGGGAGCAATAGAATAACAGGGGCCATATTACCCAAAGAAGCTTTCGGAAATTCATAGCGTTTCGAATAGATGATAGGAATGAGCTTGGGGAAAAGCAGAAACCGCAGGGTACTCCCCATCGTCCCAGGTAGCGATCAAGCAATTGGAGAAAAAGCAGGGCCGAACCCATAGTCCTGAATCCGGTAAGGATCAGATCCATAGAGAACAGGGAACGGCCCCGACTTCCAACACCGATCTAAAAGAAGACCAATGCCTCAATCAACAATATTAACGCACTCGGTTATGCCTTTTGATCGAACCTGTCAGACAATAGAATACCTGACAGGTGCAGGAGCACATACGAATCGTTTTGATCATCATGTTTTTGAATTCGCCTCCGGCATAAAGCACCAACCGGGGCGATACAATTCCAACAACTTGGGGTCATAAAGACCAGATTAAAGAACGAGGTTCCAGGTTTCCAACGACCGACATCCCTGGTTAAGAAATGTCATATTGCAACGCGGTGGACTCAACGAAAAAGTGTCTCAATACTTAGCGAATCGAAGGGGTGACCGTCCATGGTCCCTTTCCACCAGCTTAGTTGCATACCGAAAAGTAGTAGGTAGATGATTTCTCTGAAAACCACTTATTTGAAAGTTTAAGGATTTAGACTTTTCCAATCATTATACTAACTTTAGTATCATAAAGTGCCTATGCCATTTGAAGCCCTGTTTTGACATCTGAAAAACTATATCACCTAGTTAGGAATCTTACACCTGAGGAAAAGAAAAAAATTTCCATCGGGTTTAGAATTTCTTCCAGAAAGGCTTTACCGTCCTATGTAATCCTATACAACAGGTATTTAGAATCAGAGGAATGGTCAAAGGAGTCTGAAATAGAGATTCGTGGAGGTGAGTTCAAAAGCCCTGTAAAGTACCACCAGGCAAGAGAGTTACTTCTGGATAAAATTGTCAAAGTATTATCTTCAGCTGAACAAATAGTACCCAATAAAGCATACATTTTAAAGGCTATTGAACTCTCTGCTTTAGGATTAGCCAAGAAATCCATTCTATCTAGTTTTAATGCTCACATCTCAAAGGATGAATTCCTTGATGCCCTAAGTCTTGTTCATTTTGAAGAGATGATTTGGAACTCTTTGAGAATCCGGCTTTTTCAAGAGGGATTTCAACCCTCAATAGAGTTTGTCAGACTGGCTTCGAAAAGCCAGGAACAACTAATGATCATTGGCAAAGAGTTAAGTTCCATTGGCAAAGCAAATCCTTCGGAATGGGAGGGTAAGGTGAAGCATGTGGCTAATCTTTTAAGTAGGACAAAGCCTGAATCAATTAAACAAGAATTTCATTGGAAACGGTTTTTGTCAAGAACTTTGTTCCTTGGTGGCGAGCTTGAAAAAGCTATTGAGAATCAAAGAGAATTAGTAATAAAATACCAGCAAGACTCTCTAGAAGAAGGATTCTGGATTCGGGAAGTGGGTTTATTCATTCAGCTGCTTGGAGATGCTTTTCGCGAAGATGAAGCAAATGAATGGACTCTTAAGCTAGGCAATTGTAAATCAAGATCTCTCCAGGAAGAAATTATTAAGGGGAGAACTTTTATCATTAACGGAATGGTCATCGCTGAAAAATTTTGGCGGTATGACCTTTGCCAAAAAGTGCTTTCTGAATTTCCTTCTTACCGAAATCATTTTAATCGTGTCACCGAAGCCCTATTTCTCTTCATTGGCGCTGTAGTTTCTCATGGCACTAAAAATCATTTGACAGCACTCCATTATTTAGATTTGCTCAAGTCAGTTCCGAAGAAAGAAAGGCCAGAATTATTTTGGCAACCTCCGATATTAAAAGCAATGATCCTCCAAGAAATGGGAGAGGATATTTCACTTACTTTGAGGGCTGCGAAACGCCAGATTGTTAAAGTCGAGGCTGAGTACCCCATGCTACTTTTTAAGGTCTTAGAGGCTCTAAACGAAAGACCGCAATCCATTACCCCCTTTGAAAGAGATAAATGGATTGCAGAACTTAAGGCACTGGATAATTCTCCCAAAGAGAGAGCATGTAAGGGTTATTTTGAGACTTCATTGTGGCTCAATTCTCTCGCAGCTAACAGGTCAATGGCTGAATTAGCAAAAGAAAATGATCGCCCATCTTTCAATAGTTTCCAGGCCATTGCAGCATTTTAGAGATCTGAGGCTATTAATATCGTAGACAGCCCTCCTTCAGCATCAGAAGAAAAAGTAACCTCATACCCTTCACCAACCTTCTCAATTATCAGTTCTCCAGCATCATAGAGGCTTCTAACCTCATTATAGGTCATACCCGTCTGATCAACAACCTGATTGAGGATCCACTCAAGCTGAATATCATTCACCTCAGCATTTTGAAAGGCAAAAGTTCCAACCTGATGGGTACTGGTCTGGAAAGTGGAGACATTGGAGTTTTCGGCGCACACTTCCCCTTGGAAGGTGGCGCACAGCGCAACCAGCGCGATAATTAAAATTTTTCGCATGTTCACTAAAATATTGAGACGGCATCAATATACGGATTTGTAAACCTCTATACTTTACCGCTTGAAAATCAATTGATCAGGTTTGGGGGTAGGTAGAGGAGATTGGCAAATGCTTGTCTTGAACTGCCAGAATAGGTTCTTGCAAATTTGAGGTGAAATGACGGCTGAAATTCCGGAATTGGAACCTCAGACCCGGTTAAATTCCAAATTTGAATTTAGCGCACAGCAAACATGAAATCCTCCCAAACAGCCCTTTGCAGGGGTAAAACGCGGTTATTACATTTGTCTTAACGCGGAAACTCAATACAATCTTACAGCGAATATTGCGACACGCTCTTTCGGTCGTCCAAGGTCCCTTTCCCTGGTGGGTTGCTTTTGTTATTCAACCCAAAAGCAAAGTCATGAAACAAAATTCTGAAGTCCGGACCCACGGACAAGGGGGGCAAACTGCCCATTTTGATACGAGCAGTATGCAACGGTCGCACAAGCCTCCTTCATTTTCACTCAAGGCATCCAAAGCGGATACCTCCCTTGAGACAAGTGGAAGCTCAGGCAAATTCCTATCTGGTAGCATTGGCCGGGGAGGCCAGAACGATCCAGCAGACCTGGCCAAGCTGGCTGACTACTGCATTGCCCAGGGAATGCCGGGAGGGCTTGCCAGGCTCCTACAAAAACCACTCATTCTTGCTGAGGTGCTCGAACGCTATCAACGGGATGCACTCGGTTGGTCAAATATTGATGGGCGGGCTGATCCCGGAGGTAAGACCATCAAAGCCATCTTGAAAGGAGAAGGAAAAGAAGCAGTAGCCAAATGGATAAAAGAGGCGTTTGAATCAAGCAAAGGCACCGATCAAGAGAAATCTACGGCTCCATCTGAAAAGCAGACCTCCGTTCTGGCGGAAAAGCAAAAGGAAGCGCAAAAGGATGAATCTGCCAAACTCAAAAAAGGGGAATCCTGGATTGTTCCTCCTCTCCTGGGCAAATCAGACTATATCACCCAGGCTCCCCCCTCTCAGGCTGCCGGAGCCAAGACCCTGACCAAGCCCCAGCTCTTTTCCCATGCCCTGGCCCACTACGGTCCAAATGGCGCCAGAGACATCCAGAAGTCCGGTAATTGGCCCAAGCACTACCGTTGGAAGAAGAAAGGCCCCTGGAGTACCTACGAAGAGGCGCTGAATATGACCTACTGGATCGCTTGCCACAATACCTGTATCTATATGGCAGCCTCTGGCGGTGTCACAGGGGTTAATAAGAACAGCGGTTGGAACCAGAAGCTTGCCAAGTCCAATGTCAAAGGACAAACCGCAGGATCTCAGATCGATCCCCAACTGGCTGGAGGAAAAGTGGTTGTCGTCAGAGTAAACAACTACCACAGCATCCTGATCGTCGGCAAAGGCCGGGATGAAAAGGGGGAATTCTACGCTTTCTTTGATCCGGGACGTACGGGGACAAAAGGTCACAATTTGAAAAAGAATCGTTTGTATATTGGGGATGGCCGGATCAAGGGTGGAGACAGTTCCTACAAGTCCTATTCGGTCACCGAAGTACGCGAATCAAAAACAGAATCATGAGAAAGTATCTGATCATTTTAAGCATTGGACTATTGGCTATGGCATGTTCCAAATCCCCTTACCAGCAACTGGAAGACCAGTTTGCTGAGATCAAGTCCATCCCGCATGAGTTCAAATTTGCCGTGGATGGAGTTGCTGATCCGGTTGAGAATACCTTCATTGATGGCACGGTGCGTCCGGTGGGCAAGGTCAGCCTCAAAGATGGTGCGGTGATGTTGGTGGCCAATAACTGGGATGGAGAGCAGCCGGAATGGGGTGACCTGACCGGGTATATTTTCAAAGGGGAAAAGCTCATCCAGTCTATTACCCTGGCTACCGATTTCTCCCAGCGCTACAAATATTCTGTTCTCAAGGAAGATTTCCAGCTTACGATTTATGATTCAGTTTTGGACCCCGACAGCGGAGAAGAACAAGAAACTGAAGAAGTGATCAATCTGAATGATCTGATCAAGTAAGTCCTTAAATTATCCCAATTCACAACTAGAGTAAAGCGGTCCCCTCCAGGGAAACCGACAGGGACCGCTTGTTTTCAACCCTGCTATGTCCGAACAATCACTGAGAATCCCCCTTGAGGGAAGGAGTCTCCCCATTTCCCAACATCAACACCAGAAACCACTTTAAAATCATGTTAATCAAGCTACCCCATATCGGTCGTCTGATCGAAGAAAAGATCAGAGAAGTCGGAATGACCAAGGCTGAATTTGGCCGCAGGATCAATACCAGTCGCCAAAATGTCAATACCATTCTTCGCAAGGAACACCTTCCAGCGGATATCCTTGCCAAGGCAAGCCGGATTTTGGGGTACAATTTCTTCGAAGAATATGTCTCCAAATCCTTCTTGTCGGAAAGAGGACTTTTGGATTCCTTTCCCATAGAATCAGTCAAGCTCAAAGGTCTTGGTTTGGTGATCGAGTTGAGCGAACCTGAGGACTTTATCGCCTTCATGGAGTGGTGGGTTAACCACAAAGGGTTATGAGAAAAAAACCTTTATACCCCAAATATGTACGCACTTTGTGCGCACATGCATTCACTTTACCTACTCGACTTCTATTTTATTCTTTCACAATTTTAAATGTTTTTGATATGCCATTTATTGTAGCCACCAAAATATAAACTCCTTTTGGATATTGTGATAAATTTATTTCTGTATCTGCTGAATTTATTTTTGAAGAGTAAAGCTGATTACCCATCATAGAAAAGAGACGAACGTTATTATGATCGTTAGATGAGAGATTGTCAGTTTTAAAAAACACTACTGAATTGGTCGGATTTGGAAACACTACTGCTTGATTTTTAGTGTTGAGTTCATCAGTATCTGTGGTTATGACATTACTGCATTCATTAGTAAAGGCAGTACTCAATTCAGTACTTACAGCTAAGGTAGCTGTAGAATCTT
>CAYGRE010000052.1:0-44954 GCA_964352215.1 uncultured Bacteroidia bacterium
TGAAATTTCATTACCGTATTCGAATTATCCGATCTTAACCGGACACCAATGATTACGACCTTCTTTTCCAAGAAGGACAATAATTTTATCGGATCAGTCTGGAGAAGGAATGGTTAATACCGAGGTAATAAGTCAGCAGTTTCATTGAGGTATTAGGTTATTTATTTGAAAATATTTGGTGGATATTTTTTTCTGCCATTGATAAGCCTTGGGCAAAAGGAAACTACTAATACCGAAAAGGTTGCAATAACTTGGGGTCAATTCATACCATAATTAAGACCTTTTCAATAAAAACTAAGCCCAACTGAGATATTTGAAGTGGATAATCAGCAATGAAGATTGATTTTTTCCAATTCTATAGCCCTTAGAAAGCTCCGGATCTTCTTGATTTCTATCACAACCAACATGCGTAATCTGGCATTAATGAGAGAGTAAACTAAATAATTCACTTATCATGATGCTCAAGTTTTATCCAAAGACCTTAATAGGTCATCAACTGCTATTGCCTTGTTTTTTGCTAATCCTGCTTGCTTCCAACTTCATTTCTTCGGAGCTCAAAGCTCAAAATTCGAATTGTATTGGTGATACAAACTTAATTGCCCATACTCCCGTCTATTGGAGTCTCGACACAGTTCCAGATGCCAAAGGATCATGGTATCTAAAGTGTGGTGTTGATCCTACCCAGCCTGATTCCTTATCAATTCAAAAAATAATTTTCAAAGTAAAACTGTCGAGCTTGGTTAATTCAAAAGTGAAAGGCGTGCTCAATTATGGGAATCACCCTTTCAATTCGGATGGTAAAGGAAAATGGCGTTGGACTATTGATCCAGTCAATGACTCAATCACTGTTGAAGGGGTTCGTCCTCCTTGCGAAGGACTACCCGGTAGGGGAGATTTTTTTATTATCGAACTGTCCCAATCGGGGGTTAATGATCACCAAAAATTAATCGATGGGGTGGGAGGCATAGTGATTGCTGATGTAGCTATCGGAGCAAAGTCTAGTCTTGAATCATCTTATCTGTTCCCCAACCCCGCCACCAGTTATATTGATCTTCCTATGGTAAGCTGCGAGGGGGCAACGGCTGAAATCAAAAACGCTGTTGGCCAACTTGCGTGGACTCGGGAAATAAGTCCTGGATTCCCCAACCGGGTTTACATCCACGAATTACTCCCCGGTTTGTATCATGTCCAGATCTTTTTTCCAGAGGGTAAATTTCTGTTCTTCAAATTTGTAAAGAATTGAGGAAATATTTATTCCAATCAGAAAAGCAGCTTAAAACATGTTGTGGGCTACTTTTTTGATAAGCGTAGTAAATAGATATGAAACGGGAATAGCTTTTTAATGATATCGAATACTTCAAATTTCGAAATTCTTTTAGGGGACAACAACTTCAATTGTGTATCAGTTATTGACCAAAAGTATAATCTGTCTACATCAAACATTGATCCCCAAAAAGGCAGGTTCCGTATATTCTTTGATTTAGAATTAGTTGCGCAATATTCTATTTATTACCTCAATTACAATTTGTTTCATTTTTTAATTTAACGCTACATGAAAAAATCAATTAAAAAAAACACGGAATTGAAATCTTAGAGGAGTCACTTCATTATTGATTTGGAATAAATTTTCACGCTATTCTGATAAAGAATAATGGCTCCAAAAGTTGTAAGGAAACTATTTTTCTGAAACTCCCCGTTTAAGAAGAAGTAGGGAATGAATTGTTTCCAGCCGAAAATGTTTGCACCATCCATAAAGCATTAGTGCCATGGATTATTATTAAACCTACCATCGTCATATTATGAAAATTTCTACTAAAATTTTTGCTTTTAATCTTTGGAAGCTATCCCTTATTTGCTTGCTGTCATCTTGTTCCATAAACCACGGCCTAGATGAAGTTGAACCCATTTTAAAATCTAGTAGACAAACTGGTTCTTTAAATTGGGATGAAGCTCCAACAGAGGTATCTCCAATAGACAAAGAGGGAGAAACCTTGGTAAACTCCAATATCCCAATAAATGATATTTTCAGTTTTTCAGAAAATGGACTCCTTGCAACATTGGTAAAAACAGGGAAATCAGGAAATGAGGCTATTCTCCGGGTGGAAAATAAAACTAATACATTTACGGAGAATACCCACTGGATCACGATTAGTATTGAATTTTGGATGCCCATCAACGATAACGTGGAATTTTTCCAAGTTACCTCTGGGATTGATTCTATAAGTCGATCCGTGGAATACAATAGCACCATATTCCTGACCGAGTTCTATCTAAACGAAGAAATTACGCCATCCGAGATGATTGGTCTAGCTTTTGGAGTGTATTTCCGAAGATCTAATGGTGCTCCCCTTCCAGGTTTGCATAGCATTATCAAGGAAATCAGCATCTTTCCTGGGAACATCGAAACGGTAATTTTAGATGATAGTTTTATCTGTAATAAATGTGGAGCAGGTGGAATTGGAGCAAGAGTAGGTCCTTCAGCTATTCCTTGGGATGAAATTATGACTGCTATATGCTTGTACCGAATTGGAACTCCTTTGGACGAAATTTTACAATCCGTGCAGGAAAATTTAATAATAATGAAAGAAGGTTTCCAAACTGGATATAACCCACCCCAAAATACATCTAAGAACTAGAGTGTTCATCTGAATACTTGTTGACGAACCAGTTTCTGAAGAAAACTGGTTCGTCTTTTTTTAGGTTTAACCTAAATGTTTTGATCAAATCACCGCGCTTATCGTGCGGTTTGCTTTCGATTTTAACTACTGACTTCAACAAAGAGGATGCATTTTTGAGGGGAAGGATGGTTCTATCTGGAATGTTTGAAAATTGATTTTCATGAAGCCCGTTGTATAAACTTCTAATCTTTTCAGAAAGGTCGCCGAGAAAAGGGGAATTTATTTCTTCCTCCTTGGATAGATTCTTTTTGGGCTGCTTGGGGTCGCGACGGAGAAATCGATCGTTTGGGCCCCCAATACCATCAAAATAGGACATTATAAACAATACCCTTGCTTGCTTTCTTGTAATTGAATTCTTTCCAAGAGTAGCATACTCTCTGAAAAGTAATGCTGCTTGATATAATTGAGTTTGTATTCCAAGCAAAGTAAGGCCTTCACAAAATTTGATAAGAAGATAATCCTTATGATTTACCAATCGCGTATAGCCATCGATCATTTTTTTTACCATCCCAATCAACGGTGATCCACTTACTGGGCTCAAATCTATATTTTGTAAAATTTTATGGTGAGGGACATTAGGTTGCAATTGTACATGGAGCTTAAGTAGAGCAATGAATGGATCCTTATCATTTTGGATGTTGGCAGGCGAAGGGACCATTATTGTGTTATCATAGAAATAACTACAGATATTGAAGAAAAAAAACTTTATTCTTCCACTTTTGAACGCAAAATTTGAGATTGATTTAAAGATCAAATCGATCTTTATTTCCCAAAACCCAGGTATTCCTTTAGACCAGGCCCTGTGTGAAATATTGATCAGGAAATCATAAATAGAACCCTTTAATTCAGGAGAGAAATAAAGCTTTTCCTCTTCTTTGTATAAATCGTAATTGGTAAATGTCCTTGCAAATTTTTCGAAAATGGCCAATTCAGGAACATCTATCCAGAATCCAACCATCCGCGATAAAAAGGAGATTCTTGAATCAAGGTTATTATATTCCTCACTGCCACACAGATTGATTTCTTCCTCAAATTCTTTAATCGCTAACCCGATTTCCGTCTCGGGAATAAGGCTAAATAACACATTGAGAATCCAAAGCTTTCGGAACCGAGATAATAAGGCAAAATCTTCCATCTGACATTTTAAATTGGCTAAAATCCTTTTATAGTCAGGCTTTGGAAAGGAGGATAGGAAATTGTGTTCATTGGATAAGTTATTGAAATGAACATACGAATCGTCCCAACTTCTTAATTGAGACAAATCAAATGGAGTGAGGCCTTCAAGCTGTTTCTCAATTCCACTCCTATTACCTCTTTTTGCATATTGATCCAGTCTAAAGGATTTCATCATTCCATTATTAGACTTCAATTGCTTCCATGACCAAAATTGGTGGCAGATTTCTAGTAACTCCGCGCACCGATCATATATATACTGCCTGCCTTTCTCGGGTAGAGCATTCCTCCCAAGTTCCCAATTGGATAATTTTTGCCATACGACTGGTGATTGAATAAACGATTCAAAAATGGCTTTGTAGTCGGAAACCTTTGCTGGGTGAAGGGTTTTATCGTTTATTTCAGATTGGCAGGAGAACGGAATAAAACTACAAAACTCATCATATTCCTCCTCCTTAAGAAGGAATAATTCCTCTGGCAATTTTCCCATAGAATTGACAATTAAGGTAAGGCAATGTCTTAAATAAACAATTTAGGTATACTTGGGACAATCATCAAACGAAATTGAGATATGTTAGCCATTGCCTAATTCTGGGGGAACAAAACAGTGGAAAGAAAGGGGGAGGCCTGAATCAGATTAATCACTTGCAATTTCTGGGAGTTTTAAATGAATTCCCAGTAAGTCAAGTTTCACAGATTATAATAACCCAAGTGTTTCATTAACTGAAGGAGGCAGGGCATATTTAGCTATGAACTGCAGCCACTGAACCAATTCAAGTGCGTGGGACGCTCCGGCATAACGCGAATTTGATTTTAGATATGAAGCACCGCTGAGTCAGGCTGGAATCTTGTATGAAGAAGATAGGATAATTGAAGATTTATACCCCAAACCGTCGAATCCTGCACTTCAGGGTGCAAATCGGTTGGGGTTGAAGGACAACATACTTGTGTCCAGACCTCAACCCGGTTCTACTGGCCACACAACTTGGCTGCCTCCCGACCCCAGTACCTGTATGCTGGGCAGGCAACCCGGTTCCCCCAGCCGCACAACCCGGTTCCGCTGGCGACACAACTGGCTGTCCACGGACCCCAGTGCCTGTATGCTGGCCAGACAACCTACTTCTGCTAGCTGGACAAGCAGGTTGAGGTCAGCAGGCAGTGGTGCTCCCCGCCGAGCACAACCCAGTTCCCTGCCAGATATAACCTGGTTCCGGTAGCAGCATTACCAACTTGTGCTCCACGCAGAACCCAGTTCCCCAATTTGGTAGGAGCGCTGTGCGCTGGACACAACCAACTTGTCTATCAAACCCCAAATAGGTTGTGCTTCACCCCTCAAATAGGTTATACCCGCAAGCACAAATCAGTTGTCTGGAGACCGGAACCTGGTTGTGCAAAAACCGGAACCTGGTTGTCTGGAGACCGGAACCATGTTGTGCAAAATGCACAACCGAGGGGATCTACCCCGACCCCCCTTTTAGCGTCCTGAAAAAACTTTACATCAACCAATCATACCCCATTGTAAATCGCCACAAAATGACAGGCCGTCCCACCAAGCACAAACAAATGCCAAATGCTATGTTGGTACTTCAAAGAATTCCACCGGTAGAAAACCACTCCGAACGTGTAGGAGAATCCCCCCGCCATGATCCAGGCGAATATCTCAAATGACATATTTGCATGGATAGGCTGGTAAATGAACACCAGCATCCACCCCAGAAACAAATAGATTCCAGTCGATAGCTTGTCGTATTTGCCGGTAAAGAATAGTTTGAGTACCGTACCAATCGCGATCAATGACCACATCACCGCCAGAAAGTAGGTGGCGGTTTCAGGTGAAGTATAATTGCAAACCACTGGGGTATAGGTGCCCCCGATCAGAAAGAAAATGCCAATATGATCCCAGACCCGCATTTTTCGCTTGGTGTCTTCATCGGAAACATAGTGGTACAGGGTGGAGGCCAGGTAGACCATCAGCATGCCAAAGCCAAATACAGTGACGGCCCAAACCATTGCCGGGCTGCTGACATCCATGGTATGGGAAATCAGAACAGGAAAGAAAATAAATATCAGGAGTACCCCGAAGGCGTGGGTCACCCAATTGGCTGTTTCTTCTTCTTTGCTTTGGATATTGGGGGTGCTGCTCATAGGCAATACTACCCATACAGCAGATAAATGTTCTAAGAAATATTTGATAGGTGATTTTACCCTGCGGACTCTTCACCAGCACGACCTATCTTCAGAAAAGTTTGGTTAGCGCACGCTTTCGCCTCGACTGCTCCCGTCGCAAATGCTTAAGCAGTTCATACTTTGTATAAAAGCCTGCTTAGCGTACGTTCCCACCACCACCGCCAGCGCCAGCGCCGCCGCCATTCTCGGGAACTGCATCTCCATTTTCCGGCACTACATTTCCGCCATCAGGCTGCGCGTCAGGAGCTGCATTGTCGGCCGCAGCATTCTCAGCCAGCTGGTTCTCCAATACATTGGGTGACAAGTCAATGGTAGTGCCATTGACCTCGATCCAGATGCGAAGGTCAACGTGGGCGCCATAGACAGTCGCACCACCACTGCCGGTTCCACCCATTTCTGCGACTACATCCCCAGCTTCTACAAAGTCACCTTGCTGGACAAAGTTTTGATCGTTGTGGGCATAGGCGGTGTAGACGATATAATCCTGGCCTTGGTAGTTGTAGCGAATGTCGGTTTCGATGATCACACGGCGGCCGTATCCACCGGCCAATCCACTGAAGGTGACCACTCCACCATACCAGGCATAGACTTCCTCATCGGGATTGTTTTCGGTGACATAGTCAAATCCGAGGTTCTTGTCACTGGCCGCGGAAGTCGTAGCCCGTGGATCCTGGTTGCGGGAAGCGAGGAACTTGATGGCATCGAGGTGACGTGGCCCACGGTCACCTTCACCCGTATAGAATGCAGTTTCCTGAAAACGGTCGCCTGCAGTATGGTAATCGCCGGCGTTAAGGGCGGTGAAAGTGGCGTCCATTCCCGCAACGGCCCCACTCCCGAAGCTGAAACAGATGTCGGTGAGTGCCATTCTGGCTTGCAGGGGAAGGTTGGCAAAACTGGCCACCGCAGCCATGGCCCTGTTCATGCCCAGAACTTGCAGGTCTTCGTAGTAGAGGGTGTTGATTTGGTCATTGGTCAACTGGGCCGCGCCCGCAGTGATATTGGCAAAGTCAGCGCCAACCGCTGCGATGCGGGCGGGTGCATCCGCCGCACCCAGATTGAAGTTCACCCCAATCGTATTGTTGCCCTGAACCGTATTGTGGCGGGTTTCATAAAGTTCCGTGAAAGGAGCCACCTGATAAATGAAAGGATCAACCGCAGGAGCAGCATTTTCAGCGGCTTCAGCTTCATTCCCAGCATTTTCGGGTTGATTCTCAATATAAGTAGCCCGATTCCCAACCGCAGTCCGGGTACCTGGTCCAAAGCGGCCATCAATGTCATTGCCCCCCGTAAATAGCTGTAACTGGGCTGCATAGATGAGGCGGGCCAGAGCGGGGCTATGGTTGGCACCCTCCGCAATCGCAGTAGCACGAAGTGCATCGTCCTGCACAATGGCGTGGAGATCGTCGATCAATCCAACGCGTTCTGCTTCCGTAATATGGGTGCTGTTGTACAAGGGAGCGTCTTCCATCCAGTCCCCATCGGTGCGGATCACCTGGGATGCGGCCTTGTTGCTGTGCCCATGCGGCTCCATAAATCCACCCGAAACGCGGAAATCGCCAATCCGGTCATTGCTGTGGTGGGGGTAAATGCTTGAGCGGGTTTGGTGCTCCGCGATGAAGTCGCCATTGTCGGTATCGAGGCCGATCCCGGTGGAAGCGTTGCCGCTCTGAGCCATGACATCTCTCAGGGTTCCTGAACCCAATTGTCCATCGTGTTTGGTGGCATCGTTGGCGTAGACAACGCCTTGGGCAGCGTTGACCAGGTGGGAGAATGCAGCACCTACTGAAGTCGCGGCAGCGGCATTGTCGTAAAGGGTCTGGTCGCCGGCCACCGCGTGCAGCATATTGATGATGCGTTGGTAACTGGTCTCTTCATCAGGAGCGGCAGGATTGGGTGCTTCGTAGCGGTACCGATCCGCATTGAAGGTATTTGCTGCCGCCAATTCTTCCGCAGTCAGGTCTTCCGCGGTTAACTGGGCAACCGCTTGCAACTGGACCGGAGCAGCCGGCGACGCAAAGAGTTGTAAGGCTGGTGGGGCAGCTGAATTGGCCAATCCGGCAGCTTCGAAGGAACCGGAAGCGGATTCAGCATGAGAATGAATGGACTCTTGTTGAGGAGCGTTCTCCATGACGACAGAATTTATTGGCAGTTGACTTATCAGTGACGATGCAAAATGCGAATTCTACACCAAGGATCAAGATAAGAATCAAAGGTTTAGCGATCAAAAAGTTTTTGTGATTAAAAAGGGTATAGCGATCAAATTTGATTGGCTGAAACCCATGTCCATCATGCCAAATGCGATTTAACAAACTGATGGTGATCATTTCTCCTATCTGTGCATCCATCTAAATTCGGCACCAAGGCCTATATGAAGTGCCCTGTCCATCAGTAAAGTCAAAAACTTCTGCTGAAATGAAAATTCACTAATAGCCCAAAACCATTAAACCCAGATACCATGGCTGAAATCAAATACATCGCCGACGACTTTGTCAAAGTCTATAAGGAACCCAAGAAATCATCCAAACGGTTCCGGTCCCTGATCTTTGGAGAGAAGATCGAAGTGATTGAAAAGAAGAAGGGATGGTGGAAGATCACCATTCTGGAAGGCTATCCCTGTGCGCAAACGGGCTATATCAAAGGAAAATTCAATACGATGGACAAAGGAGTATTGCGGTTCTCAATGGTAGACGTACAGCAAGGGGATGGGATGGTAATCGAAACGCCCGATGGGAAAATCGTCCTCGTGGATGGGGGCGACAACAAATTGTTTGCCCGTCACCTGGCTGCCCGCTTCAACTATACGAATTTCTGTGAAGACAAACCCCTTGAAGTCGATGCCATCATTGTCACCCATGGAGATGCGGACCACTTTGACGGACTCAACGATATCGTGCGCTCTGAGAAGCTGCCGAAGCGCAACAAGCGTAAGCGGATCATCATCCATCCCCAGCGGGTTTACCACAACGGCCTGCTCAAGCGTCCTGGTAGCTTTTGCAAAGAGGAACGCCTCGGTGAGACCATTGTCGGACCGGATGGGCGCCTGATGATCACCGAATTGTACGATGATACCCGAGAGGCTCCCAAGGGAAATGCCAATACTCCCTTCAAACGGTGGCACAAGAGCCTCAAGCATTGGGAGAAAAGGGGGCCAATTGATATGCGGAGGTTGTCCTACGGGATGGATGAAACCAAATTGTTTGACTTCCTCGAAGAAGAGGGAATCTGTGTGGAGATCCAGGGACCATTTACGGAGAAGGTCACTTTGGACGATGGAACCGAAACGGATGCGCTGCCCTTCTTCAATTCTCCCCCTAAGTCTGCTGTTTTGCACCTGGAACATGGAGACAAGAAGCGTTATTCACCCTCTGTATCCCATACCATCAATGGCCATTCTGTTGCCTTGCGGCTTACCTACGGCAATGTCCGGATCAACCTGACAGGAGACCTGAACCAGGAAGCTATGCAGACCATGCGGGAAAACATCGACCTCACGGATCTCGAATCAGAGGTGGTCAAAGCCCCCCACCACGGCTCCCATGACTTCGACTACGATGCGCTGGAAGCGATGGCCCCGGTGGTGGCCCTGGTCTCTTCCGGGGACGAATCGGTGACCAAAGAACATATTCATCCCCGGGCCACCCTGATGGCGGCCCTCGGCAAAGCGATGCGGGCGGAAAATGGGATCGTACTCTCCACCGAATTGACCGCTTTCTTTGCCTATAAGAACATCTGCTATGAACGGAAGACCCTGGGAAAATACTTCTCCAAGCGTAAGCATAAGAAATACAGAGGGAAGGAATTGCACAAAATGTTCTCTGGTGATGTGCATTTTGACAAGGGCAGCCCCGAATATTTCCAAGGGTTCTCACGCGGAAATTTTGGCATCATCAATGTACGTACGGATGGAAATCGGTTGCTGGTCTTTACCTATTGCGCGAAGAAAGGGATGATGGAATCCTACCGGTATCGGGTGACGGTAAATGACGAAGGAAAGCACATTGCGACTTCGGAAAAAGTAGTGACCAAAGGCTAAGTGATTGTTCTCATTTCCGAGTGCTGTTTTGATACGAATTCGCTATATTGTTGTTTTTAAAGAAACCTTGGAATAAGCCCCAATTGTCACATGAGTACCCATTCGGACCCCGTAAAAACGAACGACAATGGCAACTCTTCTTTCGGTGAATCGGAAGTAGAAGGTGCCTCCATGTCTCCCCCTGCTTTTCAACTCATGGCCTCCGGATCTTCGGCAGACGACGCTGCCGATGTCAACCAAGCCCAAAACCGGGCAAAGGCCACCCATTCTGCACCCCTGCAAGCCAAAGCAGCGGGAGACTCGGCACCGCTTCAGCTACAATTAGAGCAACCCATCGTAACCCAGGCACCCGACACCGCGATTGGCATTGAGGAATTCATTCAGTTGGTGGAGGCGGAAGAACAACGTGCCGGCAATGCGGTCCTGAACCCGGATGGTTCATTCAATACCGCCTTGATGATTACGCGCCTTCGCCAAATCTTTTACGGATCGGACGGGTGGAACGAAAAGTTGGTTCCAGGAACGGCTGATGTTGACAACGGCTATGAAACCCGGGAGCGGGAACGGGGCAGGAGAGAGGTCGATCTTTATGGTCCGAATGTGGATGTGGTCGATACCGAAACCTATCCTGTGGATGCGGCTGGCAATACCCCTGAAATTTACACCCGGCAGGAGATCGCATTGCCTGATGGCAGCTTTTTGGACATTGGTCACGTATTCGCGGGGCTGGATGCTTTCAACCATCCTGCCGACGTCTCGGCTCCATTGTTCTCTTATATCGAAATCGAAAATGGTGGCGGAACCACTTGGGTGGGAGACCTGGGCAGTGTGTTGGCAGAGATCATATTCGCCTGTTTCAACGCCGGAACGAATACTGTTTCAGAATCTGTGACCCAGGGTATCATCAACGAATACGCTTCACCACAAGATATGCTCGGTAACATCGATGCCTATGCGATTGATGAATTTTACGATACCGATTCCAATTCGGGACAGCGGGTATCAGAAATTCTCCGTCACTATTACCTGGGCGAAGGTGTACAGGCCAACCAGAGTCGTCGCTATTCCACCTTTGCCACCCGGATTGGCCTGACCGGCTGGAATGGATCCGGCTGGACCAATGAAGCAGCAAGGATCACCCATTTCACCGATCAGGTGAATGACGCAGGCGCACTCTATTTCGCAGCGGGTGCCGATCTGGGTCCCCTGAACCTGGCTGGTGCCAGTGGTGCCATCCTTGGAACCGCCGAAAATGAGTATGCCGGTACGCTGGTCGCTCTGTTTTTTGATGCCCTCCGAACCAAGGTTGCCGCTGAGTAATCACAAGTTTTCTACGGAGAGTAATCTTGGACAATTCAGATGAGCGGAGTAATCCCGGATCATCCCTGGTTTATGAAGCAATCCCGATTCAACTGAGCCAGGGGAAGTAATACCGATCGAAATGAAAAACATCGGACCTGTCATCGTCGGAATCATTGGGCTTTTGTTAAGCCTCTGGTTTCTGACATCGGGTATCAGGGTCATTTACCGGGCCTGGACCCGTCATGGCAACTCCGTCAGTTTTTGGTATTACCTGGAAGTGGCGGTGGCCCTGGTCGGGATTGCCGTATTGGCCTGGCTTGTATTTAAGGGGCGGTCCCTGCCTCCGATGAAAGTATGGGTAGCCGTGATTGCAGTAACGGTAGGCCAGGTGATCATTGCTTTTTGTCATTTGGCATCGTTTTTCGGTGGGTTTAAGGGAACTCCTTTTAACTGAGGGAAATTCACCTTACCCACCCATCTTAACCAACTTCCGGGTCTGACTCCCCTGATCCGTCTCCAACCTGAGGAAATAAATGCCACTGGGAAGTTCTGCAAACCGGGTTTGTTCCCTCAGGTGGTATTCCCCCGGATCTTGCCAGCCCTTTGCTTCGTCCAGCAACACCTTCCCGCTGATATCGGTGAGGCGCAACCGGACCTGGCTGGTCGCCTCCAAACGGTAGGAAATACGCAGCTCTTCGCGGAATGGATTGGGATGCACAGATAGAGTGGGCCGCATACCAGGAGGGGACGACAAACCCGTCGAGGTGGTGACAAACCTGATATTGTCCAGGTGGATATTTTGCCCCTCCCCGGAGATGGAGCGGAACTGCAAGCGTACCTGGGACTGGTTTTGAACCAATGTATCCAGATTGACGACGATGGTTTTCCAATGGGCGGAATCGGTTGGCACCCAGGGAGCATTGAGCGCATTGCCGGCTACGGTGGAAAGGAACAATCCGCCTACCCGCCAAACCGATTGCCAGGAGGCACCACAATCGGTCGATACCCGAACTTCAAAGGTATCCAATTGAAATGCATTGTAACGCTTATAGGCATAGTCAAAATACAAATCCACAGAGGCCCAGTTGGAGAAATCGTAAACGGTCGAGTTGAGGTCCGAGGTGAACCCCAGCCGAGCATAATTGTAATTGTTCATTACCATGGAATTTGAGCCATCAGAGGCCGCGGCTGTAGTCAGGTTCCAGTCCCGGTTCACATCGGTCGGAGTGGAATACCAGCCCACGGGGTACAATGAATCTCCTTCAAAACTCTCAGCGGTGCCATTGGGATCTGCTGCAGAGATGGTCATGTAGCCGCTCTCGGTGGTGCTGTCGGTTCCGATATTGTTGGTCACGGTGAGGGAGACGTTAAAAACACCAGGGGCCGGATAAGAAACGGTAGGATTCGCATTGGTGGAAGTGGCAGGAGTACCTCCCGGAAAACTCCAATTCCAACTTGTAGCCGGGCCGGAGCTGAGGTCCGAAAATGAAACAGCCTGTCCAATGCATGCCCTTCGGATGCTGCTCACAAAGGAGGCGGTGGGGACACATCCCGGAGAGATGGTGCCGTCACAACCTGTGGCGGTGAGATTGGCCGAAGAATATATATTGGACCGATAAGTCTGCATCTGGCTTTCCATTCGGTCTTTTTGTCCCTGGGTGAACATACTGAAGCAGATCCCATCGGTATATTCCATATAGTTCTCAACCAAATCCGGATTGTCAACGGGAAAGTCCACGCAGGAATTGACATTGGTAGGGCAGCCACTGTTGGGCGTCGCCGACTGGGGAGTGTCACAAACCCGGTCCCCGTTAAAGTTGCAGGTACTGGGAGTATTGCCCTGGCAACCCTCGGCGAAGGTGTGGAACAAGCCTACCCAATGCCCTACTTCATGGGTCGTAATTCGTCCGGCAAAGAGGGGGTCTGAGTTTCGGCCAAAATACGCACTGCTGATCACAACCCCATCCAGTTTGGGATCGAAGGATAGGTTGGAAGGGAAGGTGGCATACCCCAACATCAAGGAATTTGGACCGAAGTATTCAATAGTTCGGGGTACCCAGATATTGAGGTACATATCGGGATCCCACTGGATGAGACTTTTTAGGGCAACAGGATCAAAATACGTGGCGTAGGCCTGGTTGGGGTTGATAATCCGGTTGATACCCGTGGTGGGGCATCCGTTGGGGTCGATGGTGGCAAGGCAAAATTCGAATTCGGTATCCACCCCATCGCCATCCCCATTGGTGCCGGGAATCTTGCGGAAGTCTTCGTTCAGTACTTCTATCTGAGACAGTACATCTGCATCGGTGACCAGGTTTTGATTGGAAGACTGGACGATATGAACCACCACGGGAATCGTTTTTACGACCCGTTGAGAAGCGTTTTGCCCACCGTTGCGCAGGTATTCCCGGTAGATCAATTCCCCCCTTTCAAATTCTTCCCTCGCTTGCTTGCTTTCCTGCAAAAGTTTTTCGTGCAGTTGGTCGGTTCCACAGATGGAGATCGGTGTCTGGGCAAATCCACGGGAAAACGAAAGGAGGGTGAGCAATAAGAGGGACAGTTGTTTGAACTTTTGGAGAATCATCGTGGCGCGTATTTGAGGTCGTAGTATTAGCAGTAAAAATGCTTTCAGGGTTTTTTGAATTCGTGCCAAAAGCGGAAATGCTGCTGTTATTGCTGATTGGGCTCGATGCGGCTTGTTGTGGTTGACATTTGTGTAAGGAACCGAATCGTATGGGAGCCTTTGCTGTGAGTAAGACAAAAACTGACTGGATTATAAAAACAGAATTGTGGTATTATATATTGGGGTGAATTACATGGTTTTGGGGTAGGTTGATTTAACAGAGCTATCCCATGAACAGCGTTTGGGGGCAATCGGTTAGCGGTGCGGGCATAAGCGGTTATGGGGAATGGGATAATTGATTGGGGTGATTGACTTCCCTAATTAGGCCACGAGGGTAATTATAATAGGGACTGACCATAATTAATAAGGGCTCAGAGGTTGTTGGAATAGGAACTTACCCTATTTTATTATGGTCCAGAGGTTATTTTGAATTGGAACCAACCATGATTAATTGGGGCTCAGAGGTTATTTGGAGTAGGGACTTCCCCTATTAAATTAAGGTCTTGAGGTTAATTTTTAATAGGCTGACCATAATTAATTGGGGCTCAGGGGTTAATTATAATAGAGCTGACCCTGATTAGTTAGGGTTCCGAGGTTAATTATAACAGGGGTGAACACAATGGGTTAAGGTTCCGAGGTTAACTGAAATGAGTGCTGAACATAATTAATTAGGCCCCTTTTCACTCTTCGACAAACCCTGCCCATCTCCGCATATACCCAATAAATACATCACTCAGCCCTTCTTTGCTCAGGTGAGCAGGGCTCACCGGGAGTTCAATGGGCTGGAAATCGGGGTTTTCCATGACCAGTTTCGGGAAGTCGTGGTGCAGGATGGCGGACCTGCCTATCGTTACAAAGTCTACGCCTGCCTCCAGGGTTTTTTGCACTTCATGGGCTCCGTGTATTTTGCCTGCGACCGTCAAGCGCACCCCTTTGTAATCCAATTCCGTAAAGTGTTCCAGCAATGATTTGTCACCGGCTGCTGCGCCTTCCGGCTGCTTGAAAGAATCCCAGAGGGAGATGTCGAGGAAGTCAACCAAGCCATCGTCAATGAGTTTTTGCGTAATCGCTTTGGCTTCAGAAAGCTCCATGCCAAACCGCTCCGGCGACAAGCGAACCCCAAGCAAAAATGAATCCCCGCAAGCACGGCGAATCCCGGCCACGATCTCAAACAAGATCCGGGACCGGTTCTCCAGACTGCCTCCATAGCCATCGTCCCGGTGGTTGATGTCCGCACTCAGGAATTGCGCAATGAGGTAACCATGGGCCCCATGAATCTCCACTCCATCATACCCTGCCCGCTTGGCCCGCACCGCCGCCGCAATAAAAGCTTCCCGCAAGGCGATCACCTCTTCCAGAGACATGGCGCGTGCATTGTGCTTGGCATTGTCCGACGGACAAACGGGTTTGCCCAGGGCAAATTCTTCCGGACACCGCATCCCGCCGTGGTGGAGTTGAACCACGGCCAGACTGCCCTCCGATTGGATGCGTGCGGTAAGCCTTTGGTGACCGGGAATGTACACATCATCATGAATCCCCAACTGCCCGTCCCAGCACTTGCCGGTGGCCTGGACACTGGTAGCACAGGTCATTACCAAGCCAAACTGCCCCTCCGCCCGCATGGTCAACCAGCGAAATTCAGCATCGGACAATTGTCCGTCTGCATGGCTCTGCTGATTGGTCAGGGGAGCCAGCATGAACCGGTTTTTCATGACGGTGCCGCATGGGAATTGCAGCGGCGTATCGCTTTGAACAGATGTGTTGTTTTCTTGGGGCATGGATTAGTTTTCGTTTGTGAAGTAAACAAACGAAACCCACCTTTTGTGTTCTGGAAAGTGAATTTATTCGAATAGACCTGTCCCAACCCTCAGATCAGGCTTCAATGAATGCTCCTTTATACAGAATTTCTAAAAGTAGGATTTGTCTTTATTTCCAGCACAAGGGGATTCATTTGTCCATCTACCTCACCCGCCAAAAAGCCCTTTCACCCGCTCCCAAAAGCCTCTCTTTCCGTCACTGTGTCCATTGGAACCATTATCCGAACCCGAACCGTTTCTCGAGCTCTCCCCCGTACCCTTTCCCGAACCCTCACCATTCCCCTCAAAACCCGAATCTTTCCCCGAATTGACTTCCGGAATCATCCCCGGAAAATGCGAATCAAACACCGCAGGGGTGATCTGCACGGGACGATAAGGCGCACGTTCTTCTACCAGAGCTCCTTCCGGGGCCAGGCTGCCGGTATCGTCCCGCACATTCTTGAATTTGTAGATGAAGTCGTCCTCCGGGTGAAATACCTGAAGGGGGCTTTCGTAGGTCTTCTGGAAATAGATGTGAAAAGGGACCTTTTTGGGAAGGACGCTGCATGACACCACGATCCGTGGGTCCTCATTCTGATTCGGCGGGGAGCCGTGGATCAGGCGGTGGTAGAAAACCATGGCTTCACCGGGCGTCAGGCTCAGGGATTTCATCGCCGGGGCGATGTGCTCGGGCAGTTTATACAGATCAGGGAACAATATCCCCGGACCACGAATTATATTGGGCAAACGGTGGCTTCCGGGAACATGCCAGAGGGAACCGTTGTGGGCATCTACGGGGTGCATGGGAATCCAGACATTGAAGGCCCGGTGGGTTTCTTCGTCCACCACATTCCAATCCTGGTGAATGGGAAAGGTGGTATCCTCACCCTTGCGTTTGACGATGAAAACCGGGGTGACAATGCGAAAGTCTTTGAAGGTGCGCTCAAATGCGGGTTGCAGAATAGAGAGCAATTTCTCTCGAATCTTGATCTTGTATTCGGTATCTGAGCACCAGATGGTCATGTGAATCCCGTCCCGCATCTGGGGAGGAATCCCATCGGGGTGAAGCTCAAAGTAGAAATCCCGGATTTGCTGAACTTCCTCCTGGGTGAGGAGGGGAAGGGTGACCACCCCGCGTTCGTCAATGTTTTGGTGGAGCGTATCCTCCTGAAACAATGCTTCCATCTATTTCCCCTTTCCAAATAAGCGACTGAAAAATCCTCCTCTACGGCCGGAACCACCAGCGGCTACGCCAGCACCAGCACCAGCACCAGCAGCACCCACATCACCACCCACACCCGCTACAGCCCCAACCGGATCAGCTTCCACTTCTTCAAACGGAACAATCGGCTCCCGGTCCAGGTTGTCCGGCTCGGCAATCATATTGCAGGATTCATCGGAACGGGCCAGCACCAGGTTTTTCGCTTCAATGCCGGCGTCGGTGAGGAGGGCCTCTACCTGGGCATCGTCCATCAAGGGAAATTTATCTTCCACCTTCCTGACCACTTCTCCAGAAACGGGGCGGTCGTGGCAGTGGTGGAGGAAATTGGGGTATTTCAACAGGAAATCATCGTCCTGGTCGTAAATCTCGATCTCAGCTTCGGGGTTCTCCTTGAAGCAGATATTGAAACGGGCCTCTTCCGGGAAAATGCCGCAGATCAGGGCAATTCTTGGGGAGTCGCTCAGGTTGGGCAGGGAATTGTGGAGGACGCGGGGATCGAAGACTACGGCCTCACCTGCTTTCAGGGTGACTGGTTCAAGGTAGCGGCGCACCGTTTCATTGGCCTTGGCAAAGGGAAATGGAAATGAAATCCCACGGTAGGGGGAAAACAATTTGTGGGTACCGGGGGCCATGCACATGGCGCCATTTTCTTCGCTGATGTCCTGCAAAGGAATCCACACGCTCAAGGGGGAGAACCGCGTCTCGTCCAGGGCGGTCGTATCCTGGTGGATGGAAAATTCGCTGGCCCGGCCGGGCAACTTGATCACATAGCTGTTGATCACATTCTTATAACCCTTGAACCATTTGTCGAGGGTCGGCTGTAGAATCTGCTGAACTTCCTGGTGGATTTGTTCCCGGTAGGCCAAATCCTGAGAATAGACCGAATAGAACATTCCGCCTTTTTCGTCCGACAGCGAATGGTGTCGCTGGTACAATTCTCTCAGCGCTGTCAATTGCTCCGCGGAAAGAAAGGACTGGACGGTGATGCCATCCTCGTGAAGAACGTCCGCCAGAGATTCATCCCGAAAGACAGTGTGTCGAACCGGTTCCCAGGCGTAGGGGTGAGCTTGCTGATCCATGAAGTGAAATTAAGCAAAATTCGTAGATTGGACCGCATGAGATTGAAGTTCGCAGCTTTGTTTCTGGAGAAGCTTCGTTTGAGTAAGCCCTGGAAGTACAAGGCTCCATTTCTCATTTCTGTCCCCTACTTTATGATCTGGGCGGGCAATATTGAACCTGAAGCCGCCGGCATCGGATTCCTCATGTCCTGCTGCACCATCTTCGGGATAGCCGGCTTTGGTTATTTTATGAATGACCTCAGCGACCGGGAAGAAGACCAGAAGGCGGGTAAATTCAATGTCCTGATCGGAATGCACCCTGCGGCCATCACCGGCTTATTGCTGCTTTTTCTTGCGCTGGCTGTCCTTCCCTGGGTGGTTTACTTCCCCGCCAATGCGGTTACGCTGAGTCTTTTGGGAGCTGAATTGGGCCTTTTTATGCTCTATTCACTGCCCCCCTTTCGCTTCAAGGAACGCGGCTGGCTCGGGGTGCTCTGCGATGCGCTCTACGCCCACGGCCTTCCCGCGGTGCTGGCAGCATTTACTTTCTACTATCTGGGTGATCAGCAGTGGCCGGATATGCTTCCCTATCTGATCTTTCTGGGGGGCTGGCAATTCTGGTTGGGCGGGCGAAACATCCTCCTGCACATGCGCTCAGACCTCGACAAAGACAAAAATACGGGGACCCAAACCCTGGCCGTTAAATTGGGGGCTTACCGCCTGGACAATATCCTGCAAAAAGTCGTTTTTCCCCTGGAATTGGGTTTCTTCGTCGGTTTCTATGTCCTGATGACCCTCTGGATGGATTGGTGGGCATTGGTGGGAATCTACTATTACTTCTTCGTCTGGTACAAAACGGGGTACGTGAACCAGGTCGATTGGCCTGCCACCTTTGCCGGGAGGTTGACCATTTTCCTGGATGACCTCTATGTGCTCTGGATTCCGGTGATGGTGCTGGTGGGGCTGGTCATGAAGGATGGATGGTATGCAATCGGGCTTTTGGCGCATCTGCTGCTCTTCCGAAATGTTGTGGTGACCACGGCGCTGGAATGGCGGGGATGGGTCTGGACCCAAAGAAAGCGGTTGCTCATGGGCTTGCTGCCGCTTGCGGTAGGCATTGGTACCTGGATCTTACTCAGTTGGGAGGAATTGGGATGAGAAAAATCGCGATCCTGTCCCCCAATAAATACAAATATTCGGAGACGTTTATCCATACCCATATTCTGGATTTGCCCTTTGAAAAGGTTTTGTTGCACGGGGGGTACCAGCCGGGTTTTGCTTCTTTTGTTCCTGCGGAATTTCTTTCAAGTGCTGGGGGAACTTCTGATTCCCGGGAAAATGGGGAGGTCCAAGGAAATGGGGAGGTTCGGGAAATCGGAACCATTCCTCAACTCCCGGACCACCCGCTCAGCTATTCCTCCTGGTGGCGAAAGAAGCCCTCCGAACCCGAGGCCCTGCGGCGGGGCCTGCACCGCTTTCTGAAAAAAGAAAAGGTCCAGGTGCTGCTTGCTGAATACGGCCCCTCCGGGGTAGCGGTGATGGACACTTGCTACGCCCTTTCTATCCCGTTGGTAGTTCATTTTCACGGCTATGATGCTTACCGAGCGGACATTCTGGGAGCGCAAGGCCGCCACTATCCGGAAATGTTCGCGCGGGCTGCGGCCCTGGTGGTCGTGTCGGAAGATATGCAACGGCAGGTCATCGGATTGGGTGCGCCTGCGGAAAAAGTCTTATTGATCCCCTATGGTGTTGATCCGATGCTTTTTCAGCCCACCGATCCCGGCCAAAATCCTCTTGACCTGGTTGGAGTAGGACGGTTTACCGATAAGAAAGCCCCGGAGCTGACGATTCGGGCATTTTCCCTGGTTGCGGATAGATTTCCGGAAGCAAGGTTAATCATGGCCGGAGAAGGTGATCTGTTGCCAGCCTGCAAGGCCCTGGTTGGGGAACTGGGCCTGGGCGAGCGGGTATTGTTTCCCGGTCGGATCACTCCAGAGGAGGTCGCGGACTTGCTCCAGGGAGCACGCGGTTTTGTCCAGCACAGCCTCCGACCAGAGAACGGCGACTCTGAGGGATTGCCCCTCGCCGTTTTGGAGGCAATGGCTACCGGATTGCCAGTGGTGGCGACCCGTCATGCCGGGATTCCCGACGCAGTGCGAGAGGGGCGGGAAGGGCTGTTGTGCTCGGAGGGAGCGGTAGAGACGATGGCCGAAAATATGGGAAGGATCCTGGAGCATCCGGAATATGCCGCTGAATTGGGCCGGGCCGGACGACTCAGAATAGTTGCCCATTACCAGAAAAGCCGTTATTTAGGAGATTTGAGCACCTTGCTGGCGGGAATTTGAAAGTTGGTAATGACTGGTATAATTTCACAGGACAATTAAGAATCACCTGGAAACGAAAAAGACCATTTTGATCATTTAACCAGCTTCTCACCTTTCTCCACCAATTCTCTGGCCACTTCAGTAGAACCCCGCAGTTCCTCCAATTCATTGGCTTCGCATTGGACAGCCGCTCTCGGGTAAAGGGTGGTCTCATTGGCGTTGTTGGTGACCGCATCATAGGTGACAGTGAAGCATTTCTTGAGGCCGATTACTGCTTCTTCAAATTCATCCAGGGCAACTTTTTCGGCATAAATGCGCCCACCGGGGAGATCAATATAGGAATAGCGGTTTTTGACTCCACCTCCGCGACCATCGAGAAGCACTTCATCTCCCATCACATATTTTTCGCCTTCTCCATTGACTCCCATGATTTCAAGTTTCCCATCCTCATCGGTCAGGAATAAGAGGAGCTTTTGGCCTTCTTCATACTTACCCCAACGCTTGGCAACCTTGGTATTCTTGAACCGCTTGACCTCGACTTCTCCGCCCACATCACCTACCAAGCAATACTCGACTTTCAGGATAAGGGTGAACCCCTTGATTTCGGTGATCTCACCCCTGACCACCGCAGTGGCATTTGCAGCAAGCTCCACCACCTCCATCGGGACATGGGTCTGGGCCGAAAGGGGAGCGGCAAAGGAAGCCGTCAGCAGGAAGAATAGAATCGTGGAGGAGAACAGGGTCGAAATTTTCATAGATCAGTAAATTGGTCAGAACAATAACGCATTCAAATCAGGAATGTGATTAGAGCATCAATATTGCCCAAGATGGGGGCAACCAAGTTGCCCAGGAAGAGCGCAACGATATTGCCCAAACAAAAAAAGCGATTTTTACCCAGAATAACATATTGGATGCATTAAATTGGACTCATGGTTTGGGATTCCACTGACCTTATGAAATATTGATCGCAATACTTTGCCAACAAAGAAGAGCATATTCCTAATCTATCCGGGCTGGACCGCTGGCCTCTTCACCTTGCTGTGCCTGATCGCCTGGCGCTGGTGGAGTGGATTCAATGGCTTGTATGGACAAGACAGCTACGCTTACCTCGAATTTGGCAAGGGTTTACAGGATTGGATGGCCGGAGGGGAAGTGCCGGGTGATTTTTTCTGGCCAGGAGGGTATCCCATGACGGGTGCATTGCTGGGCTATGTGGTAGGGGATCTGACCCTTGCTTTTCAAATGGTCTCTATGCTGTCGATGGCTTTGACGGTAGGGCTGCTAACTGCGATCGGGGTCAGGACCTTGCTGCCGGTGCGTGGGACTTTTTCAGTGGGGGGGCGAACCTTGCCCTCCGGAGAGAGAATCCTCCCCGCTGCGACCAGGACCCTGCCCACTGGGGTTGTGATCTTGGTCGTTTTGGCCTGTATTGCCTTTTCCCCTTACCTGATCAGAAGCGGGCTGGCTTGTATGTCAGATGCGTTGGCGGTGGCCGTATTGACGGGAGTACTCTTCGCTGGACAACAGTACCGGAATAAGTCCAAAGGGCTTTGGTTGGTACTCATGATTTTTCTGGTAGCTTTTGGAACCTGGGTCAGATACCCCCTTGGTATTTTATTGTTGGGAATAGTCCTGATTCACCTTCGTTCAGCCCTGAAAAATGGCCATTATGGTGCGCTTTTGGGAGGTGTTCTCTTGGGTTTCACGATCCTGATCCTTCATCTGAAGTTGGAACCTATTGGTATGCCCAAGCACCATTTTCTCGAAGTCTGGTCTCCTGCCAATTGGTTCAGCCGCTCTTTTGTCATGGAGGACGGGGCCTTTTCTTATCGATTCCCCAACCTGGTTTTTGCCTTTGGTCCTTATTACCATCCCGGATACCTCGGTTTGGCTACTTTGGCCCTGCCGTTTACCCTGATCTGGTGGCGAAAACTCAGTTCAACTACGAAAGCCTATGCGGTTCTTTCAGGGCTCTATATCTTGTTCATCGCTGGTATTCCCTTCCAGAATACCCGGTTTTTGGTGGTTTTGATACCCCTCTTATTACTTAACTTTTTTAGCGACAATGGCCTGATCAATAGGTGGTTATCCCGGGTTCGTAAGGGAGTAATTTTTGTGCTTTGCGGAATTTTGCTTTTGAATATTGGGATTGTCTATTATGCCAATGCGGGGTTCTGGAAGTCTGCGTTGCAGGAAAGGACAATTGCCATGACCATTGGTGAACAGTTTGGTGGACAACCCGGCGAACAGTTCGAGACAGAACCCGGCGAACAGTTCGAGACAGAACCCGGAGTTCGGTCTGACGAGAGGGGGAGAGGACGGGTATTTACTTTTGGGATGGATGGGGCTTTGCGGTATTATCTGCCTGAATTTGAAGTAGTCAACCTTTGGAATGAATCGGTTTCTACGGTTGAGTGGGTGAACCTTCATCAGCCTGTTGCCGGTGACCTGGTTCTCTTTAACGAAAGTCGATTTGCAAAACAATGGGCTGGAAAAAGTCCGGTATTGAATTGGGAATATTTGAATCAGACCTATCAATTGGATAGCTTGGTGATCTTTGAGGGCGGTTGGACCCTGCATGAGCTCCATTAAACACATATTGATCTTTACCCCCGGCTTCCCCCGGGACGAGGAGGATTACAATTGTATTCCTCCCTTGCAGGCTTATCTGCCGGCCCTTCGCGCTGCGCGTCCTGATCTCAGGATTTCGGTGGTGGCCCTGCACTATCCCTTCACGGAAGGCCCTTACCAATGGAATGGGTTTCAAATCTATTCATTAGGTGGAAGCAATACCCGTACGCCCCTGGGCAAATTTCTCCTGTGGCGGAAAGCGAAACGTAAGCTTTACGCGATCCACAAAGAGCACCCTATTGACCTCATTCACAGCTTTTGGCTGCTTGAGTGCACCTGGCTCGGGAAGCAGGTCGCCCGCAAACTCGGAATTCCAATTGTGGCCACGGTTCAGGGGCAAGACGCCCACCAGACCAACCGCTACCTGTCCACGCTGGACCTTACCAAAATCCGGGTAGTTACGCTTTCCCAACGTGCCGCTGATACTTTGCAAAGTCTCAGGGTAGTGCCCTATCTGAAGGTCATTCCCTGGGGACTTCCTCCGGAAGATTTTCCGGTGCACACCCTGGGTTCGCGGAATCTGGATGTGCTGGGGGTAGGCAACCTGGTGGCGGTCAAAGATTGGTCGACTTTTCTGCAGGTATTGGAACGGCTGAGACGTTTCCATCCCTTCATGAAGGTCCGCCTCGTTGGGGATGGAGCCTTGCGCAGCGCCTTGGAAAAAGAGGCTGAGGAGCGGCAACTGGATCAACTCTTAGAATTTGTCGGGGAATTGCCCCGGCAGGAGGTCCTGAAGATGATGCGGCGCAGCAAGGTGCTCCTGCACACTGCGAAGTCAGAAGGCCAAGGCTATGTATTTGAGGAAGCCCTGGCCCAGGGAATGCGGATCGTTTCCACCCCGGTAGGGATGGCTAAGGCCGGTCCACGCTGGTATTTGGGTGCCGAGGTGGGTGAATTGATGGAGAAGATGCGGATTGCCCTGTCCGAACCGACACCTGAGAGCTCCGGCCCAGCGGACCGGATTGAAGATACGGTGGCAGCATACCTGGAGGTTTATGAAAGCTAAGTGGTTCAACCGTGTCCGGATCATCGGGCTGCATGGTTTGCACCAGATCCTGCCGGCTTTGATGAACCTTGCCGCTGCCTGGTGGGTCATTCGCAACAGTTCTGAGGATGTATGGGGCGAGTTTGTAGATCCCCTGATCCTGGCCGGACTTGGACTGCATATTCTTTCATGGGGCAATAAAGAATTTCTTCTCCGTGCTTTTGCCTTGCGGCCAGATGCCATCCCTGTTCTGTGGAAACAGGCTTTGGTGGCCCGGGGGGCAATCCTCTTCATGATCATTCCCCTGATATTCCTGTCCGACTGGTCTCCGGAACAAATGACCTGGATGCTCACCTGGATTTTCTTTGGCTATATCCGGCACTCTTTTGACGTAGTGGTGGTCTATGAAAAGGATTTCGGGAAAGCGGTTCTGATCGAGCTGGGGGCGATGGTGATTGTTTTTGGGGGCTTGTACCTGTCCCGGGAATCCATTGGCCTGACTGAATTGATGCGCTACTTTGCCCTCGCCCAAATTTTCAGGGCCATGGTTTACAGTCTGATCTATGGAAAAAACTATCTGGCCGGTCCCTTTCCCCAGATGCAGTTCCGCTATTTCAGTACCGCCCTGCCCTTCTTCTTGCTCGGATTTGCCGGAATGCTTGTCTCCCGCACCGACCTCTATTTTGTGGCTTATTATATGGATGATACGGCGGCAGGACGCTACCAGATTATCATCAACCTCTTTACCTATGTGCAGGCCGGGGCCGGATTTCTGATTTCTCCCTTTGCCCGTAATATCTACCGTTTGCCCGACAAGACGATCGTCCGCATTGCCCTGAAAGTCTCTCTCGGTGGGGTGGCTGCGATCGCGGTAGGCATCCCGATTGCCTATTTCCTGCTGTTGGAGGGCTTTGGTTTCAGTTTGCCCTGGGAATACTTCGCTTTAGGTGCTGCAGCCATCCTGCCCGTCTATATCTATTCCTGTTTCATCCTGATGCTCTTCAAGCACCACCAACAAAAAAAGGTTGTTCTGGCCAATGTGGGGGCGATTCTGATCAATATTGCTGTAAATATGGTGCTTACTCCCCGGTTCGGATTGCTGGGGGCGCTGACGGGGAGTGTGGTCTGCCATTGGTTCATTTTGGTCATGGTGATTTTGTATGCCAACCGGGAAAGGGAAACTGAGCAATTGGCTGAATCTGAGTAGCCGCTTATCGGTTTGAGCATGCAATTGTCTTCCAGCTCAATGGTTTCGAATGTCCGATAGAGTTCAAGTTCCCGGAATACCATGTATTTTGACCGAATTCTTTCTAATTTACCCTCATGAATGGCGTCCTCTTATTCAACCCCCGTGCTGCGAAACACAAAGCCAGAATCCCAAATTCGATACTTCAGGTTGCTGCCTCCATTGACGGAAAGCGCGACTGGGCGTTTGTGGATGGGAACCGCGAGGAGGACCCTTTGCCCAGGATCATTGCCTATCTGAAGACCGGGAAATACAAGTATTTCGGGTCCACAGTGATGCCTGGCCCTCAATTGCAGCAAGTCGTGCCCATTGTCAAGGCAGTCAGGGAACAATTCCCTGAGGTCATCAATATCTGGGGCGGTTATTTTCCCTCCAACCAATACAAGTCGGTCCTCAGCTCTCCTTATGTCGATTATATCGTGGATGGACCCGGCGATACTGCATTTCCATCTCTGCTGGATGCATTGGAAAATGACCAACCCCTCCACGGTATCCAAAACCTGATCTTTCAGGAAGGGGAGCACTTTATCCGTACTGCCCGGGAAACCCTCCCGAATATGGATAAGCTGCCCAAATTGCCCTATGACAAGCTGAATGATTTCTACCCGATGGATGGCTACCTGAACCGGACCTTTCTCGGCCACCGGACCATAGCTTACCATTCCAGTTTTGGCTGCCCCTTCACCTGTTCTTTTTGTGCGGTGGTTCCGATCTACAATGCACGTTGGAAAGGCAAGTCAGCTAAGGGGGTATTTGACGATATCATGCACCTGAAGGAGAAATACGGGGGAGATTCGATCGAATTTCACGACAACAATTTCTTTGTTTCGCGTAAGCGGACCGTCGAATTTGCCAGGCTGATCAAGGAGCACAAGATGAATTGGTGGGGAGAAGGGCGAATCGACACGATGGACAAATACTCTGACGAGGACCTGGCCTTGCTGAGAGAAGCGGGTTGCCGGATGATCTTCTTTGGAGCAGAGACGGGTAGCGATGAAGTGCTGGCCAAAATGGACAAGGGCGGTACGCAGACGGCGGAGCAGATCAGGTCTTTTGCTGCCCGGCTGAAACGCTTTGACATCATCCCTGAATACTCTTTTGTACTTGGATTGCCCGGTGATGACCCTGAAGCGGTGATGAAGCAGATCGACGATGACATTTCCTTCATCCGCGAGATCAAGGAGATCAATCCTGATACGGAGATCATCATTTACGTTTACAGCCCGGTCCCAACCGAAGGCTCCGAACTGTACCAACAAATCACCGATGCGGGATTTGCCTTTCCTGACAGCCTGGACGAATGGGTTTCTCCGGTCTGGGAAAACTTTGACCTGCGGAAGAATCCTCTGACGCCCTGGCTTACAGCTAAGATGGTCGATAAGATCCGCAATTTCGAGACGGTCCTCAATGGTTATTACCCGACCCGTTCCGATCTTAAATTGTCTCATTTCCAGCGCCGTACCATGCGGGCTATCAGTTCGGTGCGCTATAAGCGGGAGTTGTACTGGAAACCTTATGAGCTGAAGGCTTTGCAGAAGTTCTGGTTAAAATACCGTCAGCCTGAATTGGAGGGAATGTAATGCGCCTACGGCCTTTGTTCAAGCCTGTCCTGAATCGCATCCTGCCTCCACTGATCCGGTTCCACCTCCGCAAACCCCGTCGGTACCGTCACGATGGCCTCGATATGATCATCAATCCTGGTGTCTTTCATCCCGGCATGTACCTGAGTACCCAGTATTTTCTGGCATATATCAAGGATTTACCCCTGGTCAATCGGTCCTGTTTGGAATTGGGTGCAGGCAGTGGATTGATTTCTCTCTGGTGTGCACGGGCCGGGGCCAATATGGTGGCGTCGGACATCAGTAGCCTGGCGATTGACTGCCTGCGGGAAAATGCTTCCCGCAACGGGGTAGATTTGCAGGTATTGGCTTCCGACTTATTCGATGATATTCCTCCTCAGCAGTTCGACCTGATCTTTATCAATCCTCCTTATTATCCCGGAACGGCTACCGATGAAGCCGGGCATGCCTGGTATTGTGGCCCGGAGTTTGAGTATTTCCAGAAGTTGTTCCGCATCATGCCGGACTATGTGCATGCTGGTTCGAGGGTTTTGATGGTCCTCTCTGAGGATTGTGAGTTGGACCGGATCGCGGCCTTGGGAGCTGAGCAGGGTTGGCAGATGGAGGAGATTGACCGGACGAAGCGGAGAGGGGAGTTGAATTATATTTTTGAGTTGGGGCTCAATACTTAGAAAAGGTCTTTACCGTAGCACTTCCGGTCTGCGACCGAACTTCCAAAAAGTAAATTCCATTGGGGAGATCGTTGATCTCCAATCTTACGCCCTGGGCATCCTGTGCTGGTCCAGCCGCAACACTGCGCAATTCTCTGCCGTTTAGGTCCATGAGCCTGATGCTGGCATCTTCCATCCCCTTGAGTTGGACCGTAATCTGGTCTCTGGCCGGATTCGGGTACAGGCTTACAGATTCACCTGTTTCCTCTACCCAGACATTGACGGTTTGGGACCAGGAAGCCTGGCCATCCTGGTCGACGTTTTTGATGCGGTAGTAATGCATGCCGGGTTCGGAGATGGTATGGTTGAACTGATAGGTTTTGTTTCCGTTTCCGTTTCCATTGCTGTTTCCGGTTTCTGATCCGTCCATATTCCCATTGGGCCAAATATTTTCAGTTCCTACCACGGTGAAATTGGGAAGTGTCTGGCTGTGCTCGATTTCATAATGGTCCACATTGACTTCATTGGCCACGGTCCAGGTCAATTGGTTTTCACCCTTCAATCCTTCCACTTCCAGGCTGGCAAAATCCACCGGAAGCAAGGTCTGGGTGAAATCTCCCATGGCCCTCAGGTTCCAGACGCATCTCGAACCAGCGTTGCCATCCACGAGCAGGTAGTAGCGGGTATTGGGGGTGAGGCCGCTCCAATTGTAGTAGACATTGGTTTCGGTGGATGATTCGCAGTAAATGGGAGCGCCCCAGTTTCCTGCACCCAGGCAAGCACCTCCGCTGGGTTCTTCGAATAGGGCGAGTTGGATGCCGCAGGAGCCACCACAACTGAGATCGCAGTCGATATCGGTGACATTGACGTAGACGGCGGAGCCGATGGCATCGGTGACAAAGGTGTAGAAGACGAAGTTGTCGATGGAGCCGTTGCAGGCCATTTCCAGGGTGCCGGGCGCTTGGGGGCTGGGGATGGTGGCGGTGTAATTGTTGCCGGCGTATTCGCCGGTATTGGTGATCTCGGTGGCGGCGAGGCAGTTGTCGTTGCCGTTGAGGCCGGTGGCGATGCGCATGTCATAGGTTCCGCCGGTGCCGGAGGTGGAGGCAGCTACGATGTAATAGGTCTTGCCCTGGGTCAGGGGCTGGGAGGTGATGTAAAGGATATTTTCGCTGCTGTTGAATTGAATTTCGGTTTGGATGCAATTGGCGGGGAAGGCGACATCGGGGCAGGTATCGAGGAGTACAACGGTGGGGAATCCAGAAGGGGCAAAGAAATCCTGGGCAATGTCGATGCTCAGGTGTTCGTTGGCACCGGTTGGGGTATAGGCGTAGACATAATCAGCACCCCCCATCATTCCGGTGCAGGAATTGTAGTCATTGCTGGATCCTGCGAGGGTCATACAGGTATGGGAGTAGGGGAGGGAGTTCAGGACATAAGCACTGGCGCAGGTTTCACCGCTTGGGGTGGCGGGCATGACCTGGGTTCCGAAATCAATGGACCAGTAGTTGAGGGTGCCATCGGTGCCGGAAGCATTGTCGTCATCGATGCACAGCGTCCAGGTGCCATTGCCACTGGCCCCGGTATTAAACGCGGAAAGCGCATTTTCAGGGCTGTAAACTCCTCGAAAGTTGGAACCTGATGTGATGGGACCGCTGGGGCCACAATCGCTGAAACATACTCCGTAGTAATAGTCATTGCCGGAACTGCCACCATTGTCCGTGGTCAGGGAAACGATGATCCCTTCAGGGCTCCGCAGCGAGATGTCGAGGTCATTGGGGCGGGCCTGGTCCACGGAGAGACATACCCGCACCAAACCGTTGGTGGCGCTGAGGTTGCCAACCCCGGAGACCGGGATGTTGAAGCAATTGCCGGTCGTGTTGTTGGGGACAACTCCGCCATAGGAATAAAAGCTTTGTGCTGGGAGGACATTGGGGCACAGCAGGATCAGTGCTGAAATCAGCAGTAAGGTAATCGTTCTCATGTCGCGGAGAATTAAGTTGAAAAAGTGGTTCTGGCCGGGCGACCCAGCCCGGTTGATTTCGTAACCATAATGTCGGGATTCTTTAACCTGTATGAAAACAGGAGTGGCCGAAGGTGGGCTTTTGTGGTCTTTGGTGGGCTTCTGTGGTGAATTGCTAGGGTCCAGTGGCGAATGGTTGTCCGGTAGGGACTGGTTGTCAGGGCTAAAGAGGTGGGCGGTATCCTGTGGTATTGGTGCGAGTCTATCGCTGCTTCATCAGCTGATGGATTGGATCCAGGTCAAAGAGTCGGGAGACTTTTACCTTGTCGAGTCCATACCCAAGTACAAGCCGGTGATTTTGGGAGGAACCTGAAATCGATTTGACAAAATGGCCGTTGACCAGATATGACCGGTGACAACGAAAGATGAAGGACTCCGATTGCAGGATGTCCTCCACCTCTTTCAATTTGATCCTGACCAATTCAGTTTGAAGTTCATCCTGCTTCAGGTAGTTGAATTTGCAGTAATTGTCGGCGGCTTCTACCAGGAGGAGGTTGTCAATGGGAATTTGAAAGGGGGGCTTGCCCTGACCGACTTCCAGGGATATGGTTCGGGATGGATTCCTCAAAGGTTCTTTTTCATTTTCTTCCCCTGAACCCGAACTGTCCTCCTCAACCCTGGAGGAAATACCAAGATTACTCAATAAAATCAATCCCGCAGCAACTGGCATCAGTGTCAGTAAAACCAGGTGCGAGACAATGGTGACAAAGAGGTCTGTAGAATATCCTGAGGTAGAATATTTTCCAGCCATCCCATAGACAGAAATGACCAATAAAGCGAAGACAACAAGCAGGCCAAGGATGAGAGGGCCGGTATTCAGGGTTCCTTTGATCTTCCGCACCACCAGTAAACTCGCGGGGGTCATCCAGATGGCCACTCCCACCCCAAGGAATATGTAAAACAGGGTTTGCTTCCCAGGCAGAATCTCAATCACCTGAAAATACCCAAGCGCCAGTGCATAATAAATCGCCAATCCGACTCCCCCCAGGATTCGTAAAAAGAGATAGTTATTGCGACTGTGCCTGCTTGTCATTTTGAGGATCTCCTCCTTACTATGACAAGGCTCACAACCGTTAAAAGGAGAATGAAACCAACCGCAAAGATCAAATAGTTTCTCAGCCGCTTACCGTAGCCGATCTCCTTCTTTTGCAATTCGTCTTCCCGCTCCAATAGCGCTATTTCCTGCTCTTTCTTCTCAAGTTCATATTTGGCCTGGAGTTCACCGATACGGCTGTTGACTTCCGAGCTGTTCAACTCTTCGCGTAAGGCATAGTATTGTTCCAGATGGGTGAGTGATTCTTCAAATTGTCCCAGTTCACGGGCCACCCGCGACAATCCATCAAAGGATTCCATCCTGAGACCGGGGTATTGGAATTTGGATGCCCTGTCAAGAGCCAGTTGGAACTCCACCTTTGCCTCAGCGAAGGATTTTTGCCGGAAAAGGAGCTCTCCCAATGCGATCCGGGTCTCACAGATCCCTGGATTGTCCTCCATTTCCTGGCCCAATACCAGTGCTTTCTCCAGTTCTTCTTTCGCTTTTTGGTAATTCCCATTCCGGGAATCAACCTTGCCAATCCCCAGACGGGCGTAAAATATTCCATCTTTGTTGCCCAGTTCTTCCTCGATCAGCAGAGAATTGTAGAAGTAGGCATAAGCTTCATCGAGGCTGTCCAGCTTTTCATAGACTTCCCCGATATTGTAGAGTCGAATAGACCTTTGCACCGGATCGGTTCCCATTTCTTTTTCGATGTTCAGGGAGCGTTGGAAATAGGAGAGTGCTTTGGTGAAGTTGCGCTGTTTTTGGGCAACGACGCCCAGGTTGTTGAGGCACCCGGAAACCCGGAGCGAATCGCCCTCTTCTTCAGCGAGTTGCATGGCTTTCAGGTAATGCCCAACTGCGATTTCATAGTAGCCCCTGTCCTTGTTGAGGATGCCAAGGAGTGTTTTGGCATTGATGAGTCCTTTGGCGTAGGTGCCAAATTTCAGGGAAAGGCGGGCTGCTTTTTCAGCATAGTACATCGCGCTGTCCGGGTTACTGCGGGCAATTGCCCAGGCATGATCGGTTAGCTGGTCAATTTGAGTGTAATAGGCTGCATCAGGTTCCTCAAAAAGGTCAGGATCAATTGCAAGACAACTGTTAATACTGACGGTGGTGATGACAGCAATACAAAATGCATAAACTGAAATCGATCGAAAAAAACTCTTCCCCATACGGGAAATTAGCTATGATCTTTGAAGAGGACAAACAATTTGATCCCCAATAGGAAAGGCATTTGAAAGGACAATAGAAAAGGCTGTCTCGTCGAGACAGCCTTTTCTATTGTCCTTTGATCCGGTGGATCAGTTTTTCGTGAATTTCTTGGTCCAGGCCTGACCGCCTGCAACCACCCGGCAGATGTACATGCCATTGGGGAGCATTTCGGTGGGTACCTGAAGGTTGGTGATCTCAGAGGAGATGTCTTCGCTTCTTTGCAGGACTACCCGTCCCTGTAAGTCCATGATTTGCAATTCCAGAGATTTCTCTTGCCCGGCACGGAACTTGATATTGAGCGTCTTGCCATCGCTTACCGGATTGGGATAGACCGCAATCAGTCCGAGATCGTTGATATCGAAGCTGACCTGGATGACAGAGGAGAAGTAAGAGCTTCCATTGAAATCTACTTGCTCAAGGCGGTAGAAATTGACCCCTGGCTGGGGATTGTCATCGAAAAAGGAGTACTGATGCTCGTCTGCGGAGGTTCCGGCAGCTTCCAGGCGACCCAAGTATTCAAATTCACCATCAGGGTCGAGGCGGGTAATATTGAAATGGGAAGAATTTGATTCGACAAATGTGCCCCAATCGATGCGGTTGCGTAGGCCTACTTGCTCACCAGAAAGGTAGCTGTAGGTGACCGGGAATATAACTGGTACGGATATTTCAGAATTGTCAAGAATGGCGAGGTCCACACCTTCATTGTCCATATTGGGACCTATAATCAGGTCAGTGGTGGGCCATGCCATGGCAGTACCGGCAGGCGCAACCGTGGCAGAGAGGGCGACAGCACCATCAACATAGAATGTTGCTATTCCAGTAGCCTGAATGTATTCAAAAACATAATTTCTCCACACACCATCATTGGGAATATCATCTGGCAGAGCACCTCCCCAGTAATTGAAAAGGGTAAGGTCGTGGTTGACCCCATTGGCAGTTGAGAATTCTACCTTGAACTTTCCAAACTGGGAACCCATTCTGAAACGTGGACCAGTGGCAGTATTGGGTTCTCGGGTATAAAAATAAGCTTGGGTCTCATTGTCTGTCCTGCGGTAGTCGATAGAAAACCGCAGTTCCGGCTGGTCAAATATGTTTCCGGGGTTGGGGATGACCAGGTTGATATTTTCGTGGCCACAATTGTTGGGGGTGGTACAGCATGGGTCACAATTGAATACACAACAGAAACCAGTAGGTACCTGGGTAAATGAACCCGGGGCGAGGCCCTGGGCAGTTCCATTACCGGTGGGCTGTGCTTCAGCATTTGGCCCTGAGCTGATCGCATTGGGCCCAATGTCAGCAATTGTCTCGTTGGAACCAGCATTGTCCCACGAGAAAAAGCTTAAAACCTGAGCATCTACCACGGAAAAGACCCCAGTAAGCAAGACAAAGGCGATTGGCAACAGTAGATTTTTCATGTAAAAAATTTTCAGCACACTTACTCAATAACAAATATACTTTCTTTACCCCTCATATTCAACCACACAATATTCCTGCAAAATTCATGCCTCCTTTTAATATTGGTATTTTATCCCGAATTTTCCCTTTGAAGCAGTTACAAAATAAGGTGTAAATGAATCCTCCTCCTCCCCAAGATCCCTTTCAGGGACCCTACCACCAGGCCCCTTACAACCAGGGTCATTTTTCCGGTATGCCCCCAAATGGCAACCGGCAGACACCCTTGCCGGAATCAACTGCGGTGCTGGTTTTGGGCATTCTGTCGATCATAGGTTCATTTTGTTATGGAATCCCAGGACTGATTCTGTCTATTATTGCTTTGGCGCTATCCTCTAAACCTGGGCGATTGTACAACCAGGACCCCCATCGCTATACCGCCTCTTCTCACAGCAATATGAAGGCGGGAAAGATTTGCGCCATCATTGGATTGAGCATTTCAATTTTGTTCATCCTTATCATGGTGATTGCCATTATCTTTACCATAGAAAAAGAAAGACGTGGTTACTACTATTAGAGATTTTTTATGACACTGCAATACCGAAATCCTTTTCAGTTTACTTCGCGGGTCCTCAGTCTGATGACCCTGGTGATCCTGACCGGTAGCTTGCTCAAGGCTCAGGTATACAAGCCATATTGGCAGTTGGCCGGAGAAGATCAGAAGCGCTATGGCATAGAATCCGCTAAGATTACGTATCAGTGTGCTGGCAGTTCTTCCGGGACCGAGGTGTTGATATTTGACAATTGGGGATGGCGTGAGTCGCGTGCAGTGGAAAAGTCCACTACCACGTGGGGCAATACCACTAAAATCCGATCCACCCAACTGCAGGATGGAAACTACTCTATCTCTCACATGACCGGATCGAGCCGGGCCCGTGCTTACCAGGACAGTCAGATCCAGAATTCATTGACCAAGTCATCGAAAGCAGTAGAAGTATTTCATGGCTTAGAGGTGATCAAAGCTAAGGGAGGGGTAAAAGTGGATACTGATAAGATCCTTGGCCGCAAATGTGACGTCTATGAGATCAAAAACCTGTCCCAAAGGCTTTGGGTGTGGGAAGGGATCATCCTCCGCAGCGAACAGACGGTCATGGATGAAAAGATTATCCTGGTTGCGGTCAAGATTGAAACCGATGGCGAATTCAGCGAGCAGAACTTTGCTTTGCCTGAGGGTGTGGAAGTGGCAGGAATGCCAGCTTCAGCGGGCAATGATTAGTCTTCGCTTCTTTCGCATCAAGTATCGCACCTTTTGCAAACATGAGACAACATTTCAAAGCAACACTTCTCCTGCTGTCTTTCATTTTCCCATGGTGGCTGTCTGCTCAAACCCACGACTGGTCTCGATTTATTCATACTCCGAATAGCACTTCGCTCAATCCTGAGTCTCCCATGGTGGTGGATGATCTGGGGAATATTTACGTGGCCGGGGTTTTTCAAAACAGCCTTAGCTATGGTATCCTGACAGACATTAGCAGTTTTCAGGGGATTGGCAGTACTGACTTGTTTATCATGAAGTTTGATCCGCTGGGTAATTATTCTGCGCATTGGATCATGGGAGGGACTACTGCAGAGAATATTTATGACCTCGCGGTAGACCATGCTGGAAATATCTATTTGGCGGGTGATGCGGTTCCGGGAACGAATGTCGCCCCGGGATCAGGCAGTTTCGTAGTTGACCCCACGCAGACGAATTCCGTCCGGTTCGTCATGAAGCTTGATCCTTCTGGTCAATTCCTATGGGGAACAGAATACCTGGGCAACAATACCTTGACGCTCAAATTGGAGATTGACCCTTTCAACAACCTGCTGGTTGCCGGAGGATACAATGGCTCCAGCCCTCTTGACCTCGATCCTGATCCTGGTGTGGATCTGTTTGCTGATTGTGGAGGATCTACTGGTTCATTTATTCAGAAGCTGGACCCACAAGGAAATCTGATCTGGGCCAACAACGACTGTGGATCGTATTTTGATTTTTTGGTCCGGACCGATGAAAACGGCTTGATTTACAGCGCACTTCAGTTTACAGGAAGTGTATACACCAATACCTTTACAGATTCGACCCTGGTCGGGGGTTCTTACATTTCCTCCTACATCAAGGTGTATACGCCGGATGGCGATATCATGGCTTTGTACCCCTTTGAAGGGGATGATGGCTTGAGGGTCACGGATCTGGTTCCCCTTGAAGACGGCCTGCTGATAACAGGTAATTTCCGCACCCGTGCAGATCTCGATCCAGGTCCGACTCAGTTACAGGTTTATAACAACACTACCGACCAGGACAGGAACCAACTCCTGTTTAAAATGTCCTATGCAGGTGAAGTGGAATGGTACAATAAGATGGAGTTTGAAGGATTCCTTTGGATTGGGACCCTCGATGTGAATCCGGATGGAATTATTTATTGGAATGGTAGGATCGATCAAAGAGATGGACCTTTTATCGTCAACCCTGATATGGACCCGGGAATGGATACGGTTTTTGCGAATAGCACCCGCCCCTTTCTCTGTGCGGTCCAGGTCCTGACACCAGACGGTGATTACCTGACCCATTATGAATTGACCGGTAATACCCTTCAGGATTGCCGTATTTACCGAAGTGCCTGGCACAACGGGGATGGTCTCGTGCTCTTCGGGGTATACGGCCCTCAGGAGATGGATGCGGACCCAGACAGTACCGTTTACAATCTACCAGCCCGGAACGATGGGAATTTTTTCATTACCCGCTGGCACAACCTGATCGATGGAGACCAACTGTTTCTGTTTGTAGACAGCCTCGTCTCTCCGACCTGTACCGATACGGGTTATGTTTCCTGGCATCCCTTTGGTGGTTTTCCACCGTATACTTATACGTTCAATGGGCAACCAGTAGGAAATGCCGACTCCGTCCGGGTCACCTCGGGAGGACCGGTGACCATCGTGGTGACAGATTCAATTGGCCAGACAGCCAGCAAATCCTATTACCTTGAAGGGCCTCTCGAACCGATTTCTTTTGACTTGCAACCACTTGCCTTCGTAGGGGCGGTTCGTCCGGGAGTTCCGGTGGGTTTTAGCCTGGAGGTCTACAACAATACTTGCCTGGGAAGTGCCTGGGAAGTCTGCTTGACGCTTGAAGGAGGTTGGGATTTTCAGTCCTCCATCCCGGCTCCAACCGCGATCAATGGTGATACCGTATGTTGGAATTTTGATAGCCTGTGGTACGATCAGCCCCCCTTTTACATTTGGATAACGGCCTTACCTGAAACCTCCCTTCAGATTGGGGATCAGGTGGGCTTGACGGCCTGGGTGAATCCCATAGAGGGGGACCAGGACTTCCGTAACAATGTTTTCGTCCAGGATTATGATATTGTCAACAGCTATGACCCCAACGATATCCAGGTTTTCCCTCCGACTGATTGTGGCGGTGATATTATTCCACTGACCTATACGATTAGATTTCAAAATACGGGCAATGCGGAGGCGATCAATGTTGTCATCCGCGATTCTCTCCCTGACAACCTCGACCGGGACAGTATGCGGATCATTTCTAAAAGCCATCCTGGGCTTGAAACCCGATTCCTACCTGACAATGTAGTTGAATTTCGATTTGAGAATATCCTTTTGCCAGACAGTACATCCGATCCCGAAGGAAGCCAGGGCCAGATTACCTTTCAGATTTCGGCCAGCAGTCTGATCCAGCAAAATCCGTATGTCCTCAACCGGGCGGCCATCTTCTTCGACTTCAACGAGCCGATCATCACCAATACGGTCAGCAGTTTGCTTGGGATAGTCATTGCAGATTGCAATGGCTATCCACCCTTTGGGGATTGGACAGACAATCTCCTGCTCTTTCCGAATCCAACTACAGATGGAAGCTTTTCTTTGACCCTGCCATTTGGTGAACCCTTGCAGGAGGTGACCGTTTCGCTGTTTTCCCGACTGGGGAAGCAGCTATTCTCCGAGTCCTACCCTGAGTTTCTGGAAGAGAGCTATGACCTTTCTGGCCTTGCCAATGGATTGTACTATATGCGGGTACAGCAGGGAGATGAAGAAAAAGTGTTTAAGGTCTTGTTGGTTGATTAGTAGAAGTTCCTCTAAGACCTAATTGCTTATCCTTGCCAGAATTTCTTTGGTTCGCTGCCAAAGCTGATCCCGGTAGGCTGTCTCCCAATCCAGTTCGATTCCCTTTTTATTTTTGAACAGCAACCCGGAACGGCCTCGAATCTCCTTAGAGGTACAGACATAAATCCCCGTTTTGGATTCACTGGACATGAAGAATTGTCCGAGTTTGAAGAGGAGATTCAGGGGAAATCCAAAGTTGCGACCGAGCCCTGATTTCACCAACCCAGGGTGGAAAGAATTTACATCAATCCCCTGATCGGCATACTTGTCCGCCAGGACACTGGTCATGACGGATTTGGCATGGACCGCTGCAAAGGCGGCCTTGATTGCACTGTATTTACCGTTCAGATACAAATCGTCAAAGTTCAACCTGGTCTTCATAATGGTAGAGGGACTTCCGGCTACATTGGCAATCCGGGAACCTTCTGTTTGGGCCAAGAGTGGGGCCAGGGTAGTTGAAAGTACAAAAGCAGACAGGTAATTGATGGCGAAGGTTTTCTCAATGCCTTCCGCAGTTTCCTGTCGGTTGGGGAGGACGACCCCGGCCACGTTGGCGAGTAAATCGAGTCGGGGCAATTCTTTCAGGAGCCGGTTCGCGAGGGTTTTGACTTCTCCGAGGCGGGCCAGGTCCTGTTGGACAAAGGTCCCCTTTCCTTTGCCGAGGCCGGAAACTTCCTGCTCCACTTCCTTGCCCTTCTCCGAATCCCGACCTATGAAGTAGACATCCCAATTGGCTTTGGCAAGTGCTTTGACGATGGACAAACCTACCCCTGAAGTTCCGCCGGTAACGATAGCTGTTTTGTGCTGTGCCATTTGATTGCTTTCTGCTTGTTTAACCAGATTCGGTTGGGGATGTTTATGGGGGCAGGAATTCAACGCCTGGCCCACGGAGGGAGGCAAATGTTGACTGTGGTGCAAGGGAGAATCGGATCATTTATCCCAGCACTTTTCGTATATTAGTCAATAACAACTCGATAAATATTTTCTGGAACTATGTCAGAACAATCCCATGTCAACCAGCACGAAGCCCCTTCCTCCCAGCTAGAAACTCCCGCAAAGGAATCAGAGCAGGTTTTATCCGCCTCTCCACCGCCCTTTCAACTTACAGCCTCTGGTGAAGGGAGTCCTAATACAGGTCAGGGGGGAGATGTCATCCAACGAAAGGAGATCGAAACTGACTTTGGAAAATTTAGGACGGACAAGTTCGAAAAGAATGGTACCCGGAAACTGGACATTGTGTTGAAGTTTGATCCGGATGTAGAGGATGTGAATGCCACCAAAATCGGTCTTACCCAAAGCGTGAAGAACGACTTTGTAGGAACTACCGAGGCCATTGATCCAACCAATGATGGAAGACGGGTCAAGGAGGGAGATGGTGAAGGATATTATATTGACCGTGTTTCCGATAAAAATACCCCGATCTATGGTTCAGCTGATCTTGGCGCAGATGAGGGTTTAAAGGACACCAAGCAGGACAATAAAGTTGGAGGTGGAGCGATGGATCTGGGAACCAATGCAACTTATGAGTTGGGGCATGCCTATAAAGAAGGAGATACTCAGAAAAAGAAAGAGGCTGGCTTATTTGATGGGCCTTCCACTATTCCCCAGGATGGTTCCGCTAAAACTTTCGAGACCACTGCTTTGGCTTTGGATGGAGATCAAAAAGGGAAATATTATGGTTCCGTCAAGTGGGGACTTACTTATTCGACAGCGAAGGGACTCGAAATCGATGATATAACCCTGGCCTCCAAAGGAGATCCGACCGCAAACTTTACTGAAGCCGCCAAGCTTTGGAATGCCTCCACCTCACGTGGTTCTCTTGAAATCATTGCCGATCCAGCAACGGTGAGAGAAAGTGATTTCTCAACAGAAACCACGCTTGCCAAAGGCAAGAAGTTAACCCAAAAAGGTACCGTGATCTGGGGGAAACACCCTGCCCAAAAATGTGAACTCCTCAAGGAGGATGGGACCGGTTCCGGAAAGATTTACTATGTCAAGAATGCAGATTTGAAGGACAGCGGTGACGGTGCTGCTACCAAAGACTTGCCCATTCCCGGAGCATAGAACTCATACCATACATAGAATTCATGTACATACGGACCGTGATCAGAGCTTGGGTAATAGTATTGGCTGCGGGTTTATGCCTACTTGGTTGTCAATCCCGTTCCAAAACTTCTGAACCCGGGACTACTGGTTCAAAAGAAATTGATACAAACCATCAGCCGATCTTCTCAAACCTTCCAGATACCATGCCTAAAGATTCCAACCTTGTGCAGCAGAAGTTAATGGGAACGCCCATCGAGAACTTTTTCCTCTATCCCATGCGCGAAAACCTGATGGATGAAATATGGGATGAAGATCCGGGTGCCGATTTAGAGGTGATCCTTGATGATACATCTGCACCCTTGAAAGCCAGGTTTCTGGCCTGTGAAATCTTATTCACCAAAGACATCACATTTCAGCCTCGTCATGATCGGAAGATGTTGGCGGGAATCTATGCTGATGCGCTGCAGCAAGACATTATTGGATTTTCCAATCCATGGGGGCTGATGTACAAACAAGGGGATGAGGGAGTCGCCGGGAATGAGTTTTTGGTCTTGCGCAACAATGCGATCCCCGCTTTGCTGCAATTGCTCGAAGATGAGACCGTTCGCACCAACTATATTGGCAGCGAAGAAGCTACCATTGGGAATATGCAGCGGTATCGGGTCAAAGATTTTGCCGCATGGTATATATCGCGGATTAAGGATGTAGAGCTGGAGTTTTATCAAGATTTCAAGGATCGGGACAGCGCTATTTTGAAAATGTTGGAAGAGGCTGGCCCATAACCATGGATATGTTTCTTTTTTGGATATCTCTGAGCGCCATTTCGGGCAGGCTGAGGCACACAGTATGATAGAGCTAAACCAATCACCACAATTGCCAACTGCCATGGATTCAAAAGTTCCGATTCAAGCAAAAGAGAATACTGCCCCATCCAACCTCTTAGGGACTTCAGGATTTGACACTTCATCTTCCGGAACATCTTTTGCCCCTCAACCTTTCCAATTAACCGCCGCCACCAATGCTCCACTTCAGTTGCAGCGCCATGATCCGACCAATTTTCCCTGGAAGGGAACGGTTGCCGGAGCTGCAAAAATAGGCCTGTATTCAGGGGCTGCCGTCACCGATGCGTCCAAAGTAGATGAGATCGCGAAAGGGGTCGAAGTCGAAGTAACTGGGAAATCAGGCGAATTTTACAAGATAAAGGGGATGACCCTGACCAAGGGAGTCAAAGAGGGGTATGTGAAGGCTGCCAATGTTTCTGGAACCATTTCCGAATTGAATACCACTGTTGCGGCCATGGATGAGACCATGGACGAGATGTAGAGTGACAGCTTTAATGAGGATAAGACCGAAGTCCATGAGCATGGTACCGCGATCGTTGAAAAAGATGGCGTGATCAAGAACAAAGACATCGCCACTAGTGGCAGTGGGTCCGTAGGAATCGATCGATCTGTGAGTGATGGCGAAACCTTCATTGGTGATGTTCATACCCACCCCTATTCCAAGGATGAGGGGTTGGAAGAAGGTGTAGCATTCTCCGCAGGAGACATTTCCAATATGCGAGGGGCCAATACCTGCTTCCAAGGCTACCAAAAGTTCGTGGAGACCGGCACCAAACGGTTCGCCCTGGTCATTTCCGATGAAACCAAAGCGAAGAAATTCTTCGATGACAACTCCAAGGCCGATATCACTTCCGCGTGGAATGCAGCATTTCAGGCTTCAGAGGGGGATTTCCAGCAAAGCGTAATTGATGCGGTTTGGGCTGTCATTGGTAAAAACGGGATAAACGGAATCAGCTTCTATGGTACGACCGATGAAGACAAGCTCAAGTTTGACAATATGTAATCCGGGATGGATCCTGGTCTGTATGCTTGGCCTGGGGCTTCTGGGTGCTTGTCAACAACCAGGCGGTGATCATCAAATTAAGAATCAAATGAATCAAAATACATTGGAAAAGATAGAACTGGAGACATTCGTAGGGAAGACGGTTGGTGAATTACTGGCAGCGATGCCAGGAGATTATACTGAGCAGGTCTATTTTGACAATGGCCGCCCGGGAATTCTGGGAGGGTCGAATTTCAAATATGATGACCGTTGGCTGGTTGTTTCGGTGAGTGAATTCCAGTTTCTGACACGCTTCAATAAAAAGTACGATTGGGACCTGGAAGAATTCAAAAAAGAGACGATTGCAGGGGTTACTTGGGAGGAATAGGGTTAATAGAGTCAAGAATCCCCTTAAAAATATAAGCGGACAACCATGGCAAATCGCTGGGTTGTCCGCTTTATTGTTGTGGCGCAAGGGAGAATCGAACTCCCGACCTCAGGGTTATGAATCCTGCGCTCTAACCTTCTGAGCTACCGCGCCATTGGATTTCCTTAGCTTTTCAGCTTAAAGGACTGCAAATATAAAGGTTTTTTCAGGGACCGAAAAAAGAAATATGTAAAATCCTTGCAAGCATCCCGCGAATTCTAAGAGCAGGCTTCTTGCCGAATCTCGTATGTCGGTCTAATTGTACCTTCCCAAATGCTAATCCCTGCTTTATCCACATCCGCAATCCCTAAAAATACTTATATTGGAACGGGTTTTTAATAAGCTGGACTTGCCAGTCGCTTACGCGTCAACTTTTATTGTATGAGAAACATCTTTACTAATTGCACGAAATTCCTTGTAGCATTCTGCTTGCTGGGACTCTTTACGCCTGACCTGTTTGGCCAGGCCTGTACGACCACTGCCTCCGGCAGTAACTGTACCAGATCGGGTTTCCCTTTTGGAAATATCCTCCCCAACCAGGGCTGCGGTAATTTCAATACGATCAATCCCTATTCTCCCGGTGAGTATTTCACCCTCCCGGTACTCAATGGTGCCTGCTATACCGTCAGTACCTGTGGCAGTCCGGTGGATACGCGAATCTCTGCCTTTCAAGGTTCAACAACTACCACCAATCCTTTCGCTTACAATGACGATGCCGGTCCCGATTGTGGAGGAGCCCAGGCTTCGGTGGTGATAGTTCCCAATTTTACGGATGTGACCACGGTGGACGTGCGTGAAGGAGCCTGCCTCGCTGGTGGATCTTCTTCCATTACGGTTAAAGTCCGTCAAAACAACAACCTGGCCTTTACTTCTGTCAATACGGATATGTGTGCCGGTGATACGCGAACGCTTACGGCTACGCCAGCGCAAGTGGCAGGAACCATTCCTGCTGGTGCGGGTGATGTTGGTACTTTCTCAGGAACCGGGGTGAACGGGACGTTGTTTACCGCTCCTTCTCCTGCGGGGGCAAGCCAGATTTACACCATCACCTACACCTTTGGTTACTGCAACGTCACCCAGGACATCACGGTTTTCAATGAACCAACTGTTTCCACCGCTGGTCCCGACCAGGTTACCTGTGATCCAAACACGACCTTGTCCGGCAATGTTGCCGCTATCGGAAATGGAACCTGGAGCATTGTATCCGGACCTGGATCGATCACCAATCCTGGTTCTCCCGGAGCCACGGTTTCCGGTCTCATCGAGGACAGTACCACGGTTCTGGTCTGGACGATCTCCAACGGTCCTTGCCTTGCCTCTACAGATACGGTATTGATCACCCGTGAAGATGCTCCTACCACCCCGATTGCCGGGGCAAACTTTGGGGTCTGTTCGGACTCTGCTTCTCTGGGTGCCAACAGCATCACAGTTGGCCAGGGTACCTGGACCCTGATCGGGGGCTCCGGAACAATTGTAAGCCCCAATAGTCCTACCACAACCGTCACCGGTCTGGGAATCGGACCCAATACCTTCCGTTGGACCTCTACCAACGGGAATTGCCCGGCCCTGTCTGACGATGTGGTCGTCAGCAGAGACCAGAACCCAACCACCGCTGCCGCTGGTGCCAATCAATCGACTTGCGACACCCTGGCTGTTATGGCCGGGAACGCCCCCTCGGTTGGAACAGGAACCTGGGCCATCATAAGTGGATCTGGAACTCCTGCGAGTCCCAACAACCCGAACTCAACCATCAATGGGTTGGGAGTGGGTACCAATGTAGTGACCTGGACGATTGCGAGTGGTTCATGTCCGGTATCCGTCGATACGGTGGAGATCATTCGCAATACACCTCCCACTTTGCCTTCGGTGACCGGAAATACCACGATATGTGAGGGCTCCTCTACCCAATTGACTGCCACCAGCAATGCTACCAGTCCTTCTTACCTCTGGTGGGACAGCCCCTCAGGAGGCAATACCCTTTCTCAAACTACAGTCTACAATACCGGCCCCTTACTGGATACGACTACTTTCTACCTTACGGTTACGGATGGCAGCACAAACTGTACCAGCGATCGTTCTGCGATCACGGTAAATGTATTGCCTGCACCTACGGTTGACCTGGGGGCTGACACTGTCGTTTGTGAAGGAGAACCGGTATGTTTTGATGCAGGAGCCGGTTTGAGTGGTTATATCTGGAATACATCGGAATTGACTCAGGTGATTTGTCCCACCACGCCGGGTATGTATTGGGTCCTCGTTACCGATGCGAACAACTGCCAGAACTACGACACTGTAATGCTCGGCAACAATCCGGCCCCCAACCTGGATGCAGGGATGGACCTGGACTTCTGTACCGGAACCTCAGTCACTATTGGTGAAACGAATCCGGATTCGGCAGCTACTTATGTCTGGAATACTGCTGCCAATACCCCTACGATTACAGTTACGGCAGGCGGAACCTATATTCTGACCGCTACCGGTGCCAACAACTGCGATGTGAGCGATACCGTGGTCGTCAACGAGCTTGCGGTACCAAGTGCCTCCTTTTCGATTGACACCTCCATGTGTCCTACCATCTTGTTCTCGGACAATTCAACCGATGCAACCAGTTGGAGCTGGGACTTCGGAAACGGTACTACCGGCTCAGTTCAGAACCCGGTTCACAGTTATAACAACAGCGGTGGTGGAACCTATACCGTTACCCTGACCGTGAGCAATATCTGCGGAACTGATTCCTCCAGCCAAAGTCTTGAAATCAGCTGTCTGGTGGGAGTCGATCCCCTCTTGTCCAATTTGGATGTCTCTTTGTATCCCAATCCCAACCAGGGACGGTTCCAGGTCACCTTTAGCGATCTGAGACAGGACGCAGACCTTCAGGTATATGACATGACCGGAAAAGAGGTCTTCCGCAAAGCAGTCGAAAACCCCAATGGCAGCCATGAAGAGATCATTGATCTCGGAGAAGTCAGCCAGGGAGTCTATTTCTTCCGACTTCAGGTTGGAGATTACCAAATGACCAAGCGACTGGTTGTAGAATAGGATTGGGGATTTCCATTCATGATATAGGAAATACCTGACAAGATAAAATTCGCCTCGAAAGTGCGTCTCCTAAAAAGAAAGGGCTGTCTCAAAAGTATTTAGGATAGCCAGAGAGAGACAGGATACAAAGTTACACCTACGATTTTCGGCTGGAAAGGCTTTGTCTGTACGGCCGTGTACAGTGAAACCCTTGCTGGACAGGGTTTGTCTGTACGCCAGCGGGTGGATATATGCCCTCCCGCGAGCCGGGACGCCCCCCCCCGGAAAGTCGGCGTGGCCCTCCGGCGAACCTGCCGGGACCCTCTCGGG
>CAYGRE010000053.1:0-44282 GCA_964352215.1 uncultured Bacteroidia bacterium
ACGGCAATCATTCTTGATGGCGTCGCCAATATTTCCAAAATGGCCAGTTCCATTGCAGCTTTTGTTCCCGATGTAGATGCCGGGCTTACCGGGATACAGCCGACTCTGGCGACAGGATATGGCGGATCTAAAATCGCCTACGGAGCCGATATGTTTGGGGATGGAATGACGATGCTGAGCAATGTTTTCCGGGGATTGAGTACCCGGTTGTCCCAAAAAGCGGGTTATACCCGGAGAGAACAGGATTGGAATCTTCAGATCAGTCTTTCCAAAAAGGAGATTGACATGGCAGAGGCGGAAATTACCGCTGCTGAGATCCGGGTGGCCATTCTTGAGCGGGAACGGGAGAATCACCAAAAACGCAGGGACCAGGTCAAGGAAATCTCCGAGTTCATGCAGGACAAGTTTACCAATGAAGAACTGTATTCCTGGATGATCGGTCAGCTTTCGACCGTCTACTACCAGTCCTATCAAACTGCCTATGACCTTGCCAAGCAGGCACAGAAGGCATTTACCTATGAATTAGGGCAGGATGCGAGCTTTATTTCCTATGGCTATTGGGAAAACCTGCGCAAAGGATTGCTTTCTGGAGACAAGTTGTTGTACGACCTGAGAAATCTGGAATCGGCTTACCTTGAGTCGAACAAGCGGCATCTGGAGGTTCGTAAGCAAGTATCATTGGCATTCATAGATCCCGTCTCCCTTACCCAACTCAAAGAAACGGGAACGACCTATTTCAGTGTGCCGGATGTCTTGTTCGACCTTGATTTCCCCGGTCACTATTTCCGGAGGATCAAGTCAGTATCCCTGACCATCCCCTGTGTAACCGGGCCCTACACTTCTGTTTCGGCAGAGCTGACCTTGATCTCAAGTACTTACCAGGGAGAGCCTTCCCTGGACCCATCGGCCACTACAAGCACCACTCCGGGAGTCACCGCCATTGCCACGAGCAGTGCCGACAACGATACCGGGGTATTCCGTTTCGATTTCAATGATGCAAGGTATCTTCCCTTTGAAGGTGCCGGGGTGGCATCGGAATGGAAATTGACTCTACCTTCTGAGTTCCGGTCCTTTGACTACAACACCATCTCCGATGTGATCCTCAATATCAATTACCAATCGAAGAATGGTGGGGAAACTTACAAGGAGGAGGTCAATGCACAGATCACGACAGCGTTGGCAGATGTAGTCCTGGAGTCTGGTGGAAATGGTTTGCGTCGCTCCATCAGTGTGAAACGGGAATTCTCCAACCAATGGTACCGCTTCCTGCATCCTGAGGAAGGAGCCATCTCACAAAGCATGGTACTCAATCTTTCAACGAGCCGGTTCCATTACCTGTTCCGTGACAAGACGATCACCATTGACCAGATCGAGTTGATCGTATTTGCAGATGAGTTGGTCAAGGGTGAGGCAATCAGTCTGACTCTGACCCATGCCAGCGAGGCATCAGAATCGGTTGCCCTTTCCGCAGATGCTGAGGTAGGCGGGCATTCGCGGGGCAGTTCGGTTGCGTCACTCGCAGAATCTGCCGGTGAATGGACCATTGCCATCGACGATACCGATATCCCTTCCAATTGGGCTCTTGGATCACCGACCGAAGGATTTGATCCCGATCTGCTCGAGGATCTGGTCGTGGTGGTTCACTATACAGTGACCTGATAAGGGTGATATAAATAAGAAGACTGAATTTTGAAGCCCTCCAGTGAGTTTTTCTCATTGGGGGGCATTTTGGGTGGATCAACTGAAATACGTTCAACTTTGTCTTCAATAACCCAGGAGATAACTTTCTGTGTTCAATCCGGACTTCCGCGCTCCTCTTCCCAGTCTCTTCAAAATCGGCGATTCTGGATCATATTTGATGATTCTGGGACACCATTGGGTGTCCCAGCGTATATTAGTGGCATGTTTGTTCGCAAAAAACGTAATCCTTCGGGAATCATCAGTGTGCAGATTATCGATAAAAGCCATGGTAAATACCGGATGGTGGAAACCGTCGGTAGCAGTTCCGATCCGGATGAGGTGGAGGTCAACATTACCCTTGACCGGGAAAAAATCGACCAGGCAAAACGGTGGGATGGGCTCAAAGGCTACCTGACCAATTGCAATCTGAACGGTGAAGAAGTCATCAGCAACTACGCCCATCTCTGGAAAATCGAAAAGGCCTTTAGAATCTCAAAGACCGACCTGCGAGTCAGGCCCGTATTCCATTACCTCAAGCGTAGAATAGAAGCACACATCTGCATCTCATTTTGCGCATACAAGTTATACAAAGAGCTGGAGCGGCAGATGAAACTAAGTGGGACGGGGACCTATCACTGCCCAGGGCGATCGAGGCCACGAGCATGATGTCCGGTATCAAGATGGTCCTTCCCAAATCGCAATTACCCTATCTCCACCTACTGGCAAACGAAAAAGCACATCAGGAACTACGGAAAATCTTTAGATTTTGACTTGGGTGTCCCAGTGCGGAAGTCAGGAGGAAACCCCTCAGGAATAACCAAAGAAACTTTTCACCACTCCGCACACCGTCTCCAACTCCTCTTCACTGATCCCGGTCGAACAGGGCAAGCTCAATGAATGCTCATAGATGTGGTGGCTATGATCCTCCCGACTGAGGTAATGACAATCTGTATAGGGGGGCAGGCGGTCCATGGGAATCCACAATTTTCTCGCCTGAATCTCATTCACCTCCAGAACCCCTTCCAATCTCCGCACATCCGGATGCTGAATGGTCACCAACCAATGGTTGGGCCGCACTCCTTCCGGGTAAGCAATGAATCCAATGTCCGTTCCGGCAAAGGCTTCCTGGTAGTATTGCCAGATCTCTGCTTTGCGGTCGACAAACCCTTCCAGCCGTTCCAACTGGGCCAGGCCCATCGCTGCCGCCAGGTTCGTCATCTTATAATTGTAGCCGATCTCGTCGTGCAGGTATTCCTGGTAGTGCCGCCGCGCCTGGTTGGCCAGGGTACGGGCGTATTCCGCATCCGCGGAATCATTGGTGAGCACTGCCCCGCCACCACCAGTGGTCATGACCTTATTGCCATTGAAGCTGACCGCCGCAATCTTCCCGAAGGTGCCAAGGTGCTGCCCCTTGAGCAGGGAACCCATTGCCTCCGCGGCATCTTCGATCACCGGAACCCCATATTGCTCACCGAGGGCCACCAGGCGCTGGATATCGCAAGGGTATCCCAGTACATGCACCGCCAGCAAACCCCCGATCCGCTTTCCGGAAACCCGGTAAACCCGCTGCCCCTCCCTTTCCTCGGTTTCATTTGCCAGAAACTCTTCCACCAGCTCGGGGTCCATTTGCCAGGTATCCCGCTTGACATCGACCAGAACCGCTTCCCCACCCAAATAATAGATCGGGTTGATACTGGCAACAAAGGTGAGGTTGGGAGCCAGGACCAGGTCTCCAGCCATGATTCCCCCGACCTTGAGTGCGAGGTGCAGGGCGGCGGTACCTGAATTGGTGGCAATGGCATACCTGACGCCACAATATTCAGCCAGGGCCTCTTCAAAGGCCTTTACTTCAGGGCCAGCCGTAGAGACCCAGCCGGCATCGAGCGCCGCCATAACCAGTTCTTTTTCGCGGGGACCAAGATTGGGGATAGACAAAGGGATCATAAAGGACGATTCGTTGAATTCAATTCGGTTCAGGCGTTTACATATTTCGCATCGTCGGGGTCGCTCAGAATACCACTTTGCACCAGCTTGTGGATTTCAGCGATGCCATCCGGGACCCGTTTGCCGATGCGGTAGTCCAGCTCTGCCCGGATCCGGGAAAAATCAATGCGGTAGTTCCGGGGATCATTCCCAGACCCCGTTTTGAATGCCACCTCCGCCTCCGGGACCAACCGCACGATCTCTTCAACCAATTTCCGCTTGGTATAGTTTTCTTCCGAGTCGCCGACATTGTACACTTTCCCATCCATGGCCGAAGGGCCTGCATCCAGTACCCGAACCACGGACCGGGCAAGATCGTCCACATGACAATAGGGACGCCAGGTATCGGCCCCGAAAATGAGCAAAGGCCGCCCCAGGCTCAGGTCACGGGTAAAGTGGTTGACCGAAAGGTCAAACCGCACCCTGGGGGAAAGGCCATAGACGGTGGCAAATCTGAGAATGGTACGGGGAGTGGATTTATTTTCCAGCAAATACTCTTCAAACAAAACCTTTAACCGGGCGTAGTGCGATTGTGGGCGCAGAGGGGCATTTTCGTCGAGCAATGGATCCTCAACCCCGGCCATGATCCCGTAATTGGAACAGGTGGAGGCAAAGATAAAATGCTGAATTCCGGCCTTATTGCAGGCCTGGTACAATGCCTTGGAAGCATGGTCCATCACCTCTGTAGCCTCCTCCGAACGCGTCTTGCAAGCCTTGTCTCCCACAATGGCCGCCAAATGGACCACCCCGGATATTCCCTGCAAAGCCCTGGCAACCACCTCTTGATCCCTGACATCTCCCCGGACAAAGTCAAACCGTTCGTGGGAAATAATTTCCACCAATGATTCACCACCAAACAGCAAGCTGTCCAATCCCCGGACCTGATAGCCCTGGTCCAGAAGTTGCCGACAGAGAACCGAACCGATATATCCTGCTGCTCCTGTTACTAAAATGCCACTACCAGCCATCCCGCGAAGATATGAAATTAAGCGGTTTGGGATTTCAAAGAGAATAGATGAAATTTGGCCGAATGTTGAAACAGGATCAGCTATGGATTATCGTTTGAGTCATTTGAAGCAGTTGGAAGCCGAAGCGATATTTATTATCCGCGAGGCCGCCGCTCAGTTTGAGAACCCCGTTTTACTATTTTCCGGAGGGAAAGATTCCATTACCATGGCCTGGGTGGCTGCCAAGGCATTTTGGCCGGCACCGATCCCTTTTCCGCTCATGCACATCGATACCGGTCACAACTTCCAGGAGACCCTGGATTTCAGGGACCAATTCATCGAGAAGCTGGGTGCCAAATTGATCATTGCCTCTGTACAGGATTCAATTGATCAGGGCAAGGTTCAGGAAGAAAAAGGTCCCAATCCCAGCCGCAACGGCTTGCAAACCGTTACCCTGCTGGATGCGATTGAAGAGCATAAATTTGATTGTGCCTTTGGCGGTGCGCGTCGGGATGAAGAAAAAGCCAGGGCCAAAGAGCGCTTCTTCTCCCACCGCGATGAATTCGGACAGTGGGACCCCAAAAACCAGCGCCCCGAACTCTGGAAGCTGTTCAATGGCCGCAAGCATGTCGGGGAACACTTCCGCGTCTTTCCCTTGAGCAACTGGACTGAACTCGACATCTGGCAGTATATCGAAGAAGAAAATATTGAACTCCCCAACCTCTACTTCTCCCACCAACGGAACATCGTCAACCGGGATGGTGTCCTTTTAGCGGAAGGGCCTTACAACAGCCTCCTGCCAGGGGAAGAATGGGAATACAAAACAGTGCGCTTCCGCACCATTGGAGACATGTCCTGTACCGGCGCCGTAGAGTCAACTGCCTCCACCATCCGTGAGATCGCCGACGAAGTGGCGGCCACCCGCATCACCGAACGGGGTGCCAGGGCCGACGACAAGCGTTCTGAGGCAGCGATGGAAGACAGGAAGAAACTCGGTTATTTCTAAGATTAAGGACTTATGCCTGCGGGCTTATCAATAGGTGATATGGATTTACTTAGGTTTATAACAGCTGGAAGCGTGGACGATGGCAAGAGTACCCTGATCGGGCGGCTCCTGTACGATTCCAAGTCTATCTTTGAGGACCAATTGGAAGCCATCGAGAAGACCAGCGAACGCCGGGGTGACGAGCACGTCAACCTCGCACTCCTGACCGATGGCCTCCGGGCAGAACGTGAGCAAGGCATTACCATTGACGTTGCCTACCGCTATTTTGCTACCCCGGACCGGAAATTCATCATTGCCGATGCCCCCGGACACATCCAGTACACCCGCAATATGGTCACCGGCGCCTCGACCTGTGACCTTGCCATCATCCTGATTGATGCCCGCAATGGCATCCTGGAGCAGACCCTCCGCCACTCATTTATCATCAACCTGCTGGGGATCAAACACCTGATCGTTTGTATCAACAAGATGGACCTGGTGGGTTACAGTGAGGAACGCTACCAGGAGTTGCGCACCGAATACGAGGGCTTTTCCTCCAAACTCCAGATTCCCGATATCCGCTACATCCCCATCAGTGCCCTGAAAGGTGACAATGTGGTGACCCGTTCTGAAAATATGGACTGGTACGAAGGCGGCTCCCTACTCTATACCCTGGAAACGATTCACATCTCCAGCACTGCCAATATGGTGGATTGCCGCTTCCCGGTTCAGTATGTCGTCCGGCCCCAAAGCGAGAAGTACCCCGACTACCGTGCTTATGCAGGAACCGTCGCCGGGGGAATCTTCAAAAAAGGGGATGAGGTGATTTTGCTTCCCAGTGGATTTACCACTACTCTCACCGCGATTGATACTGCGGATGGAGAATTGGAAAAGGCCTATTATCCGCTTTCCTGCTCCTTCCGGCTGGCGGATGACCTCGATCTCAGCCGGGGTGGGATGATCGCCAAGGTGGACAACCAACCGGAGATCTCCCAGGACCTGGACCTGATGATCTGCTGGTTCAATGAGAAGCCTCTTCAAGTTCGTGGCAAATACGCCCTGAAACATACTTCTCAGGAATGCCGCTGCGTGATCAAAGAAGTCAATTACAAGATCAATATCAACACCCTGCACCGGATCGAGGACGACAAATCCCTCGGCATGAACGACATTGGCCGGATCCGGATTCGCACCACCCAACCGCTGTTTTACGATTCCTACCGGGAAAACCGGATCACCGGATCGGTGATCATCATTGATGAATTCACCAACGAGACGGTTGGGGCGGGAATGTTGCTGTAAGGGCTACTGGTTGTGAGTGATACCCTGGTTTCAAGTAGTTTATTTCTGATTGATCAGCTCATACAATTCATCCAGCTTGGGAGAAATGATGATCTCGGTCCGGCGGTTGGCGGCCCGGGCTTCAGGCGACTTGCCTTCAACTTTGGGAATGTATTCTCCCCGTCCTGAAGGAATAACCCTGGTGGTTTCAATACCGTACTTGGTCAGGTAGCGCACCACTTCCGTGGAACGCATCACGCTCAAGTCCCAATTGTCTTTGATCGCGCCCAGATTGGAAACAGGCACATCATCGGTATGGCCCTCCACCAGGATGGAAAGGTCTTTGTCATCTGCAATGGCTTCGGCCAACCCTTTCAACGCCATTTGTCCATTTTCATCAATCTTAGTAGACCCGGAAGAAAAGAGGAGCTTGTTGGAAAGGGAAACATATACTTTGCCGTTTCGGACCTCTACGGTCAGCCCATCTTTCTGGAAGCCCAGCAGCGCATCTGCCACTCTCTTTCTCAAAGCCTGCATCAGCGAATCCTGGCGGTTCAGTGCTGATTCTACTTCAGCCAACCTTGCCTCCCGTGCCGCCAGGTCACCCTGCAAAGTCTCTAACTGGCTCAGCATATCCTGAAGTTTCTTGGAACTCTGGTCCCTGAGCTTCTCATAATTCGTATTCATCCGGGAACAATCTGCCTCCAGCTTGGCCAACTTCCCATCCAGGGCGTCCCGCTTGGCTTTCAATGACTCGATCTCCTGCTCCAACCTCGCCTTGGATTCATTGCAATCGTTCAGGTCAGCCGTCAATTTCCGGTTTTCATCTTCTTTGGCCCGCAAGTCAGCCTTGGTTTCGTTGAGCAGCTTTTGCGTTTTGCTCTTCAATGCCTCCATCTCCTCGTATTTCTTCTTGGAAACAACACAACTGCTCAGACCAATGGTCATCAACAGGCAAAAGATCAACAATGGGTATTTCATGGTGTATGAATTCAGTTTCGACTAGTAAAATTAAAGCTTCCCAGTGTGCCAACTCCTAAAAGGTATGCACATCCAGCCATGAAGTGTAAGGAATTCTAAACGCCTGATAGGACGAGAAGCAAAGCCAAACAGACGAGAAGCAAGGTCAAACGGACGAGAACTAAATCCAAACGGATCAGAACTCAAGATTGGGGAACAAGATTTTTGCGGTTTGAAGCCGGAAACATTAATTTAACCTGAATTAATTTACCTCGACTAACTAGAAATGAGTCTCAATATTCCGCTTTTAAAAGAAATATGTGAAACCCCTGGCGCACCGGGAGACGAATACCGGATCCGGCGGGTGGTTCAGCGTGAAGTTAAATCCCTGGTTGACGAAAGCCATGTCGACAATATGGGGAACCTCATCTGTGTAAAAAAGGGGCGTTCAGACAAGAAAGTCATGATCGCGGCCCACATGGACGAGATTTCCTTTATGATCAAGTATGTCGATGAAGATGGCTTTGCCAGAGTGCATACTCTGGGGGGATTCGATCCCAAAACCCTGACCGCGCAGCGTGTGATCGTCCACGGCAAGGAGGATGTGATCGGCGTCATGGGTTCCAAGCCCATCCATATCATGAAGCCAGAGGAGCGTAAGAAGGCTCCGGAAATCGAGGACTATTTCATTGATTTTGGCATGAGTGCCGAAAAAGTCAATGACCTGGTTTCGATGGGGGATCTGGTCACTCGTGAAAGGGACCTGATCGAAATGGGGGATTGCGTCAACTCTAAGTCCATCGACAACCGGATCTCCGTCTTTATCCTGGTTGAAGCTTTGCGGAAGCTCAAAAACCCCGCCTTCGATGTCTATGGGGTCTTCACCGTACAAGAAGAGATTGGTTTACGCGGTGCAACAGTTGCTGCCCACACCATCAATCCCGACTTTGCCTTTGGTTTGGATACGACCATAGCCTTTGACCTGCCGGGTTCCAATGACCACGAAATGGTCACCGAGCTCGGCAAAGGTACTGCCATCAAGATCATGGACAGCTCAGTTGTCTGTGACCGTCGCATGGTGGATTACATGCGGAAGACTGCGAATAAAAATGAAATCAAATGGCAAAATGAATTGCTTCCTCGCGGAGGTACCGATACCGGTGCGATGCAGCGCAGTGGCAAGCAAGGAGCCATTGCCGGATGTATTTCCATCCCTACCCGCCATATTCATTCGGTGATTGAAATGGCGCACAAAGGGGACATACAGGCATCCATCGACCTGTTGGTGGCTTGCCTCGAAGATCTCGACAGCTATGACTTCAGCTGGGACAGCTGGCAGGCTTGATCGCTGGCAGCTGGCAGGCTTGATCGCTGGCAGCTGGCAGGCTTGATCGCTGGGGCAACCAGCGGACCTGACAGCGGAGTCTGGCTGGAATAGTTTCCAGGCTATCAGCTTGTCACCAAAGAATATGCCTCACACCAAAAAAGGAAGCCCGCAATGGACTTCCTTTTTTTATTGACATGGGGCTTAGCCCCTTGGTTGTCTAATTGAGAGGACCGCTCTCTTTCGCTCCGTACAGATCAGGGATTCCCGACTGGATCGATGATGTTCGGAACCTTTTCAAGGTCGATCTTCTTGGTGCTTTCATCACAGACCAGTACAGTTTTGAACTGGTGGATGGAGCGGGTATTGGTACGCAGGCCATTGGCCTTGAACTTGATCGTATTAACGATTCCGGGGATCATATCCTTGATCTGTTCGTTGTTGACGGCCAGGATACGGACATCAATCACGCTTCCGGAAGGGTCAACCGTCAATTCAAATGCTGCCTGGGCCAGACCGCAGTACTTGCCTTTGCGCAATTCCTGGCGGATGTGGAGAGCCATTTGCGTTTCACCTTCCTGGTACTTGGGATTCTCAAAGCGGAATCCAGGTCCATTGAAGAATGTGGTATTGTGTGATGGGTCAGGACTCCGCTCACCTTTGCTGAGGTAGTTCATTGCAGACTTGTCAGCTTGTGGTGGAATCTTAACCGGACCTTCGTATTTGACAGCTGGGGTTGGAGCCGAAATGGCGGTTGCAACATTGCCGGTTGAGTTGGAAGCTTTGACATTGTTATTGTTGCCATTGTTGGAACTAACGTTGTCAGAACCTCCGTCAGAAAGGAAGTCTTCCGTTTCAAAAGCTTCTTCCTCGTCGGAAACAGCGTCTTCTACGTCAGCAACCACTTCTTCAACTTCATCTACCATTTCGTCAACCTCATCGGTCATCTCGTCAACCTCGTCGGTCATCTCATCTTCAACATCGGCAACAACTTCCTCGACTTCCTCAATGGGGTCTGAAGTGAAATCTTCCTCTTCATCAACCCCCATTGTTTCGATGGAGCTTTCCTCATCAGGAGTCGTAGTGGCTACGGCACCGTTTCCGGCACTCAAAGCAACATACTGGTTCTCTTGAGGAGATCCGGTGCAAGGGATAATTGGTTTGACCTCGAAATAAATGGTTTTGGAACCATTCACTCCGGCAGCATCCCAACGCACCCGCTTCACGATGTCAACAACTGACTTCTTGTAGCATTCATTCTTACCGGTCAAGGTTTTTGCACTCTGAGTGATCCCATCTGCTCCGAACTTGACTTCCAAATAGATGGCGTCATTGCCGCAACAGCTGGTTTCTTCCTTCAAAGACGCGTAAATGTAACCGGGAACGGTATGCTTTTGATCGCTGAAGATGAAGGTCTTCGGGCTGGCCGTCAGGGTAGACGGGTCAACCTGTGCAAATAGATTCGTATTGAGCCCCAAACAAACGATGAGAAGTGTAAAAGAGAGAATTCTCATATTGATATTATTAATCCGTATTGTATCACTTCATTATAGATTACAAAAATAACATTTAATCCGACTTCGTCAATTCGATTCGGATTAAACAGTCAATGGCGCGTAATGTTCTTCGATTTCATCAAGCGTATCGAGGATTTCGTTGACGTCTTCTGATGTTACAAGGACCATGCGGAGCGGCTTAAAGTTGGACAAACCCTTGAAATAATTGGTGTAGTGGCGACGCATCTCATGAATTCCGTACCGTACGCCTTTCCATTCGACCCCGGTCAGGAAATGTCTTCGACAAACCTCCACTCTTTCTTTCAACGAGGCAGGCGGTAAAATATTGCCTGTTTCGAAGTAATGTTTGATATCGCGGAAGACCCAGGGGTTTCCAATCGCGGCCCGACCGATCATAATTCCATCCACGCCAAAGCGTTTGCGGTAATCGGCAGCTACTTCTGGTCCGCTTACATCTCCATTGCCAAAAATGGGAATCTCGATGTCGGGGTGTTCTTTGACCTGCTGGATATAACTCCAGTCAGCGGTTCCTTTGTACATCTGCTTCCGGGTGCGCCCGTGGATGGACAGTGCTTTGATACCGGTATCCTGCAAGCGAAGGGCCACTTCCACAATCTTTATGGTGTTGTGGTCCCAGCCTAAACGGGTCTTGACCGTAACCGGAAGGTGGGTGCTCTGAACAATCTCCCTGGTCATTCGCTCCATCTTAGGGATGTCCTGTAAGATTCCAGCTCCTGCCCCTTTACACGCGACCTTCTTCACCGGACACCCATAATTGATGTCCAGGAACTCCGGCTCTGCCTTCTCCACATACTTGGTGGCGGCACGCATCGAGTCAATATCGGCACCGAAGATCTGAATCCCTACCGGGCGTTCGGCATCGTAGATGTCCAGTTTCTGCACAGATTTCTCGGCATCGCGGATCAATCCTTCCACCGAAATGAACTCCGTATAGACAACGTCCGCCCCCAACTCCTTGCAGATGGCGCGGAAAGGTGGGTCGCTCACATCCTCCATGGGTGCCAGCAACAACGGAAACTCTCCTACATCAATACCTGCGATCTGTACCATTGACCGTATTATTTCTAGTTGTCAAAGTTAAAGAATTTTACGAATAAAGGTTGGGCGAGGATATTTTGCGCATTCGGGGTTGCGAGCCCGTTACTTTACCAGCACATGCTTGTGAGGTCAGGCCCGTAGGGTTGAGGGTTCAACATCACACGCGCGTGACGTTTGGCGCACACGCGTGTGCGGTCAAACCTGCTCCACCGACGGCCAAACGTCACACGCGTGTGACATCCAGCGCACACGCGCGTAACCAAAACCGCACACGCGTGTTCAGGCAGCCCGCAGCACCGAGGGTAAAAGGTCACACGCGCGTGACTATAACCGCACACACATGTGATGCATACCGCACACGCGTGTGCGGGTAAACCCGCAGCACCGAGGGTGAAAAGTCACGCGCGTGTGACGTTAGGGGTACACGCGCGTAACCAAAGCCGCACACGCATGTTCAGGTAACCCGCAGCACCGAGAGTCAAAGGTCACACGCGCGTAACCTGCACCGCACACGCGTGTGATGTTTACCGCACAAGCATGTAAGCCTGCCCCCCTGGACTTGCGGAATCAGACGCATGAGCATGAAACCCTGGCGGCACGGGCATGTAACCCAGAGGGATAACGGGAGCACTGGTTTTTGAACACCCTCCACTCAAGATTGTCTTGAGGGCCGCATAACTACTGATCACTACTGGTGGTCGTACTCCCTCAAAACCATCCCTTGACAACAAGAAAAGTATTTTTGGTAAATTGACCCCAAACATTCAATAATTTGCTGGAATCCAATTCACCATCAAACCTCTCGAATCGCCTTTCCGTTCCCTGGGTAGCACTTTTTCTGGGGTTTGGGTTTTTGGCCATTTGTATGGTGGTCGCCTCTTCCACTTCGGGAAGTATGATCAAGTGGCTCTATGGTTCTTCGGCGGATATTGCCACCCTGGCCGCCGACCCCGCCGGACATTTTACCTTCCGGGTCACGCAGATCTTTTCTGCCATTGTAGTCTGGGGGCTGGCCTCCACCTTCTGGGCGATTTATACCGGCAGCTTTCGCCAGCGCCTCGGTTTTCAATACAAAACCTGGCCGGGATTCCTGGGATTGGCCGCCCTCATCACCCTGGCCGCCCTTCCCATCGTCGAATGGATGCTGTTCAATGAACAGAACTTTTCCCTTCCGGAGTCTATGACTGAGTTTGAAACCTGGGTAAAAACCTCAGAATCTACTAACCAGACGGCTCTGCTCAACGTGCTCAGTGACCTTTCTCCTGGTGCAGTGATCGGAAACATTCTGGTAATTGCGGTGGTTCCTGCTATTGTCGAGGAAATGTTCTTCAGGGGATTTCTGATGAATACACTGGCCCGGATGATGAATCCTCACATTGCCGTTTGGGCCACTGCATTGATCTTCTCTCTGATCCACATGCAGTTCTTTGGACTGTTCTCCCGCATGGTACTCGGTGCTTTGCTTGGGTATTATTTCCTCTGGTCGGGAAATCTCTGGGCCAGTATCGTTGGGCATTTCGTGCACAATTTTGCCAGCCTGATGATCGCATTGTTGGCCATCAAAGGTGTCATACCCAACGATGTCCTCGAGGATGACTTCGGATTTGGCACCCTAACCATTCTTTGCTCTTTTTGCATCATAGTACCCTTGATTTATTTATTTATCCGCAACTCCCGAAAACGAAATACAGCCCTCTCGCATGAGTAATTTATTACAACGGCTTCTGACAGGTGTAATTGCAGGTGGTGCTTCGGTTGCCATCATTGTACTTTCCCCCATCGGCCTGTATGTGTTTTGCTTTATTGTCTCACTCCTCGGCCTCTGGGAATTTTACAAAATGGCCGGCCTGACCAAGAAACCAGCTGCAGTGATGACCCTGGGTTTTGGAGTAATCACCTGGGCCTACTTTATCACCTACTTCCTCCCCCTCGAAGGAACCCAATGGAACTTTGTAAAGTTTGTTGAGATCAATTGGATCATCCTTTCCATGGCTGCCCTCGGTTCGATCTCCATGAGTGTACTCTTCGCCAAGAAGGAAGAAGATACCGCCCGTACCATGGGATTGGTCTTTATGGGATTCTTTTATGTATTCCTTCCGATTGTCGTCTTCTTTGCACTTGGCATATCTCCCTGGGGAAGGACAGAGTTGGGATCTTTTGAAACCATTGCCTCTACTTATGATTTCCGATTGCCCCTCGGCCTCCTCTTCCTGCATTGGGTCCTTGATGTAATGGCCTATTTCGGAGGTCGCCTGCTGGGAAAAAGGCCCTTGTTTGAACGAATAAGCCCTAAGAAAACCTGGGAAGGGGCCATCATAGGTGCTGTTTTCTGCATTGGCTTTGGAGTTGCCCTGGATTTTATCTGGCCGGTAAAATTTTATTGGGCCATTGCGGCTGCTATCGTCAGTATTCTCTCTCAGGTAGGGGATTTGGTAGAATCAATGTACAAGCGTAATCTGCACATCAAGGATTCAGGAGGTGTATTGCCCGGTCATGGCGGAATCATGGATCGTTTTGACGGCATGTATTTAACCGCTCCTGTCATCTATTTGTACCATTTCGGAATCTATATGATGGCCCATTAAAAGATTGGTAATTAGCGCCTTGTAGCGATTTAGCCCGGAAATAAAACATGGGCTGCATGCATAACAAACTTGCCCACATTCGGTTGTTTATCTAACTTGCTCATGTTTGTGAATCCTTTGAATTTTAATCTGTCATCGGTGAATACTGTTAACCCTACTGTTCAAGTCGAGTCTCCTTATGCATCGCTTATGAAGCGATTCCAAGAGGCCGCTGATATCATTTCTCTTGACGACCGTTCACGTGTAGTAATCGCTGCACCTGAAAAGATTGTCGAGGTTACCCTCCCCGTCAAACTGGACGATGGTACCACTGAAGTTTTCCAGGGCTTTCGAGTCATCCACTCGACCACTCTGGGTCCTTCAAAAGGCGGTATCCGTTACTCCATGCACGTCGATCAGGATGAAGTCAAAGCCCTCGCAGGCTGGATGACCCTGAAATGTGCTATTGTCAACCTTCCTTACGGAGGTGGTAAAGGGGGGATCAAGATCAATCCCCGTAAGTACAGCCCGGATGAACTGGAACGCTTAACCCGTGCCTATACCCGTGCCCTGAAGGATGTTTTTGGTACCAACTCTGACATTCCTGCTCCGGATATGAACACCAGTGGCCGCGAAATGGCCTGGATTTTTGACGAATATTCACGCATCAATGGCTATGAGCCAGGTGTGGTCACAGGTAAACCCCTCGAACTGGGTGGTTCCAGAGGCCGTGTTGCTGCTACCGGGCGTGGTGTGATGACCACTGCCATGTGTGCCTTTGAAAAGCTTGGCTGGGACCCCAAAAACGTCACCTGCGCTGTACAGGGATTTGGTAATGTGGGTTCTTATGCGGCCCTGTTACTTGAAGAGAAAGGCGTCAAGATTGTCGCGATCTCTGACATCTCTGGTGCTTATTACAACCCTGATGGTCTCAATATCAAGGAAGCAATCGCCTACGCGGAAAAGAACAACAGCAGCCTCGCCGGTTACAGTGGCGGTCAGCTCATTTCCAATGAAGCCCTCCTCGAACTGGATGTAGACATGCTTGCTCCATGTGCCCTGGAAAACCAGATCACGGACCAGAATGCTGCCAATATCAAGGCCAAGCTCATCGTAGAAGGGGCCAACGGTCCTGTTTCTGCATCTGCTGACCCTTACCTGGATCAAAATGGCATTACCATTGTTCCGGATATCCTGGCCAATGCAGGTGGTGTAACCGTTTCTTACTTCGAGTGGGTACAGAACCGTCGCGGTCACTACTATACCGAAGATGAGATCAACCTCAAGGCCGATCCCATCCTGCAAAGAGCTTTTGAAGAAGTCTGGGCTACCCACAAGGAATACGGATGTACCATGCGTCTCGCAGCTTATGTCGTTGGCATCAAGCGCGTTTCCACGGGTCTCAAGATGAAAGGCTCTTTCTAAAGAACAACGTATCGGACCGGGCGATTCGTTTGCCGGATCCTGTCCATAGGGAATCTCAGAATTCCCTGATACTACGAAGAGGCTGTCCCCACAAGGACGGCCTCTTCTGTTTTGAATTGATCCTTTCATGCAACGCTTCCATTTTTCTTCAGTCTTTAAGAAAAATAATCTACAGCATGAAAATCCTTCAGTACTTCCTTCTACCCATAATTGGTGTCTTTTTCTCTTTTTCTCTGCCAGCACAGGTCGGCGTCCACTTCGAAAAGAGTGATTTTAGCACAGCACTGGCGAAAGCAAATGCTGAAGATAAGCTACTCTTTGTTGATGCTTATACCGACTGGTGCGGACCCTGCAAATGGATGACAAACAGTGTTTTCCCGGATTCGGCGGTCGGTGAATTGTTCAATTCGCACTTCGTGAGTATCAAAATAGACATGGAAAAAGGTGAGGGACCTGAACTGGCCAAAAAATACCAGGTACGCGCCTACCCCAGTCTGATGTTCATCAATGGAGAGGGCGAACTCGTAGAAAAGGTAGTAGGCGGACGGCCGGTGGCTGCCCTGCTCTCCATCGGCGAGCGGGTTGTGGATGGCGTTCAGCCGATCACCGCGTTAACCGCCGTCTTTGAGGCTGGTGATTACGACCGCAAATGGTTGTTTGACTATATCATGCGCCTTACCGATGCAGGTATGGACGTCGAAGCACCCCTGGAAATCTTCCGTGCCGGCATGGAAGGGGAAAAATTGCTTCAGGCAGACAATTGGGCTGTTTTTGACCGCCACTTTCGGCGCATCGACACCCCGGAATTCGAATATGTCATGGCCAATCTGGACCGTTTTCGCAGCGAGTTTGGCAAGGAAACCGTCGACAATAAGCTTGGTGCCAACTATTCCATGGCCCTGTTCAGCGCGATCAACGAAGAACAATTTGACCGCTATGACAGCCTTCGTACTGTGGCCCTTGCCATCGGCATCAAGAATGCTGACCAGCAAATCATTTCAATAGATATGAGGCGCTACCGGAAACAACTGCCCGCCGAAGGCTACGCCCTCATGATTGTTGGCATGGTAGAAAGCGGCAAGTCCGCCGATGCCAACAGTCTGAACAGCTACGCCTGGGAATTCTACGAATCACAAGACGATCCGAAAATGTTGGAACTGGCGCTGGGTTGGGCGGAGAAATCCATCGAACTGGACAAAAACAGCATGAACATGGATACCTATGGTATGCTGCTCTTCAAAACAGGACAAAGTGAAAAAGCGGTCAAAACTTGCGAAGAAGCCATGGAATTGGCCAAGGCCGAAGGCATTGATCCCAAGCCGACCCAGGAAGAAATGGAAAAATGGCTGGCGAAATTGGCTCAAAAGTAATTAGTCGATCGGAACATCTACGGAGTTACCCTCTTCAGCAGATGCGTTTTCCCGAGAGGCATTTTCCCCGGTAGTTGTATTCTGCCTCGCTGCATTCGCGGCATCCGCAATTTCCTGATCAGCCTCCGACAAATCATGCCCCGGCCGCACTGCATAAGGGTTTTTGCTCAGGTCAACGAACTTATGAACGGCAATGGTGCCCGCCACCACAGCCAGGATAGGAGCCAGAACGACCCCGGCATAAGGGATCTGCCACAGGCCAACATAGATCAAACCCAACATATAAGCAGCTCCGGCATGTTTACGAGTAAATTTTATACTGTCCGGGATGGAGAGGCGGAGTCTTTCATTGGGATAGTCCATAAAGGAAAATCCATAGAAATAGCAGGCAATTACATAATACCCGATCTCATCAACCCAGTCCGGAAGTCCATAGAGAAATGTGAGGGTATACAATCCCGCCATCCAGACCATTTGCAGAAGCATATTCCGGATGATGATCTTCCAGGCCCGAAGGATGTCCTCGATATAGAACTTGATGATCAGGGGATAGGTATTCCCGGTGATCAGGTATTCGGCCCTGGTCGATAAAGGGGTCAGGATAGGAGTCAGCAAGGTCAGGACCAGATACCGCGTCATGTGAACGGTCGCATAGATTGCGATCGCCTGCAAGCCGATGGTCAGCAACATGGATGCATTTTCCTCGTCCAGATTTCCCAGGTCGACCTTCTGAAAGTCCTCCAGGAGCACTTCACCACCGAAATACAAGCCTATATTCAGCCCAAGTGGAACCAAAAAGGCCAGCCATAAAGTTGATGTGAAGATCAACTTAAATGCCTCAACAAAAGAGATCAGCACAACGACTGCTTGATGGGGGTATTTCAGAGGGTTTGTTCTCATATTCCCTAATATATTTTCACAGCTCCAAACGGAGGAATTAATTCTCCCAGGTCTTCCCAACAGGACTGACTTTATAACAGGATCCTTCAAGAGAAATACAGGATTCCATTCCCAGTAGGCCAAAACGGAACATCCAACTTTCCCCGTTGTTTTCATATTCAACTGGAAAAAACCTATTGATTCCTTTTAAGAACTCAAATAAATCAGTGTCGTCGTAACCTGGTCGGGTAAAATCAATCCATGGTGTGGTTTCGCGCTCATGGAGCGCCTTGAACATATCTGGCAGCCAATCAGGAATGAGGCTGGGCTGGTCTAACTCGTTTTCCACCAACCAAGCTTCAACTAAAGCCTTTAATACAGACTCCATGCGATCCTGGTACATATCACTACCCAGCTCCCAAAGAATCTGAACCAATCTTTTGTAATTCTTCAAACTTGATGAATTATGCTACCGGATACATTGAATTTACCCGAATCGTATTGTCGTTCACTGGTTGAATGTCCAGCTGAACTTTATTACTGGCAGCTTCAGTTCCATCTCCATAATACAGGATTCCAGCGCCAGCCACGTCAATTTGGTTGCCTGCCCCTTTAACCTTTTTATTTGAATTGTTCTTTTCCTGTATTTGTGTAAGCGCCTGTTTAAAAGCTACCACATGCTTGCTATCCGAAGAAAATTTAGAAGACGGTTTACCTGGCGGAACTTTACTTTTACGACCATCCGGGGCAATGCCTTTTTTAACACGGTGTATGTGCTGTTCCTTGGTTGTATGGGCACCGTGGCTGGAGTAGGAATGGCCTCCCCCCGTATCATAGGTGCTTGGTTTATCAGCGTCTAATCCTGCAATCAAATTGGTCGCTACACGCTGCATAACTCCTGACCCAGGGGTCCCCGTTCCTGCATAAGAGCTTGATTCCAATTGAAATGGAGGTGCAGCTAGTGAGCCCCCCCCCTCTCCACCAAACCAGCTTTTGCTTAAAGCAGAGTCAAATGAAGTCTCATTTGATGATTTAGTTAGATCGTTTTCCATAATAAGCTGATATTAATGAACTTGACGAGACACTACTCTACAGTCGGAACATTCGCGATTTCCTCCAGCATCTTCCTGGTCTTTCCATCCGTTTGATAATCCAGGACCAGGGTACCCAATCGACGCCCGTACACGATGGGAGCTGCATAGAGGAACTCGTTGTTCTTTACTCTTTGCAGGGTGGGTTCGTCAATCCGACCCGGCAAGCTGGGCAGAACATCCAATACCGTCTGGTTTTCATAGTTTTTGTCGGTACTGAGGTAAATGAATCCCAGGGTATCCACAATGCTGATCAATGAAGCCTCGGTGTTTTGTACCATGTCGATGAAGAACAGGTTGAGACGTTGCTTGTCTCCACTGGCCAATTCCGCGGCACAGGCAAAGGTCAGGGCCCGGCCTAAACAGCCTGCAGCACCTTCGGCCCTGGTTTCTACCAGCTTGTTGACTTTGTCTACCTGGGACTGGTAATTCACCTCAAAATCAGACTTCAGACCTGATATCTTGTTGTTCTGATAGAGGTAGATACCTACGTTGGACACCGCAATGACCAACAACAGGATGAGGGTAACCTTGTTTTTGGCAAGGAATCCTTTGGCCTCTTGATTAGCGGTAGGGGGGAGATTGGTACTTTCTTGAGCCATTGTATTTTCTATGTTTTTTTTAGGTGATGGTATTAAACGAGGGCACCGTCTTTGATCTCTTCTACAATATCGGGATCCAGCAGCGTGGAGGTATCTCCCAGATTGTCGGCAGTTCCTTCGGCAATTTTACGCAAGATACGACGCATGATCTTACCACTGCGGGTTTTTGGCAAACCACGTACAAATTGTATTTTCTCAGGACGGGCAATTTTACCAATCTCTTCCACTACGGTTTCGATGATCTCGGCCCTGAGGTTTTCTTCATCGTCGCCGGAGGAGCTGGTAATCACATAAGCATAGATGGACTGGCCTTTGATGGGGTGAGGATAGCCGACTACGGCAGATTCCACAACTTTCTTGTTGTGGTTGATGGCGTTTTCGATTTCGGCGGTACCGAGACGGTGGCCAGAGACGTTGATCACATCATCCACCCGACCGATCACCCGGATCATGCCGTTTTCATCCCTTTTAGCTCCATCTCCGGTAAAATAATAGCCTTTGAAGGTGGAGAAATAAGTGGCTTTGCAGCGTTGGTGGTCTCCATAGGTGGTGCGGAGAATCGAAGGCCAGGGGTGCTTGATACAGAGGTAACCCTCGGCATCATTTTCCGTTATTTCATTGCCGTCCTGGTCCAGCAGGATGGGCTGAATTCCCGGCAAGGGCAAGCCTGCATAGGTGGGCTTCATGGGGCTGTGTCCTCCCAGGCCGGAAAGCATGATGCCCCCGGTTTCGGTTTGCCACCAGGTATCTACGATCGGGCAGTTCTCTTTTCCAATATGGATATTGTACCAGTTCCAGGCCTCCAGATTGATCGGTTCCCCAACTGTACCCAGAACCTTCAAAGAATCGAGGCTGTAGGAGAGGACGTGGTCAATGGAATTGGCCATCAGGGCACGGATCGCGGTGGGTGCGGTATAAAATTGGTTGACGCCGTGCTTGTCGACCACTTCCCAGAAACGGCCTGCATCAGGCCAGGTGGGAACGCCTTCAAACATCATGGTGGTGGCACCCGTCAACAAGGGACCATAGATGATGTAACTGTGACCGGTGATCCAACCGATATCGGCAGTACACCAGTATATGTCACCTTCGTCGTACTGGAACACATTCTGAAAAGAATAGCCGGCGTAGACCATATAGCCTCCACAGGTGTGCACGACTCCTTTTGGTTTTCCGGTTGATCCAGAGGTATAGAGGATGAAAAGCATGTCTTCCGCATCCATTTCCTCCGCTTCGCACTGGCTGCCCACCTGCGTGACTTCTTCGTGGTACCAAACATCGCGTCCCGCGACCATATTCGGCTCCCAGCCCAGGTGCTGCACTACGACTACACTTTCAACTGAAGTGCAGGACTGAAGGGCTTCGTCCACAACCCGCTTCGCAGGCACCTGCTTGGTTCCCCGGGCAATGCCGTCGGCCGTGATCACCACATTGCAAGTGGCATCGTTGATCCGGTCCGCCAATGCATTGGCAGAAAACCCGGCAAATACCACCGAATGGATCGCTCCGATCCGTGCACAGGCCAGTACCGCAAATGCCAACTCCGGAATCATCGGCATGTACAGACAAATCCGATCCCCCTTCTTGGCACCGTTGCGCTTGAGGACATTGGCAAACTTGCAAACCTCAGCATGCAGCTCCCGGTAGGTGAATTTTTTTACTTTGTCTCCCGGATCATTGGGCTCCCAGATCAAAGCAGTTTGACTCCCCCTGGTTTCCAGATGGCGGTCCAGACAGTTTTCCGTAATGTTGAGCCTGGCCCCTTTGAACCATTCGACCCTGGGCTCGTCAAAATTCCATTCCAGGACCGTATCCCAACTTTTGCGCCACTGGTAATGGTTCGCGATTTCGGCCCAGTATCCGGCCGGATCTTCCACGCTTTTCTGGTAAGCAGTTTGATACTCCGCAAAGGAATTGATTCTGAAACTCATAGGGTCAAGGTTCGGGTTGAATAAACTAATTCCGGTTCTTCAGGCATATTTAATGCTGAACCAGCAATTTAACAATTTTCTTCTGCTCTCCGGTTCTCAATTCGACGAAGTAAATGCCCGCAGGCCAGTTTTCTGTGGCGATGGACCATCCGGAATTCAGGTAGCCGGGGGAAATTTTCGACGCGGTATAGATGATTTTGCCCTGGAGGTCGCTGACGCTGATCCCGGCCTGACTTTTCAATATCTGCCCGGTGCGCAGGTTCACAGATTGATGGGCCGGATTGGGGAAGAGCTGCAAGTCGGGAAGGATGGTCTCTACCATCTGAAGACCTGTCGAGATCTGACTGGGGAACTCGATGAATGAAGCATGCCCCGAATTGAAATAAACTTCATTGGTGGCAATCAGGGTATCACCGGCCACATACAAGGAATCTCCATTGTTCAGGTTCAGGCTGTACTGCGGATAATTGGAGGAGGTAATGTCTACTCTGATTCGGTGACCGGCTTTAAAGGTCAGTGAAGTTATGGGCAGGGTAATCTCAATCTGGTAAATATTCCCGGGGGTAAGGGTGTCGAAATACTGGGTATAGCTGTCGCGGAACCGCATGCGCTGTACGCCGGTATGCACCAGCATGGAACGCCCATCGGGATAGACATCGGTTAACCTGACCATGATATCGGTATCCGTCCGGTCGGAACTGACGAACAAGACCAACCGGGCATTGCCGGTGAGGTTGACATCGTTTTGCAGGACGGGGGTGGAGAAGATGAGGACATCGCTGCGGCTTTCGACGAGGGGGGCCTGGTCATAAGGTCCCTGGCCCAGGGAATCGGTCAGGGTGGGACCACCTACGGTGGGGCTGGGGTCGCGGGGGTTGTAGACCAGTGCGGCAGAGCCGTTGGATGCGGACGGTGCGGCAGGTAAGAGCTCCCCCTGGGGAGCAAGGTAATATCTGCGGGTGCCGAGAGCAGGAGCTACTGAATCAGGGTAGAACCAGGTGTCGTCCCCCATCCCGAAATACCTGATCCGGGGATCGAGGTCCTGTCCATTGCCCTGCCCGCGCAGGTGAAAGTCAAGGAAGCGCAGGGCGAGGCTGTCGCTCCAACCGGCGGCGCCGGGGTAGCTCAACTGGCCCTGTGCGCCGGTGCCGACATTGGCGGTGCCAAATCCGCCGTGGGCCCAGGGGCCTATGACCAAGCGGTGCTTGCCCTGCAACGATGCCGGCGCCAGCCGGTCCATGTCATCGAACCAATCCACATTGCCCTGTACATTGTGGTCGTACCAACCACCGATCACCATGGCCGGAACCGGAATTTCATCCGGATAGTAGGTCAAAGGCTCCCCAAACTGCCAGAAGATGTTGTAAATCGGATTGGCGTAAAGCAATGGCCCCAGGCCAAAGCCAAGGTTGTCCAATTGGTTGATGTATTCCTCCCGGGCATTGCCACCGGGAAAATAATCATCATAAGCGAAGTCAGGCTTCGCCACCAGGGGGACGATGCAGTCCAGTGAAGGTGGGTTTTCCCGCGCCGTTTGGTACTGGATATTGCCCAGTGCGGACGGTCCCCAGGTCCCGATCATGCCATTGGACCAGGGTTGTGCATTGACCCACTCCACGACGTCATGGCCATCTTCTCCCCGGTTCATATTTGCGGTAATTGCCCCGAAGGAGCCATAAAATCCCCGCCAATCCACGATCACGAAGGCGTAATCGCTGTTGGATATGTCCAGCCCGGTTCCAAGTGGAAGGCCCAACCGGTAAAAAAGACGGTTGTAGGGTGTCTGGATCAGAATAACCGGATAGGCATTGACGGTATCAGGCAGATGGATATCTACCGCCAATTTTTTACCGTCCCGCATAGGGATAGAGTCCACCTCGGGGCTGAGGATGAATTGGGCCGGGGCCAGTGAAAAGCCAAGCAGGAGGGTTAGCAGAAGGGCGAAGTGCTTCATTCGAAAGGATAAAGGTTTGTAGAAATTTACGGAATTTGGGCTTCCTTCAAAAACCTGAAGTCATCACCCCTTAAACCGCTCGAAGATCATCTCCGAAATCAGTCCATACAACTCTTTTTCTTTTCCGGAAAGCAGATCGAGGTGCTTTTGCATGGTCACTTGATCACCCCGCCGGGCCGGGCCGGTATGGGCCTTGAAAGGACCAATGGCAAAGGCTTTGTCCACCACTTCCCGGATCAATGGGGCATAAGTGGACAGGTCGGCATCGGGAAGTTCGCGGACCATTTCGGCGGTCATCAGGAACAAATAGTTGACAAAATTGCTCACCAGTACGGCTCCGAGGTGAAGTTTGAGGCGCCCTGCTGAATCCAATACACTTACCCGGTCAGAGAGGTACTCCGCCAATAGTCGGATCTTTTCCAGAACCGCAGCATCCCCTTCCAGAAACATAGGGATTTCCTTCCAGTTCGCTTTCCGGCCTTTGGTAAAGGTCTGCATCGGATAAAAGACCCCGGTCCGGGCACCGGTCGGTGCCAGGGAATCCAGCGCAATAGACCCGGAAGTATGGACAAATATGGTTTGCGGAAAGTTTGGGCCGATCGCCTGGGCCGCTTCAGCGACGCTGTGGTCGCTGGTGGCGAGGATGACTAAATCAAGGTCGGACAGCAGGTCTTCAGGAGCTTTCCCGGAATGTGGGATTCCGAACTCTTCTGCCAGCGCAGCCGCAGAACCCCCATCTCTGGACAAAACCTGCACCAGCGCATAAGGGCTGTTTGCGAAACCTGCAGCCAGGTTCCAGCCCACATTGCCGGCACCGATCAATCCGATGCGCATCAGTCCGCCATTTCCTGTGTTTCGGGATATTCGTCCTCGGCTGCAACCGATTTCCCACCCAGCCGGGAGTTTTCCTTGATCCGGCGCACCATGGCTACAATGAACCCGGCCACGAGAATGAAAGTACCCAACCAAAGGACGTTGATATAGGGCTTTTTCAAAGCCTGGATTACAATGATATCTTCCGGAGCATTGGTACGTTCCTGGAACTGGAAGCCGAAAGTACCCGTCTCAGGATCAATGGACACCATCGCCACGGAAGTGGCAATCTCTTCGATGTAGAAATCCTTGATCGAGATTTGATTTTGCTGATCGATCCGGTAAAGGGGATTGGCCACCAGGCGGGTACCGTTGTCGGTGACCACCTGCAGATCAACCTGCACAATCAGGGAAAAAGGAGTTCCGGCAGTTTCTTGTGGAGTAATCCCGGCAAAGTAGACCCCTGCGCGGGCAGTCTGCATCGTATCTCCGATCTGAGCTGAAAAGCGGTAGAACTCGAACTTCGCCTCTTCTTCTTCAGCCTTCGGTATGGTGGAGACGTGCACATAAATATCGGAAGTTGCCTTGATCTTACGGGAAGGGTGGGCAATCAACCCCATTTCAGGATTGACCTCGGCTTCCGGATAGAGGACAAAAGACTTGTTTTCCTGATAGGCTACCGTTCCATCATTGTTGTTAACCCGAGGCGTAAATTTTACCCCGTACAGGGTGCGGTCGTTGATGTGCTTGGGACGGAGAAAGTCGATTTTGTCGTCGAGAAATTCCTTCACAAACACCATGTCAATCTCTCCGGCTTTATCCAGAAAGACCAGTTTCGGGAGCTGAATCGCATATTTGTCATCGGTCGCATCCAGGAAGCTGACCTTGAATTCATCTTCAGTCTGCCAGAGCACCTCGATGTCTTCCAGCGGAGGTTGGGCTTCTTTCTTACCGATATAAGTCACCTGATAACCGAGAATATCCCGGGGCCGGTTCTTCTCCAGGAGGACATTGTCAATCCGCGCGTCCTGAGGCAGGGCGGCCAATTCCTGGGGATTTACATTTTTGGAGATTACCTGGTCATAACCGGAAGAGAACAAGAAGCCGATCAGCATCAGGGCAAAGCCGATATGGGCAATCGACCCACCTGTTACCAGCCGTGTCTTGCGCTTCTTACTCAACAGGTTGATCATGACGTCGAGGTTGGCGAATATCATGAACAAGGCACTGAAGAAGAGGATCTCATCGGTGAAGATGAAGAAGGCGAGACGGATATAGCGGAAAGCCTTGACGAACCCATTTTCGGACAACTCGGCCAATTCCGCCCATTCCCGGTAGCGGGGTTCGTAGATAAAGTCCCAATTGGTGAAGAAAATGATGCAGGCGATCATTCCCGCGGCCAAACCAAGAGCCAGCAGATAAGGCCTCAGGAGGGCTGAGCTCAGTTTCTTGTTGCCGACCCGCCGCCAGTACATGAACTGACCGAGGCCGGAAAGGATGGCCAGGGCAATGGTGAACCATATAACCCAACGGAAGTAAAAGAAGGATGCATCCTTGACCGGCGCGAAATTGGTGCCCAATATATTGTTGAATACCGGGATCGAAGTGGCGATGGTGATGATGATGCCCACGGCAGACAATACAGCCACCGCAAGGAAAAGGACAAATTCAGCGGAACGGTACCTGATCACCCTGGTCCCCACCGGAATCAGGTTCCAGCGGCTGACAAAGATGGACACCATCCAGATGAAGTAGATCGCCATCAGCAGGATGAGCTGTCCACTCAGCCCCAGATCGGTGAAGGTGTGAACCGAAGTTTCACCGAGGATACCGCTACGGGTCAGGAAAGTACTGTACAAGACCAGGAGGAAGGTGATCGACACCAGGGCCATGGTCAATTTGAGGAAGGCCTTGCTTTTCCGATAAGCCACCAGGGCGTGCAGAGAAGCTATCCCAGCAATCCAGGGAACAAAGCTTGAGTTTTCAACCGGGTCCCAGTTCCAGTAGCCTCCAAAATTGAGGGTTTCATAAGCCCAATAACCGCCCATGATGATCCCGATCCCGAGAATCATGACCGAGAAGATCAGCCAGGGAATAGAAGGACGGATCCATTCTACGTAACGGCCGGTCATCAGCCCCCCCATTACAAATGCGAAGGGTACGACGGTGGAAGCAAAGCCGAGGAAGAGGGTAGGTGGGTGAATCACCATCCAGTAGTTCTGTAGCAAGGGATTAAGCCCATTGCCATTGACCGGGGTAAAGTCGGGATTGCTTTGGAAAATGGGCGCGTCGGGAAATGCGTCTCTTAAGAGGAGGAATGGAGTCGAGCCGACCTTGGCGGTTCCTATTTCCGTGGTCAGGGCCACGATACCTACAAAAATGAGGGCAATCGCAGAGAAGATTTCGCTGGTATCCAGCACCTTCTTCTCCCTGGTAGAGACCGCCTTAACGATTTGGGCAATGACCAGAATCGCGAATCCGAGGATCAGGAGGAAAGCCAATAAATATGGTAATCCCGCAACACTGAACATACTGCCAAGCTCGGAAAATGCAAACACGCCAGAGTTTTCGGTTAAGAGCAAAGTGATGGAGATCACCGCAATGGCTCCACCCGTGATATGAACCAATCCTTTGGAAAGGAGGTCGTCTTTCTTCTGTAAGAAACGGTAGATCAGGTATCCCGCCGGGCCGATGATGGCCAACAGGGTCAATACCAGCGTCCCGAGCCCAGGAACATAGATGCCCAGAATCATGGAGGCAAGTACCAGATTGACTGAGGCAATCACTCCGACTACGATGTCTCGCCAGGCCTTGTTGGAAAAGAGCAACAAAATGCTCCCCAAAACCGCATGCCAGAAGGTCCACAAGAGGAAACTCCCCTCCTGTCCTTCCCAGAAGCAAGAGATCATATAATAGACTGGTAGTTCATTCGAAGAATGGCTCCAGACATAATGGTATTGAAATTGATGGGAGGCAATCAGGTAGAACATTGTTCCGATGATCCCTGCTACCGAAATAGCATGGATCGTGAAGGAAGCATAGCCTATTTTCCGCCAACCGCTTACCTCAAGTCCCTTGCGTGTACCCGCAAACAGCAAAGCCGGGGTTGCGATCAAGGCACCGACAAAAGACAATGTTGCAAATAATTCTCCGAGAAATCCGCCTGTCATAAGTGTATTTACTCCGTTTCATATCCCCTGCGGGGCATTGCCATCTCAGCTGGATTTGGCTTCTTCAATGGTGAATTCACCCTCATTGTACTTGGAGGGGCATTTCATCAGAATACGTTCTGCATCAAATACATCTCCTTCATACTTTCCTTCGATTACGATCTTGTCAGCCGTTTCAAAGTTGACTGGTTGAGGATCGTGGTACTGAACCATGGATACGACATTGGAAGTATCCTGCATATAAAATGAGAAGATATCGTTGTCGATGTCATAGTGGGACTGGTCCCGACGGACCCAGTTTCCAACTACATGTACGGATTCGTTCGATTTCTTCGCTTCGGTAAAAGTGGTGTATTTACTGGCACTGCCCAGCACACCACTAAATGATAAAAACACCAAACCCAGCATTGCTATCAGAGCGATGCCGACCAGCTTGGCTATGTTCACTGTTTTCATGAGCGGTTATTTTGAATTTCTATGCGTTTTTCCTCTCCCTGGTCTCTCAATGCATGCTTTTCCTTCAGGTCAGCAACTTCCTGTTCGAGCTTGCTGATCTTGCGTCCGGCAAAGAACATATATCCTGCGATGATAGCCCAAACGATAACCAAAACCACGATCACAGTGTTGATTTTCTCGTCTTTGAAGAGAAAACTGTTGGGATCGGGTGCCATAAATCCGTTGAGGATGTTCAGGAGACTATTCATCATCGAGGGAATTGAGTTCGTAATTGACGACCGCGATGCGGCCTCTGATATCAAGCAACCATACAGCGGTCAGGATGAATCCGAGGACAGCCGGCCAGAAGATATAATAATATCCGGGACTCATGGTAGCAATAGCCGATTCATCGCCACCTGTATTTGGGTGAAGACCCGGCAGGACTTTTGGTACAACATAGAGCAGCGGATAGATGGATGCTGCGGCAAAGATGTTGAAGACAGAAGATACTTTGGCTCTCTGTACCGGATCAGTGAAGGACGACCGCACTAAAAAGAAGCCCAGATAGATCAGGACACATATCAGTGCCATGGTTTGCTTGGGTTCCCAGGGCCACCAGGCCACCGGATCGGTGCTGTCAAGCGCCTGTCCCCAGGTGACGCGCGACCAAACGATGCCTGTTAGCAATCCCAATACCCCAAAGAATACGGTTAACTGGGCGGCCTCTTTGGCCAGAACATCGTGCCGGGGGTTCATTTTCCGAAGGTATTTGATGCTGTATACCACCGAGGTATATCCCATCACCATCATTGCAAACCACATCGGGACGTGGAAAAAGAGGTTCCTTGAGGTCTGTCCATTGGTAGGGCCCTGGTACGGTAAGGTTGCAGACAGGCCCAAAACGATCGCGTAGGTGATCAGACCGAAGGCCAGAACCATATTTACGATGCGGAGGATGTCTTTTGTCTTCATATTCAGCACTAATCCCTCCATAGGAAGGGAAACAAAATAACCGATACAGCGGCAATTATCACAATAAAGCTGATGCAAAATGCGATCTCGCCGAAAGAGTTCGCCCAAGCGTCGCCTGCAAGTGCTTTTCCTGAAGCTGAAATGCAGACCAACATTTGAGGGATTACAAGGGGAAAACTCAGAACTGCCAACAAAGTTGTGCGCTGCTTCGCTTTGGCCGCAATGGCTGAAACCATGCTCATATTGGCCGCAAAGGTCCAACTACCTACGATTACGACCACCAAATACTGAGGCAGATCGCCAAAATTGCCGTTGAAGGCAAAAAAGACGAAAAACAGGAGCGTGATCACCGCAATGAGGGACATCAGCAGACAGTTGTAGATCAACTTGGCCAAAATGATGCTCTGGGCACTGGCCAGGTTGTACATGTACAACAACTGTCCTTCGGACTCACTCATGAAACTTTTTGCAATGGCATTAACGGAAACAAAAAGCAGGATCACCCAATAGACGACATTCCAGGCCTGAGGAGGGAGCGTATTCTGCAATCCAATCGAAATCACAAACACCATGCTCAGGGAATACATCAGCAACCCATACAGGGCGTACTTCTGCTTCCATTCCAGGAGCAATTCCTTTTTCAACAGTGCTATGATCTCCGAACTAGCCTTCATAAAGCGATAGCAATGGTCGCTGAGACAAAAATACTTTAAAATGACTTGGAACCATAACCCCAGATGATTCAGATTAGGCTGAAAATGGTCATGTCCCCTTTACTATTTCGTGAAGATTACCTTTCAATTTCATAACCCTTGCTTAACAGTACGCTAGAACTTTGAAAAGTACCTTTGTCATATACCTTTTAGAAGAACAGTTAGTCAATTACATTTCGAACTCTCTCATTATACCATTTCGAACTCTCTCATTTTTACCAATGACCCAAATCAACCTCTCCTTCCCAGGGAGAGGTTTTTCTATTTACACCAATAAGGATTTTTAGCAGGGGCCTTTCATTATATTAACCAAATGGTTAGTTTTGTCCCACTATGCCACAGAACACCGAAGAGCGCATACTTTCAATCGCCCGTGAGCAATTCGTCCAAAACGGCTTTTCTGGCACCAGGATGCAGGAAATAGCAGATGCGGCTGATATCAACAAGGCCATGTTGCATTACTATTTCCGCTCGAAGGAGAAGCTGTACCAGAAAGTGGTAGCCCAGACGGTCAGCCAGGTCGTCCCGGCTTTCGCCAAAGCCATGGAATTCAAAGGTTCCTTTTGGGAAAAAGTAGAAACGATCATATCGGCTTATATCACCGTCCTGCTGGAACATCCCGACATCCCCTTCTTTATCATGTCTGAGCTAACTCAGAAACGCAATATTATTGTAGAGGAAATCAAGAAGCAAAGCAGCTTCATTCCCTCCCTGCAAGGGTTTATGGGCCAGGCAATGATGGAAATGCAAATGGGCAAAATCCGGGAAATTAACCCTATCCAATTAATGCTGAACATTATGAGTATGACCGTATTCCCCTTTATCGCCAAGCCGATTTTTAGCAAAGTGATGAGTGTATCCGAAGACCATTTTACCCAATTGATGAAAGAAAGAAAGCAGGTCGTGCTTGATTTCATCCGGTTCTCATTGGAGATTAAATAATTTTTTTACCCCCAAATTAACCAACTGGTTAAACACAATAGTTAGCCCATGTCCCCAGGATCATTAACACTACCTCCCATGATCAAAAAGTATATCCTATTCACTCTGGGCCTTTTTTTACTGGCCCCTGTGTACGGGCAGCCCCTGACCCAGTTGTCGCTTGAGGAAGCCTATCAAATTCTTGAAGCGCGTTACCCGGCTCTTCAGAACGGAGTTTTGCTCAATGAGATTTACCAAAAGGAGTTGGAACAACTCGACAAGTCCCGTCTGCCGTCGGTAGCCCTAAAGGCCGACGGTCGACTTCAGTCTGAAAGTACCAGCCTGGGCGCGGAGGCCGGTTCTCAACTTCCTTTCCAGATTGAGTTGCCCCTCTATTCTGCCAAGTCCTATCTGGAACTCAATTACCATGTATTGGATGGCGGACAAACAGCCGCCCGGAGAAAGCTCACCGACGCCCAACTCCAGATTGACCAACAGCAACAGGAAGTAGACCGTTATTCCCTTCGCAACCGCATTGATCTCCTCTTCATCAATGTGATGCTCCTACGAGAACAGACAGAACTCTTTGCTATCTCCTTCCTGGATCTGGAAGCACGCCGGGCGCAACTGGCAGCCGCCCTGGAGGCCGGCACCGTACTGGAAAGCGACCTTACCCAAATCGACATCAAACTCCTCGAGCTACGGTCCCAGCAAGAAAATTTGGATTTTCGGCTGAAAGGGCTCTTGGGTACGCTAGAGGCTCTACTCGACATTGAATTGGACAAAGACGCCGAACTTACCTTCCCCCTCATGGGTGTTCCTACTCAGTTGCCAGACATTAACCGGCCGGAACGCCAGCTGTTCAGCCTGCAAAAAGAGGCAGTCTGGGCCAATTCCGACCTGATCCAGTCGGCCCGCAAACCCAGGCTTTCCGCGTTTGCCCAGGGTGGAGTCGGTTATCCGAACCCACTCAACCTCTTTGACACAAATATTTCCCCTTATGGTTTGGTCGGCTTCCAATTCAGCTGGCGCCTCACCGACTGGGGCAAATCAAAACTGCAAAAAGAGGTTTTGGGGCTGCAAGTCCGCAAGATCAACCATGCCGAAGAAACCTTCCTCTTCAATCTGGATTCCAGAGAGGCAAACTACCTCGCCGAAGTTGAAAGGCTCCAGAACCTGTTGATCCGGGACCAGGAAATCGTGGCCCTGCAATCTCAGGTGCTTGCCCAAATGGTAGCCCAATTGGATGAGGGAGTCATCACTTCTCCCGATTATATCCAGCAGGTAAATGCGGAGCTCCGGTCCCGGCAAAACCTCGCCATCCACCAGGCCGAATTGGTCAAAGCCCAATTGGAATTCAGAACCGAGCGCGGAGGATTGTAAGCCCCCAAGCAATCAGAAAACCATCCTTGTTATAAGACTACCAAAATTCAAAAAAAGATATCCCATGTCTAAATATTTCATTCTTATTCTGGCGACCCTCCTGGCCACCGGATGTTCCAAAAAAGCGGACCTCGCCGATGCCTACGGAAATTTTGAGGCTACCACGGTTACGGTGGGGTCTGAAGCCCAGGGCCGCCTGTTGTTTTTCAATGTCGAAGAAGGCCGCAAACTGAAAGCTGGCCAACTGATCGGGATCGTGGACACCACCCAACTCCACTTGCAGAAGCTCCAGATCGAGGCCAGTATCGGCACCCTGCCCAGCAAATTGAGAAATTCCCTCGCTGACATCGAAGTTCTGAAAAAGCAAAAAGCCAACCTCAGCCGGGAAAAAGACCGGGTTGCCCGATTGGTAGACAAAAAGGCCGCCACCACCAAGCAATTGGACGACATCACCGGACAGATTGAAGTGGTCGAAAAGCAGATCGGTGCCATCCGGGCCACGACCCAAACCGGCAACCGTGCTATTCTGGCTGAAAAGGAACCTCTCCTGGCACAAATTGATGTCCTCAACGAGCGTATCCGCAAATCCTATATCTACAATCCTGTTGATGGGACCGTGCTTACGAAAATGTCCGAATCCCAGGAAATTGTTGGGCCTGGGGCTCCGCTCTACCGGATTGGACAACTGGACACTCTGGACCTGCGCATTTATGCAGATGCAGTCCAATTGCAATCGGTACACCTGGGGCAAACCATTGAGGTATTGGTAGACGATGGTGCCGAAGGTTTTCGGAAGATGCCGGGAAGGGTCAGTTGGATTTCCGAACAAGCCGAATTTACCCCCAAGTCGATCCAAACCAAAGAGGACCGGGTCAACCTGGTTTATGCAATCAAAGCCAGGGTCGCCAACCAGGATGGCCTGCTTAAAATTGGCATGCCGGCAGAAGTCAATTTCAGTAACCAAGTGAAATAACTCCCGTCTCATGGTTTCAATTCACGCTGAAAATATCAACAAGTCCTTCAAGGACGTACACGCCGTCAAGGACCTGGACCTCACTGTAGAGAAAGGTGAGCTCTTTGGTTTGATCGGTCCCGATGGAGCCGGGAAGACAACGCTGTTCAAAATCCTCACTACCCTGCTGATGCCGGATACCGGGACCGCAACCGTGGAAGGCTACCATACGGTTAAGGACTACCGTAAGATCAGGAAGATCATTGGCTATATGCCGGGGAAATTTTCACTCTACCAGGACCTGTCCGTAGAGGAAAACCTCAACTTCTTTGCAACCATCTTCGGTACGACGATCAAGGAAAATTACCATTTGATCGAAGACATTTATGCCCAGATAGAACCGTTTCGTAAGCGCCGGGCCGGGAAGCTCTCCGGGGGAATGAAGCAAAAACTGGCCTTATGTTGTGCATTGATCCACGAGCCCAAAGTTTTGTTCCTGGACGAACCCACCACCGGGGTGGATGCGGTCAGCCGGTCCGAATTCTGGGAAATGCTCAAGCGGCTAAAGGAAAGGGGCATTACCATTTTGGTCAGTACTCCCTATATGGATGAAGCCTCCCTTTGTGAACGCATTGCCCTGATCCAAACAGGTAGGATTCTGCGTATTGATGCCCCTGAAACCATCACCGCCAACTATGGAAAGCCTCTCTTTGCGGTGCGCTCAAAGGATTTCTACCACCTGCTCAAGGACCTGCGCACCCAGGAATTTACAGAAAGGGTAGAGCCTTTTGGGGAATACCTGCACCTCACCACTGGCTCTGCCATCAACGAGACCCAACTGCGCAGCTTCCTGGAAAACCAGGGCCACCAGCAGCTTGAACTCAAACCCATCTCTGCCACCGTAGAGGATGTATTTCTCGACTTAATGTAGTTGACCTATGGAAAATAAATATGCCATCGAAGCCACCAACCTCACCAAACGATTTGGGGATTTCACCGCAGTGGATGCCATTACCTTTCAGGTCAACAAGGGGGAGATATTTGGTTTTCTGGGTGCCAATGGTGCTGGCAAAACTACGGCCATCAAGATGCTGATTGGTTTGAGTCGCCCCACAAAGGGCGAAGCCACCATTGCCGGGTATGACATCTACCGGCAAACGGAATCCATCAAGGAGAACATTGGCTATATGAGCCAGAAGTTCAGCCTGTACGAGGACCTGACGGTACGGCAAAACATCCGCTTCTATGGAGGAATCTACGGATTGAACCGGAGGCAGATCAAGCACAAGATGGATGAGATCATTACCCAATTGGGATTGGAGAAGCAGGCCCGTAAAGTGGTTGGCAGTCTGCCTCTGGGCTGGAAACAACGCCTTGCTTTTGCAGTAGCCGGGGTCCACGATCCTGAGATCATCTTCTTAGATGAGCCGACCGGTGGGGTCGACCCCGCCACCCGCCGCCAATTCTGGGAAATGATCTACCAGGCCTCCGACCGGGGGGTGACCATTTTTGTCACCACCCACTACATGGACGAGGCTGAGTACTGTGACCGGATCAGCATCATGGTGGCGGGCCGCATCGACGCCCTGGGCTCACCCCGAGAGTTGAAGGACCGGTTCCAAACGGACAGCATGGACGATGTCTTCCTGCGGCTGGTCCGTAGCCAGGAAGGAACCTTAACCCCCTGACCGGGAAATCTACCCGGTCAAGACCATCTTGACCAGATCAACCGGTCAAGATCAACTTAACCAGATCACCCGGTCAAGATCAACCGGTCAAGATCAACCGGCCCAGATCAACCAGCCCAGATCAACTGGCCCAGAACAACTGGCCCAGATCAACCGGCTGGGATTCTCCAGCCGGAACATCCGGTCAGAAAACAGCTAAGGAAACCCAGTAAACAAAGATTCAGATGCTACGCGTATTCATAGCCTTCGTCAAAAAAGAGACCTTCCACATCCTCCGGGACACCCGGACCCTAATCATCCTTTTTGGCATGCCCATTGCTCTGGTCCTGATTTTCGGCTACACCGTTACCAACGAATTCAAGGATGCTTCCATCTCGGTGGTAGACCAGTCCAAGGATGACCTGAGCCGCAAGCTCATCTCCCAATTGACTGCCTCCGGCCACTTCCAACTGGTCGAATACCCCGCGACCATTGAAGCACTTGAAGCCTCATTCAAAGCTGGAAAGACCAAATTGGGAGTGGTTATCCCAAATCGCTTTGAAGAAAAATTCTTCAGTAACGGCCGGGGCACAGTGCAATTGATCACCGATGCCACGGAACCGAACTACGCGGCTACCCTGACCAATTATGCCAATGGGATGATCCGTAAGTTTCAATTGGAGCAAACGGGAGTGACTCAAATCCCCTACCAGATCGAGGTTCAAAACCGGATGTTGTACAACCCCGGCCTGATCGGTGCTTACAATTTCATTCCCGGTGTGGTGGCTCTCATCCTGATGCTGATTTGCGCCATGATGACCTCTCTTACCATTGCCAAAGAGAAAGAGACCGGCACCATGGACCTGCTCCTGGTATCCCCGCTGCACCCGATCCTAATCATTCTGGGAAAAGTCACCCCCTATGCGGTACTCTCTTTTATCAGTGCACTGGTCGTGTTCGCCATGGGCTACGCCATCTTCGATGTTCCTGTCCTCGGCAGCCTTCCCCTGCTCCTTGTATTGTGCCTGCTTTATCTGCTGGTCGCACTGGCCCTGGGTGTCCTGATCTCGACCAAATCCAAGTCCCAACAGGTCGCAATGATGGTGTCGATGTTTACCCTCATGCTCCCAACCATGCTCCTTTCAGGTTTTATCTTCCCCATTGAAAGCATGCCCTTTCCGCTGCAGCAGATCTCCAAAATCATCCCCGCCAAATACTTCATCATCATTGAAAAATCCATCATGCTCAAGGGGGCCGGTTGGGATGCGGTGCTGATGCCATCCATCGTACTCGCCATCATGTTGTTCGTCCTCCTGGTCGCTTCCTGGAGAAGTTTCAAGGTCATCTACAAATGAGTCTATTATGCAACGATTGATCCATATCATCCGCAAAGAGTTCATTCAGATCATCCGCAACCGGTCCATGTTGCCCCTGATGACCGTGTTGCCCATCGTGCAACTAATTGTCCTGTCCTATGCCGCAAACAATGAAGTGCGCAATGTCCGACTGGCCATTGTCGACCTGGACCACTCCACTTATGCACAGCGCCTCTCCACCAAGATCCAGGTTTCCGATCGCTTCCTGCTGGTCGATGCCCCCCCTTCCTCCAACCAGGGAGATGAACTGATGCAAAACGGAGCCGTAGACATTGTCTTGACCATTCCTCCTCAATTCGAGCAGGATTTTTACCGGAATAGAAAAGGCGATGTTCAGCTTCTGGTCAATGCCATCAACGGCCAACAAGCCACCGTAGGCGCCGCCTACCTGAGTACCATCATCCAGTCCTTCAACCAGGAAATCCGCAGCGAAGCGACAAGTGGTCTCCCCGTTCGCAAAGCGGCCATGATTCCGCAGATTGGAACCGAACATTCCTACTGGTTCAATGAAGAACTGAATTACAAACATTTCATGGCGCCAGGGATTATCGGGGAGTTGGTGACCATTCTGGTGATGTTGCTGACGGCGATGAACATTGTCCGGGAACGGGAAATTGGAACAATCGAGCAGATCAATGTTACCCCTATTAAAAAATGGCAGTTTATTCTTGGCAAAATGATCCCCTTTATGATCATAGGTTTGTTGCTGTTGACGGTAGGGCTTACTGCGGCCAAAATTCTATTTGACGTGCCGATGCGAGGAAATCTTCTGGTGGTTTTCGTCTATTGTATCATCAATATCGCAGCAGTGCTCGGTTTGGGTTTATTCATCTCCAACCTCTCGGATACCCAACAACAGGCGCTATTCACGACATTCTTCTTTGTCATCATCTTCATCCTGATGAGTGGCTTGTTTACGCCGATCGAAAGCATGCCCAAATGGGCCCAGGCTTTAACCGTACCCAATCCAATTGCCCATTTTGTACATGTCATGCGTTCAGTGCTACTGAAAGGAAGTAGCTTTGCCGATGTCTCCTGGAACTTTATGGTCACAGGAATCCTGGCCGTGGTATTCAATACCCTGGCTGTATGGAGTTATCGAAAAGTAAGCTGAATGCGCCATGGGATTTCTGTCCGAAGGCAGCGAAAAGATTTTACTCAAATAGAATGGCAACGACTGGGGAGAGGATCAGTAGGTCACATCCGCTCTGGGGATCATACGACGGATGTAGATGAGTTCCTGAGGTGAAATCGGATTGCGGGAAATATCCAGGCGGCGAAGTTTGGCCAGTCCTCCCATCCACATGGGTATCTCAGTGATTTTATTGGCGCCAAGGTAGAGGATTTCCAGCCGACGAAGGTCCTTGAACTGATCCGGGATAAAACGGAGCTTATTCTTGTAAAGGCTGACAAACTGAACCTTCTTCAATTCAAACAACTCATCGGGGAGTGTTTTAAGCTTATTTTCAGACAGGTTGAGAATCTGAATGTTTTTGAGCTGTCCGATCTCAGGAGGAAGAGATTTCAGTTCTTGCTGGGTCAGGGAAAGCTTGTAAACCTTCTCTGGGGTGGCAAGGGCCTCGTTCAGGTCGTAAAACCAGGGTTGCTCACGTAATTCCGCTGGATTCAGGGGCCGGTCATCAAATGACTGGGAAAACCCGGAAAGCGACACAAAAGTCAGCATGGTCAGCAGCCAGAAGTACTTTTTCATAGAATGCAAATTCGCTAAGTTTCTTTTCTCTCGCGTCTGAAGAAGCTATGAGAATCAACAGATATTGCTTGAATCTTCAAAAATAACATTTTTTTCAAAGGCCGAAAGTAGAAAGGTTGGTTTATCTCTTCTTTAAAGCCAATTGACCACAGGCGCCATCTACGTCTTTTCCCCGACTGCGCCGGATGTTGACAATGATCCCCTTCGACTCCAGATGCTCTTTGAATCTGTACATGCGGTTGCCGGAGGTGTTCTGAAAACCTGCCTCATCGATCGGATTGTACTCAATGATATTGACCTTACAGGGAATCACCTGGCAAAACGTAGCCAATTCTTCCGCATCTTCAATCCCATCGTTGAAGTCTTTGAAGATGATATATTCATAGGTCACCCTGGTTTTGGTCTTTTCATAAAAATACCTCAGCGCATCGGCCAGGGCCTCCAGATTGTTGTGCTCATTGATCGGCATAATCTTGCTGCGCTTCTCATCGTTGGCAGCGTGGAGGGAAAGGGCAAATTCAAACCGGATGTTGTCATCGCCCAGTTTCCGTATCATTTTGGCGATCCCGGCCGTAGAGACGGTGATCCGACGTGGAGACATGTGCATACCTTCTTCGGAGGAAATCATCTCGATGCTGTGAAGGACATGCTTATAATTGAGAAGTGGCTCCCCCATCCCCATGTAAACGATGTTGGTAAGAGGCCGGCCAAATTCCTTCAATGCAGTCTGGCGAATAATATCTACCTGGTCGTAGATTTCATAAGAAAACAGGTTCCGCTTCAGACTGAGGTAGCCGGTCGCACAAAATTTACAGGACAGTGAGCAACCTGCCTGACTGGAAACGCAGGCAGTAATGCGGTTGGGGGAGGGGATCAATACTCCTTCCACCAAGTTGCCATCCCAGAGCGTAAAGGCGTATTTTACCGTACCATCTTCACTGCGCTGCTCCGATTCCACTTCTACCTTCCCCATGTCAAAAGATGCTTCCAGCTTATCCCGCAGAGATTTGCTGAGGCTGGTCATCCCGGAAATCGCGTCCACATTTTTCTTCCAGATCCACTCATAAATCTGCTTGGCCCGAAAGGGCTTCTCTCCTGCTTCCTCTACCCAGGTCAGCAACTCTTCCAGGTCCAATGCACGAAGATTGGGTTTTGGCTTCATGGTGCAAAGATAAGACAATGCCCCGACCCGGAATTCAAGCAAGCGGAAAATTTTCGTAAGTTTGGCGCTTGGCTTGTGTCGTGCTAAATTGCAGCCGAATATAAAGTAGCGTTTTAATAATGGGTACTACATCAGATATTAAGAAAGGCTTGACCTTTCGACACAACGGAGACATTTTTCAGATTGTTGAATTTCTCCATGTAAAGCCTGGTAAGGGCAATGCCTTTGTTCGGACAAAGATCAAGAGCCTCTCCACCGGAAAGGTGCTGGACAATACTTTTCCCACCAGTTCCAAAATTGACATTGTCAGGGTTGAGAGACGCACTTACCAATACCTCTACCGCCAAGGGGACTCCTATATTCTTATGGATCAGGAGACCTATGAACAAATTCCGGTTCAGGAAGATCGAATTCCCAATTCTCAATTTGTCAAAGAAGCGGATATCGTTGAGGTTTTGTTCAATACCGAAGATGACTCTATCCTTCAGGTAGACCCACCATCGACGACCATTCTGGAAGTCACCTATACGGAACCTGGTATCAAGGGAGATACTGCAACCAACACTTTGAAACCTGCCACCGTTGAGACAGGCGCAGAAGTACGGGTACCATTGTTCATCAACATTGGAGATTTTGTTAAGATCGATACGGAATCCGGCTCCTATATGGAACGAATCCGTAAGTAAGCCTGGTTTATAGCCCCATAAATCCGAAACACCATGGATACGAAAGAAATATCAGATCTACTGAAGCTGATCAACAAGTCTGACCTCACAGACGTTGAGATCGAAAAGAAAGACTTCAAGCTGCGTGTTCAGCGTCGTCTTCCTGAGAATGTAACTTACAATATGGTGCCTTCTGCACCTCAACAGGTTGTCGCACCAGTTCAACCCGCAACAACGGCACCTACTCCCGCTCCCGCAGCAACTGAAGCGGCTCCGGCAGCTCCGGCACCTGAGCCCAAAGAGGAAAAAAGCACCCTGAGGGAATTCAATTCCCCAATCATCGGCACTTTCTACCGTTCTCCCTCTCCTGACAAGGACTCCTTTGTCAAAGTAGGTGATGTCATCAGCAAAGGACAGATCGTTTGTATCATTGAGGCCATGAAACTCTTCAATGAGATCGAAGCTGAATTTGATGGCAAGATCGTCAAAGTCCTGGCCGAAAATGCTCAACCTGTTGAGTATGGTCAACCCTTGTTCCTGATTGAACCGTCTTAAACAGAAAAGCTTTGTTTAAAAAGATCCTTATCGCGAATCGGGGCGAGATCGCTCTGAGAATACAACGGACTTGCAGGGAAATGGGCATTGGAACGGTGGCTGTATATTCTACGGCTGACCGTGACAGTCTCCATGTACGGTTTGCAGACGAAGCCGTCTGCATAGGACCTGCGGCTTCACGTGACAGTTACCTGAGCATTGCCAATATCATTGCCGCGGCAGAGATTACGGGGGTGGACGCCATCCACCCTGGCTATGGATTCCTGGCTGAAAATGCTGAATTCGCTCAGGTATGTTCAGACTACGGCATCAAGTTCATCGGCCCTTCTCCGGAAGCCATCATCGGTATGGGCGACAAGGCCACTGCCAAGGCAACCATGAGGAAAGCGGGTGTCCCGGTGGTGCCTGGCTCTGAAGGCCTCTTGCGTGACCTTGATCACGCCACCAAAACCGCAGCCAAAGTTGGTTATCCCATCATGCTGAAAGCCACCGCTGGTGGTGGAGGCAAGGGAATGCGGGTGGCCTGGGACGATGCAGACCTGGCCGATGCCTGGGAAAAGACCCGGCGTGAAGCTGGTGCTGCCTTCGGAAACGATGGCATGTACATGGAGAAGTTCATCGAAGAGCCGCGCCACATTGAGATCCAGGTTATTGGTGACCAATACGGCAATGTTTCCCACCTCTCTGAAAGGGACTGCACCATTCAGCGCCGCCACCAGAAATTGGTGGAAGAAAGCCCCAGCCCTGCACCCTATATGGATGACAAGCTCCGTAAAAAAATGGGACTTGCAGCGGTGAAGGCTGCCGAGGCCGTGCAATACGAAGGAGCTGGTACCGTGGAGTTCATTGTCGACAAGGATGGCAAATTTTACTTCATGGAGATGAATACCCGGATCCAGGTCGAGCACCCGGTGACGGAAGAAGTATTCAATTACGACCTCATCAAAGAGCAAATCAAGGTTGCCGCCGGTATCGAAGTCAGTGGACAACACTACTTCCCCGGTGAAATCCACTGTATGGAAGTCCGGATCAATGCCGAAGATCCTTTCAACGATTTCCGTCCCTCTCCCGGCAAGATCACAGAGTTTCACAAACCCGGTGGCCACGGAATCCGCGTCGATACCCATGCCTACTCTGGCTATGTCATTCCTCCGTACTATGATTCCATGATCGGAAAGCTGATCGTCACGGCAAGGACAAGAAAAGAAGTGATCGCAAAAATGACCCGCGCCCTGGAAGAATTCATCATTGAAGGTGTCAAGACAACCATTCCTTTCCACCAGAGATTGATGAACAACAAAGAATTCCAGTCAGGTGTCTATTCGACCAAATTCCTGGAAGAAAGCGACATCATGCGTTGAATGTCCTGATTTATCAGGGCTGAAACATTCAGATACAAAAGAGGTTGCTCCCGAAGAACTTCCTTCAATAGTACGTATAAAACAAAATCTAGCTCCAAGCGTCTCATGACCTGTTTTTTGACATGATTCTAACGGAAACGAGCTAAAAGAAACGGCGGTTCGGTCCATCTGAACCGTTGTTTCATTAGAGCTTGGTTGGAATTGTCACAGCTCAAAAGCAAATTCTCAATCCGGGTGGACATTGGTGGGAACAGAAAGCTCTGCCCCATCTACACCCCGTGTCAATGGCCCGGAGAAATTTTGAAAAAATCGTGACGATCTCACGGCAACACGGGAAATTATCCTTACATTGGACTTCCCCTTGAGATAGAACGATTGTTATTGAGGCTTTCCCTTATTCGGACAGCCTGAACTGAGTAATATTCTGACAACAAATGGACCTTTTTCGTACCACCTCCATTCTGGCATTCATGCTATTTGCACTGATCGGTCCTGACCTCCCGGCGCAGGTTCCCGCTCCTGCAACCGGAATCCAGCAACCTCAAAGTCCCCGTTTCCAGGGCATTCCCGGGCCTCCCCAAACCAGAGTCCCGCAGCCCTCCGGCCTGGGACCGGGGAATCCCGGACAGCAGGGAGGACAACCGCCCGTAACATTTCCTCCTCAGCACCGCCCGGCCCTGCAACCGGGGTCGCCCCGTTCAGCGGGAGGCTACCACCCGGAACCGGATTTTGACGTGAAGTCGAACTATATCGACCCGTTTCGCGCCCGGCGCGACGACGACCGGATCACTGCCATTGCTTCCACCTTGCGGGAAGTGTACGAAACCGAATCCCGAATCAGCTACGACCTGCCTGCCCGGACCACAGGCACCGCCCATTACCGGGCCGCCGCTCAGGAAATCCGGGCCATGCTGGATGGAAAGCATCCTTGTGACCTGAAAAGGGCTGTATTCCTGGTGGAAAATGCGTGGAATGACAACCAAGGCGATTACCGGGAATTCTGCAACCGGATTTCCGACATGGCGGACGCTTGCCGCCACCTGATCAATTCATCGGGGAAACACGACAACCAGACCCGCAACATGGCCGTCTTTGATTTCCTGACCGATACAACGCGGGTTTCCACCAGTCAGGGAATGCAGACCAATCTTCCGGTCCGCTATGATTTCGACGACTTCATGGGCAGGGAGGACTGGACCAAGATGTTCGTCACGAAGCTGGTCAGAACAGGTAGCGGCCAGTGCCATTCGATGCCCCTGCTTTACCTGATCCTGGCGGGAGAGGTGGGGGCGGATGCAAGGCTTGCATTCGGGCCGAGCCATATCTACATCAAGTTCCCCGATGCATCGGGCAAGCTGCGCAACCTCGAACTGACCAACGGACGCATGACCACAGATGCCTGGATCGTCGGGTCGGGCTATGTCAAAGCCGAGGCAGTGAGGCATGGAATCTACTTCGACACCCTGACCACCCGCCAAACCATCGCCCTTTGCTTGTTTGACCTTGCCAAGGGTTACGCGATCCGCTTCAGCATGGACAGGTTCGTCCTCGATGCGGTGAATGCTGGACTGGAAGTCCACCCGGCAAGTATCTACGGACTGATGCTCAAATCAGACTTCTATACGCTCTGGTGCCAGTACGCCGTCCGCGAGGCCGGAAACCCAAGCCTCCGGGAGGTCCAGTCCAGACATCCCAAGATAAATGCGATCCACAGTCAGATGCTCCGCATCTAAAAACTGGTCGACGGTACAGGTTACGAACCCATGCCGGACGCCGCCTATCAAAAATGGCTGTCATCGGTCAATTCAGCCGCCCAGGTGCGGCAGGATGCAGCCATCAGGAACGAACTCCATAACAACTGATCCTATGAAAATGACATTCAGAATTGCCCTGCTCATCGGGGTGCTGATCCTGGGACTGCTGGCCCCCAGGGAATCAAACGCGCAGAGCCAGCCCGGCAAGCCTGAGAGCTATGCCGCCCAGCCGCTCTATGAGATGGCTTATGATACCCTCCGGGCGATGCTCGACGGGCAAAAGCCGATTTCATTCAAGCGGGCGGTCTTCCTCACCGAAAACGCCTATCTGGAAGGAAGGCTGGACTGGTCCGCCTTTGACAGGAGCATCCGCAATCTTGCCAGGTTCACCGATCTGGTGAGGGAGTCGCGCACCTTGCTCTATGACGGGCCTGACAGCCTGGAAGTACAGCGGAACGCAGCCATCTTCTCCGTGATGATGGACTCACTTCCCCTGCTGCTGGGCAGCGACACGGTATGGCTGCAACCGATGGGCTACGATTTCCAGGACTTCAACGGTCGGCTGGACTGGTCGCAGATGTTCGTCTCGAAGCTGCTGGAATCCGGGAAGGGAAATTGTCACTCGCTTCCCTTCCTCTACAAAATCCTCGCGGATGAAACCGGGGCGAGGGCATGGCTGTCCATGTCCCCCAACCACACCTACATCAAGGCCCGGACTGAGAAGGACGGCTGGTACAATACCGAGCTGACCAGCGGCTATTTCCCGCACGATGCCTGGATCATGGCCTCCGGCTACATCCACCTCGATGCGATCCGCAACAGCCTCTACATGGACACCCTCAGCGACCGGGAGGCCATCGCGGCGGTCATGGTGGACCTGGCTACCGGCTACGAACGGAAGTATGGCACCCACCACCCGGAAGGGGCTGATTTCGTCCTGGAGGCTTGCAGCACCGCACTGGAAGCCTATCCTGAATTCGCCAATGCCCTCCTGCTCATGGCGGAGACACAGCGCAAGCAACTGCTCCAGCGGCACGGCCTGTCTTTCGGGGCGACCACGGTTCCGCCTTCCCTCCGCGAGGACTCCGCTTTTCAATCCCTCACCGACCAATACGGT
>CAYGRE010000054.1:0-43818 GCA_964352215.1 uncultured Bacteroidia bacterium
GGTCATTGTGTCGGTTTCATCCGGACAGGTGCCGTTGCTGACGGTCCAGACGAAGGTGTTTGAGCCAACTGCGAGGCCGGTGACGGCTGAGGTATTTGAGGTGGGTGTGGTGGGTACACCACTTCCGCCTAGCAGGGTCCAGGTTCCGGTGCCGACCGCCGGGGCGGTGGCTACGAAGACGCTGTTGGTAGTGCAGATCGTTTGGTCCGGGCCTGCAACCGCAGGCCCGGGAGGTGCTTGAACCACGATATCCACCGTATCGCGTTCAGTGCCACAGGTCGGTTCAGTCACAGTCCAAATAAAGGTATTCGTCCCAATTGCCATTCCCGTAACCGCAGAATTGAATTGAGCAGGGGTGGTCGGAACTCCATTTCCACTGAAGAGTGACCAGGTACCTGTACCCACTGCGGGATTCGTAGCAGCAAATACAGAAAACGTATCGCAAATCAATTGATCGGGTCCGGCATCCGCGATTGGAGGAAGTGCCACCACATTTATTGTAACCGTATCTGAACTGGGAGGACAAACTCCATTGGCAATTGTCCAGACAAACTGATTGACACCAACACTCAGACCCAAAACCATGGTATTCTCCTGGTTGGCATTCGAAAAAGTGCCTGTACCACTGAATACAGTCCAAGTACCAGTTCCCACAGCAGCGGCGTTGCCAGCCAAAGTAGTTACATCCTGACAAATGGTTTGATCGGGTCCGGAATTGGCTGAGGTAGGAGGCTGATCAACAAAAATGGTCACCACAGAACTGGTCAGGGTATCGCCGGCACATCCGGTAGAACCAACCAGACGTCGGTAATAGGTGGTTGCAGTTAAAGGACCAGGGAAAGTATAGTCTTCCAGGTTATTGGTTCCCGCAGCCGGAACAAAGGTGATATTGTCGGTGCTTTCTTCCCAAAGGTAGGTAACAACTCCAGAAAGGGTGGTTCCCGTGGGTGCATCCAAAAAAGCCGGTACATCTCCCGAACATATCGTTTGGTCAGCTGGCATCGCCGGGCTGACCCATAAACAGCGATCAATCGTACCTACCCAGAGATCGGTCTGAGGATTGTCAGCCAGGGCAAAAGTATCCAAATCAAAAGTCCCATCATACCAGCCGGCGATGGCTATGAGGTCGGAACTGGGAAAAGCATCAACGCCTGCAACAAACCCATCTCCATTGCCCGTTCCCTCCTTTGACCATGAAAAAACACCATTCACATCCAATCCGAGAAAAGCAGTTTCAATATCGGATCCTCCCCCATTGATATTGGGCAGACCATATCCACTCAAAGTGAGGTTTCCTTCCACATTTCCTACTACGATCAAATTTCCAGAAGCATACTCGTCAATTCCTGTTCCGTAGGCATCTCCACCAGGAGAAGGGATCACTTCAGCCCAGGCGGTATTCCCATTGGTGGATGCATGTCGGGAAATGAAAAATGATTCGCTGAATCCGCCGCCATACGAACCTCCCAAGCCGGGAAAAGTAGTGTTCTGACCCGCCCCTCCTGTCAAAAAGAAATCTGTACCAAAAATGGCAATGTCATTGACCCGGTCATCTCTGTTTCCACCAATGCGATCCTGCCAATTCAAGAGTCCGGTATTGCTAACTGAAAGCATGAAGATGTCATTGTTCCCATTGTTCGCAAGCGGAGGTAAAGTCGCGGTCCCGGTATTGTCATAGAAGGTCATCGGATTGGTGTCATACATACCCGTCAAGAGCACATTTGCACCTTGCTGGATCACTGCATTCACGACAGAGGTATTGTTACAGGTCCCGTCAATGCCCCACAAAACATTCCCGGTTTGGTCATAGGAAACCACAAAGGCATCAGATGCATTCGTATTGGCTGTAGAAAACCAACTTCCAAAGCTTACCCCGGATGTGCCATCATAAGTTCCTCCCACAACAATGGCGGAAGCGGTAGCATTGACAGAACGTCCCCTGTCATTCCCATTGCCGGTCCCATTACTCTGAACCCACTGAAGTTGGCCGGCCGTATTGTACTTTGCTAAAAAGACATCCTCCGTGCCACTCACAGAATTGATCGAAGTGGAGGTTCCGGAGACTCCCTGGAAATTCATATTGTTACCTGTGAAATACCCGGTTACAAAGATGTTGCCTGAGGGGTCAATCGAGACATCCAGCGCAGATTCATTGTTGATGGTTCCGATATTGAAGGCCCAAATCACGCTTCCATCAGTAGTATCGTACTTGGCGACGAATCCATCAATCCCTCCGTACAATGCTGTAATCCCGGGATACTCAGGAACAAGGCTGGAAATTTCTCCCACCACTACTACTTCTCCGGACAATTCATCGACTGCAATCCCTCTGACCCGCTCTGAATTTGCCCCGGAAGTATTCTCAACCCACTTCCAAGATGGGGACTGGGCGAACATAATGGAATTACCTATGTGAAAAAATAGCACATAGGTTAGGGGAATAAGGAATACATTCTGGACATGTCTCCAGAGTGACAATGCTTTTCGCACGTCCGATTAATATTAGATTGGGTCTTGATAGCTAATGGTGCAATATCCTATTTTTTTTTTCATTACAAGCCAGTTTTTGATGACTATTCAAAAGTTATACCTCTTTTAGGGTATCCCATTGAGATCATTACCATCTGACAACCTTTTCAGAATTCAATGGGAAGAGTCAGTATTGAGGTCCGAAGATACGGGGCCGCTCCCCCTTATTCTCCCTCATTAAATAGCGCCAACAGAATCCCGGATGGGTATAAGATTGTGCTCCCTACTCTACTATCGTTCCTGATAAAGTTCAATATTTATCCTGAGCCAGGTCATCCTCTCCTCTCCTTGAATCAGCGAATTTCGTCAGTATCCAACCTAAAATAATTTGAGAATGAAACGTACATTTACATTATCGATTGTTGTTTTGATGATCCTCCTCACTGGTGTGGGGACGATGTTTGCGCAATCCCCCGACGCAGTTAATTATCAAGCAGTGGCGCGGGATGCTTCCGGTTCTCTTCTGGCCAATAGCACCCTTGATGTCCGTATGGGTATCTATTCCGGGCCCGGTGCCGGGGTTCTTGTTTATGAGGAAACCCATGCGGTCACAACCAACCAGTTTGGCCTTTTCTCTCTGAAGATCGGTCAGGGAACCGTGGTTTCCGGCACCTTTGCCACCCTCAACTGGGGAGGCGATGAACACCACCTGAAAGTGGAAGTGGATGATGGTTCCGGCTATGCTGACCTTGGCACCAGCCAACTGGTTACTTCCCCCTACTCCTTCCACGCCCGTACGGCTGAAAAAGCCACCAATACTGTATTGGGAGAACTCAATGACGTCAATGCTCCTACACCCGGTATAGGAGAAGCCCTTACCTGGAGCGGAACCGATTGGACCCCCATGCCGATGGCCTCTTCACCTTGGAATACCAATGGAAACGATCTCTATTATGACCAGGGATATGTAGGAATCGGAACTACGACACCGGGTGCTGGCCTGTCACTCACCAGCGCAGCTGGCTATGGATCTGCAGTTGCCCTGAAGAACACCGGTGGTGGAGAGGAATGGCGCATGACCGCCTGGACAGATGGCACCTTCCGCCTGGTCAAAGCCTCTGGTACAACCTTCTCCCCTGTCGTTGTTGAGCCCGTCGATGGATACGTTGGAATTGGAACCTCTACCCCTGACCAGCTCCTCTCTGTACACGCCAGCTCAGGCATCAGCTACATCCGCGTTTCTGACAATGTCTCTGGTCCAGCCTCTGGTCTTCGGATGGGGATGAGTGGTAGTGGCAATGCCTATATCATCAACGATGAAACCGCTAAAAGCCTCAGCCTGGGAACGGAAGGAACCACCAGAATCCGGATCCTTGACAATGGATACACCGGCTTTAATGTGACCTCCCCTACCCAAATGGTCCATATTCGTCAGGACGCAGCCAACCGCGGTCTACGTATCCAGCACCAATCTACCGCTGACTATTGGGACAATGGAATTGGAACCACAACCAAGAACTATAAGTTCTACTACAACAATCTCTTCCGTGCAGACATCTCCGCTACCGATGGCGCCTATACCCAATCCTCAGACCGCCGTCTGAAGCGGGACATCCTTCCTATGCCTACCGTTCTGGACAAGGTGATGGATCTCCAGCCCGCTACTTACAATTATATTGACAATGCACCCGGTGCAGTGCGCTCCACTGGATTTGTTGCCCAGGATGTTGAGGCTATTTTCCCTGACCTCGTTCGGGATATGGAGGACGGCTTCAAGGGGGTTGTTTATGACGGATTCGCAGTCATCTCGATCAAGGCCATCCAGGAATTGAACGAGAAAATCGAACGGCTTGAGCAAGAAGTTGAGGCCCTGAAGCAGAACCGTTAAGCCATTGCACACCGTTTAACCACAACACACCGTTAAGCCGCAACACTATGAAATTCAAGATTCACATACTCCTTATGACCCTTCTGCTTCCCGGCTTTGCCTTCGGGCAGGTCACCAAGGAACGGGATGTGGTAGCCAACGGGGGCGATTATAGCTCCGCCCCCGCTTTGGCTCTCTCCTGGACCGTTGGTGAGGTAGCGGTTGCTACCCAGCAAAGTAGCAGCCTGATCGTCACTGAGGGATTCCAGCAGGCCGATGCTGACCTGGTCGGAATCAATGCGTCTGCTTTCCCGGGAGCCATAACGATCTATCCCAATCCGGTACAGGACCAACTCTTCTTTGAAGTCATGACCTCCTCCCCCACTCAGATGAGTGGCGAGATATATGACCTCAATGGGAAACTCGTACGCAGGATTTCCAACTTTAAAGTCAACCGATTCCACCAGGGAGAAATTGATTTTAGTCAGCTGCCTGCTGGTAAATGGCTCCTCCGATTTACTTCGGCGAACCAAAGCCAAAAAACCTTCACGGTGCTGAAAGTACATTGAGATAAACAATTAGATCCAGGAGTCTCCCCGACTCCGAAACCCGAGGCCACGACCGCCCGCCCATGGGATTGGTCGTGGCCATTTGTTTTGCTGTAAAATAAAGTAGCCGGCTCTGTCTCATAACAGAAAAAGCTGTCCTTTTGAGACAGCTTTTTCTGTTATGCTTTTCGAATTATCTTACCAAGGTCACCTCACCGGCGTATTCCTTACTTCGGATCTTCACCCGGTAGAAATATACGCCCTCTGGTACTGGCTGATTGTCAAAATTAAAGCCATTCCAGCCCTCTGTCTTGTTGTTCGATTCGTAGACCTTGACCCCCCAACGGTCAAATACCTGTATGGTGGTCGCCTGACTGCCGGAATATTCGACCAGAAAGCGGTCGTTTACGCCATCGTCGTTGGGACTGAATACATTCGGGATAAATAGCCCTGGGGTCATCACGATATAAGGACCATGCATGATCCGACTGATACAACCGAAAGCATTTTCCAGTTGCAGTTGGACCATATAAGTGCCTGGCTCCTGGTATACATGGCTTGGATTGATTTCCCCGGATGTGGTGCCATCTCCGAATTGCCAAACATGGTTTTGTGCTTCAGGGGCGAGACTGGTGAAGTCAACATCGGTATCAGGGAGGTACATTTCCACTGGATACTGCGGGTTCGAAGTGAAGTCGGCTCCTATGGAATCCAGCACCGTGATAACAGTGTCAGAGAAAGTTGCCGTACACCCTCCGATATTCACTGCGGTCATGGTGACTACATACTGTCCCGGTTCGGTGTAAACATGCACTGGGAATTCTTCGTTGCTGACGGGGCTGCCGTCGCCAAAGTCCCAGATATAATTGATCGTATGGTTGGAATTCTGAAGGAAGTGGACGGAATGCGGCACACAACCTTCGGTCAATGAACTCAGATAAGAAGGCTCTGGATTGGGGATCACTTCAATCGGGAGACTCAAGGTATCGGCACAGCCATTTTCTTCTACGATCAGGGTGTAGACCACAGACGTGTCAGGTGCGGCTTGTGGATTGGGTGAAGAAGGGTCGCTGAGCCCTGCTGGCGGTAGCCAGGTAAAGCTGGCATTGCCAAGACCGCCGGCTGAATTCAATTGTACGGAATCACCTCCACATATAACCGAAGTGTCAGCGTCAACGGTCGCTCCCGGCATAGGATAAACGGTCACGAAAGCAGAGTCTTCGGTGGAGCAGAGTCCCTGACGCACATCGAGCAGGTACCAGCCGGAGGCGGTGGGCCAGACCATAGGGGCTGCCAAAGTGGAATCATCCATATTTGTGGCCGGATTCCAACTGTAATAGACCTGGGTCTGGTTGCCGGGTGGAGTCGTCGTGTAGAAATGACTGCCAGCCAATTGAATGGTGTCTCCTTCACACATCTCCTGGTTCGGACCAGCCTCTGCGATCGGAGTTGGCAAGACATATATGGTGGCTTCTGCGGTATCTGCGGAACAACCCCATTGTGTGGTCGCAATGAATTGATAGGTCGTGGTAGTATCAGGTGCAACGAGGATATCTTCATCGGTATCACTGCCAACGATGCCGATGGGTGGCAACCATTGATAAGTCCAGATCGTATCACCGGAAGCAATTCCGTCCATGATTCCAGAATCACCGAGACAGATTTCATCGTCCCAGTTGACCAGAGAAGTTGGTATTTGATGTACATCCACCTGGACTGTATCTCCGTAGCTCGGACATCCATTTGAGTACACCACCAAAACATATTCGGTATTGAGGGTCGGGAAGGCAAATGGGGTCTGAACCGTGGAGTCACTCAGACTACTTCCGGGGGACCATTGGAATTCGTATTGAGGTCCGGCCCCACTTCCTATTCCTTGCAGAACAGTTGAATCGCCAAAGCAGATATCCCGGTCCGGGCCAGCATCGGCAACCGGAACCGGATTGACTACTACGGTGACAGTCGCATTGGTATCAATGGTCGTCAGTTCCGAAGTACAGCCATTTCCGGCAGCTACAATCAAGGTATAGATAGTGGTTGTATCTGGTCGGGCACAAGGATTGGCAATGGTAGAGTCATTGAGTCCTGCGAGGGGGCTCCAGGCATAGGTATAGGGGCCACTGGCACCTGATACGATGGGGTTCAGAATTTCACAGGGGGCACTGTCACCACACATGACAATATCCTCCCCGGCATCTACGATCGGCTTTGGCAACTCAGTGACGAAAACGGAATCGGTGTCAGAGATGCAGCCGTTGAAATCGACGACGTAGATATAGTACCAGGTACTTGTATCCGGGTTGGCGATGGGATCATCGTCGTTGACGCTATCCAATCCGCAGAAGGTATTGGTAGAATCACAATACCAAGTCCAATAGTAGGGTGTAGAACCCCCGGTGGCCGTGGCGGATATCTGTGCGCCCCCTTCTCCTTCGCAGAAGGAGACATCAGGTCCAGCCGTCACATCGGGACGTGGGATCTGAACCACCGTGTCCTCGGTGGTGAAAGTACAGCCGTTGGCATCTGTAACTGTTACAGCATAGATTCCGGGATCAAGATTCGTAGCCTGTTGAGTCGTTTGAGCAGGAATGGTAGACCATAGATAGGTGTATCCGGCGGTACCTCCTACCGGGAAAATTCCAACTGCGCCATCGCCGGTGGTGGACATACATCCCATATTCTGGACGATGGTCGTCCCGGTAAGTTCGGGGGGTGAACCAATGGTCAATGAAAGGGTGTCTTCACAGCCAAAATCATCAGTAATGGTGACTGTATAGGTGCCGTTGGCAAGATTGATCGCGGTAGAACCCGTTTGGCTGTTGCTCCAATTGAAGGTGTAAGGAGGGGTGCCTCCTGAACCGACGACGGTTGCTTCCCCGTTGGACTCACCAAAACATACATTGTCGAGAATGCTTTGCAAGGCTACATCAGGATTGGGTTCATTGCCTACGGCAATGGAGCCCGTGCCTTGGCAGCCATTCGCATCGGTAATGGTAACCACATAAGTGCCGGGCAATAGTCCTGTGGCGGTTTGACCAATTTGCACCGGGCTTGTGCTCCAGGCATAGTTATACCCTCCGACACCACCGGCTGGTTGAACTGAAGCCGTACCATTGGCATCGCCGCAGGTGGCATTGGTGGCAAACATGGTGCCTGAGACCGGTGGAGGTTGGCTGACCACGGTGGTGGCTGTATCGGTACAACCATTGTTGTCGGTTAAAACAACTTGATATGAACCGGTTGCTAAACCGGTAGCTGTCTGGGTGATCTGAGTCGGAACCGTACTCCAGACATAGTTATAGCCGGGAGTTCCTCCAGTTGGATTGGCGGTCACGGTACCATCAGAACCGAGGAAACAGGAGGTTGGGGTTGCCGTAGCAGTAACGCCCAATTGAGGAGGATCATTGATGGAGATCGTATCTGTAATGGTACAGGTCAGGTAACCCAGTGCTCCACCCGCTGGTGTATAATGGGTATCGGTCACGGTGACTTCATAAAGACCTGCTGGCAGGTTACCAACGACTTGTCCGAAAGCACCATTGCTCCATGAATATCCGTAATTCCCATTGCCTCCACCAACCGTGGCCAGGATACCTCCCAGACTGTCACCGAAACAAGGATTGTCTGTCCCAGTCAGAGCAATTGTCAAAGGAGCAGGCTCGTTGACAGTCGCAGAATCCAGCCAGGTACAGATCGTAGCAGTTGGCGTAATGGGTGCAGTAACCTGAACGTTATTGAAGGCTACCGATGGGAAATTACCCGCGGCATCAGCATTGTTGGTCCAGTTGAAACCTACCTGAAGGTTGGGAATATTGTCACAGGATACTGGCAATGGAGCTGAAAAATTAGACCATTGGCCTTGAGCCGGAGCGCAGGTCAGGCTTTTCACACTTGCCACCAGTACCTGCCATCCGCTACCATCATTGTATACGACAGATGCGTTGTCCAGCAGGGCGTCTCCGAGAGAGGTAAAGTCAAAGGTCAAAGTCAGACCGGCATAACCCACTGTGGAAATAAAGGGGGATTCTGCTCTTAAATTCGTCTCGGTGGTAAAGTCATAAATTGCTCCACCCGCCTGATTCGATCCGCTGGTAATGTGCAATGTATTGTCACCATTGTTAATGGCGCCACATCCCGGAGGCAGTACCCCACCTTCGTCGTCATCAATGTTCCAAAGGTTTGGTGTTGCTGAGTTGGCACCTGAGGATTGGTTGAGAATCCAGGGTGAGAACCCATCAAAATCGTCAAAGAAGAGGGAGGCAGTAGAGGTGCTGAATGAGGTATCGGTGATCTCAAGCACATAGGTACCGGCTTGCAAATTGCTGACAGAGTCGGATGTATTTCCAAGTTGTGGCCACAAATAGCTGTAGTTTCCATTGCCTCCGGTGGCGCTGGCGGCAATGATACCGCTTGATCCTCCATTACAGGCAACATCGTAAACATTGAAGCTGAATACCACCGGGGATGGTTCGGCAATGGTAACCGACTCGATGATGGCACAGCCATTTGAATCGGTCACGGTCACGGTGTAGGTACCAGCCGTAAGGTTGGCAATGTCCTGGGTGTTTGCATTGTTGGACCAATTGTAGGTATAAGGTTCAAACCCTCCGGTTACCGTCACATCGATACTTCCATCTGCACCACCATTGCAGGCAACATTGGTAGGAATGGCATTGACCCAAACTGGTCCAGGTGGTTGATTGACCTCGACGGTGTCGAGGGTGATACATCCCGCTGCATCGACGATCTCAAGGAAATAGGTCCCAGCGAACAGGCCGGTAATATCCTGGCTGCTGGAAGTAAATCCACCAGGGCCGGTCCAGGTGAGCACCAAAGGAGCGAGTCCATTGGTCACGGTCAGATCGATTGCACCATCATTGCCCGAGTAACAGGTAACATCAGTGACCACCGAAGAAACTTCAGCCGGGTAGGACAATTGGATGACCATGGTATCCGTATTGGAACAATTGGTGAAGGTATCCACCGCAGTCAATACATATTGTACGACCAGTTGTCCCGGACCGGGATTGTTCAGCGTCAAAACAGGATTCGAAACGGTTGGATCGGAAAGCCCGGTCACCGGATCCCAGGAGTAGACTTCATCCACCACGGACGGTATACCAATCGTGTCACTGAAATCCTCACAAGCAAGAATATCTGGTCCTGCATCCGGGAGAGGTATTTGTGAAATGGTCACCGAATCCGAGAAGGTAAAAGTGCACCCCAGGGAATCGGTAATGGTAAGGTCAAATCCGTAGGTTCCGGGACCTGGATAGATATGGGTTAGACATGAGTCAGACGAACTCAGGCCTCCCTGACCGGACCAGTTAAAGGTAAAAGGTGGTATCCCGTTGATCGCGACCGCACAAAGGTCGAGGGTATCGCATCTTGGAGGTGCAATAATCGGAACCACTGCAGGGTTGCTCACGACAATGGTGACGGTAAACTGATTAAATCCAAAATTGGGACAAGCATCGTCCTGCATATTGACCAGGAAGGAATAGGTTCCGGCGGTGCTGGGGGTCCAACAAACCTGAACTGTAGGATTCTGCCCGACAATCGTATCGGTCTGGATGGGTGTGCCAGTTGACTGGAAAGTCAATCCGGGGATCGTCTGATCCCACCAGATCGTAACTGAATCCTGGACATTCGCATCGCTCACTGGAAGGTTGAAACAGAGGTTGGAACCAACACAGGTACCAACTACCACTCCTCCGGCGGAGCCCCCCTGACCAGCACCATTTGAGATATTGGTGACTCCCGGAACAGTAGGGAGGAAGTTGGCCGGACAAGGGATCACATTGACCTGAATGTCCCTGACCACGGTATTGATCACCACTCCATTTCGCCATTCCGTTACGTATACACATACTACCCCTACCTCGATCAGGCCGGGTTGTGGAATAAAGGAAACATCACCGTTAATGGGATTGATGGTGACCTGCCAGGATGGTCCCATTGGCTGGGTTGGAGAATAACCGGTGTTGTAATTGACCTGGACATTGTTCTCGTTGAAGCAAGGACCGAAGGAATAGCTTAATGAGTCCCCGTCAGGGTCAAAGGCTCCCTGGTTAAATGTAAAGGGCTGTCCTTCACATACATAAGGCGTAGGAACACTGGTAAATTGAGGAGATGAATTACAGGGTTGCAGGGCCAGGTTAAGGGTGGTCTGAAAGGACCCAATTCCTTGATTGGCAGCTCCTGAAGTAATCCCACCATTTCTGTTTTGTCCCCACCATTCGATATTGTAAGTGGTACAATTGAGGCCACAGATATTGTAATCCCGGTAACGGTAATACTCTTCAACCCCACGAATGGTAGATCCCGAATTGGTACACTGGGTAACGGTGCCGGGGCAGACTGGGGTCACCTCGGTAACAAACCAGTCATTGGCCCCACTTCCGGGAACCCAGTTGCCTTGAGGGGTTGGCAGGAAACATCCGGCACTGGGGGCAGTAAAAGCAAAGCTCTGCAGTCCTACACCGGATGCGCCACCACAATCCCGATAAACCCGGTGATATACCCTTATGACACAAGCACTTATGCACTCATAAGTGATGTCTACACCCATAAGGTGAGTGGCTTCAACCGTTTGGTTAGTACCTGACAAGGCCAGGAACAAGAACCCAAGAAAATAAAACTTCAAGAAACGCATACGCGGGATCGGGATTCAGTACTGAAAATAGTGCAGAAAGATAATTATAATATCCTTGAATTCCTGTTATCAGGCTCCCAATGGTACCAATTTCAGTTTGATTCGTAACCTTTAAGACGGTTTTGGCTAAGACCTGAATTAAAACCTCTTCTAAACCGACTTAGGAATCCCAAACAGGGGCTTGTCAAATTGGCCTTAAAACAGTGCAGAAAAGCAATAAAAAAAGCGCCCCCGAAGGAGCGCTTAAAATCAATATCTATGGTGTTGTGTTGTCTTACACTTCTTCCACTTCCTCGTAATCCACGTCGGTTACCTTCTCTTCGGCGCCGTTCATGGGGTCCTGAGGAGGAGGAGCCTGCTGTGCATTCTGAAGGTCCTGGTAAATGCTACCAACTGTGTTGGAAAGCTTTTCCATGGCGGGTTCAAGTGCTTCCAGATCTTTGGCTGCGTGGGCTTTTCTCAGTTCATCAATGGCAGCTTCGATCTCGGTCTTCTTGTCAGCAGGAATCTGCTCACCGTTTTCCTTGATCATTTTCTCTGCCTGGAAGATCAGCGTATCAGCCTGGTTGAGCTTCTCGATCTCTTCTTTCAGCTTCTGGTCTTCCGCCTCATTCGCCTTCGCCTCATTCTTCATCTTTTCGATCTCAGCGTCGCTGAGTCCGGTAGATGCTTCGATGCGGATGCGCTGCTCTTTACCAGTCGCCTTGTCTTTGGCAACAACACTCAGAATGCCGTTGGCATCAATGTCAAAGGTCACTTCGATCTGTGGTACCCCCCGTGGAGATGGTGGGATGCCGTCCAGGTGAAACTTGCCCAAGGTCCGGTTTTGGTTGGCCATGGGACGCTCACCCTGGAGGATATGAATTTCCACTGAAGGCTGGTTGTCAGCAGCAGTAGAGAATGTCTCTGACTTCTTGGAAGGGATGGTGGTATTCGCCTCAATCAGTTTGTGGCAGATACCTCCCTGGACTTCGATACCCAGTGACAATGGGGTAACATCCAGCAGGATCACACCTTCAACATCTCCGGAGAGTACACCTCCCTGAATCGCTGCACCGATGGCGACAACTTCGTCAGGGTTTACGGTACGGTTGAGCTCTTTTCCGAAGAAATCTTTGACGATTTCCTGCACCTTAGGAATACGGGTAGAACCACCTACCAGCAGGATTTCATTTACATCGGACTTGGAGAGTTTTGCATCAGCCAAAGCACGCTTGAGCGGCTCGTTGATCCGCTTGAACAATCCGTCGGCCAGCATTTCAAACTTGGCACGTGACAGGGTCAGGTCAAGGTTACGGGGGCCATTTTCATCCATGTGGATGTAAGGAAGCATGATCTGAGTAGAGGTTGCACTGGACAACTCAATCTTTGCAGTTTCTGCTGCTTCTTTCAGGCGCTGCTGGGTCTTGGGATCTTTGCGGAGATCAACCTTATCGGTCCGCATGAACTCTTCAGCGATCCAGTTGATGATCACCTGGTCAAAGTCGTCACCACCCAAGTGAGTATCTCCATTGGTGGACAGTACATCAAATACACCGTCTCCAAGATCAAGGATAGATACGTCGAAGGTACCACCACCGAGGTCGAAGACTGCAATTTTCATGTCCTGGTCCAATTTGTCCAGACCATAAGCCAAAGCCGCAGCAGTAGGCTCATTCACGATACGTTCTACTTTCAAGCCGGCAATCTGACCAGCCTCTTTGGTAGCATTACGCTGTGAGTCGTTGAAGTAGGCAGGTACTGTGATGACTGCCTGGGTGACTTCTGTTCCCAGATAATCTTCAGCTGCCTTCTTCATCTTCTGAAGGATCATGGCTGAGATTTCCTGCGGGGTATAGCTGCGGCCATCGATATCGACGACTGCCATGTCGTTGTTGCCACGGACGACCTTGTAGGTAACTTCGCCGACTTCAGAACTTACTTCTGAAAAGCGGTTACCGACAAATCTCTTAATTGAGCGAATGGTCTTTTGTGGATTTGCCAATGCCTGGCGCTTTGCTTGTTCTCCCACGATACGCTCCCCGTCTTTCGTAAAAGCAACCACAGATGGTGTGGTACGCTTTCCTTCACTGTTGATGATTACAACAGGCTCGTTTCCTTCCATTACAGAAACAACAGAGTTGGTTGTTCCCAGGTCAATTCCAATTATCTTTCCCATTTTAATATTGAGCTTATTCGTTTTTGTTAAGATTTATTTTAATCAATGTTTATTTCCCTGGCGTCATAAGCGGGCTCTTCTTCCACTTCTTTGGGGAGGGTAACCCGCAAAATGCCTTTTTCAAACTTGGCTTTCACGGCTTCTTCTTCGATCCCTTTTGGAAGCGGAAAAGACCGCTCAAATTCACCAAAAGCACGTTCCCGTACATGATAGATGACATTTTCGTCATGGTCCCGTACACGTTCTCCACGAATGAGGAGCGCATTGTCACGGATTTGGACAGCTACCTGACTCTTGTCAATACCAGGAATATCAATTTCATATACTATCGCTGAAGGCGTTTCGTACATGTCAGCGCTGATTTCAAGACCTGATTTGGTGCCTTTTCCACGCACAACTTCATCAAACAATTTGTTCATCTTCGATCCCAGGTCCTTTACTTCGGACTTGATATCGTTAAAGAATTCTTGGGAACCTGCCATAATTATTGATTTTTATTTACTCCTTCTTTAACAAGGATGGTGCCAGCAGGAAATAGGCATGACAAACAGGTCGGAATGTCTGGAATATATGCGTATTGGGCCAGGGGGACTGTCAATGTGTCACTCATACTTCAGGAAGGTGTCACCTATCACATTTGGGAAAGGCGATAACAGGTGGGAAGGCGATACATTTTAGGAAGGAAATACAGGTTGGGAAGGTGGCGGCACCCGGTCAATCACAATAGGAAGGTGCACTAGCGGTAAAACCAACCCTGAACTTGGTACATTGATCCAGGACAATGAATCTGGTAGACCTGTTGATCGACCCAAAGACCCCAGCGTCAGCTCCAACGATATTGTTCAATTCCGGCTTGTCCAGCAGCAGGTTTAGCCCAAATCCAAAGGAATTGTTAACAAATAAGTACCTGGTCAGGAAGCAATCAACCGCAGTAAATTCAACCCGGGCCAGATCGCTCAGTGCATCTATGCTGGTTGCTACCCGCGAAGTATCGTAATGAAATACAGGTCCCAGGCTCGGATCAATATCCCGTATCAGCGTGTTTCCTATGGCGCCCCCGGGAATCTTGAGACACATCAAGCCCCGGTCAAGATTGGCTTCGCAACCTCTTGGTTCTGTTGAAATTGGCAATGGACCCCATTGGACCGTTTTCAATTCTCCATTTTGCAGGTAATCGACATACACCCTGGCTTCGAATCCTTCCCCGGTATTGTCTTTGGAAAACATCACATATTCATCTTCGAAATCCAGCAGAGGTAATTGATAGGTCCCCTGATCCATATTGTATACGGGTTGCGAAGGCTGGATCATTTGGGGCTGGGTAGGGATGTCTGTCCAGGATGTAAGCAAGAAATCAGGGTTATCCGGTTTTCGAATGCTCAGGAAATACCTCCTTCCGCCCTCCAGGCGATTAGCACCAGCTGTATTGAAACGGTAGAGCGTATGGGTTTGCTGAAAGAGTCCTGGTTCTCGCTGTATAACCTCCAATTCCGCCTCATAAGTCTGGCCATTTCCATCCAGAGTCACCTGCAAATCAGCCAAACTGAAGTCTTCCTCGTCAGCGTAGGCGAGGCCATCCCCATCAGATTGAAAAGCGCGGGTAATCTTAACATATTGGCTGTCTTTTTGCGCATCCAGAATACACCATACAATATGCGTTTCCCGATCCGGTGCATACACTTCAACTTCAGGTGTACACCCGATCAGGAACAACAGAATTGCACCGATGAGATAACGCAACATGGATATAATATACTAAAAAGACCTGCGATATTTTACCATTCGCATCCAGCAGGCAAATTGCGGTCATTTAACCCTAACAGTGCCTCACTGCACTCGCGCATGATGGCATAACGAATAGAAGTATTGATGGAGCCAAATACTCCGACCACTTCAATGTTTCCACTCAGATTGGTGTATTCAGGTTTTGCACCGGTCAAGTCTGTGAACCGCGGATCGTTGACCGTCATATAATTGCTGAGGAATTCATCTACTGCGGTGACCTCAAAGCTCAGTGACCTCGGGAGTTGATCCAGCAAAGAGAGATTGGGTACACAGGAATCGGCAGTCACATAAGTGTATTCAGACCCATCTACGGGCATGGAGCTGAAGAAAAAGCCGAGCAGTTCCTTCTCTGCAAATTGATAACATACATTGGCAGAGCCTTCTGTACAACGTTTGTTCTCGTTGAACAGGTTGGTCGGCCCCCATTGGAGGTCTCGAGAGATGCCGTCTTTTTCGAAGGTGAAGTACACCCTGACTTCGAAATTAACATTGGGATTGTCCGCACGGCTCCAAAACAGATTGAATCTCCGATCCAGAAAGAGGCGGGGCAAACACCGGGATTGTCCAGCCGCTGCAACCAGTGAAAGATCTCCCTTGATACGTGGCTCCGCAGGGGTTACAGTCTCCCCCCGGATATAGTCGGGACGGTCGGAAGTGCCAATCTCCAGGGTATAGCGGGTATCAGGCTTCAAAGTATCGCGACCTGCACCACTTCCATCAGTGATGAATTTATAGACGAATTCATTGGGAATAAAGATGCCGGTATCCTTAGGAATACTATTTACCTCTTCGGCGATCCAGGTCTGCCCATCTCCGGTCATCCTGATACTCAGACCAGAAAGAGAAAGGTCCCGCTCAGCCGCATACTGCAAGGCATCACCCTCAACCTGAAAAGCAGTTGAAACCCTGACATACTGGACTGAATCCGCAGGTTTCAGAATAGAATATACAGCTCGAATTTCTTTGGCTGGTGCATTGACATCAAAGTCTGTGCTACAGCCTGAATCCAAAAACCCTATAAAAAGGGCCGCGAATACGAAAAAAGTGGGGTATCCCTTGGACAGATTGAATTTCATCGATGGAAAATTAACAAAATTTCCTGAGCAAGGCCGATGTATTTATTTCACCTGTCCTTTTAGCGACCTATTAATTGAGCATTTTGGGACTGACAATTAAGGTGGGTATCCCAAAGCGGGGAATTAACCACTTCAAAAAGGCCTCCTTATAAGAATAACCCGTCATTCATTTTCACATCCCAAATAAAAACCGATATTTGAAATTATACCTTCTCGGACAATAAAACAGCGGGTCATCAATTATGTCTACCGAATCAGGACCATCAAAAAAGAAGAATTACAAGAAACTTACTACCCGTCGGCTGTGGAATATGAAGCAGAACGGGGAAAGGATTTCGATGCTTACCGCTTATGATTATTCATTTGCAGAAATCATCGACCAAGCTGGGGTAGACATTATTCTGGTGGGAGACTCTGCCTCCAATGTCATTCACGGGCATGAGACAACTTTGCCGATCACGCTGAACCAGATGATCGATCATGCGTCCGCTGTGATCCGCGGGGTGAACCGGGCCCTGGTCGTGGTAGACCTTCCTTTCGGTTCTTACCAGGGGAACAGCAAAATTGCCCTAGAGAGTGCGATCCGAATCATGAAGGAATCCGGAGGCCATGCTGTAAAAATGGAGGGAGGCGCTTTCATCATTGAATCGGTCAAGCGGATCCTTAGTGCTGGAATCCCGGTGATGGGACATTTGGGACTGACCCCTCAATCGATCTATAAGTTTGGAACTTATGCGGTGCGGGCCACCCAGGATGAAGAAGCGGAGCAGCTGAAGAAAGACGCATTGTTGCTGGAAGAGACGGGTTGCTTTGCCCTGATTCTGGAGAAAGTCCCAGCTGACCTGGCCGCGGAGGTCTCTAAATCTCTCAGTATCCCGGTAATCGGCATCGGAGCAGGTCCTGGCTGTGACGGACAAGTCCTTGTTACCCACGATATGCTCGGCATTAACAAGGAATTCTCGCCCAGATTTCTCCGCCGCTATGCCAATCTTCATGATATCATGAAAGAGGCTTTTGAAAATTATATCAAAGATGTCAAGTCAGGAGACTTCCCCAATGAAGAGGAAAGCTATTGATTGAGTTCCACTCACCTCGAAGGCATACCATGGAACCTAAGGTCTTGTACGAAGACAACCACCTGATCGCGATCGATAAACCGCATTGCATGCCTTCCCAAGGGGACGAGAGCGGGGATTTATCTGCATTGGAATGGACCACCGAATACATCAGAGAGAAATATAACAAGCCAGGCAATGTCTTTTGTGGGCTTTTACATAGATTGGACCGGCCGGTCGGTGGGGTGATGGTGTTTGCCAGAACCTCCAAGGCAGCAGCCAGAATGTCAGCCCTATTTCGGGACCGAAAGATTCAGAAGGTGTACCAGGCCGTGGTCATTGCTGCTCCCGGCCAACCTTATGGTCAATTAGAGCACTATTTAGGGATGGTACCCGGAAAAAACATAGCGCGTGCCTACCAGAAGTCAGGACCAGAGCGTAAACTGGCCAGGCTGGATTACCAGTTGTTAAAGCAAAGCAAGGGCCTGGCATTGTTGGAAGTCATTCCGCAGACGGGTAGAAAGCACCAAATCAGGGTCCAATTGGCCAGCTTAGGGTGTGGGATTGTAGGAGATGTTAAGTATGCGGACACGGACTTTTTACCTGACAAATCGATTGCATTGCGGGCGATGGGCCTGAGTTTTCAGCATCCGGTACGGAAAGATGAAAGGGTGGAAATAAAAGCAGGGCCACGCAATGCATGGCCCTGGAATTTATTTCCTCAATAAGAAGGGGACGCCCCAACCACGAAGCGTCCCATTACCAACTTAACCAACTAAAATCAAACCTATATTCACCTTAACTATCTCTGTGGTAAATCAAATCATCAAACCGTTTACCATCTTTATATCTTAACCTGTATAGGGCTATCTATTCTTATTTTCTGCATCAAAGGTGCGTATAAATCATTGAGCAGCAGGAGCTTTTTTGATCAATGGCCCAATCTATTCCGTGAATTTGCAGTATTTCCTGATAAACAAAATCTGACTTCTTAAGAATCACTCCTAAATCGTTAAACGAAATAAAGTTGGTCCATCAGGGCAGACCGGAATGATTTACCTATGGGGATTTCATTTTCACCGATTTTGAGGTGATTGTCCTCAATCATCTCTATCCTTCTCAGGGGCACCACATAAGATCGGTGTACGCGGGAAAATCCCATCGGCAAGAGCTTAAGCTCTAACTTCTTCAGGGTAGTATGCAGGGTAAAACGCTCATTTTCCGTCACCATCAAAGCGTAATTCTCCATGGCTTCGATATAGAGGACTTCCTTGGCCAATACCTTCACAAAATTTCCATCCTTCTTTACAAAGAAGTAATCAGGGATTGCATTTTTCTTCCGCCCCTTCGACTTTTCGAAATCTGTCAGATTGAAGCGCTGCTCACACAGTACCAGAATTGCTCCAACCGTTACTTTGGATTCATCCTGCAATGGTGAAATAGTATAGGTCACCTGTCTGATCTTCCCAGAACCATCCACCATCAATAAACTTTGGTCAATGGTATGCAGGGTATTGTTTTGCATTACTTGCTTCATGGGAAGCAATACTTCATGCCCGTCTTTTTCGTCTTGAAATTTCATCAGGTTCCTTAAAAGAAGGCCCTTTGCGTTGCTCTCGGATATCCCGATGAGCTTGCTTGCAGATTCGTTTAGAAATATCACCTTTCCTTCAATGTCAGTGGCTATTACAGCTTTGCCCAGGTGTTTGAGCAGGAGCCCATGCCACGTTTGGCTGTTCATTTTGAATATTCCTTTCATTTATACAGACAGCAGCACCTCTTATGATGCATGCCGACTAAAATTACGCAGGCATCCACCCCGCAGTTTTTGTTTTTCGATCAATGGATGGTTTTTAGTTAACAGTTGTTAAAAAAGCGCGATCAATCCTAAGGCGTTTGTGTCATAGTGACACTTATTATATTAAACGTAACTGGTTGTCAGAAGTTTCAGGAATCCAATTAAATCCGTTCCTGAAAGAAATAAGGTTGGGCTACAATGCCAACATTTCTATTTTTGCCACATATTCGGAAAATATGAAGTTCAAGACTCCCATTCGCCTCGATGAAGCTGCTCAACTGCTCGGATGCAAGTTTGTAGGAAGTCCAGACCACCTGGTTTTGGGACTGAACGAGATTCACCGGGTAGAACCGGGAGATTTGTGCTTTGTCGACTACCACAAATATTATGACAAAGCCCTGAACTCCGCGGCTACTACTATCCTCATTGATCAGGAAGTCACTCCTCCAACCGGCAAAGGCCTGCTCGTAAGTGACGATCCATTCCGCGACTTCAACCGCTTATCTGATCATTTTCAACCTCAGCAACCTCAGGATACAGCTGCTGAATACCTGTTTCAGGATGTCACTCTGGGGCAAAATGTTATTCTGGGAGAAGAGGTCAACCTCGGCATCGGGGTACAGGTAGGCCACAATTCAGTGATCGGTTCAGATGTCACGATTGGTGCCTATACCATCATTCACCCCAACGTGACCATCTATTCCCATACGGACATCGGCAGCCATTGCACCATCAATGCCGGCGCGGTGATCGGTAGCGAAGCTTTTTATTATAAAAAGCGGTCTTATGGCCGTGACAAAATGCTGAGTGTGGGGCGCACCCACCTTGGGGATTGGGTTGATATTGGTGCAGGATGTACCATTGACCGTGGTGTAACTGCGGTTACCTCGATTGGTGATCACACCAAACTGGACAACCTGGTGCAGGTAGGGCATGATACGGTGATTGGCAAGCGCTGCCTGATTGCAGCCCAGGTGGGTATCGCCGGGGTGGTGACGATTGAAGACGATGTCAGCATCTGGGGGCAAGCTGGAATTGTTCAGGACCTTACCATCGGAAAAGGTGCTAACTTGCTGGGCAAAACCGGAGTCATGTCGTCTCTGGAAGGTGGTAAGTCATACGGGGGGATGATCGCAGACAATGCCCGGTCATTCCTGCAAAAAGAGGCAGCCCTGCGAAAATTACCCGATCTGCTGCCACGCCTGGAAGCATTATTAAAAGCACATGAAGGTCCTGAAAAAGATATTTAACTTATTCCTCACCTATTTTTTAAGGGGTATCATCGTAGTGGTACCTCTGGTAGCAGTTGTTTTGACCGGAGTTTATATTTGGAGCCTGGTACGCGACTATGAACTGTTTGGCAGTGTCTGGATCACGATCGGAATGGTTATCGCTGGACTTCTGGTCGTAGGGTTTGCCACCAAATTCCTCATTCTCCGTCCACTGTTCAATGCTTTTGAAAATGTTATTACGAGAACTCCGCTCGTCAAATTTGTCTATACTTCTATCAAAGACCTGATCAAAGCCTTTGTCGGGGATCAACGTCGGTTTTCTCAGCCTGTGCTGGTCAATCTGATTGAAGAGACCCAATTGGAACGCTTTGGATTTTTGACTACCGAAGACCTGGCAAAACTGGGCAATGGATTTTCGAAGAAGGTAACGGTGTACATTCCAATGTCTTATTCATTTTCCGGAAATCTGTATGTGGTTCCCTCCCACCTGGTGACACCTTTGCCCAATGTCGACCCGGCTGAATTGATGAAATTTATCCTTGCTGGTGGAGTGACCGATCTTGATGATTTGCTCAAAGATGCTCCTAAGCCAGGGAAGGGCCAATCAGCCGTAAGTGAATAAGTACCTTCGACAAAATCAGATTATTCATCCGGTGAGGGTCATCCGGTAAGGTTCATTCATCCAGTCAGAATCTAACTTCATAGAATAAGCAATCCTATCTCCAAACTATTGTGGTCTATTTGAAGCAAACCAAAGGAGCACTTAAAGATTACAGCTCTGATTATCCGAATTATTTAAAGCCACTATGAACTTTAAAACTACTCTGCTGCTGATAGGATTCGCCACCAGCATCTTTACATTGACCAAAGCCCAAACCGGAGATGGATTGCCATCGAACCCAGTTGGAAACAAGTGTTATGTCAAATGTGTCACGCCTGATGTCTATGGAGACAGTACAGTAAGGGTCATGGTTAAACCAGCCTGGACCAAACTGGAAACCGTTCCAGCCGTTTACAAAACAGTTGTTGAGACCTTAACGGTCAAAGAAGCCACGGAACGCTATGAGTACATTCCAGCTACTTATCGGACCGTTGAGGAGACAGTGGTGATCGAAGAAGGCCGCAGCGATCTGAAAATTGTTGCTTCCTCTTTTGCAGACGCCAGTGAAGTGGTAGAAACCGAACCAAAGATCGGTCGTTGGGAAATGGGTGACCGTGCTCCTGACTGCGAATCTGACAATCCTATGGATTGCCGCATTGTCTGCTGGAAAGAATATCCTGCTAAGTATGAAAATGTACCTACGGTAAAAAAGGTAAAGGATGAAACGACCGATGTGACCCCTGTCAATCAAAAAACCAGGGTGATCAAGCGCCAGGTCATCGACGTGCCGGCATCTACCAAAAAGATCGTTATCCCTGCCAAATACGAAACGGTCAGCCGCCAGGTACTTGTTTCTGACGCAACCACAAAACAGATCAACGTTCCTGCTGAATACACCGACGTAAAGATCAAAGTTCTCCAGCAAAAAGGTGGATTGACGGTATGGCGTGAAATGAACTGTGACTTTGTGGACGAAGAAGGTGCCCTCCTCCCTATCTATTACGCTACCGGAAGTGCAGAATTGACCAGCGAATCACGCCGGATCATCGATGAAAAGCTTTACTCTATGATGGTCGGAGATCCCCTGATCAATATCGAGATTCAATCGCATACCGATAGCCGTGGAAGTTCTGAAAGCAACCGCTCCCTGTCACAACGTCGCGCCCAATCTGTCGTCGATTACCTGGTCTCAAAAGGGATCACCCGTGGTCGCCTCGTTGCCAAAGGCTATGGTGAAACCCGCCTGACCAATAACTGCAAAGACGGTGTCAACTGTGACGATCGTCAGCATGCTGCCAATCGCAGGACTTCATTCCGCGTTCTGAGCAGATAAGAAATAGGTTTTAGGATTGAATGAGTAAGAGGCTGTCCGATAAGAGGTTGTTGAAAAACAGTTTCCTATCAGACGGCCTCTTTGTTTTACACGGCCACTGTTGAAAGGTTGCCTTTAGCCTTATGTGATTATTGCTTTACCACCCGGAAAGTCTGATGCTGGTCACCGGTCTGCAATTCCAGCAAGTACACTCCTGCCGAAAGGCCATCGGCCCGCCAGGACTGAACATAAGAACCAGCTGCCAAGTCAGTATTCAGAATCTCTGCGACCTGACGACCAGACTGGTCATAGGCCACAATCCGAACATGATCAGCCCCATCCAGTTGGAAAGGGATGCTGGTCGCATGGGCAAAGACAGAGGGATAAGGCAGGCCAATTTCAGCATTTAATTCTTCCTCCAGGCCTACCCCCAGGGCGTCCCATTTCAGAATGAACAACTTTCCTTCAAAATTGGAGACATAAACATAGTCGTCGTTGGTAAAGGGAAATGTTCCCCAGCAACCATAGAAATCAGCAATGTCATTCTGAGGGTAAGAATCGAAAGCAGCTACTTCCACTGGCAGACTTGGATTGGACCAATCGACAACTGTAACACCGGAAGTATAATGGGAAATGAACAGGTATTTCCCCATGACGTGCACATTATGCGCCAAATTGTTGCTGCCCAAGTAGTTGCCCAACTGGGTGATATTGTTCATATCGGTAGCATCCCATACTTTAACAGTTTTAAAAGCAGTTTCTTCAGTCGTGAAGAAATACTTACCATCGTCACTGGGCCAGATATTGTGACAATAGCCAAAGGAGTTATTGGTAGTCCTTCCCAAGAGTACAGGATTCCCCTTGTCGGTACAGTCATAGATGGAGTACGCTGGAGAATATCCTTCAGCAACCCAAACCGTATCGTTCCGGGCATAAACATCATGTACACCAGGGACAAAAATGAATCCTACTTTGACGGGGTTCTCCGGGTCGGCGATACTTACAATATCCACTCCTTGGTTTCCGTCACCCTCTATGTACAAATGTGAAGTTGCTGTGTCAATATCAAGGTTGTGAGACTTGATCAATTGTCCGCCGTTGTCCCAGGCACCGACAAAACGAACCGAATCAGGAAGTGGAGTAAGGTCAAAAATCATCAATCCCTGGTTGACCCCGGCCATCTCAGAAACCGCATAGCAATAGTTCCCCATCACTACCATATCGCGGTGGTAATATCCATCCTGAAGTGATGCCGCGGGAATGGAATCGCAGATTTGACCATCCACTGCCCGGACAAAAGAGACGTTATTGTAATTGCCAATGATGGCATAGTCTGTACCATCCGGAGCGACCCATCCCCAGCAGTCGGAGGAGCCCACATCACCAAGTCCATTGGTGATAAAGCCAAACTGGACTTCGTTAAGCAAGGTCAGGGATTGCCCAAAAGTGGGGCTTACGAGGAGCCCGAACAGGAGAATGAGTAGATTTCTTTTCATGTAATGATCCTTATTGTCGGATGAAGTTACTAAAAATAAGTGCTACCAATAGGGGGTAATATTTGCGAAGCCGACACTTCGCCACAATATATTTTACCTCTCCTCTTGAATTATTCAATAGAATTGCGTTTTACAACTCTTGCTCTGGTCCTGTTGGCCTCCCTCTATTTACCTGCTAATGATGGAAATGGAGCACGAAAAGGAAAAAGTGAGCTGGAAGAATTCGAATGCCCAGGTGGAAATACCGTCAAACGCAATGGTATGGTCCTGAATTGGCGGATTGAGGGAGCTAATATCCTGTTGGAAATGTCTTCACCTCGGAATGGATGGCTGGCTATTGGCTTCAACCGCCGTTCCGGCTTACAAGGAACCCATCTTCTGATGGGTAGGGTGATCAATGGAACTGCTGAAGTCAGCGATCGGTTCATTGTCGCTCCCGGAAACCACCAGACCATTGCCTCCCTGGGAGGAAAACCCTGGTCAGATGAAATCAGCGGCTGGGAAATCGGTTCAGGGACGGTGATTCGTTTCAGGCTCCCTTTGTACCAAGCTGACAAATGGAGATATGCTTTGGCTCCAGGAAACCAATACTATGTTCTCATGGCATTCAGCCAGGAAGACTATATTGGCATGGCCAAGGCAGGTAAAATAGGAGGATCCAAACGGGAACTTCACATCTTGTCCCTGGACATTCAAAACGAAATCGCCCGGGCAAAGGTCGTACTGCAAAACGAGACCACCCGGTTCAACTCCTACTTCTCAATGGTTCGCAAAGCCACTGGTAACTGGCAAATGATCGCGGAAAGAAAACGGTCTCTTCGCAATGAGGAGACCGTTTCTGTTTTGGGAGAGAGTTGGCTGGTAAAGCCTTCCTCTCAGTATAGGGTACTGCTTAATCTTAGTAACGGTAGTAATCGGGCTTGTAAGGGCCTTCGACCGGAACGTTGATATAAGCTGCCTGCTGTTCGGAAAGAACTTCCAGGTCAGCACCGACTTTGCTCAGGTGGAGACGGGCCACTTTTTCGTCGAGGTGCTTGGGCAAAGTGTATACCTTGTTTTCGTACTTCTCGTGGTGGTTCCACAACTCAATCTGGGCCAGGGTCTGGTTGGTGAAGGAGTTCGACATCACGAAGCTGGGGTGCCCCGTAGCACAACCAAGGTTGACCAGGCGGCCTTCAGCCAATACAATCACATCGCTGCCATTGATATTGTACAAGTCAACCTGAGGCTTGATGGTGTCTTTGGTGTGGCCATACTTTTCGTTCAGCCAGGCCATATTGATCTCATTGTCGAAGTGACCGATATTACAAACGATCGCCTTGTCCTTCATGTTTTCAAAGTGCTTGGCATCGATAACGTTGCAGTTACCAGTAGCAGTAACGATGATATCAGCGCGAGGAGCAGCATCTTCCATCGTTTTGACTTCAAACCCTTCCATAGCAGCTTGCAGCGCACAGATGGGATCGATCTCAGTAACGATTACACGGGCACCGGCACCACGGAGGGATTCAGCAGAACCTTTGCCTACGTCACCAAATCCAGCAACTACGGCAACTTTACCGGCCATCATCACATCGGTAGCACGACGGATCGCATCTACGAGAGACTCACGGCAGCCATACTTGTTGTCAAACTTCGACTTGGTAACTGAGTCGTTGATGTTGATTGCAGGCATAGGCAAGGTACCAGCCTTTTGACGCTCATACAGACGGTGAACACCAGTGGTGGTTTCTTCGGAAAGGCCACGGATACCGGGAACCAGTTCCGGGTATTTATCAAGGACCATGTTGGTGAGATCACCACCATCGTCGAGGATCATATTCAAAGGCTTACGGTCTTCACCAAAGAAAAGAGTTTGTTCGATGCACCAATCAAATTCAGGCTCAGACATACCTTTCCAGGCGTAAACAGAGATGCCAGCTTCAGCGATAGCAGCTGCAGCGTGATCCTGAGTAGAGAATATATTGCATGAAGACCAGGTGACTTCAGCACCAAGCTCAATCAAGGTTTCAATCAAGACGGCGGTCTGGATCGTCATGTGAAGACATCCGGCGATGCGTGCACCTGCAAGTGGCTGTGAATCCCGGTACTCTTCCCGAATAGACATCAGGCCAGGCATTTCAGCTTCTGCCAAACGAATCTCCTTGCGGCCCCAGGCGGCGAGGTTAATATCTTTGACTTTGTAATTGAGTGTTTCAGTCATGTCGAATTGTTTCTGTTTCTATTTCGAAGTGCAAAATTAGGAAATTCCACTACACCATACCAACTATGGACCCTAACAATTGTTTGGCCTGAAAAGACAGCATTAAGAAGATGATTCTCAAAGGTCTCCATCCGTCCTGATCCAATCGGTGATCAGCCTTTTCAAACGGCTTTCATCGTAGACCCGATAGGACAAACCAGTCAGCTCCTGGGTGGGCCAGGCGACATCTTTATCGGCAAAAAATGGACCGGAAAATCCAACCATCCAGTCCGATTCCCCCTCCAACATTACCTTGTATACATAGAGGTTGGCCGAGATGCCTTTCCAGTACAACTTTTCCTTTTGGAGCAATTCCAAATCATTGACGGCACCCCACCCGTAATCTGAGTCAGCACCAATCCGGTTCCGAAGGGACATCTCTGCTGCCAATTTCTGCTTGAAATATTTCCCCGGTATCAGTTTTCGTTTTCCCTCCCCTACCAGGTACTCTAATAAGGGGAATCCATACTCCCGGTTGCTGGCAAAACCCACCAGCCGGTCTTTTTCGACCTCCTCCTGATGCTCCAGCAATTTGATCGCGCACCTGACCTGAAAGGACATCTCCGCCATGTCAAACATCCTGCGTGAAAAATCAGCCTCTTTATTTCCCCACTTCACATATTCAAAACAGTTGCTCAGATTTTCAAAGGCCCGGTGGTAATACTGAGCATCATCCCCTCCGGCAAGCCCCTTGTCAATGATTTCATGGGCCAGGCCCAATTGAATATCCAGTGCTTCCCTGACTTCCTCGGGTTCCCAATCTTCCAAAGCGATATGGTAGAAAAGTTCGTAAGTCAATGCATGGAAATAAGCCCCTTTGCTGGTCAACAACCTCAGATTGTCCTCTTTCCAGAAGGAAGATGAATCAGAAAAGATGATAGCGCCGATCATCTCGTCAACCACAATTTCATCCAAAGCTACTGGCTGGTATTCGGCGAACAGTTGAGCACCCAATTTCCTGGCTTCTGCCCTTTCGGATCCATACATCATAGAAATGATCTCAGATTGGGCATCAGGGTCCCGGTTCAGCAAGGCAAAATTATCGAATAGAAATGCATCGGATTTGGGATTGTCGAAGCCTGCAATCAACTGACCTACGCTTCCTAAAATACGAGGGGATATCTCCGGATGGTCAGACATAAAGTCCATGAATAGTTTTTCCTCCTCCGGAAGGGGATTGTACCGCCAAATACTGTTCGCGGCGGCTTCCGCCCCTTCACCATCTTCGGAAAGTGTCTGGAGAATCTCCCTGGCTTTGCCCGCTTTAAAGTACGTATAGTCCCCTTCCGGTTCGATTTCCAGTGATTGGTAGAAAGCTTTTACAAAATTCAGGTTTTCGACATCTCCTGCTACCCGGATGCTGAACTCCCGGACATGGGTGGAATCAAGGTAATGGCGTTGAAAAACTTTGATCCCTCCCCCCTTCTGTTCCAGCCTGCGGTCTGCGACCAGCATTCCCCTTTCCTCGGAAAAGGAATTCTCTAATTCTTCAAAATCATCCCCAAAGTCTCCCTGGTAGTGCCTCAATAGAGAATCCGGGTGATCGGTTCTGAAATAAGTCGACAACTCATAACTCTCTATCAAAAACCCGGTCGCAGAACTCTGATCTCTTACCCCCCAGGTGTTCACCCCTTCAGCACCATCCATAAAGATATATGCCCAACTACTTCCCTCTCTGGGCTCTTCGGGCAAAGAGACCTTAAAATTCTCTGCTTCGAAGCGAACCCCCAAATAGGGCGCAGGCATTGGCTCGAATTCAAAACTGTCAAAGAATAAGTTGACCCGTGAGCCAAGCGAATCCTCCTCAAGTGCCGAAAGCAACAAAAGGTAGGATCGAAATCCCCGGTTCACCTGCCGGAAATGCAAGGTATATCCATCGGCCTGGCCGCGGGTTTCCCAACCCTGAATACCGTTTCGGGTGACTGACTTCACCTCGAGGTCTTCCGCAGCAACATCCGCAAATTCAGAAGCGATCTCATAGGTCCAGGATGAGTCAGGCAATCCATTGGTGAGTGGATCCGTATCCGAGACCCTGACCATGACATACTGGTTATGGAACTTGTCCTCCATGTCATAGAGATAGCTGTGGAATTCAATCTCGTCTCCGTTCTCATCGGCGTATCCCGGATCATAGACATAGACAGGTTTGCCGGGAAATTTTACTGAGAAACTAGTTGTCTCGAATTCCTGCTGCTCCCACTTCCGGGAGAAGATACTTGGGGGAACAAAGGTCTCCACGCTTTCCATAAAACGGTCTGCGACTTCGCTTCTCACCATCTCTTCAGAAATCCCCGCGAGCATGAAGAGCATACTTTTTCCATCGAACAATACCCGAACCCTGAAGTCAAAGTCCTGGGCTGCCGCATAGATTTCTTCTCCTTCGAAGTCTCCTATGACCACAGCCTTCCGTTCTTTGATTTCATTGCCCATGGCAGACACTACTTCGGTAATGGTCGCAGCCCGTTCGCTTTCGCCCAGATAGACGGGGAGTTGGAGGCGGTAAAAGGCATAGAAAAATCCACCTGGCAGGTCCATACCGAACTGCATGGTGGTCAGGTCCATCACACTCACGGGAAATGGCTTTGCGGGGACCTCCACCCGTATGCCCATGTCTGAATCTTCAAAGGTCTGCCAGATGGGCTTGAAGGGAAGGTTCTTGAAATCATCTGCCATTCCCGTGTAGGTCGCTTCCATTCTCCGCAGTTGGTATCCCCGGTTCCGCATCAATTCAATCACGCCTTCTTTTCCGGGTAAATGCGCTGCCCCAACGGCTACAAAAGTAGGGCGTTCCCCAATCAGGCTGTCCGCACGCTCCGCCATCCCATAATTTCTTTCGGTCAGCACCTGGTCCCGAAACCCGTCGCTGACTTCATCACTTTCCAGAAAAGCCTGGATGGCCTTGAGGTCACCTTTGATGTAGGCCGCTTTCAGAAAGTCTATTCCTACCCTTCCACTTCCTCCACCAAAGAGGTTGTCTTCATCCAACAAAAGGACCATCTGGGATTCCATGTCCTCCACCCCACCGACAACCTTTCCGCCATCCCGTGCAATCCGGTAAAGCCATGCATCCAAAAAAGTAGATTGATCTTTGCCAGCCTGGTAATTTTCACCCATGTCTTGAAACAGGGCCAGTGGATCTCCCCCCTTTTTGCTGTCTCCCAGTAAACTTTTCAGGCGACGTTCTAAATTCGCAGACCTCCGCTTTCCCTCGATTTCGTCGGCACGTTCGATGTACCAGGAGACCACCTCATTCATGGCTTCATCAAATGCGACCTCGGTGGCAAATCCATCACAGGCTTCAATACCGATAAATACGCTGTCGGGAAGGTTGAAGATGTTCTCGTCCATGACGTGCATGGTGCCAAAGAGATAGGATGGCTTTCCCTGATCGGGGTGGTTTACCTCCCATAACAATCCATACTCGGAGTCAGGAGTCTGGCCGAAAACCGGAGCCGTGATGGTAAATATGAAGCATAAAATCAGCCCCCAGGAAGCAAAAATCCAGCGAGAAGGCCCGTTTGGGACGGGCAGCCAGCGAGCAGAGACGAGTCGAGCAGCCCATTGGGCAGAGACCAGTCGAGCAGCCCATTGGGCAGAGACGAGTCTAGCAGAGGCCAGTCTAGCAGAGGCCAGTCGAGCAGGGACCAGTAGAGCAGAGACGAGTCGAGCAGGGAAAATAGCAGGTTTGTGCATAGTCTTAAATATATCGCCCCCCCTGAGAATCCTTACCTTCACCTCCGGGATATAGACCTAGATTTTTCCGGATGGCCCGGTCCACAACCCTCACGGGCAGTAAACGCGGCAAGATGAATCCCCTGAACTTCTTGGGCGCATAGGTATATCTGGCCTTGGGTTTCTTCTTTTCGGACAATTTGAGAATCTTCCCGGCAAGCCAATCGGCATCAAGGCCTTCACGGCCTGACTTGAGGACATACTGCTGGAACTTCCTTGCTGAGGGCTCATAATCGGTTCCGTACAAGGCGCTCATGTCGGTGGCAGAAGGTTTGTCCCAAATAGGGGTCTTGATTGCGCCGGGGCAGATCAGGATCACATCGATCTCATAGAGTTGTAATTCCCGTCGCATGGATTCCGACATGCCCTCCAGGGCATGTTTGCTCCCGGAATAAGCTCCCATAAATGGGGCAGCAATCTTTCCGCCTACGGAACTGATCATCAAAATCCGCCCTGGCTTAAAGCCCGGATTCTTAACCGCACCCAGCATAGGCAGAAATGCCTGGGTCACTCCGATCTGAGCGATTACATTGACCTCAAACTGGAAGCGAATGTCATCCAGGGGTTGCAACATCATCGGTCCTGCAGTCGCGATTCCAGCGTTGTTGACCAGAAGGTTTAACCCCTCACCCTGCAAAACCCTTTTCACTTCCTCAGCTCCGGCCTGAACCGCTTCCACGTCGGTCACATCGAAAATCAAGGGGTAGATATTTTCCCCCAACTCCGCTTGCAAACGAGTAGCATCGGCTTGCTTTCGCACACTGGCAAATACCCGGTATCCTGCCTGGGAATAGATCTTGGCAAGGGAATAGCCAATGCCCGTACTTGCACCGGTCACGACAATATTTTTCATCTCAATTGGATTTAGATCACTTCCTTTTCCAGATCAATTCCGGAATTTCCTGGCTCTTGTCTACAATCCCGGCAAGATCCAGGTGATAGATGACGCTTTTCAGCATTTTGTCACTTACCCACCCGTGTATGGCCCATTCTGTACTGTGGAACCACCGCTCCGCGTCCTTCACCTGCAACCCATACCTTTCGGCGACCAGCGGTATGGAATCATCGTGCATCATAAACAGATCACAGCTGTCGTGAATGGTCCGCAATACCCGGATCACGTTCTCAGGTTCACGCTCCAGTATTTCATCGGTCGCGGCGACCATGAAGCAGGGCCACGGGGTCAGGTATTCTCCTATCCTCTTCAACTTACCTGCATCCACGTATGGCTTGGTGGTATATTTTTCCCAATAGAAGACATCGCTATTGATATCTCCCAGGGATTCCAGGGCACCATCCAGGTTCTTGATGACGACAAACTGCTCTTCGGTGAGGGTATGCCCCTGGCTGTTGGCATCAACGATGGCCATCAGGTGTGATCCTGAACCAAAGCGACTGATGGCATAGCGTTTGTCAAATATATCTTCGTAATGGGCCAGGGGGTTGTTGGCGCCGGTATGAATCCCCCAGGTAAGCGGGGTGATGACATACTCACTTATCAACTTGGCCTTGTTGCCCCGGATGATATCGGTGATGATCCCTTCCGTGAGCAGAATGCACAGGTCAACTTCCCCATCTCTGAGGGCCTTGGTCATCTGCCCGGTTCCTCCCTTGAAAGTGGTCCACTCCAGGTTGATACCCCGTTCTGCGAAATCACCTCGCTCGATTGCCAGATGGATCGGAAGGTTAAAGTGTTCGGGGACGCCCCCAATGCGGATCGTAACTTGGCTCATGCCAGCGAAGTTAAGGGAAATTCCTCAGTATATGAATGCGGCACTGGCCCAGGTAAAACCAGCTCCGAAGGCAGCGAGAATCACTTTATCCCCACGTTTGATGCTGCCATCCCGGATGGCTTCCGCCAGGGCAATCGGGATACTCGCAGCGGTGGTATTTCCGTATTTATGGATATTGCTGTAGAATTTTTCCTCGGGTACATTTAACCGCTTGGCAACCGCCTGGGAGATACGCAAATTGGCCTGGTGGGGAATATAAAGGTCGACCTCGTCCTTGTCCCATCCATTTTTCTCCAAGGCTTCGACGATCACTTCCGGAAAACGGGTCACGGCATGTTTGAAAACTTCACGCCCATTCATATAACAATGGAGGTTCTTGGTATCGGTGACTTTGGGGTAATGGGTGGAGCTGGGTTCAGGTACCCATAACTGCTCGGCATAATTGCCGTCCGCATGCAAATGCGTACTTAGAATATTACCCGGTTGGTCTCCGGGATTCGCACTGACAATGGCAACCCCGGCACCATCCCCGAAGAGGACACCGACGGTACGACCATCATTGGTAAGGTCGATGCTGGTGGACTGGACTTCAGCACCGATCAATGCAATATTCTTATACATGCCCGACTGGATGTACAGGTTGGCGATGGACATGCCATAGACAAAACCGGTACATTGCTGGCGAATGTCCAATATGCCGATGGTAGAAAGTCCCATTTTCTTCTGAAGAAAGACCCCGGAACCGGGAAACCAACACTCAGGGCTCAGGGTGGCGAAGATAACGAAGTCGATGTCGTCCTTTTCCATACTGGCATCTTCCAGGGCCATGTTCAGGGCCTCGACGGCGAGGTCAGAAGGTCCGGTTCCCTCTTCTACCCAATGGCGCTCTTTGATCCCGGACCGCTCCGTGATCCATTCATCTGAAGTGTCATACCACTCGGTGAGGTTCTGGTTGGTCACAACCTTGGGCGGAACATAAAATCCTGTCCCGCGAATGTAGGCATTCGGCATGCTGGTGATTGTTATTTACAGAGATTCACAGTCGAATTAAGGGGCTAAATATAGGAAAAACCCTTCAATACTTCCTGAATGGCCTGTGCTTTGACCAGGGTTTCCAGGTATTCAGATTCAGGGTCTGAGTCCCAGGTAATTGCGCCTCCCATTTGGTAGGTCAGCACCCGGGAAGGCGCATGCCAGATCATGGAACGGATGACTACATTCAGGTCAAAATCACCCTCTGGGGTGATATACCCAACGGAGCCGGCGTACATGCCCCGGGAGTGGCGTTCATACTGATCGATTAATTCGCAGGAGCGAAATTTGGGTGCACCGGTCATGGAGCCAGGGGGAAATGTATTAGCGATTGTTTCCAGCCCAGAGAGTTGAGGTGACTTGGTCGCTTCCACAGTGGATACGAGGTGGTGAACCTTGGCAAAGCTCTGCACTTCGTACAACCGTGGGACGCTCACCCCATTTACCACCGAGGAACGGTAGAGGTCATTCCGGGAGAGGTCCACAATCATCACGTTCTCCGCCTGTTCTTTTCTGGAGGCTCGCAATCGGGCCACAAGTTCCCGGTCTTTCTCCGGGTCGGGGTCCCGGGGGGCAGTGCCTTTGATGGGCTGAGTGATGAGGCGGTCGCCTTTCAGTTGCAGGAACCGTTCTGGCGAAGCACAAAGCAAATGGGTATCTCTGAACTTGGCGTAGGCAGCATAAGGGGTAGGCGAAACCTGGGTCAGACGGCGCCAAACTGCGGCAGGCGATTCGATTTCTCCGGTGGTGTGGAAATTCTGGCTGAGATTGATCTCGTAACTGTCCCCTTCAAAGATGTGACCTCGGATAGCTTCGACTGTCTCCAGGTACTCTTCCTTGGTAAAGTTGCTTTTCAGGGGTCCATCCAGCCGAATTGCGCCCTGAGGCAACAGGGTGTCTTTCGCCAATTGGATAGAATAGTTGGGGAAAGATTCAATGTGGTCCTCTCCACGGCGCTGGAAGATGACTGTCTCTGCCTGAAAAAAAACCAAATTGGGAAAAGGGATTGCCACGGGGTTGGCAGACGAGAGTTTGGGCTCCAGCTCGTTTTTGGCATCGTAGCTTAAGCTCCCAAACCACCAGTGCCTGGGTTCAGCTCCGACTTTTTCAAGCATTTCTTCCCATGACCGGCATACTTCGGTGTCCCGGTCCGCCACCCCGAGGATGAACTCATATTCTCCGTATTGGTCTATGGAGGTGCTGCAACTGTCCAGAAAGACAGCGTAATCAAAGTCTGCGGCCCAGGCCAACAAACTTTCCTTAATTGCCGTGGAGGCTTGGGTCGACATCTTTAGCCTACACTCATTTCCAGGGTTTGCTCCCGGTCTGGTCCTACGGACAAGAAAGTGATGGGGGTCGCCAATTCTTCCTGCAGCCACTCGATATAGTCCATGATTGCCTTGGGGAGTTGATCGCGCTCACGTACCCCGGTCAGGTCTTCTTTCCAGCCGGGGAATTCGACGAATTGTGGTTCGATGGGTGCATCGAGTTCATACGGCAATTCCCGATGCTCTTCTCCATTGAGGCGATAATGGGTGCACACCCTGATGGTGTCCATATAGTCGAGGACGTCGGCTTTGGTCATGATGAGGTCGGTGACGCCATTGATGCGGATCGCGAACTTGAGCGCTACCAGATCGAGCCAGCCACAGCGGCGGGGCCGTCCGGTGGTGGCACCAAATTCATGGCCAGCCTGCCGCAGTGCCTCTCCTTCTTCCCCGAACAATTCGGTGGGAAATGGGCCGCTTCCCACTCTGGTGCAGTAGGCTTTGAAAATGCCATAGACACTCCCGATTTCACTGGGAGCTATGCCGAGACCAGTACATGCGCCTGCAGCGGTTGTATTGGAGCTGGTGACATAAGGATAGGATCCAAAGTCGATGTCCAGCATGGTGCCCTGGGCACCTTCAGCCAACACTTTCATCCCGGCATCCAGGGCATGGTGCAGAAAATGAGAGGCATCCACCCGCTCGTAACGCTTCAGGAATTCGATGGCTTCCCGGAAGCCTTCCTCAGCGGCGGTGAGATCGTAAGTGAAGTCATAATTGTCGAGCAGTTCGCAGTGCCGGGCCTTGGCTTTTTCGTAGCGTTCCCAGAAGTCGGCCAGGTCAATGTCCCCTACCCGGATGCCGCTCCTGCCTATCTTGTCCCGGTAGGTTGGACCGATCCCCTTCAAGGTAGAACCGATTTTCTTCTCTCCTTTTCGGGCCTCACTGGCCGCATCGAGCAGGCGGTGGGTTGGCAGGATCAAATTGGCCCGGCGAGCGATCCGCAAGCGGGAAACGGTATCCACTCCGGCGGCTTCGAGCTTCTCGATCTCCTTGCGCAGGATCACCGGATCGATGACCACTCCGTTGCCGATCAAGCAAATAGAATCCTCGTGGAAAATTCCTGAGGGAATCAGGTGCAGGACATGCTTTTGTCCCTTGAATTCAATGGTGTGACCAGCGTTCGGACCACCTTGAAAGCGGGCAACCACATCGTATTGGGGAGTAAAAACATCGACAACTTTGCCTTTGCCTTCATCACCCCATTGTAAGCCCAATAATACGTCTACAGGCATGGATAGAGTATTTTTGACCGGGAATCACTTGCCTTCCAAGGCAGTAAATGCTTCCTCGACCGTATCATAGATTGAAAAAATAGAATTCAGTTTCGTGATCATCATCAGGTTCCGAATGTGTTCAGAGGGATTGACGAGAAACAGTTCTCCCCCTCTCCTCCTGGCTTTGGTAAGTAACGTAATGAATACGCCCAAGCCGCTGGAATTGATGTGTTCCAAAGAAGACAGGTCCATCACGAAATTCCGGGTTCCGTCCTCCATATTGTCATTGAAACTATCGGTCAAAATCATCCCGTCATTTTCCCCGATGAGGTTTCCCTCAAGGGTATAAATCCCGATCTGATTCTCATTGACTTCGTATTTGTATTGCATGAATTAAGCTCTTCGCTCTTGTTTTAGGTTGAATGGGATCAGGCCTCTGCTTCGTTACCTTCTTTTTTTCGATCGCAATTTTCCTTCAGGCAATTGCCATACATCACCAGACTATGATGCTTGATATCGAATTCGAGGAGGTCCCCTATCATGCTTTGAATTTCGCCCACCCGAGGGTCACAATACTCAAGGACTTTTCCACAGTCAATGCAGATGAGGTGGTCATGGTTCCGGTAGCCATAGGATTTTTCATAGACTGCCTGCCCGGTTCCGAACTGATGTCGCTTGACCAGGTCGCACTCCATCAACAGGTCCAGGGTGTTGTAAACAGTTGCTCTGGAAACCCGGTAGTTCTTGTTTTTCATCTGTACATACAGGGATTCCACATCGAAGTGATCGGTACGGCTGTAGACTTCCTCTAAAATGGCGAAGCGTTCCTGAGTCTTGCGCTGCCCGCGGTTGTCCAGGTAAGCTGAGAATATCTTTTTGGCCTCTTCGTACCTATTGTTCACCGGTTCTTCAGGAGCTTTGGTATGTTGTTCAGAATTAATTGCCATGTCTATTTATATACAACCGAAACCATCGTGCTGCGGCCGTTATTTCTTTCGCTTTTTATGGGTCTTTGCCATCGCCTTCTTATCCTTCACGCCATATTGCCCTTTCTTCACCGACTCTGCTTTCCGTTTTTGAGCCGCGAGGTTGAACTTGGACACTTTTACCGTCTTTCCCTTAATCTTCAGGTCTTCCATTGCTTCGAGCGTCTGAAATACCTTTTCATCCAGATCAACCAAAATATAACTGTCATAGACGGCGATAGTTCCGATTGATTTGGCTTTGACCTCAGCCGCCTGGGTGATAAATCCGACGACGTCCCCCGCGCCCACCTTGTCTTTCTTCCCGCGGGTCAGGTGTGCCTTTACCAAACGGCCCTTTCCCTCTTTGATCATTGATTTGCCAATCGGTTCCATATCCATGGATTTCAAAGCGATTCCCCATTGGGCGTGGAAGCTTTGGACGATGATCTCTTCTTTTTTGGAGGCCACCAGGTTGAATACATTTCCTCTCTGGCCTGCGCGTCCGGTTCGTCCACAACGATGGAGATAGATCTCAATGTCGTCGGGAAAGCTGTAGTTGATCACGGCGGGGAGCCTTTCGACGTCAAGTCCACGTGCTGCGAGGTCAGTCGCCACCAGGAATTCCACCTGCTTTTGCTTGAACCGCTTCATGATGGCAGCCCGTTCGATCTGATCCAGCAGACCGTGGTAGGCTTCCGCTTTGCGCCCCACCGAACGGAGGAAATTGGCGAGGTCCAATACTTCATCTCTCTGGGTACAAAAAATCAACGCTTGTCTTATTTTCTTGTCCTTCAGAATGCCTGCCAGGTACCGCTGCTTCTGGCCGTTGTCGACATAGATATAGTTGAACTTGATGTTCTTCAGGGCCTCTTTGGGACTGAGGCGAATGGTGCGAATGGGATAAAATCGCTCTCTTATCAGTTCTTCCGCATCCTGGGAAATGGTTGCTGAGAAGAGCGCTACCTGGATCATATTCCTGACGTTGGAAACCAGCTTGTCCAGGATTTCCTGGAAGCCTGACTCCATCAGCTTATCGGCTTCGTCAATTACCAGGTACTTGATGTCCCGCCAGAAATAGTCGTGTTTTCCGCCTCTGAGCACATCTTTGAGACGCCCTGGTGCAGCAACCAGGATATGGGGCGAGGACTTGAGCTTTTGGGTCGAGTCTTCGAGGGACATGCCGCCATAAATGGCTTCAGCCCGGAATTTCTCATGGGTGGTGAAGGAGCGCAACGCATTGACCACTTGCAGGGCCAGTTCACGAGAGGGTACCAATACCAACACCTGGGTAGAACGCTTGGTCAGTTCCAACCGTGTGATCAGCGGCAAACCGTAGGCAGCAGTTTTGCCGGTGCCCGTCGCAGCTTCCACGATGACATTGCGACGCTGCAATATCAGTGGGATCACCTGGTGTTGAACTGCGGTGGGTTGGGTAAAACCAATCTTTGCCAAGGCATCGTGGACCCGGTCCGACAGTTGATATCGATTGAATCCTGAACTCATGCTGCAAAGATATCGTATTCTATGCCAATCACTACCTTAAGCATTCCGAAAAGTGATGTCGGTGGCTAACTTAATTTTTCTGGAAAGTGATATCAATCCCTCAAAACCGCCAATACCACCACCCTCGAAAACCTCTTTGACCGCACCCTGAGCAGGTAAGCCCCTTCTGCCAGCCCTTCCCGGTTGATGCGGTGTTCAATGGCATCTGTAGGAGTATCGAACTTATGCGAATAGACCAATTTCCCTAAAGGATCCCATATTTCGAGTCGCAAATCTTCAACCAGAAATGGAAATTTACCCTTGACGACCATATCCCCTGAGTTCGGATTGGGGTACACGGTCAGATTTACTTCTCCGCTCATCCAATCCAGCCCCACACAAGGTGTTATTTCGATGGAATCACTCTCCACTTGACCGCAGATATTGCTGACTTCCACCCAGTAGATTCCGGGGTTGCTGGCAACGAATCCAGATCCGGTGCTGTTGTTCTGCCAGAGATAGGAGAAATACCCATTGAATGGTCCTAAGGCAATCGTGTCTCCAGGGCAGAGGACCGTATCCTGCCCCAGATCAGGCGTCTGAATCCCAGGATTTGGCAATACCAGGATGGTATCCCGTTCCAGACAGCCAGCCTGGTCAACCACCTCACAAACATAGCTGCCCGCTGTATTGGCAACAAAAGTTGGGCTGGTCCCTTGCCCGGCATTCCAAACATAGGAAGTGAAGCCACCGGGAGCATTCAGGGTAATCTGATTGGTACACAAAGTGGTATCAGGCCCCAGGTTCAAAGAAGACCCTGCACTGAAATCAACGGTGATGGTGTCGGTTGCCTGAAATCCACAAGCATTGGTCACCTGGCAGATATAGGTCCCGGATTGGAAGACGGTGAAGGTTGGATCAGTGCTGTTGTCCTGCCAGAGATAGGCGACATAGCCTGAATCGGCTTGCAGGACGAGCGTGCCTCCCTCGCACAAGGTGGTATCCGGCCCCAGTTGCAGGCTGGGAGCGCCCGGAAATGGCAATACTTGCACAGTATCCGTGGCAATGCAGCCAAGGGAATCGGTGACTTCGCACCAAAAGGTTCCTGGGCTGCTTGCACTCAGGGTTTGACTGCTCCCTTGCCCCGAATTCCAATTGTAAGCGATGTATCCTGATCCGGCATCCAGAATTGCGGGTCCAATGCAAAGTGTCAGGTCCGGCCCAAGATCGGGTTGTGTGGCCGAACCAACATTGACCAATAGGGTATCGGCCTGGTTGGAACAATCTGAGAGGCGGGTAGCGATCAGGGTATCGGTGCCGGCACTGCCAAATTGCACCACGGCAGAAGAATCTGTTTGCTGAAGGAGATTGCCCCCTCCCCGGTATTCCCAGGCGACTCCATTGGCTCCACAGGTCGGGTAGATAAATGAAAATGCCCCCTGGCTTCCGGTGCAGACCTCAGTGGGACCTCCGAGAATAGTGGAATAGGTACGAAAACTTCCGGAAGGGATGCTGGGAAGGCCAATGACGGTATTGGTTGAGGGTGCAAGCGGGACGGTCGATAGTTGCAGCACAGCCTGGGCCTGGTTCGGATATTCAATTACGCCCAGCGAGCTTGACTGGTCAAATGCCTGATAGATTTTTCCATCTGGTCCCAGTTGGAAGCCCTTGGCGGTATTGCTCCCGGGAATAGGATAGGAAGAAGAGAAAATGGTTGGTGCCACCGGGGTTGCCGTAAGGTCAAACTGGAGCAATTCTGCAATATTCTGACCTGCCAAGCGTCCAAAGGCAAAGAGGTAATGGCTGTCCGGACTAAAATCGTAACCTACAAAACCCAGAAAAGGGATGGAGAGTGCTTCTCGGTGGACAAGACTCCCATCAGCATTGTCAAAACCATATAGGTCAATGATACTGGCTCCGTTTCCATAGCGAAAAACCACCAAGGTCTTCCCGTCAGGTGAGAATTTCAATTCTCCCCATGCCAAAGAAGTTAAGGGATAATTGGTCACTGGAACCGTATCCAGGCCGTTTACCCCAAGGTGAAAAACCAGTAAGGCATTGTCAGCCATGCTATTTGTCGCGATCCAGAAGTCAGATCCATTGCAATGCTCGGCTGCAGCCATATTCTCCACTCCTGTATAGCGGATCAACTGATTTTTCAGCACCACATCTCCGAGGCCATTGTCAGCGGTCATGTCAACAATATGGTAGGACATTCCCGGGATAAAAGATAGCTCGGTACAGGAATTGGTAACCAGATAATAGCGGTTGGGATTGGCAGGGTCTTGCAAGGTCAGCACTCCCTGGAGAGCACTGTTGCAGCCTGCATCTGAAGAATCGAGTATGCCATTGGGCATCAATTGATCGTTCCGGTTCCAAACACCCCCCTGGTAAAACGATTGGGGACCCACCCCTCCTCCATTGGTATAAAAGAGGAGATTCCCCTGTGCATCGGCCATGGCCCCTGAAGATTCAAAAGTTGTCATTGAACATGCAACCGCTACTCGCATTCCACTGCTGAAATCAAGTCCGGCCTGGTTTCCGAACCGCCATTGGTCGTAGCGGTGATCGGCACAAAACCCTACCGTATAAGAAAGTGAAGCCGTATCTGTACAGGTGCCATTCGTAGCTACCAATTCAACCTGATAGGTTCCCGGAGCAGAAAAGGTATAATTCAGGTCGATTGTAAAGGCAGTTGGGATGCCGTCTATCAACCAGGTAAAAGAAGTTCCCCCATTTATGTTATTGGTAAATGTCTGCGGAACGCCTATTTGTGCCAAGGTGGTTGGAGCGGTAAATCCCGCCTGGGCTTGGCAAAGGACGGTAATGGGGATACTGGTACTGTCGATGCAGTTGGCACCTCCATTTTCCACGATCAAAGTCACGGTCTGGGTGCCTGTGGTGTTGAAGAGAAATTGAGGATTGGCTGAAAAACTGGCTATTTGACCATTGATTTTCCAGGTATAGGTGGTGGCATTGCTGGAGGTATTGGTGAAGCTTACTGAGGTTCCTGCAAATGGGCTGGTCGTGGACGCGGAGAAGGAAGCAGTGAGGGCTTGGGTACAGGGCAGGGTACATCCCGGACTTTGCAGGAGGCTGGCCCTTGCTCCTTGCAGAAAAAAGCGCATCCGTTCTTTTTGCCCTTCTGTGAACCTGTCTACACATGCCAAATCGCCATAGTCCATATAATTCTGGAACTGGTCAGGTTGATCCCCTATGCCTCCCAAGGAGATTGAGCGAAATGGATTGTTGGTCGAGGAGTCATCCGCATCGGTGGTACAACTGTTGGGATTGGCGTTGCAAGTTACCGAAGCCGTGCTCGCGTCAGGAGGGGTATCGCAGACCCGGTCTCCGTCCTGTAAGCAGTCGTTGTTGGGGCAACCGCCCTGGAAAGTATGGTAGAGCCCTAGGTAATGCCCCAATTCGTGTACCGATACTTTATGGTCATTTTGATTGGCTCCGAAATAGGTGTATTCGACTACGAAACCATCGTTGGTTCCACCGTGTGCGGCTGGTAATGAAGAATAACCTGCGACTCCCGGCCCGGAATAAAGGGAACTGATCGCATTGACCACCCAGATATTGAGGTAGTCTCTTGAATCCCAGTAGCTGAGATTCTTCAAGTCCAGGTCCTGGGTTTCGAGCACCATAGTGGTAAGTGGGCTGACCACCCGGTTGATTCCGGTGGTGCTCATGTCATTGGTATCCCGGACTGCCAGGCAGAGTTCGATCTCTACATCTGCTCCAGTGCTGGGGTTGTAAAATCCCTGGTTGCGCAGCGCCAGGTTGAGTTCGTTAATCGCATTGATGGCTTGCGCATTGGGGATATTTTCCGGGCCATTGTTGTGAATAATATGGATTACGGTCGGAATAACCAGGACGGTAGAGGCAGTTCTTTGCTGGTTGGTGGTTTGATGCGGGTCGCTGGTTTTATGTTGAGTGCTGGTTTGATGCGGGTCGCTGGTTTGAGTAATGTACAGGTCCTGGTCCAGTTGTGTTTGCGCCTGCTCCAGAGAAGGGTTTTGTGCCACCTGCTGGGCGAATAAGGCATCGGTTGCGCAGTAGGGGCTTGGTTCAGGGTTTAGAGTCAGTGTGGACATTGCCCGCTGGTTTAGCATTCCCCTGAAAGCTGAAATCACCGGTTGTTCTGCCTTTATTTCCGGGGAAAAATCAGATACTACTCTCCCTGGAACTTGGGCCGAAAGCATACCAGAAAAGAAGAAGGTGATTACACAATAGGTTAAAATGCGCAGTGTCATAGATGATGTAAGTTACCTGCTTCTCATGGGATTTACAAGCGTGGATGTGGTGGAATCTACAGGGTTTCTATGGGGTGATTGGTTTAGGTTTCTGCATGGAGATTGGGGTAGGTTTCAAATGTCAATTAATGTGTATTTGGGATTTGAATTTCGCCTTCCAAATCGCAAGCGCTCCCAGACAGAGGATAATCAGCCCAAGCATTATAAAACCCCAATCGGACAGTGTTGGGATTTGATTGCCACAAGGAAAACCTCCAACCGTTACCCTTAGTCTTTGAGTCGTTCCAAAGGTATTTCCCATAGTGGTGGTGGTAGAAAGGTTCCCATCTACCCCATTTACAACTGAAGATGGGATTCCATTTGATCCCAAAGAAACGAAACTACCAACTTGACATCCGAAAATAGATGGAGCATTGGAAAAATTAAGCTCAATCCCAGAAAGATTTAACCCTCCTCCGGCAAAGTTCTGGTCAAACCTACATTCGATAGAAATATAATCACCGTCAATGTCAAAATTCCCATTTACATCAGAGTAAAACACGTCATAATGTTCTTGAGAAGCCCCAGAGAAGTCTCGGTTGCTAACCGATAAGGGCCCAGACAGCCGGGTTGTCATTTCAGTGCTATTCGCTCCAAATGTATTGGAGAATACGGGGCCGGATTGTTCATAAATGGTGATCGAATCCAATCCAGGTAGATTTCGAATGGTTTGGGCCTTTGCATGGATTGAGCAGAAAAATAGAACCAACCAAAGACACCTTGTGTACACACGCTTATCCATATATTTAGAAATTAGGTTTCGAATCCTCCAGCTTTATCAAATTCACCTGGACCGACACTCGAATGTGAATTTTTGCGGTAGATGAAGATATTACTTCTCCCCCCTAAAAACAATAATGATGATGGACCGCCCCTAATTGAGGGAACAAATCCATTTCTGAAAGGCACAATTGGTTCGAAGAGCGATAGATCGCTTGATAAATTGTTGGGAGGTAAAATCTTTGTCTCAAAAACTCATCTCCAACTACAATGAAAAGCTAGTTACAATCTTGCAGCTAGGCCTGATACTACTTTGTTACTCCTTGGGAGACGGAGGAATTGGAAATGCAATAGGTTCAACCTTTTAGGGGAAGGATTTTCACCCTCCACCATTTCCCTCATTGGACCAATAATCACGAACCTCTCAAATAGGCTGAGTACATCCAAACCAGTTTTTCCTGCTCGCGGATATAGTCACTCATTTGGGCATTGGTCCCTTCATCATCGATTTCACCCGACAAAACAAGAATCTTACGTTGCTTGGTGATCAATATTTTGAAGGCCTCTAAAATCCCTTCGATCGCTTTCTTGCCGTCGGTAACTGTTGGGCTTTCCTTGATGGACGAGGAACCCAGGTATGCTGTGAAGCGGTGGTCTGGTGCATGACCAAGGGTCAAAACGCGTTCGGCAATCTCGTCGATCTTCAGGAAGAGATCGTTGTAGAGCTCTTCAAACTTCAGGTGGAGCTCAAAAAATTTCTCCCCCTGGATATTCCAATGGTAGCCGCGGGTGTTCTGGTAGAATACAGAGTAGTTGGCTAACAAGTCACTCAGTAACTGAGCCAATTCGTTCGCTTTTTCTGTATTAAGGCCTATTCGATTTGTATCGTTCATAATGCTGTTGTTGATATGACAACCTTTGGCAATACCTATTTGTTCCTTTCCCATTGGCTTTGAACCAATAGGGTTTCAATTGAGACGCCCAACACCCTTGGCTTTGAAACCCCAGGGTTTCAAT